>CALEZT010000267.1 GCA_937927975.1 uncultured Phycisphaerales bacterium
CGACCCCCGAGATCTACACTCTTTCCCTACACGACGCTCTTCCGATCTAGCGGGCATGCGGAGGAGATTTTCCGCTTTGCGCCAGCAGCATGGTGTGCCAATAAGGCGACGCCCCGCAAGAGCGGCGTCGCCATGCCACTGGACCGTTGTGGCGCTCAGGTTGCTTCTCAGCAGAGCCCTATCCTCCGCAACGGCAAGGTCCAGAGTACCTTGGCCTTGTTCCATCCGCAAGAGGTCACAAAAAGGGTGGATGGGACGGACAGTCCGCAAACCGACCCGCAGATATTCTACCCAGCCCCAGAACGGTGTCGCGCGGCTTCTCTATCCATGCTATTGGCGCAAAGCGATAAATCTCAGGGGTTTGGGGACGGCGTCCCCAAGAACCATAGGTGTATACAAGACCTGGATGAGCCTGGAAAGCACGCAAAAGACCGGACGATTCTGCTTACTCTCGTTCTTTCGGCGTTCACATCTGCAGCGTTATCCGCGAGGTCCAGAGTGCGGCGACACTTCGCTGATAACGGCATTGCGCACGCAGCAGACGCTGAGGGTCCTTCCAGACGCCAAAGATGGGGACTGCTGTCACGTTGCCGACCACCACGAGCCAGTAATCCTCCTGGCGAGTCTTCGCTTGGGACCACTCGCAATCCGTGAACTGGATCGCACCGGAGTGACCTCTCAAGCCTTTTATCTCAATCGCCCGCTCTGGAAACCCCGAGACTGCGAAGTCGAAACCCATTGCCGAATCCCGGCGATCAATCATCTTGGATCGAGGGATACCGACCCAGGATTCACAGTTCTCCAAGAAGAGAGTCTCGGCTCGTCGGCCTGTGAACAAGCGCTCCGCAACATTGTGTGCGGGTGGACGAGCCTCCACAAGCGAATCGACCAGGTCCTTGGTTGCGGCGTCATCCTGACCGAGAATTCGGTTCACGCATTCGAGGAGTGCATCGTCACTCATTCCGGAAAGATCGCCCATGACCCGCTGCCTGTTGGGACGAAGGGCCCGCTGCCACCAGCCTTTGCGTTCGTTATCATGGAAGGGATCGAATTCGTCGCGCAAGTTCTTCAGACTTGCGGCGGGTACTCCGAGTGCCTTTGCGCCTTGTTCAAGAGCCGCCTTCCAGGTTCGTACTTTCTGGGAGTCCAGATATCGCCCATCGAGGCGGCTCATAGCATATCCCACGATGATGGCGGCAGTTTCGAGGCGTTTACGATTCGTCTCAGACATGGTACGGCAGCCTCAATGACCTCGTTATGCTGACTGATGTTCGGTTGTGGTCATGAGAGTCAAGTATCAACCGCAACTTCTGGTATCGGGGCTGGCGGCGCACGAACTTACCCTTGCCCTTATCTCATGACGCTACCATTCTATCCAGTACTCGTTACCAGTCAACCGAGAGCATCAGGGTGTCCGTTTCTCGGTTCAAGCCAAGGGTCTCCATCGCCTCCACGATGGCGCCCACGATATGGGCCGTGTCCAAGGGGAATATCGTGTCTCAATAGCCACCCTCCATGGAGACAAGTGCGATCTTCCGCGCGGCGGCAAGACTCCCTCAGTGAATCAGGAATCTGGATGACTACTTGTCAGCGTATAACGATTCCTGCACGAGCAGCCGCTGAATTGGTGATGCATCACTTGATGCACCATTGGGGAAATCGCATCCGCAACTCTCTTCGCACTTTGCGCGATAATGGTCTTGCGAATCGGAACTTCCCCGGCAACCGCAATTGTGTGTATCCTGCGTCCATGATCTGCTGTTTCGTCATCCCCTTTGAACCGCTGTGAAATGCCCTCCTGGCAACGATATAGCCGTGGCAGTCACGATAGGCCCTGCTTTCATCACATTGACCCAAGAAGATCCACGACGCAGCGCGGTACACGCCTCCCGAGTGACCCGCATTGGGATCGGCGTAGGATACGAGAATCTCCGGGTGTTCAAGTTTCATGAGTACCTTGATCGCGTAGGCGATTGCCTCGGTCAGCAGATTCCTCCGATGACCATCTGGAGCCCACAAACGCGACAACTCCCAGACAGTCGTGTGGCGACCAAGCAAAAATCCCCCGATGTTCTTGTTCGCTGGAATCGCCCAACAGACTATTGCGCCGTCGAATGTGATGTAATGGCTCTTCCCACTTGGAACACTGTGCGTGTAGTGATGTGTTTCAATCGTGGCGATTGCCTCGCGACGCTCTTGACCAAGAAGCAGTCCCGCCTCGTCACTGTTCCACAGCAACATCTCATCCCTTTCAGTCAGTCACGTGATCCATAGAGCGACTCCATTCGATATAAGTCAGGGTAGCGGCCGAGGGGCGGGATGGCTTCAGACTATAGTCTGCACTTCGGGAATAATGCGGCTGGGGCCGCGTGGGAGCGTGGAAGCGTAGAAGCGTGGGAGCGGGGGGGAAGAAGCCGGGACTCGTGGCCCGTGGCCCGGGAAGATAACGCCTTTCGGCGTCACTGCTCCCCAGGCCCTGTTGGCTCCTTTCTTTTCGTCCCTTTTTCGTTTCTTTCGGCTATGACTCTCCGGGTTGTGGTCGAAGGCCTCTGTGGCCTCGGCGGCAAGAACTCTCCGGATGGCGTCAGTTCTCAGTTATCGGTTCCCGGTTCGCAGTCGGCGGCCGCTTCCGTTTCGACCCCCTGCGTCCCTGCGTCTCTGCGCGTGACACTTCTTTCCAAGGAATGGAACCGCGGATGCACCACCGAGGCCCAGAGGACACAGAGAAAGCGCGAATGGCACGAATAGAAAAGGGAACACCGCGGGGCAGATTCGTGTGATGCGTGTGATTCGTGGTTCACAAACATCTCGGTTGCGGCCGAAGGCCGCGATGGAACTTCTGCGGCTCGATCCAATCCGCGTTCATCTGCGTTCATCAGCGGTTCGCCTTTTCGCCCTTTTTGTCGGCTATGAGAAGAGCTTCTCCGTGTCCTCCGTGTCTCCGTGGTGAACCCATCCGGGAGGGTTTCCAGCCAGTTCGCGTTCGGGCCTTCCGTCCTACGTCTCTTCCTTCCGGTCCGCGTCCCGCTGGGCGCGGACCTCGGCTCTCCGCTCGGGCGGCCATTCCTGGGGGAAGTTCAGACGGGCGAAGTCGTCCAGACGCTCGACCGCCGCTCGGTCGTAGGCCCTCGCTGCTTCGATTTCGTCGTCGAATTGACCTACGAATTTGTACTTGCCATTGAGGCGGACCAGGACAATCCATTTCTTTCGCTTCTTGTTATAGTAGACTCCCACGTACCGCGAGGCGGAACCGGCATTCTTCCTGCGGTTCAGCGCGTTCTCGGAAGGCGTGCAGATTCGCAGGTGGGCTCGCGTGTTGTCCAGGCGGTTGCCGTGGAGATGATCCACGAACATGCCTTCCGGCGGGTTCATGATCTGGCGGTGCATGAGGACGCACTTTCGCTTCTCGTACCTTCCGGCGTAGCCGCCGCTGACGAGACGCCACGTGTACCGGCTGATTTCCTCGTAGTCCGCGGCGTCGACGTACGTGACCATGCCGTTGGTCAGGGTGATGGACTTGGCGGAGGCGTCGGGCCCTTCGCCTTTGCGTCGGTAGTTGCAGCACACCGGGCCCAGCGGCGTGATCCGGGGGATGCCGAAATGCCCCGGCCGATTGGCGCACATCGGACCGACCGGCATCCGCGCCCGCATCCCCAACACCGTCAACTGCAGGTCGCGCCAGGCATACACGCAATTGGCACAGCACTCGATCTGGGACATGATGTCTCCCTTCCGTTGTCTCGGGGCGACGCATCGGTCGCCCATCCAGGCCGGCGGCCCGCAGGTGACGGATGTTCGCGGGCCGCAATGAATCGCTCCACAAACACAGGATATGATAAGGCGAGGAATGTTAGATGTCAACAGAAAAACGATAGCGATTCTTAGAATAAAAGAAGGCAGGAAGCAGCAGGAGCTAAGATCCGCCCTGCAAGAGACTTACGGCGGGAGGCCCGTTTCAGATCTCAGATCTCAGATCTCAGATTTTCTCCGCTCGCAGGCGGTTGTAGCGTTCCTGGAGGCGGCGCTGGACGCTCGGGGGGATCAGGTTCGAGAGGTCGCCGCCGAGGGAGGCGATCTCGCGGATCAGCGTCGAGCTGGTGAACCCGTACTGCTCGCTGGTCATGATGAAGATCGTTTCGATGCCCGCGACGGCGCGGTTGGTCATGGCGAGCTGGAACTCGTACTGCACGTCGGTGAGACTGCGCAGGCCGCGGAGGACCACGTCGGCCTCCTTGCGTGCGGCGTACTCGACCATCAGGCCCTCGAAGCTCTCGACGATCACGCCGGGCATGTCGCCGACGAGCTCGACGATCATTTCGACCCGCTCGGCGGGCGTGAAGAGCTGGTTCTTGATCGGACTGCGCCCGACCGCGATGATCATCTCATCGAACAGGCCGATGGCCCGCTTGACCACGTCCAGATGCCCGTTGGTGATCGGATCGAACGATCCCGGGAAGATCGCCCTGACGTATTTGTTGCCCATGTGTGCCCTTCCTAACCAAATCAGAGGGTATTGTACCCCTCTTCCGTCGCGGGGGCAAGAGCGCAGGTCGGCACAACCTCAAGGCCCGGCTCTACTGAAGGTTGACCAATTCCGGCGGCGACGGTATCCTGCGGGCCAGAAGATCCGTCCGAATGGAGTATAACCGCCGAGGACGCCGAGTGTTGCAGAGAACACAGGCTTTGTTTCGTCCGCTCCTCTCCTGCGTTCTCCACGTCCTGGGCGGTTGAGAATCTTGTCAGGAGCAATCGATGCTGGTCGGCGTCATGACGGTCACGTTGCACATGCAGGCTATCGGCTCGCTCAAGGAGAAGCGCCACATCGTCAAGAGCGTGATCGGGCGGTTGCAGAGCCGGTTCAACGTCTCGGTGTCGGAGGTCGAGCACCAGGACAGCAAGATCGCGGCGGTGCTGGGCATGGCGGTGGTCTCGAACGAGCGGGCGTTCATCGATCAGCAGCTCGACGGCATCCTGAACTTCATGCGCAACGACGGACGCTTCTTCCTCGGCCAGCTCGACCGCGAGATCTTCTCCTGACGACCCGATGGTTTTTGTGGCTCCAAACAGAGGGGACCTGATGAACCGATTGCTTTGCCTGTGCTGCTTTGTCCTGCTGCCCTGCTCGCTGTCCCTGGCTCGGGACTACTATGTCGCGACCGACGGCAGCGACGCCAATCCCGGCACGATCGAAAAGCCATTCGCCACGCTGGAGAAGGCCCGCGACACGATCCGCGAATCGAAAGCCCGCGTTTTGGGCGAAGGTGGACTGGTCGTGTACCTCCGCGCGGGCAGGCATGTTCGCACGCAGTCTTTCGTGCTCAGTGCGGAAGATTCCGGCGAGCCGGGCAAGCCGATCGCCTATCGTGCCTATCCCAACGAGGATGTCCGTCTCATCGGCGGACGGCAGCTCAGAGCGGAATGGTTCGTCCCGGTCGCGCCCTCGGATGCGGAGTTCTCGCACCTGGACCCCGCTGCGCAAGGCAAATGCCTCAAGACGGATCTGGCGGGTCGCGGGATCACCAGCAATCTGGAGCCGCTCCAGGCGGAGTTGTCCTGCAACGGCGCGTTGATGCCGGTGGCCCGCTGGCCGAACGAAGGCTTCGTCCAGACGACCTCCGCGGAGAACAACATCACGTTCGGATACGCGGACCCCAGGCCCGAGCGGTGGCTGGGCGCCTCCGAGGCCTACGCGATCGGATACTGGGTCCACGGCTGGGCCAATCGGATGGAGAGAATCGCGAGCATCGACACGCAGAACAAGAAGATCACCCTCGCCAAGTCGCCCAGCTACGGTATCGCGGCCAGGAAGCCCTACTACGTTCTGAACCTGCTCGAAGAAATCGACCGGCCCGGCGAGTGGTACCTCGACCGGCAAAAAGGCGTGCTGTACTTCTGGCCGCCGGAGGGGTTCGAGACGAGCGACCTGATGCTCTCGGCGCTGGCGGCGCCGATTGTCTCGATCAAGGGCGCGTCGCACATCCGCATCGAGGGACTCGTCGTCGAGACCGGCGCCGGTCGCGCCATCGAAATCTCGGGCCATGACAATCTCGTCGCCACCTGCGTCATCCGCAACCTGCGGACCGATGGCGTCGCGATCTCAGGCCAGCGCAATGGCGTCGCGGGTTGCGAGATCTCCGGCCTCGGCAAGACCGGCGTCGCTGTCTCCGGCGGCGATCGACGCCAACTGATCGCGGGCGAAAATTCCGTGCGGGACTGCAGAATCCACAACTTCGGCCGGTGGGAGCGGACCTACGCGCCCGCGGTCCGACTCGACGGAGTCGGCAACGTCGCCGCCGACAACCTGCTCTACGACGCCCCGCACTCGGCCATCCTCTTCGGCGGCAACGAGCACCTCATCGAGCGCAACGAGATTCACAGCGTCTGCTACGAGGTGGACGACGCGGGCTCGGTCTACGCGGGTCGGGACTGGGGCCTTCGCGGCAATCTCATCCGCCACAATTTCTTCCACCACATCAAGAGCAACCTGCCAGGCTCCAACGGCGTCCACGCGGTCTACCTCGACGACTGCGCCAGCGGCATCACCGTCTTCGGCAACGTCTTCTACGAGATCAGCGGCCGGGCCATCATGTGCGGCGGCGGGCGCGACAACACGATCGAGAACAACGTCATCGCCAAGTGCGGCTCGGCCCATTTCACCGATCGTCGGGGCAAGGTCTGGATCGACAAGGACGAGAGCTGGAAGCTGCTGGCCAAGATCGAGCGGTACAACTACACGCAGCCGCCCTGGAGCAAACGCTACCCGAAGCTCGCGCACATCCTCGACAACGGCTACGAGCAGGCCAAGGAGCCCGAAGGCTGTGTGATCGCCCGCTGCATCGGCTGGCAGAACAAACGCTGGCTCGAGAAGAACAGCCTCGGCGGCAGCGGCGGCTTCGATTTCTACACGTTCATAGACAACATCGAAGACCAGGACCCGCGCTTCGTCGACGAGCAGTCGCTGAACCTGGCCCTCAGAGACGACTCCCCGGCGTACAAGCTGCCGGGCTTCCAGCGGATTCCCTTCGAAGACATCGGTCCGCAATAGCCTCTTGTGGGGTGCGTACTACGCACCATTTTCACATCCGGCGTATCAATGGTGCGTGGTACGCACCCTACGGACTACGGACTCCGGCCGCACGTGCTCTCAAAGAGACGCACGGGATTCCGAGACATGCGGACATCGTATTGCCACATCGCCACGAGAACGAGCACGGTCAAGAGTGCGGACAGGACGATCAGGCCGACGGGAAGACCCAGAAGAGTCATTGCGATCCGCCTTCTCCCGCGGCGCCGCAGGATCAGCGAGATCGGCGCAATAGGGATGAGCAGAATCACGGCGAGAAATGCCAGAGCGAGGAAGCACGCTGTGATGGGCATGGTCTTTCACCTCCGGTGCCACGCGCTACTTGCGGATCAGCAGGGCGACGTAGCCGCCGTCGTGATCGAAGGGGCCGGTCGCGGGCAACAGGAGCGATTCGCCTGCCAACGTGAACTCGCCGTGCTCGGCCAGGAAGTCACGGACCCTGTCCTGGTTCTCCCGTTGCTGGATGCTGCACGTGCTGTAGCAGATCCGACCGCCCGGCTTGACCAGACCTGCGGCCTTCGCGAGCAGGCCCTTCTGGATTAAGGCGATGTCCTTCACCGCCTGGGCCGTAACGCGGAACCGCGCTTCGACCCGCCGGGCCAGGACGCCAGTGTTCGAGCAGGGGGCGTCGAGCAGGACCGCGTCGAAGGGCTCTGTTCTCTGTTCCAGTTGCGCGTGCGGGACGATCGTTACGCTCGCCAGACCCAAACGAGCAATGTTCTCCTTCACCCGCTCCAGGCGGACCGGGTCGATGTCGGTCGCGGTGATGGTCGCGGCGTCCCGCGAGAGCTCAGCCATCTGCGTGGTCTTGGAGCCCGGCGCCGCGCACAGGTCGAGGATGGACCAGCCCGGCTGCGGATCGAGGAACCGCACCACCTGCGACGCCGAGAGATCCTGCACGCTGAAGAGGCCTTCGGAGAAGCCGGGCAGTTGCGTCACCGCATGCGGCCCGGTCACTCGGATCATGGCCGATCCTCGGGAGCTGTCGCCAGGAACGGGCTCGCCCTGCACGCCCGCCTGTTGAAACCTCGCCAGGAGATCTGCCGGCGTCGTACGAAGCGGATTGACGCGGATATAGAGGCTGGGCCTTCGGTTGCAGGCCATGCAGATGTCGAGGGTCCGCTCGGGACCGAACTCCTTCAACCATACCGCGACCAGCCAGGAAGGCAGCGAGAAGCGAAGGCTCAGATGCATCCCGGCGTCCGTCGCAGGATCGGGCAGGAAGTCCGCGTCGAACTCGCAGCCCGTCTGGGGCGTCTGGACGAGCGAGCGCCTGGGACTTGCCTGGGTGAGGTCCGCCTGGCGGTTGGCGACGTGCCGGACGATTTGTCGCAGGACCGCGTTGACAAATCCGCTCTGTTTCTTGCCGCCGGACTTGCCGACCGTGTTCACCGCTTCATCGACGATCGAATAGACCGGCGTCGCGGGACTGAACGCGATCTCGTAGACCGCGATCCGCAGGATGGTCAGGAGCCTGGCGTCGATGCAGGCGGTGGGTCGGCCGGAGAACTTCGCGATCACGGTGTCGATCGCGCTGCGATTGCGGATCGTGCCGTGGACGAGATCGGTCGCTCGCTGGCGTTCCTGGGTGAGGTCGAGCAGGCGGTCGAGCGCCTGCCCGGCGTATTCGCGGGCCGGATCGAAGCCGTTGAGGACGTGGGCCGCGATCGCCCTAGCGGATTGGAGACCCTGAGCGGCCATGCTGCTTCTATTCCTCGACCTTCGTCAATCGGTCGCCCGGGCGGACGTGCCAGCCGTTGATGAAGGCTTTGAATTCCATCAGGCCTTTTCCCGCGGGCTTGATCTTGCGAATCGACAGTCTGCCCTGGGCGCAGAGGATGTTGAGGTCTTCGTCGAACGTGCCGGGGGCCGCCTGGGGGGGCGCGTCGCCCCAGATCACCTCGGCCAAGGCCAGGATGACCCGAGTCGTCTTGCCGGTCTCGGAGGAGACGAAATTGGCCGCGGCGCCGGGCCAGGGCCACAGGCCGCGGATCTTGTCGGCCAGGATGTACGCGGGCTCCCCGAAATCGAGGAACCCGTCGGACTTCTTGAGCTTGGGGGCCTTGGTCGCCTCGAATTCGTTCTGGCGGGTGAAGACCACCGTGTCAGACTCGATCTTGTCGAGCGTCTCGATCAGCAGAGGGGCCGCCAGTTGCGCCAGGCGGTCGTGCAGCTCGCCTGCGGTTTCGAAAACGTCGATGGTCGTCCTGGCCTGGGCGAGGATGTCGCCGGCGTCCATGCGGTCCGCCAGCGTGATGATGCTGACTCCGGTTTCGGTTTCGCCGCGGAGGATGGCCCAGTTGATCGGGCCGGCCCCGCGGTACTTGGGCAGCAGCGAGGAGTGCACGTTGATCGCGAGTCTGGTCGGCAGCTCGACCAGTTCGCGTCCGATCTTCTGGCCGCAGGCGATGACCAGGAGCACGTCCGGATGGGCTTCCGCGATCCGTCGAACGATCTGGGGATCGTTGACGTTCTCGCTCTCGATCAGCGGAACCGCGTTGTTCTCCGCCCAGTGCGCTACCGGCGTGGGGCACACCTTACGGCCTCGTCCCGCGGGACTGGCCTGCCCCGTCACCACCAGCGCAAGACCATGTCGAGACGACCGAACGGCGTCCAGGCAAGGCAACCCAAATTCTCCGCTGCCGAGGTAGACGATGTTCATCAACGATCACACTTCATTTCTCTTCCTGTGCGTCGAGCAGCTTCTTGAGCTGCCGACGGTGGGCGATTCGCGCCGTCGCGCTCATCCGGTTGACGATCACGGTGCCCTCGATATGGTCGTATTCGTGCTGCAGGGCGCGGGCGTGCAGGCCCTCGGCCTCCTCGGTGAACTGCTTGCCGTCGAGGTCGGTGGCGGTCACGGTCGCCTTCTTGTACCGGCGGATCTTGGCCCACACGCCCGGCACGGACAGGCAGCCTTCCTCCGCCTCTTCGAGATCGCCCAGCCCGGTCACCGTCGGGTTGATGTATACGCGGACGTTGTCACGCGTGCCGCTAAGCGAGACGATAAACAGGCGCAGGCCCACTCCCGCCTGGGGCGCGGCGAACCCGACCCCCTTGAACTCGATCATCAGGTCGGTCATCTTTTCGACCAGCCTGCGGATCGAGTCGTCGATCTTCTCCACCGGCGCGGACTTGCCCCGCAACACCGGAGCCGGAAACCGCGTCATCCCGCACTTGTCGATGTCGATCATCTCACACACCCTGTTCTACGCTGCCAAAATGGTGCTGGATCATGATTGCGCCGGCTCGTCGAATTCGTGGCCGGCGAAGGTGTTGCCGAGGTAGCTTTTTCGGACGAGTTCGTCTTTGACGATCTCGGCCGGCGGCCCGGCGGCGATCACCTTGCCGTGGTCGATGATGTAGGCCTTGTCCGCAACCTCCAGGGTCCGCTCGACGTTGTGGTCGGTGATCAGGATGCTCACGCCGGAGGCGACCAGCCGTCGAATCTCCTGCTGGAGGTCCTCGACCGCGATCGGGTCGACGCCGCTGAAGGGCTCATCGAGCAGGATCAGCGACGGATCGGTCACCATGGCCCGGGCGATTTCGAGCTTGCGACGTTCGCCGCCGGAGAGGAATCGGCCGTGGCTTTTGGCCACTTCCTTGAGGCCGAACCGCTCGATCAGGGCCTCGGCCTTCATCTTGCGTTCCTTGCGCGTCAGCGACATGGTCTCCAGGATCGCCAGGAGGTTGTCGCGGACGCTCATCCGCTGGAAGATGCTGGGCTCCTGCGACAGGTAGCCGATGCCCAGGCGAGCCCGCTTGAACATGGGCAGTTTGGTGATTTCGCGGTCCTCGAAGACCACCTTGCCCTTGTCCGGCGTGACCATGCCCATGATCATGCGGAAGGTGGTGGTCTTGCCGGCTCCGTTTCGGCCCAGCAGGCCCACGATGCTGCGCTGCTCGATCGTGACCGAGACCTCGTTGACGACGACCCGGCCGGAATATCGTTTGATCAAGTTATGTGTTTCAAGAAGGGTAATGCCTACCAAGGCGCACCTCGTCCAAGCAATAATCGTGCAAAGCCGCATTATATACCAGGTCCGGCGGGCCGGGCAACCCGCATTTGCCGGCCTGTGGCTGCGGGATGTGCGATTGGATCTCACGGGGGCAGCCGCCCTTTGTCATGCTGAACGAAGTGAAGCATCCGGCTTGGACGCCATAACGTGCGCTCGTTTGCTTCGGGGGCCGGATCCTTCGCTACCGCTCAGGATGACAAGAGGGGAGCCTGTCCTCCCGAAGATCGCGTTTGCCCCTGCCACGGCCGAAGATTGCTCTGGCAATCCGGGCGGTTTTGTGCTATCAACTGGTGTTTTGTCGCGGTTATGCGAATTCGTACCTGTTTTGCGTGCACGAGCTTATGTTTGCGATCTTGAGCGATATACATTCGAACATCGAGGCCCTCAGCACGGTCTTCGCCGACATCGAGAAGCGCGGCATCCAGAAGATCTACTGCTTGGGCGACGTGGTCGGCTACGGTCCGAACCCCATCGAGTGCCTGGACCTGATCATCGAACGGTCCGAGTGGTGCGTGCTGGGAAACCATGACTACGCCGTGTTTTACGAGCCGACCAATTTCAACTACGGGGCCGAGCAGGCGAGCTTCTGGACCCGTGAGGTGCTCGAAATGCAGGAGCCCGGACCCAAGAGCGACCGGCGCTGGCGGTTCCTGGGCGAGCTGTCCATGCGTCATGTCATCAAGGTCCAGTTGGGCCCGACGCCGACGACGATCGAGTTCGTACACGCCTCGCCGCGACGCCCGATCAACGAGTACATCTTCCCGGACGACGTCTACACCAACCCGGCAAAGGTCCGCACCCTGTTCGAGAGGATTGAGCATGTGTGTTTTATCGGACACACCCATATGCCGGGTGTGTTCCTGGACGAGCCGGACTTCTATCTGCCCGATGAACTGGGCGGGGTCTACCCCATCATCGAGGACGAGAAGGCAATCATCAACATCGGCTCGGTCGGCCAGCCGCGCGACAAGGACAACCGTGCCAGCTACGTGTTCGTCGAAGAGAACAAAGTGCACTTCGTCCGTCTCGAGTACGACTACGAGACGACGATGAAGAAGATCCTCGCGATCGACCGTCTGGACAATTTCCACGCCGAGCGGCTCAAGGACGGACGATAGACGGAAGTCTGATTTTTGATCCTTGGTTTTTTGACTTGTGAGTCTATGAACGTGAAAACGATTTTGATTGTGGTTCTGGTCGGGTTCTGTCTGCTCTGCGGCGGACTGATCGTCCAGTCGGGATTTCCGCGGCTCATTCTCCTCCAGCAGACGAGCGATGTGGCGACGCCGTCGGCAGATGCCAACGCTCCCGCCGCGGCTCAACCGGCGCAAACCCAGCCTGCGCAGCCGCAGCTCCAGGCGGGCCCTGCGGAATCCTTCGGCGCCGTCGGCGGGGACAGGGCCGACGTGACCATCGGTTCGACCGACAAGGCCAGCGCGTTCAAGTACCAGTTGGTGCTCGACTCCCGAGGGGCGGCCATTCAGACCGCGACCTTCCGCGAGTTCGACGACCGCGACCGCAAGGAGCCGAAACCTCTCGAGTTCCTTTCGCCCGTCGAGGTCGGCAAGGACCTCTGGCTCTCCATGGCCAACCAGCGGTTGGAGCGGAGCTTTGCCGAGGGCGGCGCGTCCGCCCACAAGCTGGGCGCTCTGAGCTGGCGCGCCCTGCCGGTCGAGAAGCTTCAAGGCGGGGGCGAAGCCGCGTCGTTCGAGGCGATGGTCGTGGATGCGAGCGACCGGCCCGTGCTCAGACTGACCAAGACCTATCGCGTCCATCCGGACAACTACATGCTCGACGTCAGCCTCCAGATGGAGAACCTGGCGGACCGCAAGCAGCAGGTGAGCTACGAACTGACGGGTCCGCTGGGCCTGCCCATGGAAAGCGGCTATCGCATGGACATGCGAAAGGTCGTCGCGGCCTTCAAGACTCCTGGCGGAGAGATCCAGGTCGCCGGGCTGGACATGAAAGCCCTGGCCAAGGCGGACACTGCGGAAAAGCGGGAACTGAAACCTCGCAATGCGGATTCCTCGTTCCTCTGGGTCGCCACGGTCAGCAAGTACTTCGCGGGCATTCTGGTCCCGACGACCGCCCAAGGCGAACCCGGCGTCAACTGGATCGCGGGCAAGCAGGCGGTCTACTATAACCCCGATCTGGACGCCAAGCACAGCACAGGCGACGAATCGCTGGGCTTCGTGGTCCGCAGCGTGCCGGTCGCCCTGGAGGCCAACGCCAGCCAGACGCACTCGTTCCAGCTCTACCTGGGCCCGAAGGACAAGGGCCGGTTCGACAAGGTCCCGCTGTATCGGGCCCTGGGCTTTGAGCATACGATCGACTTCATGAGCTGCTGCTGCCCGACGAGCATCATCAATCCGCTGGCCTTCGGCATCCTGGCGATCATGAACTGGATGTATTACGTCATCCCGAATTACGGCATCGTCATCATCATCCTGGTCTTCATCATGCGACTGGTCCTGCACCCGGTCACAAAGAAGAGCCAGATCGCGATGCACAAGATGAGCAAGCTCGCCCCGCGGGCGGAAGAGATCAAGCAGAAGTACGGCAGCAACAAGGCCGAGATGAACAAGAAGCTCATGGAGCTCTACCGCGAGCAGGGCGCGTCGCCGATCATGGGATTCCTGCCCATGTTCGTGCAGATGCCGATCTGGATCGCCCTGTGGAGCGCGATCTACACCAGCATCGACCTTCGCGGCGCGGCGTTCCTGCCTTTCTGGATCACCGACCTGTCCGTCCCGGATATGCTGATCACGTGGCCACCGGTCACGATCCCGTGGGTCGAGTGGCAGTTCGGGGCGCTGAACCTGCTTCCGATCCTGATGGGCGTGGCGTTCTACCTGCAACAGAAGCTCACGCCGATGCAGCAGCCCTCGGCCGCGACCAATCCGCAGCTTGCCCAGCAGCAGAAGATGATGAACATCATGATGCCCCTGATGTTCCCGCTGATGCTGTACACCGCGCCTTCCGGCGTGAACCTGTACATCATGTCGAGTACGTTCGCAGGCGTGATCGAGCAGTATGTGATCAAGAAGCACATCCGCGAACGGGAAGAGATGGAGTCGCAGGGCCTGATCCCCACGACGAGCAAGATGGGCGGCAAGGTCAAGAAGAAGAAGCCCAAGCCGTTCTACCGGTTCAAGTGATGTGCGATGGTTGATTGTTGATTTCGGATTTCAGACGAGGGCGCGACGCTCGAACCGACTTCGAACGTGGCGCCCTCGCGGCATCTGCGGGTTATGTACGACCTGAGCGACACCATCGTGGCCGTCAGTTCCGCGGCCGGGGGCGTGCGGTCCATCGTCCGCGTCAGCGGCCCCGACGCGCTGTCGATCTGCAAAAGGATCTTCGACCCGGCCTCTGAAATCTCAAATCTCAAATCTCAAATCTCAAATCGCACCCTCCTCTCCGGCGCCGTTCGAATCAGCGACGCCCTGTCGGTAGACGCCCAGCTCTACCCGTTTCTCGCGCCCCGCTCTTACACCGGTCAGGACCTGATCGAGCTGCACGTACACGCGAGCGACTGCCTGGTCGAGGCCCTTCTGGCGAAGCTATTGGCGGCGGGCTGCCGATCCGCAGGACCGGGCGAGTTCACCGCCCGCGCCTACCTCAACGGCAAGCTCGACCTGGCCCAGGCCGAGGCGGTCAACGAAGTCGTCCACAGCTCCAACCTCCTGCAACTGGAGGCGGCCGAGCGGCTCCTGGGCGGACGACTCACGGATAAGACAGGCGAGATTCGCTCCGCGCTGCTGGACCTGCTGAGCCTGATCGAAGCGGGCCTGGACTTCAGCGGCGAGGACCTCGAGTTCATCAGCGACGAGCAGGCGACCGAGAGACTGGCGGAGATTCACAAAGATCTCGAAGGCCTCCTGGCCGGCAGCATCCGCTGCGAGACGCTGGTGGACCTGCCCTCGGTCGGGATCGCCGGCGCGCCCAACGCAGGCAAGAGCAGCCTCTTGAACGCCCTGTTGGGCTGGGAGCGGAGCATCGTCTCGCCCCAGGCCGGAACGACGCGCGACGTGCTGACTACAGTTCTGAGTTTGAAGTGTGAAGTGTCAAGTGATGGAGAGCGATCGTCGAACCATCCGACTTCAAACTTGAAACTTGAAGCTTCAAACTCCTTCCAATGCGTTCTCTTCGATTGCGCCGGACTGATCCCTACGCCGGACAACATCCTGGACGAACTGGCCCAGCGGGCTGCGATCGAAGCTTTGCAGCGATGCTCGCTGGTTGTCTTCTGCGTCGATTCCGCCAAGGCGGATTGGAGCGAAGACCTCGCGATTCGCACGCTGATCCGTCCGAAGCGAGTGATCCACGTCGCGACGAAATCCGACCTGTCGAGCGGGCCCGAGGACCTGTCCGCGACCTTCGGAGCGGAGTTTCTTTCCGTCTCCGCAAGGACTCGCGCAGGTCTCGACGTACTCCTCCGGGCGATCGAGCGCGAGGTTCGTCACAGGGGCGACGAACGCGTCGCCCTCACAGGCCGGACCGCGCCTCATGGCGTCACGACAAATGAAGGGGCCGGGTTCCTGGCGTTGACCGCGCGTCACCGACAGGCGGTCACGGAGGCCGTCGAGAACGTGCGACAGGCGATGACGGAAGTGCGGCAGGGCCGCGAGGAAGTGGCGGTGATGATGATCCGAACCGCCTGCGAGGCGATCTCTGGCATCGAGCGCGAACATCTCGACGAGCAGATCCTCGACCGGATCTTCTCACGGTTCTGTGTAGGAAAGTGAAAGACACGGATTCACACGGATGGACACGGATTGAAGCAGATGAAGATGAATGCCGGCACAAGCCCAAGTCCCCTCCTCCCTCAATCCGTGTCCATCCGTGTGAATCCGTGTCTATGGCTTCTTCTCCTCGTCGTTGCCGCCGAACCCGCGGCGGCGCTCAAGCCCGTTCCGATCAACGTGGCTGAGGCGATCATCGAGCCCTTCTGGACGCCGGAGCTGAGCGGGTTGGCCAAGTGGCGGATCGAGGATGGAACGGGCCACGGACTCCGCGTGCGACAGAACTGGAGCGCTGTCGATTTCGAATGGGCGTCCAAGCCCGCCGCCGGTCCGGCTCTTCGCATGACCAGGGACTTCGGCGTCGATTGCTCCGGCTACGACCGTCTGTTGATCTCCCTGTCGATGCCGAAAGGCTGCGTGCTCCGCGCGATCGCACAGACCGACAAGGGCCCGCGCACGTTCGTTTCCGAACGAGCCGTCGAGAGTCGGGCGGAATACGTCGTCGAGCTCGACGACGCGACGCGGATCGACGCTCTGACTCTGGAGATCGACGGTGGAACCGAGGGCAACACCGCAGGCTGGCTTCGCTGGATCGGACTACAGAGCACGGAACGTCTGCCCCTGTACTTCGCCCAATGGGATCACTCCGCCAGGCAATGGGACGCGTACCTTCAGGAAGCCGACTTCCGCCCCGAGTTCAAGCCATGCTTTGGCATCTTTCTGACCGCGGAGGAGCTGGAGGAGCTTCGATCGCAGCACCGGCAGGCCGTCGAAAGGGAGGGACGGTCCCGCTACGCGGACTTGGCCGAGGCGGCGCGCGGGTATGAACCGGAGAGGGGAATCCACGAGTTCGTCAAGAGCGGCGGCAGCGCCTCCGCTCACACGCGCGTTCGGGACAAGGACCAGCCCAGACTGACCGGCAGCACCGATCTGGCGGTCGCAGGGCTGGTCCTTCGCGATGCCGACGCGCTGCGAATGGCGGCCCGCTATGCACTCTGCCTGGCGTTCAGCGAGCATTGGGAGACCGGGTTCATGTCGGTCTATCCCGGCGGGCCCTGGGAGGACCGCGCGTTCCGTCGCTCTTACACCGCCGAGGACGTCGCGGTGATTCTGGACCTGGCCGGAGAGGTGTTCAGCGAGGCCGGGCGAGCGTACCTGATGCGAAGACTCGCGGAGGAAGGCGTCGGTCCGATCAACTATGTCACCTGGCGACACGAATACATCTTCCGCTGCAACCAACTGGCCTACTTCAATACGGGACGCATGTGCGCGTACCTGGTCCTGGAGCGTCAGTGGCCTCGTGTGAAACCCTATACCGATCTGGCGTATCACGACGCGATCGACAATCTCGAAGCGGTGATCGAGCCGGACGGCGGCTCGCTCGAAGGGCCCGGCTATCTCAGTCCGACCGTCCGCGAGAACTACAAGGCTCTCAAGTACTACGCCAGAGCCAGGGGAAGGAACGTGTCCGAACTGGTCCCCGACGTGCTCAAGCGGACGTCCGACTACGCGGCGGTCGTCGCCTCGACCACAACCGACGATGTGATCGCGATCTGCGATTCCGGCGCGAGCTTTCGCAGGGACAGTCTGATCGTCCTGATGGAACTGGTTCCTCAGAGCTACTGGACCACGATCTACAGCAAGCAACTCGTCCGCGAGGGTAAGCCTCCGGTGGCGGCGCCGGCGCTGCCGGCCTTCGTGGCCTTGCCGCACACGGGGTATCTCGCTTCGACGCGCCGGCTTGGAGACGACCAGGTCAAGATTTTCGTCATGGGCAACAAGTCGGGTGCCGGCCATACCCACGAGGACAAGGGGAGCTTCGTGCTCGAATACGCCGGCGAGGCGTTCGCGATGGATCTGGGCATCTGCGACTACGAGGACCCCATCCACGCGGTGTACAAGCACGCTCAGCGCCACAACATGCTCGTGCCGGTCGGGCTGCCCGAGCGGGCCTGCCCTCGAAACCCGCTGATGGCGGACGTAAAGCCTGCCGGAAAAGGCGACGAACGGCAGTTCCACGCGAGCATCGACGCCACGCCGGGCTGGGAAGGATACTACAACAAGTGGGTGCGCCGCTGGGATTCGCCCTCGCCGCAAGAGATCGTGATCCGCGACGAGTACGAGCTTGCCAAAGGGACCGCAGTGGAGTTCTATTGGCAGACCAAGCTGCCGGTGGAGCAAGGCGACCGGGCGATCGTCATTCGCGGCCAACGAGGGATCGCGACGCTCTCGGTCCCGCCGGACTGCACGATCCGCGTCGAGCAACTCGACCTGGCCGACGGCGACAGGCAAACTCGCATCGCGATTCGCAGAGACGCGGTGCAAGGCACTCTCGAAGTGAAGATCCGATTGCAGAACGCATTGACGAAATGACAGGGACACAGAACGTGAGCAACTCGAACAGACAGATTCTCGTGGCGACGACGAATCCCGGAAAGGTGCGGGAGCTTCGGGCGATGCTGGATTTCGACGTGGACTTCAAGAGCCTGGCGGACTTTGCCGGCGTGGGCGAGGTCGTGGAGGACGGCGCGACCTTTGCGGAAAACGCCCGCAAGAAGGCCCTGGGCTACGCGCAGGCGACCGGGCTCTGGACGCTGGCCGACGACTCGGGCCTCGTCGTGGACGCGCTGGACGGCGCGCCGGGGGTCAATTCCGCGCGCTTCTCGGGCGAGCGGGCCAAGGGCTCCGACCGCAAGGCCGTGGACCGCAGGAACTACGAGAAGCTGCTGTCGCTGATGGAGGATGTTCCGACTGAGAAGCGGACCGCGCGCTTCATGTGCTGCCTGTGCCTAGCGAGCCCGCGCGAGGTGTTGATCGAGACGCAGGGCAGCGTCGAAGGCGTCATCACGATCGAGCCGACAGGCGAAGGCGGCTTCGGCTACGATCCGGTCTTCTTCGTGCCGCAGCTCGGCAAGACCGTCGCCCAGATTGGCGACGACGAAAAGAACGCAGTCTCCCATCGCGGCAACGCGATGCGAAAGCTCAAGCCCCTCCTGGAGAAGCTGCTGAAGTCGGACCGGTGTTCATAGCGTCGCCCCTACGGCCAAGGCAGTCGGTCCTCTTCGGGGCTCAGCTCCGCGATGTAACCCAGGATCTTGTGCGCGAGCCGGTAGGCCTCCGTGGCGACCACCTCGCCGTCGGCCATTTCGGTGATCAGGCCCTGAGCTGCCTGGTGCGCCGCCTGCTCCTCCTGGCCCTGGCCCAGGAGGTAGTACATCGCACCGGCCCCCATGTAGACCGCCTTGGCGATCTCGGTCATGGCGAAGTCGCCTTCCTCGTTTTCGATGTGTTGCCGGGCGGCTTCGAGCCGCGACAGCGCGAAGTTCCACGCCTGGGCTGCCTGGGGGTTCATGTCGTCACCGCGTCAGAGAGGGACTTGGGCAAAATGGCCATTGTGAAGAAGTCCTGTCAGAATCTGAACAGCAAGCCCAGGTTGATCCCGAACCCGTCGATGTCGGCATCCTGGAGATTGCGCAGCTCGTCTTTGGCGCTGTCGACGTCGGCCTCCAGGAACAGCCATCGCGCCTCGGCCAGCACGGAGACCCGATGAAAGCCGACCTCCATGCCCACCAGCGGAAAGAACCCGACGCTGTCGTCCAGGTCCTCCGCGTCGCAATCGAAGAGGTAGTAGCCGCCGCCGGCGCCGACGTAGGCGACGATCCGTTCGCCGAGGGAGGAGAAGTTCAACAGGGCCGCCGCTTCCAGCGGGATCATGTCGACATTCACATCGCCAAAACGGATCCAACTGGCGCGGACGTCCACGCTGATCAGGTCGATCGGGTTGAGTTCCACCTTGGCGCCGCCGCCGTAGCCGGTGCCGAGATCCTTCGAATCCAGCGAGGATCCGAAGACCCCGACCTCCAGGCCGGACCCGTGAGCGCAACCGCCCAGAACCGCAGTCGCCGAAACCAACAACGCCAAGCCAACAAGTCGCGTAGTCTCCATCTGTCCACTCCTTGCATCCGAAAACGCCGTCGTTCCTCCGGAACGCGGTTCGGTCCTAAGCTATACACCCGACGGCCGTTGTGCAACCGGCAAATCGTCCGGCCGGAGAGATTCCGCCGCACCATGCTCAATCAGGCGGGCTCGTCGCAGCCTCTGGCCCAACAGACCTTCCAGAAGGGCTGCGACCCGCTCACAGCCCTTCCGTGCCGACTCCAGGAGCGACGCATCGGCACAACGACATCCCGCTCCCGGCGTTTGACATCGGGCACGCTCTGAGGGTATCCTACGGCGTCGGTACGAAACTGAGGTCGGCAGATCGGGATGACGTGCCTTCGGCCTGGGACAGGCCGGGCTGCCTGGAAGTTGGGGGACTGCGGTGATTCGAACTCCCCTGGGAAAGTCCTGTGTTATGATGACAAAGCGATCGGTTCAGTGGTGTCTCCTTGTTCTGTTGTTGTCCGTGAAGGCGTTGTTCGCGCAGACCGCTTGGCCTCAGTTCCGCGGGCCCACCGGCGACGGCCTTGCCACCGCTCCCGTCGATTCGCAGGCCCGTGGCCTGCCGGTCCGCTGGAGCGAGACGGAGAACGTCGCATGGAAGACCGCCATCCCCCACGTGGGCTGGTCGACGCCGGTCGTGATGGATGGCCAGGTCTGGCTCACGACTGCGACGCCCGACGGCCATGAGTTCTTCGCGATCTGCGTGGACGCCGGGACGGGCGAGATCCGTTTCAACGAAAAACTCTTCCACGCGGACAATCCCGAACCGCTTGGCAATCCGATGAACGGCTACGCGTCGCCTTCGCCGACGATTGAGCCGGGCCGGGTGTACGTCCACTTCGGCAGCTACGGCACCGCCTGCCTGGACACGAGGACTTTCGAGGTCCTGTGGACGCGGGACGATCTGCCCTGTCGGCACTATCGCGGGCCGGGCTCGTCGGTGATTCTGTTCGAGGACCTGCTGATCCTCACCATGGACGGCGTGGACGTGCAGTACGTCGTCGCCCTGGACAAGGCGACCGGGCGCACCGTCTGGAAGACCGACCGCACCGCCGACTGGGACGACCTCGACGAGGACGGCAAGCCGCGGCTCGAAGGCGACATGCGAAAGGCCTATTCCACCCCGGTGGTGGTGGACGTCAATGGGACCCGGCAGATGCTCACGATCGGAGCCAAGGCTGTCTACGGCTACGATCCGAGGACGGGACGCGAACTGTGGAAAGTGAACACGCCGGCATTTTCGGGCGCGGCCAGCCCGATCTACGGCCAAGGCCTGACGTTCATGGTCACCGGCTTCGGCAAGACCGAACTGTTGGCGATCCGTCCCGACGGTCGGGGCGACGTCACCGACACGCATGTCGCCTGGAAGACCGCGAGCATGGTCCCGCAGACACCCTCGCCTGTCGTGGTGGGCGAGTTGTTCTTCATGATCAACGACACCGGAACAATCACCTGCCTGGAGGCCGCGACCGGCAAGCAGCTCTGGCGCGAGCGGGCCCGCGGCAACTTCGCGGCCTCGCTGCTCTACGCCGACGGCAACGTTTACTGCTTCAGTCGCGAGGGCCGCACGACGGTCTTCAAGGCTGCTCGCCAGTACGAGCTGGTGGCGACCAGCACGCTCAACTCCGGCTTCATGGCCTCTGCCGCGGTCTGGGGCAAGACCCTCTTCCTGCGGACCAAAGAGCATCTCTATCGAATCGAATCGCCCAAGTGACGACGCACAGGTTCTTCACTCGTGCGAATTCAGATTGATCTGTGTCGCACGAAACGCTCGCCCTTGCGTCATGGGGCGAACCGCTATTCGCTCTTGGGCTGGCCGGGCGAGCTGCTCGTGTCGCTACCGTAGACCCAGATCCGCACGCGCAGGCTCGTCACCAGATCGACCGCGCTGAACGGGGCTGCGAGCTGGATGCCGGTGGTCGTCAGGTAGCTGTAGCTGAACACGGTCCCGAGACCCTGGTTGGTCAGGTTGGGGCCAGCGATCCCTGAGACGTTCATCTGGAGATCCACGACATAGTCGTCGGTGTTGCCGCCCAGGCCGTGCTTGAGACTGATCACCGCGAACTGGCTGGGCGAACCGAACGGGGTGGCCATCCACCCGCTGTCGTAGGCCGGACGGGGGAAACCGACGCTTGGCGTCGGCGTCGGCGTCGCGCCGCTGTCGATCCGGATGTCGTCGTAGTAGACGGGCGAAGCTCCGTTTCCATAGAGGTCGATGGCCTGGAGCGTGCCGTGTGCGTCGTTGTCCCACACGCCGGCCGCGATCTGCACGTCGTTGTAGTACTCCTCGAAGGTGTTCGCGTCCAGGTCGATGACGACCTTGATCTGGACCCACTGATCCACGATGATCCTGGCGGGCTCGCCCAGCGCGCCGCTGTAAGGAACGATGGTCCCGGCGGTCATGTCGTATTGCGTCTGGATCGACCAGTCGTAGGGCCCGTTGTCGGAGTAGGTGTTCATCAGGATGAAATACGTGACGCCGGAAGAGCCCGAAGGGATGTACTGCCAGGCGGTAAGCACCCATTTGCCGCCGGCGAGATCGAACTCGTGCACCAGGTCGGTGGACCCTCGGATTTCGACCGATTGCCTGTCGGTGTGGGCGTACAGATTCGACGCCAGGCCGTCGACGGACGAGACGTTGTCCCAGCCTTTCCAGCCGCCCTGGCCGTGAATGCCCAGTCCCGCGGAATAGGTCTCGAACCCGTCCGCGAATTCGCTCGCCCAGCCCGCCCCGCACGCGTACAACAACAGAACCGACGCCGCGATCGCAATGTGATTTCTCATGACTCAACCCTCTCACATGATGTCCGTCCCGTTCCCCGTCCAGGCGAATGCCCTACGTCGCGCCTGCGGGGCTATTTTCACTCTTTATATCGCAAATCTTCCTGATTGTCAAGACACCGAACCGCTCACAGGACGCGGTCGACGATGTAACGGGCGCCGAGGAAGATATCGACCGCCAGGCTGGTGCACAGGATGGCCCAGCGGAGGGCGTGGAGGCGGAGCTTCATGTGCGTGATCACAAAGAGGATGCCGGTGGCGACCGCGCCCAGCAGGTAGACCTTCGCGGCTTCGACGAAAAGCCGCGCGTAGCCGTCACCCAGGCCCAGCATCACCTGGAAGCAGTGGGCCGCCAGGAGCAGCGCCGCGATCGAGAGCCCGCCCAGGACGATCACGCCTGCGAGGATCCACTTTCGGTCGGCGTGGCCCGCTGCGATCAGGCCGTGAAGCCCAATGCCCGCCAGGACCGCGCACCAAGTCAGCGGGACGCTCAGCCACAGGATCGGACTGACGCCGATCCGCGCGATCTGTCGGGCGTCGAGGAACGACTTGCTGAACGCCAGGACGAAGCCCGCCAGCACCAGAACGAAGAGGCTGTAGCGGCGCGCCTTGCCCATCATCGCCGCGCCCAGGACCAGGGCCGCCATGGGAACGTGGTAGAGGCCCAGCAGCGCGCTGCTTCGGGTGATCAGAGCCAGCGGCGCGACGAACCCCGCCAGGTCCGTCGGGCGGACGCTCACCTGCAGCGGCGCCGCGAAGAACCGCTGCGAAGCCGAGACGTGCGAGAACAGGACGATCGCCGCAAAGGGCAGAACCAGCAGCGCGAGCCCTGGCGCTTTGCCGAACCGCTTCTCGACGATCGATGCCGGGACGAAGAGCCACGGGACACATGCGGCCGGCAGTCCCGCCAGCGGATGCACCTTGGCCAGGCCCAGGAGGAAGGGGCCGAACCCATAGAGCAGTCCGGCCAGGATCGCCCCTGAAACGCCTGGCGCCCATCGATGGCTCAGCACGTACGCGCCAAACGCCGCGACGCACGCGTTGACCGGCAGGAGCCACTGCCAGCCTGCAAGCCGCGAGCCATGCGGCAGGTACAGGTAGACCGCGAAGGCGACGAACAGGATCGCCGCGACGAAAGGCCCGATGAGGTTACGCTGGGTTGGGTCCATTCTCAGGGGCAACTCCGACAGGAGGAAGCACGAATATCGAAATTCGAAATCCGAAACAAATCCAAAGCACCAAACCCAAATGACCGAAACGCTAACGTCACGGCGGGCGGTCCGCTTTGAGCCTTTGGGCTTCGGTCATTCGTGCTTGTTTCGAGTTTCGAAATTCGGATTTCGGATTTCGAATTTCTAGTCCTTGAGCACGACCTGCCCGGTTCCTTTGGCGATCTTGCCGATGTTGTAGACCTTCTCGCCCTCGGCGATAAGCAGGCGGGCCGCGGCGTCGGCGAAATCCTCTGCGACGATCACGACGTAGCCGATGCCCATATTGAAGACGTTGAACATTTCCTCTTCCTGGACGGGCCCGGCCTTCTGGAGGAAATTGAAGATCTTCGGCCTGGGCCAGCTCGACTTCCGGATCACCGCATTGCAGTCTTTCGGCAGCACTCGCGGCACATTGCCCGGCAGACCCGCGCCGGTGATGTGCGCCATCGCGTGCACGACCCGCTTGACCTTGTACTTGTTCAGCAGCTTGAGGATCGGGCGGACATAGATCTTCGTCGGCGCCAGCAGTGCTTCGCCCAGCGTTTGCCCGCTGAGCTCGTCGATCGTGTCGGTGACTTTGAGTTTGGCCCGCTTGAAGCAGATGTTTCGCGCCAGCGCATAACCGTTGCTGTGCAGGCCGGACGAGCCCAGGCCCAGGATGCGGTCGCCCGGCCGGACCTGTTTGCCGGTGATGATGCGGTTCTTCTCGACGACGCCGACCGCAAAGCCCGCCATGTCGAAATCGCCTTTGCGGTACGTGTCGGGCATTTCCGCGGTTTCCCCGCCCAGCAGGGCGCAATCCGCCTGGCGACAGCCCGCCGCGACGCCCTTGACCATCTGGGCGACCAGGCCCGGCTCGAGCTTGTGCAGCGCGACGTAATCGAGGAAGAACAGGGGCTCTGCGCCCATGACGAGCATGTCGTTGACGCTCATCGCGACCAGGTCGATGCCGACCGTGTCGAACTTCCTGGCCTTGGCGGCCACCTGGACTTTGCTGCCGACTCCGTCGGTGCAGGCAACGAGCACGGGATTGCGGTAGTTCTTCCGGAAGAGCCTCTCGTCATAGTCCAGACGGAACAGGCCTGCGAAGCCCCAGGGCACGTTGATCACCCGCGGCCCATACGTGCTGGCCAGGTGGGACTGGATATTGTCGACCATCACGTCGTTGGCGTCGGTGTCGACGCCGGACTGGGCATAGCTGACGAATTTACTCATGGGTGGTCGGGATCCCCTCAAACATGTAGAGTTGGTGTCGTTCCATCGCGAACTTGTTCATTTGCGTGTTGACCGGGATTGGGTACCGGCCGCTCCAGCAGGCGGTGCAGTAGTGGCTGGCCGGCATCGCGGCGCAGGCGAGCATGCCTTCGAGCGAGAGGTAGCCGATGCTGTCGACCTTGAGGAACTCTTTGATCTGGTCGAGCGTGCGGTTGTTGGCCAGCAGCTCTTCTCTCGTGGGGAAGTCCACGCCGTAGAAGCAGGGGTTTCGGATCGGCGGGCAGCTCGCCATCATGTGGATCTCCTTGGCGCCGGCCTCGCGAAGGGCGAGGATCTTGCCCAGGGTGGTCGTGCCGCGGACGATCGAGTCGTCCACGACGACGATGCGTTTGCCTCGGACCACGTCCGGGACGATGGCCAGTTTCAGACGGACCTCCAGCTCGCGGAGCTTCTGGTTGGGCGAGATGAACGTGCGTCCGACGTAATGGCTGCGGACCATGCCCATGTCGAACGGGATGCCGCTCTCGACCGCGTATCCGATGGCGGCCGAGGTTCCGCTGTCGGGGACCGGGATCACGACGTCGGCCTCGACGGGGTGCTCCCTCGCCAACTGGCGGCCGAACTTCTTTCGCAGCTCGTGCACGTTCTCGCCGAAGATGAAGGAGTTCTGCTTGGAGAAGTAAACGTGCTCGAAGATGCAGTGCGCGGGTTTGATGTCGGCCCGCTTGACGAAATACCGACTGTGCACTCCGTCTTTGTCCAGGCGGACGATCTCTCCCGGCTCGATCTCGCGGAGGAACGTCGCGCCGATGACGTCCAGGGCGCAGGTCTCGCTGGCGACGACGTGGGCCCCCTGCTCGGTCCGTCCCAGGCACAGGGGCCGGACTCCGAACGGGTCCCGGGCGGCCTCGATGTGGTCGCTGAACAGGAACAGCAGCGAGTATGAGCCCTGCAAGTGGTTCAGAACGTGGCCCAGCGGGTCGGGCTTGTTCTGGTGCGTGGGCTTGGCCAGCAGGTGCACGATGATCTCCGAGTCGCTGGTGGACTTGAAGATGCTGCCGTAGGCTTCATACTCGTCGCGCAACAGGCCCGCATTGACCAGGTTGCCGTTGTGGGCCAGGGCGACCTGCCCGCGCGAGTACTCCGCCAGCAGGGGCTGGCTGTTCTCGGCGCAGGACGATCCCGTCGTGGAATATCGGACGTGCCCGATGGCGATGGGGTTCTTGAGCTTTTCGAGGGTGTCCGACCCGCTGCGGAAGACTCGCTGGACCGTGCCCATGCCCTTGTAGCATTGGATGAACTCGCCATCGCTGGAGGCGATCCCCGCGGACTCCTGCCCCCGGTGCTGGAGAGCGTGCAGGCCGAAGTAGACCTTCTGCACCGCGTCGGGGTCGCCGAAAATGGCGAACAGCCCGCACTCTTCCTTCTTCTCTGAAAAGACCTCGTACCCGTCGTTCTCCGAAACCGCCTCAGGCATGATCCTCACTCAGACTGAAAAACAAGAGTAATCTTCAAGACACCGCCCAACCCTCTCGTCAGTGCCATAGTGTATCGGCCCACCAGAGCAAAGTCAAGCGCGTCAAAGCGTAGAAGAGCGAGCCGCTTGCGGTGTGTGGAAGTCGTTGAAATCAAGACACTTGGGAAGCAAGTCAGAAATGGCTTCCCCGCAGGCGGGGCCGATTTCGGCCCAGATTTCGACGTGGCCTGGAGTATTCCGAATTCTCCTGGGGTCTTTCCACCCGAAGAGGGTTGGTAAGGGGATACCTTGCGGTGCAGAATGGGGTCTCCGAAAGACCGCCTGAGCCTTCACAGGATCATCAGGCTGACGGCCATGATGAGCATGCCGAGGATGACGCCGCTGATGACCAGGTGGCCGTGGCCGTAGCGGTGGGCCATGGGAAGCAGTTCGTCCAGCGAGATGTAGATCATCACGCCTGCGACGAAGGCCAGCGTCCCGGCCAGCACGATCGGCGTCAGGAAGGGCATCAACACGAGGTAACCAACGATCGCACCGACCGGCTCCGAAACGCCGGAGAGGAAGGAATAGAGGAAGGCCTTGTTCCGATTGCCTGTCGCGAAGTAGATGGGCATCGAAACCGCGATCCCCTCCGGGATATTGTGGATCGCGATGGCGACCGCGATGAAGACACCCAGACGCACGTCACTGAGGGCCGAGGCGAACGTCGCCAACCCTTCCGGAAAGTTGTGGATGCCGATGGCCAGGGCGGTCATGACCCCGGTCCGCATCAAGTGGTGGCTCGCATCGGGCGATTTGGGCTCGTCCAATCCTTCATAGTTGTGCGGGTTCTCCCGCTCCGGGACCAGCAGGTCGATCAGCGCGATGAACCCGATGCCGATGAAGAAGAACAACACCGACCACTGTTCGCCCAGTTCTTCGATCGCGTCCGGCAGCAGCTCGACGAACGAGACGTAGATCATGACGCCGGCCGAGAGGCCCAGCGAGAACGAAAGGTAGAGGACCTTGGGATGCTTGATGAAA
The DNA here is from genome assembly GCA_937927975.1 of uncultured Phycisphaerales bacterium. Classification (GTDB taxonomy): domain Bacteria; phylum Planctomycetota; class Phycisphaerae; order Sedimentisphaerales; family Anaerobacaceae; genus PLanc-01. The sequence continues at coordinate 27,498 of CALEZT010000267.1, forward strand.
TACGCGATCGCGCTACCGATCCCGGTGGACAATCCCGCCACCAGGGTCAGCGCCAACGCAATGCCCACATTCTCCGATGTCGCCATAGTCGATCCTGAACGATCCTGCCCACACGCTCTAGGAGCCCGTTCGTAGCGTGCACGTAAGGGCATGTCTTCTCTTTCCACCTAAGGAGAGAGGATACCGCCTTACGGCGTCAATGCGAACCGAGTTCATTGAATCAGCCTCCACCCGCCTTCTTCACCGGCCAGGGCTGCACGCCGCAACGCGCCGACCAATCCTTGTAGAGCGTTCGCATCGTGCGGACTCTCTCGGGGAACTCCGCAGCCAAATCGTTCAATTCCGTCCGGTCCGCTTCGAGATCATAGAGTTCCCACGGGCCCTTGTTCGCCGCCACCAGTTTCCATTTCCCCTGCCGAACCGCTCGATTGCCCTGATGCTCCCAGAAAAGGGCCTCGTGGTCTTCTCCCTCATCACCCCGGAAGCGCGCCGCCAGACTCCGTCCCTCCCTCGGCAGGATGACGCGTCCTTCCACATGCGACGGATACTCCGCCCCGGCCACGTCGAGCAGCGTGGGCATGATGTCGATGATATGTGCCGGCTGGCGCACGAACCGTGGGCCGGCGATCCCCTGGGGCCAGTGCGCGATCAGCGGAGTCGCGATCCCCCCTTCGTACGTGTCCATCTTGAATCGGCGAAAGGGCGTGTCGGAAGCATTCGCCCATTCCAGGCCCGCGCTGGCGTAGGAGAGGCCTGTGCCGATGGGAGCGCCTTCTCGGCCGCGACTGAAGCCGCCGGGGCCGCCCTCGGCGGAGCAACCGTTGTCGGATAGGAACAGAATGAGCGTATTGTCGAGTTGGCCGAGTTCCTCGAGCTTGGCCACGAGCCGTCCGACGTTCTGGTCGATGCAGTCGATCTGCGCCGCATAGATCTCCCGGCGGCAGGCCAACTCACGCCGGGCCTCCTCGGGCATTTCGCTCCACGCCTTCGCCTGCGGATCACGGGGACTCAGCACGGTGTCCCTGGGGATAAGCCCCATCTCCTTCTGCCGTGCGAACCGCCTCTCGCGGACGGCGTCCCAGCCGATGCCGTACTTGCCCGCGTATTTGGCGATATCCGCCGGTTTGGCCTGCAAGGGCCAGTGCGGGGCGATGTGTGCCAGGTAGAGGAAGAACGGTCGTTTCGTCTGCGTCACCGCCTCTTCGACGAACTCCACGGCCTGCTGGGTGAACGTGTCCGTCACGTACATGTCGTCTGGCGGATCGATGCGCTCGGAGCCGCTGACGAAGAACACTTCCTTACGGATTTCGAGCGCGTCTTTGAAATACACCCCGCCGCCGGAGGGGGTGCCCCAGAACCGGTCGAAACCGCGATCCAGCGGCCAATGGCCCGGCGAAGACCCGACATGCCACTTTCCCACGGCCATAGTCGCATAGCCGGCGGGCTTCAGGGCTTCGGCAAGCGTGACGCAGCAGTCGTGCAGGCGACCCCGGTAGGATGGATAGCCCTGGTCGGCGACCATATGACCGATGCCGGCCTGATGCGGATACAGCCCGGTCAGGATCGAGGCGCGGGTGGGACAGCAACGGGCCGCGTTGTAGAACTGGGTGAAGCGAAGCCCGTTGGCGGCCAGCTTGTCGAGATTCGGCGTGTCGATCTCGCCGCCATAGCAGCCAAGATCCGAGAAACCCATGTCGTCGGCCAGGATCAGGACAATGTTGGGCTTGGTGGTCGCGCCGGTCCGGCCCGAGGACAAAGCCTCGGCACACCCCGGCGCCGCCAGAGCCGCAACGCCCAGCCCGAGCGATCTGAGAAATGTGCGACGCGTGATCTGCATGGGAAACGACTGCTCCTTTCAGAAGGCCTTCTTCACCGGCCAAGGCTGCACGCCGCAACGCTGGGCCCAGGTTTCCCACAGGTTTTTCAACTCCTGCACCTTGTCCGCATTCTTTGCCGCCAGGTCGTGCATCTCCGTGCGGTCGGCGTCGATGTCGTACAGCTCCCAGCCGCCGGGGTGCTTGGAGACGAGCTTCCATTTGCCCTGGCGAACGGCCCTGTTGCCCTCGTGCTCCCAGAAGATGGGCCTGTCCTGCAGGGCCTCGCCTCGGAAGACGGGAGCCAGGCTCACGCCTTCTCTGGGTTGGATCCTGCGGCCCTGCCGCTCGGCGGGGTATGGAGCACCCGCCAGATCCACGCAGGTGGCCATGACGTCGATCAGATGGCCGGGCTCGTGGCAGAGCCCGCCGCGGGATTTGACGCCGGAGGGCCAGTGGCAAATCAGAGGCGTCGAGATGCCGCCCTCGTGGACCCAGTGCTTGTACTCTCGGAACGGCGTGTTCGAGACATTCGCCCAGCTTTGCCCATAGCCGATGTACGTGTCCGCGGGACCGGGCATCACGGTCGGCCCGCCCCGCACCGCTCGACCGTCGCGGGTCCGCATCGGAGGCGTGTGCTTGGGCTGGAGATCGTTCGGCCCCAGCGGCCCGGGGTTCTTGAACTCGTCCACCCACTTCTGGTTGACGTTGTCCGCCCGGCCCATGGTCTCGGCGCAGCCTCCGTTGTCCTGGAGGAACAGGATCAGCGTGTCGTTGAACGTCCCCTGCCTCTTCAACTCAGCGACGACCCGCCCGATTCCCTGGTCCATCGCGTCGATCATCGCGGCGTAGACCTCCATGCAGCGCGACTCCCAGGCCTTGTGCTCGGTCTTGGCCCAGTCGCCCGCCTGCGGACTGAGCTGCCAGTCGGACCGGACCAAGTCCATCTTTCTGAGCCGCGCGAGCCTTGCCGTCCGGATGGGCTCGTACCCCTGGTCGTACTTGCCCCTGTATTTGGCGACGTCCTCCTCCAACGCGTGCATGGGCCAGTGGGCCGCGGTGTAGGCCATGTACAGGAAGAAAGGCTTGTCGGGCGACTGGCTGTGGTGCTCGCGGAGATAGCGGCACGCATTGTCGCTGATCGCGTGCGTATAGTAGTACGACTGCGGCTTGTACTCAGGGTCGTTCTCAGGCGTGATGAACGTGTTGTCGCGACAGAGCCCCATCGGGTCGTAGAAGCTGCCCGCGCCGATGATGGTGCCATAGAACCGCTCGAATCCACGCTGCAAGGGCCAGTTGTGCTTGGGACCATCCTTGGCGATGTGGCGCGTCACATGCCACTTGCCGGCCATGTAGGCGCGGTAGCCCGCGGGCTGGAGCGCCTCGGCGATCGTCACGCACTGGTCGTTGAGATCGCCCCGATAGGCGGGGTAGCCCTTGTCGTCCACCATGTGCCCGATGCCTGCCTGGTGGGGATAGAGCCCGGTCAGAAGCGACGCCCTTGTCGGGCAACAGCGGGCGGTGTTGTAGAACTGGGTGAACCGCAGGCCGTTGGCGGCCAGGCGGTCGAGGTTGGGCGTGGCGATCTCCCCGCCATAGCAACCGATGTCGGAGAAGCCCATGTCGTCCGACATGATCAGAATGATGTTGGGCCTCTTGACGCTCTGCGCTGTGGCCCGAGACGAGCCGTTGCAGCCGGGAATCAGAGCCCCCGCCGCTCCGAAGCCCAAAACCTTGAGGAAGTCCCTGCGGGTCCATCTCGATGCGTGCATGGTTCAAGTCCCCTTTCGTCGGATCGTCAGATCGGCCGGCTGTGGCCTTGCTTGCGGTATCGTTCCAGAAGAGCAACCAGCCTCGCGACAACCTCCGGTCGATCCAGCCAGAGGTTCTTCTGTTCGCCGGGGTCGTCGCGGAGATTGTAGAGCTGCCCCGCGGCGCCGCCAGGCTCGGGCTTGACCGCTTGCGGTGCGGTGAACCCGCCGGAACCGAGGCCCTCGATCAGTTTCCAGTCGCCCTGGCGGATCGCGAACAGGCCGTTGCCCGAATGATGGACCGTAGCCTCGCGGATCGGGTCCTTCAACCCAGGGTCCAGCATGGCCGGCAGGATGTCGTAGCTGTCCGGCCCCGCCCCCGAAGGCAACGATTCGCCCAGCAGAGCCGCCGACGTGGCCAGCAGATCGGTCAGGCAGATCGTCTGGTCGCTCTGCGTCCCAGGCTTGATCCGTCCCGGCCACCGGCAGATGAACGGAACCCTGTGCCCTGCCTCGTGGATGTCGGACTTCTGCCCTCGCCAGGGTCCGTTGGCGCGGTAGTCGAACTTCTCGATCTGGGCAACCGGCCAATGCGACCCGTTGTCCGAGGTGACGATGACCAGCGTGTCGTCGCCGAAGCCGGCCTCGTCCACCGCCCGCGCGATCCGACCGATCGCGTCGTCGACCTGCGTGACGAAATCACCATACCAGTCGACCTGGCTCCTGCCCCGGAACTCCTGCGTCGGCATCCACGGCGTGTGCGGCGCGGTCAGCGGGACGTAGAGAAAGAAAGGCTTTCGGGCCTCCTGGCGACGGATGAACTCGACCGACTTGGCGGTGATGGTGGGCAGGACATCGTAGAAATCGAACGACGGCGCGACGGGTCCGGCCCGCCAGAAGCCCTCGCCGCCGTCCCAGCGCCGCTTGCTGCCTGGCGTATGCGAGGTCGCGGCCTCGACGGTCCGACCGTTCTGGAGCCAGCAATAGGGGTCCATGTCCAGCGAGGCCGGGATGATGTAGCTGTACTCGAAGCCCAGCGATTGCGGGCCGTGCGGAACGGGCTTGTCCCAATCGACCGTCTCGGCGGTGGCGTCGCCGCCAGCCTTTGTCGCCCAGTCCAGGCCAAGATGCCACTTGCCCACGCAGGCGGTGGCGTAGCCGTGCCGCTGGAACAGCGAGGCCACCGTTGGACGGTCGGTCTCGATCAAGGGCTTGCTGTAGCCGTTGAGCACGCCTCTCTTGAGGCTCGACCGCCAGCAGTAGCGCCCGGTCAGGAGGCCGTACCGCGTGGGCGTGCAGACCGCCGAGGGCGTGTGCGCGTCGGTGAACCGAATCCCCTGCGAGGCCAGTCGATCCATCGCAGGCGTCGGCACCTTCGCCTGACCACAGTAACAGCCGGGATCGCCGTATCCCAGATCGTCGGCGAGAATGAAAACGACGTTGGGCCTGCGGCCCGCTTGTGCGAAGCCCTGGCCTTGCCCGAACAGTGATGCCGCCGCGGCAAAGCCCGCCATCCTCAGAAAACCACGACGCGTATGCATCTTGCTTGCCATGCTGTCGCTCCAATGAACGCAGTCGAAAAGCCATCACCCCAGCACTCTATCGCCTCTTGGGAGTCAGATCAACTATTCTGAGCATGGCCGGACGAGATCGATCTCGGTTGCGGGGTGCCAGCGGCAGCGCTGGGTCTCAAGGGGATGCGAGGGACCGTATTGACCTTGTTGACCCCACTGTCAATGAGGTCAATCCGGTCAACAAGGTCAATAAGGTCCCACCCCGAGCTCCCTCTTGCACGGCGCCCGACGCCGGGCGGCCATCGAGCGACGGCGCAGCCGACCTCGGAACGCGGAAACGCGCGTTCTCCGAGACCCCGGTCGCCCTGCTGCCGCCCAGGAGCGTCTCAGACCGCGCGCTAGCGACGCGGCCCGGCGTCGCTGACGTCGATCGGCTCGATGCCCAGTCCGCGGGCCGGCGAGTCCGACGCGAACTCCACCCTGCCCTCCTTGTACGCAGCCAGCCTGGGGTCCGTTTGCGGATTCTCCCCGCTCGGCTCAAGGGCATATGCGCCCTTTCGGCTGTACTGGTCGAGCTTGCGGCATTCGATCGGCCCCTGCCTGCTGAAGAGCACATTGCCGCTGAGTTTCGCGACCGCCTCGAAGTTGTCCAGGGTGATCGGGCCCTGGGCGCAGAGGATGTTGCGTTCGAACGTGTACCCCGACGAGCGGGGGAACGTGATCTGCATCGGGCCGTCGTTGACAAAGACGTTGTTGCGGATCGTATTGTTTCTGGCCATGTGGTTGTGCGAGGGACGGACGACGCCGATCGAGAGGTTCTTCTCCACGACGCAGCCTTCGCATTGCTCGTCGAGGTAGTAGGCGGAGGCGCCGTAGCCGCCGGTGTCGGTGATGTCGTAGATGAAGTTGCCGCTGAGGACGAGGTTCTTGCCGCCGAAGCAGTAGATTCCCGCGCCGTCGTGGAGCTCCTGCATCGCGTGGTGGATGCGGTTGCCTTCGATGCGATTGTCCTGCCCGCCGCAGGTGAGCGCGGAGTACGGCGTGCGGTAGATGTGGTTGTGCGCGACCTGGGAGCCTTTGCCGCCTCCGGTGACGGCGATCGCGCTGGGGTACGTCAGGCCGACGTCGTGGACCTCGTTGTCCGCGATGAGCAGGCCGTCGCCCTGGAAGCGGATGCCGCAGGCGCCGACGTGGTGCGTGTGGCACCGCTCGACTCGCAGATTCGAGCCGGAGACTTTGATCGCCTGGCCGCCCACGTTGACGACTTCGAGATCCGCAAACACGCAGTCCCGCGCCGAGGTCGCGGTGAGTGCCCCTTCGAACGCGCCGGCTCCGAAGCCCCCTGCTTTCAAAGGCGTGGTCGTCGCCGAGAGCGTCAGGCCGCGAACCGCGACATCGCGGATCGGGTTGTCTCGGGCGCCTCGCAGCGTGAGGATCGACGTCACGACCGGCGCGATCACGCGGGCCTTGCTCATGTCTTCGCCAGCCAGAGGCCGGTAGACGACTTTGCCGCGGGTGCGGTCGAGATACCACTGTCCCGGCCGGGTCATGCCCTCCCGCACGTTCCAGACGACGTATTTCTTGACCCCGAACGCGCCCGGCGGATGGCCCGAAGGCGTCGAGAAGGTGAGCGTGCGCGAGTTCGGATCGTGGGCCGAGACGCCCAGCAGCGACTCGTCCCACATGTGGTAGACGGTGACCTCCGCATTGCGAACGTCCAGCCATGGGCCCAGATCGTCGGGCTTGTACTTCATCGTGGTCAGCTCCTGGTCCGTGGGCTTGCGTTTCCAGCCGCCGCCGGTGGTGGACATCCAGGGCACGTCGAAGACGCTCAGGTGCTCGAAGAACCCGGTCTCGGGCAGTCTCGCCCGTGGGCAGTAGCGACCGCTGACAATCAGCGCGCGGAAGTCCCACGTGCCTTCTTTCACGCCGGCCAGCGAGGCGGCGTAGAGTCCGTCGCCATCGGGCTGCCAGCCGAGGACCTCCCTGCCGCCATAGAGACAGACCTTCGCGCCGGGGGCCGCTTCGATGGTCAGGCCGCTGTCGGCCTGGGTGAGCGTCACCGGCTCCTCCAGAAAGTAGTCGCCTTCCTCGATGACAACCGTTCTGGGCTTGTCGGTCCCAGCTTTGCGTGCGGCCTGGCACGCGGCCTGGAGCGTCGCGAATTGCCCTTCACCGCCTTTTGGAGAGACCACGAATCGCGCCGAGTCACCCGCTTTGGCGACTGCGAACGAAAAGCCTGCCATCATCGACACGACAAACGCGGTTCTGCTGATTGCCTGCATGCTCGAACTCCATCGATCGCGAAACCCATTTCTTCAAAGGACGATCCATGGCCATGGTAAACCGGCGGCCCTCATTGCGAAAGCCCCAAGTCGAACCGATCCTGGGAGTTGACTGCGGCCGGATCTCGGGCTATGTTTTCTGTGGGGGCGCCGAACCGTAGTTGGAGAATCGTGGCATGCGTGCAAAACTGAATCGACGGGAATTCCTCAGAACGATCGGGCTGGCCGCGGTAGGCGCTGCCGCCTCGGGGTGCGCCGGGGCGTTGCGAGCCTCGACCAACGAGAGCAAGGACCGCCCGCCGAACTTCGTCGTGATCTTCATCGACGACATGGCCTATGCGGACATCGGTCCGTTCGGAGCCAAGGACTATCCGACTCCCCACCTCGATCGGATGGCCGCCGAGGGCGTTCGTTTCACCGACTTCTACGCCGCCGCGTCGTCCTGCACGCCGTCGAGAGCGGCCCTGATGACCGGCTGCTATCCCCAGCGAGTCGGCCTGCCCAACGTGCTCGGGCCCAACGCCGCGATCGGCATCAGCGACCGCGAGACGACCATCGCAGGGATGCTCAAGCCCCTGGGCTACGCGACCGCCTGCTACGGCAAATGGCACCTGGGCGACAAGCTCAAGTTCCTCCCGACTCGCCACGGCTTCGACGAGTATTTCGGACTTCCGTACTCCAACGACATGTGGCCCCGCCATCCCGAGAATCCGCAGGCGTATCCCGATCTGCCGCTGATCGAAAACGAACGGGTCGTCGCCTACGATCCCGACCAGACGCAACTGACGACCTGGTACACCGAGCGGGCGGTGCGATTCATCGAGAAGAACAAAGACCGGCCGTTCTTTCTCTATGTGCCGCACTCGATGGTGCATGTGCCGCTGTTCGTCTCCGACAAGTTCAAGGGCAAGTCCGGCAAGGGCCTGTTCGCGGACGTGGTGATGGAGATCGACTGGTCCGTCGGGCAGATCCTCTCGACGCTGAAACGCCTGGGCATCGACAGCAACACGATGGTCGTCTTCTGTTCGGACAACGGCCCCTGGCTCAGCTATGGCGACCACGCGGGCTGTGCAGCTCCGCTGCGCGAGGGCAAGGGCACCACCTTCGAAGGCGGACAGCGCGAGCCGACGCTCTTCTGGTGGCCTGGCACGATCCCCGCGGGCAAGACCTGCAACGAACTGGCCTCGACGATGGACCTGCTCCCGACGATGGCGCGCCTGGCCGGGGCGCAACTGCCCGAGCACAAGATCGACGGAAAGGACATCCGACCACTCCTGACCGGCGCACCCGGCGCCGCAACTCCTCACGAGGCGTTTTTCTTCTATCAGGGTTTCGCGCTCGAAGCCGTTCGCAGCGGCCCCTGGAAGCTGCACTTCCCCCACGCCTACCGCACGCTGGCAGGCCAGCCTCGCGCCACAGGGGGCATCCCCGCCAGGTACCAGCAGGCCAAGACCGAATTGGCCTTGTACAACCTGGAGACCGACATTGGGGAGAAGCACAACGTCGCGGATCAACATCCGGACGTCGTCGAGCGATTGCAGCGACTGGCGGACGCCATGCGACAAGACCTCGGGGACTCGGCCAAGAAAATGGAAGGCACAGGCCCAAGACCGTCAGGAAAAGCATGATGGTCTGGCGTGGCGAGGGCATCTTGCCCTCGCTCTTTCCGGACACGGCCAAGATGGCCGTGTGACGCAAGGGCGGGACGCTCTCTCGCCACACGAGAATGGACGAAAGGATGAACATGAACAGCCGGATGACGCGACGGGAGTTGATTCGATGGGCGGGCATGGGCGCCGCGGGATTCGCCTTCTCTCAGACCTCGCGACTGCTGGGCGCAGGCAAGGCACAGAACAAACCCAACTTCATCATCGTCTTCTGCGACGACCTGGGCTATGGCGACCTCGGCTGCTACGGCCATCCGACGATCCGCACGCCCAACCTGGACCGCATGGCCGCCGAGGGACAGCGTTGGACCGACTTCTATGTTGGAGCGTCGGTCTGCACGCCCAGCCGGGCCGCGTTGCTGACCGGGCGGCTGCCCATCCGCAGCGGCATGTGCAACGATAGCCGCCGGGTGCTGTTCCCCGATTCCGCAGGGGGCCTGCCGCAAGGCGAGATCACGATCGCAGAGGCTCTCAAAGGACAAGGCTACACGTCCGCCTGCATCGGCAAATGGCACCTGGGCCACCTGCCCCAGTACCTGCCGACCCACAACGGATTCGATTCCTTCTTCGGCCTGCCCTACAGCAACGACATGGACCGCGTCGGTGGCCCCCAGGGGCGAGCGGCCTTCTGGGAGCCGAGGTCCGAGTACTGGAACGTCCCGCTGATGCGAAACGAAGAGATCATCGAGCGACCCGCGGACCAGAACACGCTGACCAGGCGGTACACCGAAGAGGCGGTCCGTTTCATCGAATGCAGCAAGAATCGCCCGTTCTTTCTGTACCTCGCGCACACGATGGTACACGTACCGCTGTTCGCATCGGACGAGTTTCGAGGCAAGAGCCCGCGCGGGCTCTATGGCGATACGGTCGAAGAGATCGACTGGTCGGTCGGGCGAATCCTCGATACGCTGCGTCGAGAGGGACTGGACCAGGACACGTTCGTCGTATTCACCTCGGACAACGGCCCCTGGTTGCCCTACGATCAGCACGGCGGCTCCGCGGGCCTCTTGCGGGACGGAAAAGGCTGCACCTACGAAGGCGGCATGCGCGAGCCGTGTCTGATGTGGTGGCCCGGCACGATCCGGCCTGCGGTGGTCCACGACCTGGGCACGACGATGGACCTGTACATGACGATGGTGAAGCTGGCAGGCGGCCGGCCGCCGACCGATCGGGTGGTCGACGGCCTGGACCTGCGACCGGTCCTGTACGGCAAAGGCCCCAGCCCGCGCGACACGGTGTTCTACTATCGAGGCACGAAGCTCTTCGCGGTTCGCAAGGGTCCCTACAAAGCCCATTTCATTACGCAATCCGGCTACGGCGGCGACAAGCCGGTCGAGCACGCCCCCCCCCTGCTCTACCACCTGGGCCACGACCCCTCGGAGAAACACGACGTCGCCAAGGACCACCCCGCAGCGATCGCGGAAATTCTCAAAGAGGTGCAGCGCCACCGCCAGGAACTGGTCCCAGGCGAAGACCAGCTCTCCCGACGCATCACGATAGGCACGTGAAGCGGATTCGTCCTATTCGATCACGATCTCCTGGACGCCCGCGGACCACTTCTCCTGGAGTTTGATCTCGATTTTGAGAGCGGTGGTCTTGACCGGTTCGAAGGCGACCGTGTTGAAACCGTCCTTCTCCAGGCCGTAGGGGCTGGCGTTCTTGACCGGTTCGAACTTTCCGTCGGCTGTCCGGTAGAGCGCCCGCCAACTCTGGGGCAGGTGACACTCGCCCCGTCCGCTGTCGTCGAACCAGTAGACCTTGACGCTCGACAACGTCTGAGCCTGGGGCCATTCGAACTGCAGCCACTCGGTCGTGCCCTTGTGCGGCCAGAAGTCCAACTGCTGCGACGAGTTGTCGCCGGAATTCTGGGGGATGTTCTGATCCTTGATCGCATCGAGCGAGACATGCACAAACGAGGCGGTGGTCTTGCTGCGGTAAGCCAGGGTGTCGGCCGGCTCGGGTCGGGCGCCCTGCGGTTCGCGGGCCGGCCAGACCGTCATCTGCGACCGGCCGCGATGGGCCCATGCATAGTAGGGAATCGCCATGAACGGCTTGGCGGACGCGGTGACGACGCCTCCGTCGAGCATGCGCTTGGTGGTATGGCCTTTGCCCGTCAGCACGACGACGCCGTTGAGCAAATCGGGACGATACTCGGCCTTGAGCTTCGCGTCGTCCGGGATTGTCAGATTCAGGACCTTGCCGTCGTTGTCGTGGCCTTCGAGGCAGAACACGATAGGCCCTCGCTGGAGGGCGACTTTGCCCACGTTGGTCTTGATCTGAGGATGGGAGACAATGCGACGAACCGGCATCGGAAGGTCCAGCAGGATCTTGTCGCCCTTCTGCCAGTTCCGCTCGATCCGGGCGAAGCCCTTCTCCACCTGGAAGGACACGGGCTTGCCGTTGACCTTGATCGAGGGCTTCTCGGAAACCTGATCGGCGTACTTGTACAGGTCGCTCGGCACTGCCTCGTTCCTCGCCCAGCCGGGGATGCGGACGAGGATCGCGAAGGCGCCGCTCTGTTCGGGCTCGACCGAAATCGCGACCTCGCCCTTCCACGGATACTCGGTCTGCTGGCTGAGTTTGACCTTGTTGCCGACGGTCGTCAGCGTGGCATCGCCGCCGATGTAGAGACTCACATAGACGTCCTTGCCCTTGGTCGCGTAGACATAGCCCGGCACGGACGGGACGAACCTCGCGACGTTCGACGGGCAGCAGGAGCAGTCGAACCAGGGGCTTCGCGCGTGCCCGCCCACGGACTCCAGCACGTTCGGATAGAAGAACGTGTCGCCTTTCATCGAGATGCCCGACAGGGCCGCGTTGTAGAGCGTCCGTTCCAGAACGTCCAGGTACTTGGCGTCGCCTCGCATCAGGAACATGCGGTGGTTCCAGAAGACGTTCGCGATCGAGGCGCAGGTCTCGCAATAGGCGGTCAGATTGGGCAATTCGTACTTGCCGCCGAAGCCCTCGTGCCCGCCGGCGGCGCCGATGCCGCCGGTGATGTAGAGCTTCGTGGTCGCGACGTCGCCCCAGATCTTGTCGATGGCGTCGACATACGCCATGTCGCCGGTAAGGGCTGCGACGTCGGCCATGCCGGTGTACATGTAGGCGGCGCGGACCGAGTGGCCGACCGCTTCGGTCTGCTCGGTCACCGGGATGTGGTCCTGGGAGTACAGGCTGTAGAGCCCGGCCTTGCCATCGGCCCCGCGGTTGCCCAGGCGGCCCCGCTGGTCGAGGAGGAACTTGGCGGTGTCGAGGTACTTGCCGTTGCCGGTGACGCGGTAGAGCCTGCACAGGCCGATCTCGATCTCCTGATGTCCCGGCGGATCGGTCCGCTTGCCCGGCCCGAAGAAGTCGCAGACGTAGTCGGCGCACTTGGTCGCGACGTCCAGGAAGGCTTTGTTTCCCGTCACCTGGTAGTGGGCGACCGCGGCTTCGAGCATGTGTCCGATGCAGTACTGCTCGTGCATGTCCCGCACATTGGTCCACCGCTTCTCAGGCTGCCGTTCGGGAAGCGAGTAGAACGTGTACAGATACCCGTCTTCCCACTGGGCGGCGGCCATGATCGTGATGAGCTTTTCCAGGTACATCCGCAGCATGGCATCGGGGTTGACCTGGAGAGAATACGCGGCCCCCTCCATGATCTTGTAGACGTCGGAATCGTCGAAGTAGATGCCCTCGTGCTTGCCCTGTCGCAGGCCGGCGGCCTTCTCGAAGTTCCGGATCCGCCCGGTCTCCTCGCATTTCTGGAAACAGTAGGGGATCGTCACGAGTCGGTTGGTTTCGAGTCGGGCCGTCCAGAACCCGTCCTGAACGTGGACCTGGTTGAACGGCACCGGCGCAACGTAATAGTCCCGCGAGAGCGACCCGCCGGGTTGCTGGCCAAAACAAAGACCCCAGGACAGGGCAGTTGCGAGGGTTGCGACGACGAATTGTGTGCTGCGATCTTTCATGGGCGGCTCCATCTGCTAAGAACTCTGATCGATTAGCGTCGAGCCTCCATAATACCCGGCAATTGGCGCAGGTCAACCGTGAGGTGTGGCGAGGGCATCTTGCCCTTGCGTCCCGCCCTCGTCACGTCGAGTCGCGGATTCTCCGCGATGAAGGGTTTTATCCCAGAGGTTTGCCGCCGTTGAGCTCTTCGTAGGCAGTGATGTACTTGGCGACCATGTTTTCGAGGCTCCAGGTGTGACGGGCCTCCTTCATGATCCTTCGCATCTGCTTTTCCCACTCGCGAGGATGATCGCGGAAGTACCGATGATGCTGGATTGTGGTTTCAAGGCCCCACGACAGGCCCTTGGCGTCGTAGTCGCGGAAGAGGACGCCGTTGCCGTGGTCGATCGGGGCGCCCCAGGCCCGCAGGGCCAGCGGGACGATCTTGTCGCTGTAACCGCCGGTGTCGCGGTTGGTGGCGGTGGCGCCGTAGATGTTGCCGACCACGTCGATCTGGCCGAAAGGTTCGTAGAGGGACGCGCCGAAGACGTCGCTGGCCGCGGCGTAGCCCAGAATGCTCAGGTCGTGGCTGAATCGCTGGTAGCAGATCATCCCCCGCGAGGCGTAGGCGATCCGTCCCATGACGTCCGCGTGCCAGTTGTCCCCGCCGACGGGGTCGCCGATCAACGCGATCTGCACGCCCGGGTGGTCGTCCACCAGCTTTTGGGCGATCTTCTCCAGCAGATCGATGCCCTTCTGGACCGGGTCCAGCCGGGAGGGCCAGTAGAGCAGGATCGCGTCGGGATCGATCCGCAGACCGGTCTTCTGCTGGAACTTGACGAGGTTGGCGCGTTTGGCCTCAAGGACGTTGTCGGAAGGTCCATATCGCCTGGCCAGCCCGCGCTGGTCTACCGCCGGGTTCTCCTCCTGGTTCTCGGGATACATGTCCGGCGAGATGCCGTTGGGGATCACCAGCGTGTCGTGACCGTAATAGCGGGCCTTCGTCTCTTCCCGCACGCTCCAGGGCATGACCGAATCCCAGAGGAAGAAGTCGCCCACGATCTCCTTGAGGAACTTCTCGCCCACGTAGCTGACCTTCGTGGCGTTTCGAATCGCGGTCGCCTGGCAATCGACCGCCTTCTCCCGCGATTCCAGAGACATGTACAGCTTGTCCGACAGGGCCTGGACGTTGACGCCATAGAACATGTTCAGCGGCACGTGTCCGGTGTGGGTGTTGTGCACCGTGTGCAGGACCGGGACACCCCGCAGTTTGGCGTAGGCGGTGATGATGCCGCCCGCCATCCAGTCGTTGCAGTGCAGGATCGCACGGCCTTCGTACTCGCTGCGGATCTCTTTGATGTAGGTGTTGACGATCTGCTTCTGGAACTCCGCGGCATTCTCCAGCGGGGAACCGTCGTACGCGCTTCGGTACCGCTCATAGATGGCGGAGCTGACCAGGTGGATGTTCTCGGGGTTCAGATGGTGGCGGGTCTGCGTCCACTCGGCCTCGCTCAGTCCCGCCTCCTCACGGAATCGCCGACTGAGGTTCAGCGTGATCAGGTGCACCGGAATGCGGCGCTCGGAGAGCCCCTTGCACAGGGCCGAGATCACCTCGCCCAGCCCGCCGCTCTTGCCGGAGACGTATTTGGCGAACTGGCCCATGCCTTCCGAAGGCAAACGACCCGTCTCCGGCGTCACCACGATCACCGGGGTCCGGGCGCTCTTTTTCAAGATGTTGAAGCTGCGAACGGAGTGGAACAGCTCATCGATCGCGTGCGTCAGGGCATAGGTCGCGGTCGCCACGGAATCGTAGGGATTCGTCGGGTCGCCGGTCAGGTCCGGGCCGTTGCCCCCTTCCCGCAGATACTGCAGGTGGTCCGAGGTCGTCAGGTACCGGAACCTGCGGACGAGATCGCCGCCGGCTCGTTTGGCCTCGTTCTCCAGGCTCTCGATGTTCCGAAAGAGCACCCACTGAGCGTGGGACGGGGGCGTCCCCGCCTGTCCCGACATCGTCTCCGGCAGCGAATCCGTCGGGTCCGGACAATCCACCATGGGGCATTCGGTGATCTGGAACCACTCGGCGATTTCCGTGGGGTTGGCCGGCACGATGTCTGTGCGGCTGGTGATCTCCTCCGCCAGATTCCGCCAGAACACCGCCATCTTCTCATACGCGGGCGTCCCGGTCTCCGCCAGCGGGAAACTGCTGTAGAGCACCATGACTTCGCCGCCGGCCTCGTGAACCAGGTCGGCGTACTGGGCCGCGGAGACGGTGTCGCCGTTGACGCTGTGAGCGAGCCTGCGGCTGAGGTTCGCGTTGCGAGGCAGAACCGCCAGCTTGCGAGGACGGCCCTTCCGTCCGATCGCACGATGCACCTCATTGGCCAGGATGGGCGTTCGGCTTCGCACATCGACCGTCTTGTCCGTCGGTTCGCAGAGGATGGCCCGAAAGCCCATGTCCGCAACGATGTTGGCGATTTCGTTGTTGTACGACAAACCGGTGTTGGCGAACGCGGTGGGCTTGACGCCGAAGATGTCGTGCATCTTCTGGCGGTGCAGCGAGACCTGCTCCTTGAACTCGGTCTTGCGAGGATCGGCAAAGAACGATGCGTATGAAGAATAGTAGGGTTGTTCGAGGAATTCGACCTGGCGGGTGTCGCGACCGAGGTGGAGAAGCCCCTTCAGAGCGTCGAGGACCTGCGGCTGGTAGAGTTCCGCCTGTTCGATGAACGTCCCTGAGAGACTCAGGCAGACCTTGAAGTCGTAGTGGGCGTGCACGAGGTCCGAGAACATCTGGATCGCAGGCACGTAACAGCGTTCCGCTCTCTGGGCGAAGACCTCCCGATTCTTCTGATCCCAGAAGAGCGAGGTCCCCTCGGGGCTCAACCGAAATGGCTGATGAAGCTGAAAACACAGCGTCAACAGAGGCATTGCGACAACTCCCAGGCTGCGCTGTTGCGGTCATTTCCGGAACGCCTGAACCCGCGCGGTCCACATTCCCGCCGACGGCATATTCCTAATCAACATCCCTTTTCGACGTACGACTTGCGTATCTCATCATAGTCTTCGAGAACACACAGACAAGTAGGACGAACCTACGGCTTCCACCCCCGACGAATCACCGAACCGATGAAGACACCTGTCCGAGAGACTGTTGCGATCATCATGACGAGACTACCCGATTCCTCATCGGATGGGAAGCCCTTTTCTTGCGCGCGGATCGGAAAAATATCAGGTTCTTGTCGCCATCTATTATGGGACTCTGCCGCAAGGAAGGAAAGAGCGCCGGACGCTCCCGCTCGGTCCTTCGTCTCTGTCCCTGCAACCGCCTTTCTTCGCCTACACTTGTGCAGGGTCCGGATGCACCCACGGATTGCGGTATGGCCGGGCGAGCAGCCGGTTGGCTTCCTCGTCGCCGACGATCCGGCCCTTGTCCGGGTCCCAGGTCAGAGACCGCCCGAGCTTGCAGGCCATGTTCGCCAGGATGCACGCGGTCGCGGTGATCGCGCCCTGCTCGATGCTCGACACCGGCTGACTGCGGGTCTCGATGCAGTCCAGGAGGTTGCGCCAGTGCCGGCGCATGGGCGCGGCGACGTGCCGCTCCAGGTCCCTCTCGGTCTCGTCTTCGGGATACTTGTCGTATTCGTACAGGGCCTTGCCCTCGAGCGGCTGCCCTTGGCCCTGCGGAATGAACTTGTACTTGTGCACGTCGGCCTTGAGCGTGCCTTTGTCGCCATAGATGACGCCGGCCCAGGGGAACTCCGGATCGGGAGCGCCGCCCCAGGTCCGATGCGTCCAGACGACCGGAAGATCGCCGAAGTTGAACGTCGCGGTCTGGGTGTCGCTGATCGTGGCTCTGCTGTTGGGGTCCACGAGGATGCCGCCGGAGGAACTGATCCGGGTCGCGGGACCGAGATCCAGCAGCCAGCGGACCATGTCGAGCATGTGCACGCACATGTCGCCGACGATGCCGTTGCTGTACTCCATGAACGCCCGCCAGCCGCGCGGATGCTGAATCGGCGTGTAGGGCAGCATGGGAGCCGGACCGGTCCACATCTCGTAGTCCAGGTGCGCCGGAGGCGTTGTGGGAGCGGGATTGCTGCGGTTTCGCATCTGATAATAGCAGCAGATCTCGACGTAGGCGATCTTGCCCAGCTTGCCTTCCTGGATGATCCGCTCTTTGGCCTCGATCAGGTGCGGCGTGCTTCGCCTTTGCATGTTGACCTGCACGACACGCTTGTACTTGCGGGCCGCCGCGAGCATCGCCTGGGCTTCGACGACATCGACGCTGACCGGTTTCTCGACGTAGATGTCCGCCCCGGCCTTGCAGGCCGCGATCATCGGCAACGCGTGCCAGTGGTCCGGCGTCGCGATGTGAACGATGTCGAACTGCTCCTGCTGGAGCATCTCGCGCCAGTCGCCGAATGTGCGGGGCGTCTTCTTGGACTTCTGCCTCGCTGCGATCATCTCCGCGGCATCAGTCACCATCCTCTTATCCACGTCGCAGACCGCGACGACCTCGACCGGCTCGATCTGGAGCAGGCGGAACAGGGCGCTCTTTCCATACCAGCCCGTCCCGATCAATCCGACGCGCCGGGTCTTGCCCTGGGCATACAGCGGCACATAGCCGCCAAGGGTGGAAAGGGCCGCTCCGGCGGCGGTGGCTCGCAGAAATTCGCGACGATCCATAGCGTTCCTCCAGATTCGTGTTGCCCCGCGCGGCGTGCGTCGCTGCCCGCGCCGTCACCCAATCCGCGCAT
This sequence comes from uncultured Phycisphaerales bacterium, assembly GCA_937927975.1. Lineage (GTDB taxonomy): Bacteria > Planctomycetota > Phycisphaerae > Sedimentisphaerales > Anaerobacaceae > PLanc-01. The sequence continues at coordinate 45,216 of CALEZT010000267.1, forward strand.
CATGGCGATGACTATACCGCGATCAGTTCTGCTCCGCAAGCCGCTCTCTGCCCACGCGCGACCATGTCACGTCGTCGTCGAAGACGTTGCCCGGGTCTGGAAGTGCACCTCCACAGCGATCTCGGTTCCCGCTTCACGAAACGCCGCGTATTCGAAGCCGAATCCCGTATCGAAGCGCTCAATCCCTTTGAAGACGAGGATGGGCCGAACCAGTCTGCTGCAAAGGGGGCGCATCCCGTACCATAGAAACGCGGCAAGGACCTTGCCGACTTCCGGCCGGAATTCCAGAGGCACCGCGGAGGACAAATCGATCGGAACATGCTCCGTCGTCTCGCATTTCTCCTCGAACTGATAGCCCCAGTCGTCCCCTCCGCTCTTTCGGAGATATCCACGGGTGGACACCCGGCGTTCCCGATCCTTGTACCGATATGTGAACGCCTCAGGCGAGGCTTCGATCTCGATCGTTCGGTAGAATCGCTCTCGCAGACGCGACAGCAACCAGCCGTCAGCGGTGTTCATCGCATACCTCGAAGCCTACTGCGTCGATGGCGTGTAGCCCAGCTTGCCCCAGGCGGCTCGCTGCACGCGCTGGATGTCTTTGTTGCCGGGCTGCGCCGCTTGGAGACCGCCTTCCCCGCGGCCGTACTTGAGAGTGCGATTGTCGTCCCACTTCCAGTACTCGGCGTGGCCGTCGGCGAAGCTGAAGTTCGTGCCCGCGCCGTGGCGGATCGGAGGATTGTCCCACCAGGATTCCTGCTCGTAGAAGATCGTCCAGCTCTGCACGCTCGTCTTGCCTTCGTCGACGTAGACGATTCGCTCTCCCGGCCGCTTGATCTGGGACTTCTTCTTGATCATCAATTCCTTGACGAAAGTCCTCATGGGAGACGCCGCCCCGTTCATGGCGTCGACGATCGCGTAGGTGTTCACTTCCCCGCGGATGCCGGTGGGACACTTGTAGATCTTGAGCTGCTTGATGTACGGCCACATCGCGCCCCGCTTGATGCCGTCGATCCGCCTGTCCGTATCGGACCAGTCGTTGTGGAAGTACATCCAGCAGGGCTCCGTGCTGTCGGTGTGGCCCTCGCTGTTCTCGACCGTGCACGAGTTGACCAGCTTCTGGTCGTTGTCGTCGGCGTACAGAACCCAGGACAAGCCGAACTGCTTGACGTTGCTCAGGCACGCGGCCCGCTTGCCCTGCTCCCTCGCCCGCTGCATGGCGGGCATCAGCACGGCCATCAGGACCGCAATGATGGCGACGACCACGAGCAACTCGATGAGCGTGAATCCTCTCCTGGCCATAGGCGTCCTCCCTACTTGTTCTTCGTCTTGTACTCCTCCAGGCGAGCCTTCTGCGCGTCGAGCCAGGTCTGCGTCAACCCTTTGCCGATCAGAGGCGTTCCGGCCTGAACGGCCTTCTGCTGGATCGCGACGGCGTCGCCTGGGCGACCGACGCGAGACAGCATCTCCGCGTAGATGACAAGCACGCCGGGATTCTCCTGTTCTCCGGCCTGGCCTTTTTCCATGGCCGCGACAATCAGAGCGAAATCGGGGTTCTTGAGCTTTTCGAGGTTCCGGCTCACAATCGCTCCGGCGTTGAAAGCATGGTACGGGTTCTTCTCGAAACTCCCCTTTTCCAGCAGCGTCTTGAGGTAGGCGAAACCCGCGGCCTCGTCAACCTGCACCAGCGCGTTGAACCGCACAGGCATCAGGTCCTCCTCCATCTCGGGCTGCACCGCCAGCGCCTTGTCGATCGCTTCGACCACAGCCTTGTTGTCCTTGGCGGTCAGCGCTGCCCGGATCGGGGCCTCCAGCTTCACACGTTCCTGCTGCTGTCGCCACTCGGTCTCCTGTCGCTTGGCCTCCGCCTTCACGTCGAACGTCCCGGCGATCACCCCCTCCAGCACCTTGTCCATGCTCATCGGGTGGCCGATCCAGGCGATGACGCCGTCTTTGCCGACGATGAACGCGCAGGGGATGCCGTTCTTGCCCGCTGCGGCCATCCAGGATTCCGCCATTTCCCGCCCGATTCCATCGACGGCGATGCGGTACTCCATCTTCTCGCCCATCTCCTTCACGAAGGGCTCGACGAGAGCGAGAATGCCTTCGTCGGTCTTTTCGGCGGGACGTTCCCAGACGCTCACGCCGATGAACGTGGCCTGCCCGCTGTGTTTGCGGGCCAGCTCGGTCATGTGGGGAATCGTCGCGCGGCAGGGTCCGCACCAGGTCGCCCAGAATTCCACGACGTACACACCGCCTGCCTTGAACTCTGCGACGGGCTCGCCCTTGACCCACTTGGCGACCTTCAACGCCGGAGCCGCCAGCCCGACCCTCAGCGCAGGCAATTCGAGCTCGGGCGGCTGATTCGCCGCCGGCGAGGGCTTGACCGCCGTAGCGGCGACCTGGTTGGCCGGGACTTGCGCCGCTGCGGCGATGGAAGCACTGATTATCGTCAGACTCAGAACCACTCTCATGTTCATGGACGCCATCATCGAATATACTCCTTCTATGCACATCAGGACCGTCGACCGAGAGGGTCTCTCTCGCGACCGATCCGCCAGAAGATGCTATTATAGAGGAATACGGGTGGCGGGGCAAACAGGAAAAGGTCCGTCATTTTTCCTACTCACACAGGGGCCATGTGGGTATAATGGGGACCGTTATGGAGAGAATCGCATACAGAATCATAGATGCGAACTTCAATCGAGCCCGCGAGGCGCTGCGCGTCATGGAGGAATACTGCCGGTTCGGGCTCAATTCTGCGACGCTCAGCGAGCGGGCCAAGAAGCTCCGGCACGAACTGTGCGCCGCGGTCGGACGGCTGGATTGGGGCAAGCTCATCGCCGGACGCGACACCGTCGGCGACGTAGGGGTCGGGCAAAAGGTCGAGGGCCAGCATCAGCGAAAGACCCTGAAAGACTGTTTCACCGCGGCCGCCAAACGATTGACCGAAGCCTTGCGGGCGATGGCGGAGGTCATAGCGACGGAGGATCGCACGGTCGCGGAGGCGGTCGAGCGGTTGCGATACGACAGCTATACCCTGGAGAAAGACATCGTGCTGTTCAGCGAGCCCGTCGAGAAGTTCAATCGCGTCCGGCTGTACGTGATCATCACGAGCAATCTGCCCGCCGAGGTGCTGGCCCTGGCCAGCAAGTGCGCCACCGGCGGAGCCGACTGCATCCAGTTGCGGGCCAAGGACGTCCCCGACGACCGCCTGTTTGCCATGGCGGTGGAGTTCGTGGAGATCTGCCGGGAGATGGGGACGCTGAGCATCATCAACGACCGCGCGGACATCGCGGCCGCCGCGGGCGCCGACGGGGTGCACCTGGGCCAGAACGACCTGCCGATCGAGCAGGTCCGTCGGATTCAGCTCAGCCCCCTGGTCATCGGCAAGAGCACCCATTCCTCCAAGGAGTTGGAAGGAGCCCTGCCGGGACGGCCAAGCTATGTGAGTCTGGGTCCAGCCTTTCCGACGCCGACCAAGCCGGACATCGAAATCGCGGGATCGGACTACATCAGGCAAGGCCTGGCAAGACTCGAAGCAACCGGGATCAGCCATGTCGCGATCGGAGGCATAACCTCCGACAACGTCGAGCAGGTGATCCGGGCCGGGGCGCAGCGAGTGGCCGTCTGCGCGACCGTGACCAAGGCCGCGGACCCCACCGAGGCGTGCCAAAGGCTGAAGGACAAGCTCGTGAAATTGCTTGGCGAATCGGCGTAAGCCCAAGAATCCGAAGTTCGAAGCACGAAATCCGAAACAAATCCAAAGCGCCGAATCCAAATGACCGAAACGCTGTCGCGGAGGCCATGATGTCCACCTCTCACAAGATCAGATGTGCAGCCGTTGTTAACATTTCAATTCTGCTGGCCGCAACGAGCAGTACGTCTACGACTTCGCGGGCATGCTCGGCTTGCCCCTGATTCCCACCGCCGAAATCCGTACGGACGCCAAGGCGGTCTTCTTGCCCATCCATGCGATGAAAGACGTACGGTTGAACGAGAAGCTCGGCGCCATGCTCAAGGCCGGGACGCCCGTCCTCGTTACCGACGGCCTGGTCGCAAGACTCCCACGCGAATTGGCCTCCGGCAAGAACCTGCTGACGCTCAAGGTCAACGGCAAGCCGAGTGGTCTGTTGAGCCTGACCCGTGAAGACCTCAAACCGATCCGCGACAGACTCCTGGCCCCGCTGGGTGTGCGTTTCAACGCCCCCAACAAGGTGGCCCTGTACCTGATCGGAGACCACTGGGCAGTGATCGAGAACTTCAACGACGAACCCGTGGCAGCCGTGCTGGAATTTGCGGAGGAGGTCCACGCAAGCGGATCGCTCATTCTCCCCACCGACGGCCGAGCGGAATTCTCCTCCACCGGCGGCACGATCGAATTTCCCCAGATCACCCCGCGAACGCTTGTGGTGCTGCGATACCAGAGGTGCTGTCGCGACAGAGGGGGCTGGCCTGTCACGGCATCTGCCCCGGCGACGGTTGTCTGTGCCGCAGGGCCGGCCAATCGGCGAAGGCGATGTAGAACGGCAGAATGATGTTGGCGAACGGCACCAACATCAGAAGCGACAAGGCACCGGGAAAGCCTGCCTTCGTGCAGATTTTCCAGAATGGAATGATCGTGATCAGAACCCCGAAAATCACCATCGGGATGATCAGCAGGAAGATCAGACCCACTTCGACCGGACCGGGCATCGGCTCCATGGCAGCTCCTTTCGGTTCGTGAGAAATCACGCACCCCTGGAAGATAGCTTGGGATCGAAGCCTCGTCAAGATCCCGGCCAAACCGCAATACGACTACGACTTTGGAGTATGGAGGCAGTCAAACATGGAGGTGCCTGCCTGCATCTTTCGGAGTCTCCCGAGCCAACGCAGGGAATCACCCGGCTCGTGCGTAATGCAAATGGTGATTCAGGGGTGCCTCGGATCGTCCGGAACCTTGCGAAAGTGGCCTGTGGAGCCGGCAAAGCTCGGTCCACCGCAAGCACGCCCTGAACTGAAAAGCTCGCATCTACTCCTTATTTTACCATATAAAGCGTTCAGCAGTTCAAGAAAACCAGGAAGGCTCTTCAAATATTCCCCGAGTTCCTCTTCCTCTCGCGGAAATGAAAGCCCCTGATTGCGGCCCGGAAAACAGGCCGGTAGAATGCGCCACAGCGGTCTCGGACGTCGCCGGAGGTGACGATGTGGTCGCGTGCTTCTTTCGCATAAGGTTTGGAGAGCCTGGATGATCCGTGGCATGATTCTCGGGGTGATCGGGGGCCTGGGGCTATTCCTGTTCGGAATGCTCCTGATGTCGGATGGATTGAAACAGGTGGCCGGACGCAAGCTCCGGACCGTCCTGGAATCCATGACGAAGAACACCTGCGTGGGTTTCGTGGTCGGGGCCCTGGTCACCGCGTTCATCCAGTCCAGTTCCGCCACCACCGTGATCGTGATCGGCCTGGTCAACGCTGGCCTGCTCACCCTCAAGCAATCCATCGGCGTGATCATCGGCAGCAACGTGGGCACCACCGCCACCGCGTGGCTGGTGTCCATGGCAGGTTTCGGCGGGCTCAAAATCGAACAGTATGCCCTGCCGGCGGTCGGACTGGGCTTTCTGCTCCAGGTGGGCGGCCGCTCGCGGTCGATGAAAAGCGTCGGCGCGATCCTGCTGGGCTTCGGTCTGCTCTTTCTGGGAATCGAGCATCTCAAGGACGCCTTCGAACCCCTGGAGCACAGCGCGCGCGTGCAGGAGGTTTTCGTTCGGTACGGCAGCCACCCCCTGTTCGCGATCCTGGCCGGATGGGGCATCACCATGCTGGTCCAGAGCAGTTCGGCCTCCATTGCGATCGTGCAGCTTATGGCAATGGGCGGCGCGTTCGGGACCAGCTGGCAGACCGCGCTGGACATGTCCATCCCATTCGTCCTGGGCGCCAACATCGGCACAACCATCACGGCGCAGCTCGCGGCCCTGCAGGCCAATCGAACCGCCCGACGAACGGCCTGGGCGCATTCGATGTTCAACATCCTGGGCACGGTGGTCGCACTGCCCTTCCTCATGCTGGGCTGGTACGGCGACCTGGTGGATTTTCTGACGCCCTGGGAACTCTCGCGAGAAACGGTCGCCGCGAGCATCGCGATCGCCCACACGACCTTCAACGTCACCACCTCGCTCCTCTTTCTGCCCCTGGCGGGCGTGCTGGAGAGGACGGTGCTCAAACTGGTGCCTGTGCGCCCGTCCGAGGCGGGGGCCCAGGCGGTGGTACTCGAACGGCACTTGCTCAGCACGCCGGAGATCGCACTGGAACAGGCCCGGCGGGAGATCGTACGCATGGCTCGGACCGCCAGAGCGGGATTTACCGACGCGGTAGCCGGCCTGATCGGCGACGAGAAACGAAAGCTCGAATCCGCCCAGGTGGCCGAGTCATTCACCGACACACAGCAGTACGAGATCACGACCTACCTGACGGAGCTGTCGCGCCGGCAACTGTCCGAGGAGGTCGCGGTCGCGCTGCCGGTCCTGCTGCACACGGTCAACGACCTGGAACGCATCGGCGACCACGCGGAGAACGTCGTCGAGATCGCGATCCGCAAGATCGAGCAGAAGCTGATCTTCACCGACTCGGCGATGGCCGAGGTGGGCCAGCTCATCCGAGAAATCGACGGGATGTTCGACTGCGTCATCGAGGCGCTGGACAAGGACGACGCCGCGATCGCCAAGCGTGCGTTGCCCAGCGAGCGGAACCTCAACCAGATGCAGATCGACTTCCGCCGAAATCACGTCCAGCGGATGCGGGACGGGGTCTGCACTCCCGAGGCGGGGCTGATCTTCATCGACCTGGTGGACAACGTCGAGAAGACGGGGGACCACCTGACCAACATCGCCCAGGCGGTCATCGGCGGCCTGCAGTGGGACCACGTCGAAAAGATGATGCCGCCGAAATAGGCAGGAAGGGCAGGAGAAGGGAGCCGCGAGACCCCTTCGAACGTCTGTGCCCAGTCTTGGGGTGGCCGGCCGAAAGAAGACCCAAAACGTTCGTTGCGACGGTCGCGATCATCCGGTAGAATGCCGCGCGGTGGTCACGCAGAGGCCGTGCGGACGGCTCGACGCTGTGTGTTCATTCTTATATCGCGTTGGAGAGCCGGGATGATCCGAGGCATGGTATTGGGAATAATCGGAGGCCTGGGCCTGTTCCTCTTCGGGATGCTCCTGATGTCGGACGGGCTGAAGAAGGTCGCAGGCCGCAAACTCAAGGTCGTCCTGGAGACCATGACCAAGAACACCTGCGTCGGTTTCGTCGTCGGGGCCGTGGTCACCGCGTTCATCCAATCGAGTTCTGCGACGACGGTCATCGTCATCGGCCTGGTCAACGCGGGACTGCTCTCCCTCAAGCAGGCCATCGGCGTGATTATCGGCACCAACGTGGGCACCACCGCCACCGCCTGGATCGTATCGATCTCGGGCCTGGGCTTCCTGAAGATCGAGATGTACGCCCTGCCGGCGATCGGACTGGGCTTTCTGCTCCAGGCGGGCGCCCGTTCGCGGTCCCTCAAGCATATCGGCACGATTCTCCTGGGGTTCGGGCTGCTGTTTCTGGGAATCGAGTATATGAAGGACGCGTTCTCGCCGCTCAAAGACAGCGAGGGCGTGCAACAGATCTTCGTGACCTACGGCGGCAAACCTCTGTTCGCGATCGTCGTGGGCCTGGTGACGACCGTGCTGGTCCAGAGCAGCTCGGCAGCCATCGCGATCGTGCAGCTTCTGGCAATGGGCGGCGCGTTCGGGACCAGTTGGCAGACCGCGTTGGACATGTCGATCCCGTTCGTCCTGGGCGCCAACATCGGCACGACGATCACGGCGCAGCTCGCGGCCCTGCAGGCCAATCGAACCGCCCGGCGCGCCGCCTGGGCGCACACCGCCTTCAATATCCTGGGCACGGCAATCGCCTATCCATGCGTAATCTTCGGCTGGTACAGCGTCCTGGTGGACTTCCTGACGCCCTGGCCGCTCGGACAAGACACGATTGCCGCCAGCATCGCGGTGGCGCACACGGTGTTCAACATCATCAACTCAATGATCTTCCTGCCGCTGGCGGGCGCCCTGGAAAAGACGGCGTACAAGCTGGTGCCGGTCCGGCCGTCCGAGGCGGCAGCCCAGCCGGTGGTCCTCGAACGCCACCTGCTCCACACGCCGGACATCGCGCTGCAACAGGCTCGGCGGGAGATCGTGCATATGGCGCGGGTCGCCAAGGGCGGCTTTGCCGACGCAATGACCGGCCTGCTCACCGACGACAAGAAGAGACTTGAATCCGCCTGCGTCGCGGAGGAATTCACCGACACGCTCCAATACGAGATCACCAGCTACCTGACGGATCTGTCCCGCCGGGAGTTGTCCGAGGACCTGGCGGTCGGACTGCCGGTACTGCTGCACACCGTCAACGACCTCGAGCGGATCGGCGACCACGCCGAGAACGTGGTCGAGATCGCCCTGCGAAAGATCGAACAGAAGCTCGTCTTCACCCCCTCGGCCCAGGAGGAGGCGGAGCAACTTGGCAGGGAGATCGACGGGATGTTCGACAGGGTCATCGAAGCCCTGGACAAGGACGACGCCGAGGCGGCCAAACAGGCCCTTCCGAGCGAACGGAACCTCAACAATATGCAGATCGAGTTCCGACGAAGCCATGTCCAGCGGATGCGGGAAGGCGCTTGCACTCCCGAGGCGGGACTGATCTTCATCGACCTGGTGGACAACGTCGAGAAGAGCGGGGACCACCTCACCAACATCGCCCAGGCGGTCATCGGCGGCCTCCAGTGGGACGGCATCGAGAAGATGATGCCCCCGAAGTAGGAGGCTCGGGGCGGACTGCAATAAAGCCCGCACGGATTTCGTCTTGCCTGTATCGTTCGAACGGTCGGCTCAACTCGGTCCCGCAGCGGTTCGCTGCGAGGGAAGGAGAAACGAATGAGAACGCGGCGCATCTTCTGTCTCCTTGGCCTTCTTCTCCCATTCCTCGCGACGGGCTGCAGTTCCCCCGCTGAACGCCAGGCCGACGGACGGGTTGAGTTGCTGCGTGATCCATGGGGCGTCCCGCACGTCTTCTCGGACACCGACGCCGGGGCGATGTACGGCCTGGGCTACGCCGCGGCGCAGGACCGGCCCTTCCAGATGTACTACAACCTCCGGATTATTCAGGGCAGGCTGGCCGAGTTGGTCGGCGATGTGAAGGTGGGCGTCACGCGGCAGCAGCCGCAGGGAAGGACTTCCGCGCTGCGAAGCGACATCGAGATGCGAACGATCGGGTACTGGCGTGCGGCGCAGGAGACCGCCGATCGGATGGACCCTGAGGCCCGCGAATTGCTCGAGGCCTACAGCCGGGGCGTCAACGACTGCTTCGCGGCCGACCCGAACATCCGGTCGGGACTGTTCGAGAAGTACGGCCTGGAGCCGGAGCCCTGGACGCCGGCGGCTTGCATCGCCTCCTGGTGGCGTCTGAGCCTGTTCTTCTCCGGCGACGGCCTGCGGGAGTTGGGACCCTACTATGAAATCAAAGACGGCGCCAGGACGGTGCGGCGTCTTCCGGTGACGGACGGCGCCGGGGCCACGGAGGGCCTTCGTGTTCGTGATGACGCCTCGGTCATCCAGCCCAGCGATGTGGACGACGAATGGGTCCGCAAGGTGATGGATTATGCCATCGAGCACGAAGTGACGCGAAAGCGGGATGAAGCAGCCGCCGAGGGCAGGCCCGGGCCACGGTTCAGCCATGCATGGGTCGTGGGCGGCGCCAAGACCACCACCGGATCGGCGGTGCTCGTCAGCGACCCGCAGACGCCCGTGCGGAACCCCTCGCTGTTCTGCGAGTTCCACGTCAGCGGCAAGACCTTCAACGCCCGCGGCATCGGCGTTGCAGGCAGCCCCGGCATCCTGATCGGGTTCACGCCCAACGTCGCCTGGGGCCTGACCGCCCTGGGGGCCGACCAGGCGGACCTGTTCCTGCTCAAGACCGATCCGAGCCGCCCGAATCAGTACCTGCTCGACGGCGCGTGGCGCGACATGGAGGTGCACGAGGAGACGATTCTGGTCAAGGGCGCCGCGCCGCAGAAGATCATCTATCGCAGGACGAGTTTCGGCCCGGTCGTGACGAACCTCGCGATGGGCGTGCGGCGAGGGGACGAAGTGGCCCTCAAGAGGATTCCGATCTCCCAGCCGCAGCGCGACACCTTCCGAGGCCTGCTGGACATGATCCGCTCCAGGAACGTGTACGAGTTCCAGAAGGCCCTGGGCGGCTGGACCTTCCCCAGCGCCAACTGCGTCTTCGGCGACCGCGCCGGCAACATCGGCTACAAGACGATCCTGAGCCTGCCCCTCCGTTCGGCCCACTCCCTGCTCGACGGGAGCGCGGCCCACGAAGGGTGGGACAGCGCCAACGACTGGCAGGGCATGGTGCCCCACGAACTGCTGCCGCAGGTGATCAACCCCAAGCAAGGCTGGCTCGTCAGCGCCAACCACCGTCCGATCGCGTCGTTCTATCCGCTCTCGATGGGCATCTCCACCGGCAGCCTCGGCGACACCGACCGCTCCTGGCGATTGAAGGAACGCGTGCGGGACAAGGACAAGTTCGCACCCGAGGACGTGCTGGACATTCATTACGACACCGTCGCGCCGATCAAGCGGGACCTGGTCAAGCTGTGCTACCACCTCCGCGACGTGCAGAAGTACCCGCTCGACGAGGACACGCTGCTGGCCCTGGACTATCTGGAGAGTTGGCGGGCTGCGGGCTCCAGGTCCGACATGGCGATCAAGGGCACCGAGATTGTCAATCTGATGCCCATGGCGTTCCGTCAGAACTTCGCGGCGGCGATCACTTACGGCGGCGGGCTCTCGGGTCTCTGCAACATGCTTCAGACAATCGACGCGAGGATCGCGGCTGACCCGAAGGCCTCGCTGACCGACGAGGAGGCCGACTACGTGAACCTCATCGTGCGTGCGGGCTGGCGGTACGGCAAGGCCCGTTTCGGCGACGACTCGACCCGCTGGCATGAGCGCGGCAAACAAGCGATGCTCGAAACGAAGTTGCCCTACATGTCCACGCTCGACGGTTTCGGCTCGCTCGACGAGGGCCACGATATCGCGATGCCCGCCCTGACGTGCATCGACGGCGGGACGATCCTCTCGCAGCAGGCGCAGTCGTACACGCAGTTCGTCCGCTTGGACAACGCGGACGAATCGATGTCCATCCTGCCCATCGGCCAGTCGGAGCAGCCGGGCAGCGCCTATCGCCTGTCGAACTACGACCTCTGGTCCCAAGGCAGGCTGCACCCCGCGCCTCTCTCGCGGAAGGCGGTCGACAAACTGGCGATTTCGCGGGAGGCATTGCCCGGAACGCGACGGTAGGGTAGACTGGCGGAACGTGTGTAGCTTGTTTTTGCGAAAAGCAAAGGTGATACGCAGATGATCCGCCTTATCGAAGCGTTGAACTACCGATGTCTACGTTATGTCCGTCAGCCGCTGGAACGGTTTCATGTGCTTGTCGGACCCAACGCGAGCGGCAAGACCACCTTCCTGGATGTGATCGCGTTCCTCGGAAGAATGGTGTCTGATGGATTAGACGCGGCAATCGGGGAGCGCACGACGAATTTCGCGGACTTGCTCTGGGGACGAGAAGGAACGGGGTTCGAGCTGGCCATAGAGGCCGATATTCACGAAATATGGATAGCGGAGTTCAATGGCAAGTTCGATGTGATCCGCTATGAAGTCGCCATCGGCATACATCCGGAAACGCATGAGGTTGGCATTCTCCAGGAACGAGCCAGGCTCAAGAAGCGGACCTCCGTCCAAGTGGAGCCACGGTTTCTATTCCCGATGGAATGTGAGGCGCCGCGCACGATCCTGGTGGACCGCAGCGGAAAAGGTGAACAGGTCGTTTTGAGCAAAGGCATTCAAGGCAACGACAACTACTATACAGAGGTGCGGGACGAATCGGGGGAGAAGGGCTGGATACCCTCATTCCGCTTGGGGTCCAGGAGATCCACGCTGGCCAACCTGCCGGAGGACGAGAGTCGATTTCCCGTGTCCACATGGTTTAAGCGGTACTTGACTTACGGAGTAGAACCATTCGTTCTGAACAGTCTGGCGATTCGACGGGCAAGTCCGCCGGGACAGGGGATCCGCTTCCGGCCGGATGGGTCGAATCTTCCCTGGGTCATCGAACATCTCAGGAACAAAGCACGGGACAGATTCGATGCTTGGATCGGCCACGTACAGACCGCTCTACCCGATGTTGTCGACGTAACGACGGTGGAACGGGCGGATGACAAGCATCGGTATCTCAAGGTCCATTACAGGAACGGGCTCGAGGTGCCCTCCTGGATGGTTTCGGATGGAACGCTCCGACTCCTGGCGTTGACTCTTCCCGCTTATATCCCGGATTTCGGGGGCGTCTATTTGGTCGAGGAACCCGAGAACGGCATACATCCGCAGGCCATTGAGATTCTTTTTCAGTCACTCTCTTCTGTCTACGGCGCGCAGATGCTTCTCGCCACGCACTCACCGGTCATTCTGAGTCAGGCCGACTTGCGCCAGGTGCTCTGCTTTCAGAAGACGGAATCGGGGGCAACCGACATCGTCGCTGGCAACGAACATCCTGCTCTGAAGGACTGGAAAGGCCAGCCGAATCTGGACGTCATCTTTGCCAGTGGGGTCTTGGGGTGATGCCGGGAAGCTTAGGAGATCTATTCGTCTTGGTGTCGGATTCGAACATGAAAGCCGCTGTCCAGGCGCTGCTGTCCCGCACCGAGGCGATGGCGATCCGGGCGGTCCAGGCGGAGATCCGCGCGCATCCGCAGAGAGATAGTGGCTGTTGCTTCGGCGGAGTGGAGTTCCTGTCTGCCTTCGCGGGCCGGTTCCAGCACGCGCTGCTCATGTTTGACAGGGAAGGCTGCGGCAAAGAGGATCTCGTTCCTGCGGACATTGAAACCATGATCGAGGAACGGCTGTCGCATACCGGATGGAATGACAGGGTCAGGGTGATCGTTCTCGATCCTGAGCTGGAGGCGTGGGTATGGAGCTCATCCCCGCATGTGGAGGAATGTCTGGGGTGGCGCAATCAGCCTGCTCCGCTGCGACGATGGTTGCTTGAACGTGGACACGACTTCGGGGGAGATGGCAAACCTCTACGTCCCAAGGAAGCGATGGAGAGTGTCCTATATGCAACTCGGACACCTCGTTCATCCGCCATCTATCGCCGGTTGGCGGAAACTGTCTCGTGGAGAGGTTGCGTGGATCGAGCTTTTCTCAAGCTCCAGAGTGTTCTGCAGGACTGGTTCGGTCTGCGATAACATTGTAGATACAGTGGTACGAGAGGAGACAATGGAAGCTCCGATTTATACGCGTCGCACGTTCCTCAAAGGCGCCGGCGCTGCAGCGGTGGCGTTTGGCGGATTCTCGCAGAAGTTGTGTGCGGGCGAATCGGCGAATCGCTTCGCGGGGTTGGGTCGGGAGCGGCCGAACATCCTGCTGCTGCTCACCGACGACCAAGCCTTCTGCACAATCGGGTCGCTGAACAATCCGGAGGTGAAGACGCCGAACATCGATCGACTGGTCCGGCGGGGCACGACGTTCACCCACTGCTTCAATCAGGGCGGCTTTCACGGCGCGATTTGCGTGGCGAGCCGGGCCATGCTCAACACCGGCCGGTATCTCTGGACCTGTGGCGGGGACACCTGCGGCGACTGGCCCCTCTGGGGCGAGACGCTCGGCCAAGCCGGCTACGACACCTTCGTGACCGGCAAGTGGCACAACGAAGCGGCTTCGCTCAAGCGAAGCTTCAAGACCGTCGGTCCCACCGGCGGCGGCATGTTCCCCTCGAAGGACCCCAAAGCCCAAGAGCACAAGAAGCAACGCATTCTCAAGGACCCGTACAATCGTCCCGCGCCGGGCAACTCGTGGAGTCCCTCCGACGAGAGTCTCGAAGGACACTGGCGAAAGGCCGGGGACGGGATCGTGCACAGCAGCGTGCTCTGGGCCGATGCCGCTATCGACTATCTGAGCCATCGTGCTATCGGAAGCAGACAGCAGACCCGTGGCGAGGGCATCTTGCCCTTGCGTGCCGAGGGCGTCCCGCCCTCGGATCGCGGACAGGATGTCCGCGACACGAAGGACTCTCGGAATCGCCGGCAAGATGCCGGCAGGACGCAAGGACGGGACGCCCTCGGCACGCCACCGTTCTTCATGTACGTCGCGTTCCACGCGCCGCACGACCCGCGGCAGGCGCCGAAGGAGTTCGTCGATCTGTACCCGCCCGAGGAGATCAAGGTCCCGCCGAACCACCTGCCCGAGCACCCGTTCGACCAGGGCGACCACAAACTGCGCGATGAAGTGCTCGCCCCCTTCCCGCGAACGAAGGAGGCGGTGCAGGTCCAGATCAGCGAGTACTACGCGATCATCACACACCTCGACCAGCAGATCGGCCGCGTCCTCGACGCGTTGGAGAAGTCGGGCGAGGCCGACAACACGATCGTGATCTTCTCCGCCGATCAGGGCCTGGCCGTCGGCCAGCACGGACTGATGGGCAAGCAGAATCAGTACGACCACTCTGTGCGGATGCCGTTCGTCCTCTGCGGCCCGGGGATCGAGGCAGGCCGCAAGATTGAAACGATGATCTACCTCCAGAGCCTCTTTGCGACGACGTGCGACATGGCCCGCATCGAGACGCCGCAGACCGTGCAGTTCCCCAGCCTGGTCCCCTTGTTGACCGGTCGCACCGAGCGGCTCTACGACTCGATCTACGGCGCTTATCGCGACCTGCAGCGCATGGCCCGCACGGAGCGATACAAGCTGATCCGCTACCCGCACGTCAACGAGGTGCAACTCTTCGATCTCCAGGAGGACCCGTGGGAAACGAAGGATCTAGCCGAGGACCCGCGCTACGCGGACACGGTTCGCTCCCTCGACGAGCAGCTTCACCGCTGGATGAAAGAGACCGGCGACAAACTCGAACTCGACCGGTTGTGAAGAGAGCTGAACCGCAGAGGACGCCAAGGACGCGGAGAAGGAGATGACATGATCGGTAGACGCGGTTTTCTCAAGTTGCTTGGTGCGGCGTCGCTGACGACGTGGGCGAACGTTACACGAGGGAATGCCACCGGCGCCAAGCCCAACGTCCTGGTCATTCTGGTGGACGACCTCGGGTATGGCGATCTTTCGTGCTACGGCGCGAACGACCTCAAGTCGCCTAACATCGACAAGCTCGTCGCAAACGGAATGCGGATCGATCCGTTCTATGCGAACTGCCCTGTCTGCTCGCCGACCCGGGCTTCGCTGCTGAGCGGGCGGTACCCCGACCTCGTCGGGGTGCCCGGCGTGATTCGCACGAACATCCGTGACAACTGGGGCCATCTGTCCCCCGAGGCGGTCCTGCTGCCGGTGCTGCTCAAGCGCGCCGGCTATCACACAGCCCTCGTCGGCAAGTGGCACCTGGGTCTGGCCTCGCCCGACACGCCCAACGAGCGAGGCTTCGATCACTTCCACGGCTTCCTCGGCGACATGATGGACGACTACTACCACCATCGCCGCCACGGGGTCAACTACATGCGGCTCAACGACAGCCAGATCGATCCCGAGGGCCACGCCACCGATCTGTTCACCCAGTGGGCCATCGATTACCTCCGCCAGCGGGCGGGGAAAGGCCCGCGACAGTCCCGTGGCGAAGGCATCTTGCCCTTGCGTCCCGAGGGCGTCCTGCCCTCGGACCGCGGACAGGATGTCCACGACACGAAGGACTCTCGGAACCACGGGCAGGATGCCCGTGAGACGCAAAGGCGGGACGCCCTCGCCACGCAACCGTTCTTCCTGTACCTGGCCTATAACGCGCCGCATACGCCGATCCAGCCGCCGCCGGAGTGGGTGGAGAAAGTCAGGCAGCGAGAACCGGGCATCGGCGACAGGCGGGCCAAGCTCGTGGCGCTGATCGAGCATATGGACGCCGGGATCGGCAAGGTCATGGAGGCCCTGAAGGAGACAGGCTTGAGCGAGAACACGCTCGTGATCTTCACCTCCGACAATGGCGGTCAGATCGATGTCGGCGGCACGAATGGCTCCCTGCGGGCGGGCAAGGGCGACCTGTACGAAGGCGGCATCCGCGAGCCGATGTGCGCGGTCTGGCCGAGGAGGATCGAGCCGGGTTCACGCAGCGACCGCGTCGCCCTGACGATGGACATCTTCCCGACGGTCTGCGAAGCGGCGGGCGTTCCGATCGACCACGAAATCGACGGCGTCAGTTTCCTGCCCACACTCCTGGGCGAGCGACAGCCTGAGAACCAGCGCACGCTGTTCTGGGTCCGCCGCGAGGGCGGTCCCCGCTACGGCGGGCGGGCCTACTACGCCGCTCGCGAAGGCGACTTCAAACTCGTGCAAAACAGCCCTTTCGAGCCCCTGAAGCTCTACAATCTGGCCCAGGACCCGCAGGAAGAGCGCCCACTCGACGACAAGCACCCCATGTACCGAAAGCTCTTCAACGCCCTCCAGGCGCACATCAGCAAGACCGGCGCGGTCCCCTGGCAGCGATCCCCGGCAGATCCCGACGAATCCCGGTGAAATATCCGCAACGCGGGATTCGTCTATCCGACTGTCCGGATCGCCGAAACCCGAGAAAGGGGGTACCGTCATGAGATATCGCGTCATTCCGCTGGTTGCCTTGATCTGTGTTTCCCTGGCCGGAGCTGCCGATTGGCCGCACTGGCGAGGCCCTTCTTTCAGCGGCTCGACCGACGAGACGGACCTGCCCGCGACGTGGAGCCGGACCGAAGGGATTGCCTGGCAGGCGGATCTGCCCGGCTGTTCGGGCGCTACGCCCATCATCTGGCGGGATCGGGTGTTCGTGTCCAGCACCGACACGCAGCACAATAGGCTGGTCGCCATCTGCTACGACCGAGCCACCGGCAAACGTCTGTGGCAGGAGGATATCGCCGAGGGGACCCACAGGGACTCGCGCAGCACGTACGCCGAGCCATCGCCCGTCACCGACGGCAAGATCGTGGTCTTCTTCTACTCCAGCGGACACCTGGTCGGCTTCGATCCCGAGGGCAAGCGCCGCTGGGCCCGCAATCTCCAGGACGACTACGGGCCTTTCGCGTTCCTGTGGACCTTCGCCAGCAGCCCGACCCTGCTGGATGGCCGGCTGTACGTGCAAGTGCTCCAGCGGGACGTGCCGGTGCAGGGTCGCGGTTTGAAGGACCGCGTCAATGAATCCTACCTGCTGGCGATCGACCCCGAGACCGGCAAGACCCTCTGGCGTCACATCCGCCCCAGCGAAGCGCACCAGGAATCGCGGGAGGCGTTCTCGACGCCAATCCCCGTCTGGTTCGAGGGCAAGCCGCAGTTGGTCGTTGTCGGGGGCGACGCGATCACCAGCCACAATCCTCAAACGGGCGAAGAGCTGTGGCGCTGGGGCGACTGGAACCCCCGGCGAATCACCCACTGGCGGCTCGTCCCCTCTCCCGTCGCCGGCGACGGCATCGTCCTGGCCTGCGCCCCCAAGAGCAGCCCTGTCTACGGCATCCGCCTGGGCGGCGCAGGCAATCTCGACGAGGGCAACGTGGCCTGGATCGGCGGCAGCGAACCCCGGGACGTTTCCTCCGACGTGCCCACCCCCGCCTACTACGATGGCGACTTCTTTGTGCTCAACGACCTGCGCCGACGGCTGTCCCGCGTGGAGGCTCCCACAGGCAAGGTCAAGTGGACCATGACGACCCCAGGGCGGGCCAAGTACGAGGCCTCGCCTCTGGCCGCCGACGGGAGGCTCTACCTGATCAACCACGCCGGGGAAGCCGCGGTGATCGACGCCGCCACTGGGGACATCCTGCACGTGATCCCCATGGACAATCCCGCCGGCGGCGAGGTCGTTCGCGCCTCGATCAGCGCCGCCTATGGCCATCTGGTCCTCCGCACAACGCGAAGCCTGTACTGCATCGGCTCCCCCCGACCGGTCGAAGCCCACAAGCCATAGTCATCGGTCCGGCTTTCCGAAAAGCGGTTTGAGTGATTTGTCCCGCTCTGGGGAATCATGATCGACAGCAGTGCATCTCTGTTGATTCTTGCCGCCGGCGACCCGATTTGCTACAATCAGGATGAACTATACATGCGGTAACGGCGTCTTTTTCCGGAGGGAACACAATGAGACGGCTGTATCCGATCGATGGAATTCTGCCTTGGGCATTGACGGCGGGCTGCCCGGCCGGCGAAGCGGTTGTGGACGCCAACGGCATCGCTCACCTGCGAATCGCGGACCGATCCGCCGGCTGGTTCGCAGCAGAACGCAAGGACCCCGAGACGAAGAAGACAATCCGGGGAGAACTCTCATACGATCTCCCCCGCGAAGAAGACGCGAGCAAGAAGTACATGCTGCGTTTGCCAAGCGGTTCGCCAGAACATGCGATTGAGTCGCAGCACCCTGATGAGAGGATGAAAGATGAATAGACGTCCGAATCTGGTCGCGGCCCTGCTGGTGTGTCTTCTGTCTACAGCGTGGTCCCAGACAGACTCGCGGGTTGATCCGCCCATTGACAGCCCCGCCGGTGTGACGATCTCCCTGAGGGACCGCAAGGTCACCGACAAGGCTGTCCAAGTGCGATATGAAATCGCAAACCATTCCGGCCGCGACATCTGGATTTGTGAGAGCCTCAATCCAGTCATGGATTACGAGTGCTACATTCCGTATGACGAGAACGGGCTCGTGGTGCGAAGGCGGCTCGATGTCCCACCGCATATCGATTGGTATGAGGACTGGGAGCTCATCGGTCGCTACAGGCGGATGACTTCAGGTCAATCTCGTGTGGAGAGTCTGTGCCTGAGCATTCCGGTCAAAGCTGCAGTAGTGTACAACAGCCTGATCAAGTTCGACCGAGCCAAGGCGAACCATCTCACCATCGAGATCGGCTTCTATGATGGCGACCTGCCGAACAACCTCCTCAGAGGGTATCGCACGATAAACGAACCTGATCCGTTTGGCACTCCAGGGCTTCCGCCATGGATCCGACCGTGGCGAGGTCACACGATATCGCGTGAGTCCGTCTGGGATAGAGACAACGTAGTGCTTCTCGGCAACACGTACCCAAGTGGTCCACGTGACCATGCGTTGCGACTTGAGATCGGTGATTTGTCAATCCCCTACGTTGGCCCATTCGACGAAACACCACGTGAACGGCCCGATCTGACCCACTGCACACGAATGCGGGTGGCGTATGAGCCTTCCATGCTGGAATACCTCTTCCCTTATGCCGATCAACAGAGTCTTCTGAGTGCAGAGGAAAGGCGGTTGTTCCAGGAGAAGACAATCGGGGTGGTCCGTGGGGAATCGATCCGGGCTCTTGCTGCGGAAGTGGCCGAGGCCAGAAGCAGCGGGATCTGTCTTGCTGGGAATTCCGCGCACGTCAAGTGCTACAATGGCGACGCGCCATTGGCCTCCCTCACGATCTATGGAGCCAATCGCCTGCTCGTAGATGGCCGCGAGCAGTTCGTCCGTCCATCCGGCTTCAAGGCCCTGTGGACATTTCCCGTGTCGATACAGGCATTCGAATCGAGGGTCGGTTGCGCGTGGAATCTGCGAAAGCTCTGGTATCGGTTGAGACCATACAGCGGTGTCGACAACCCGGGCCCGGCGGACCCGATCTGTGCGGGAGGATGGCCCCCGGCGGCAGAATGGTGCGATGCAATCGTGCGGGCCTACGAGAACACCGCACGAGGACGGGTCATCACGGAGCCATTCATATGTCCAACCGCGGGCGAAGGCAGGTGTCACTACGCGATGAATCCGAATTGCCGGCACGATTCGCCTGGGGACACGGTGTTGTTGTTCGAGACGAAGGCCGGGTGGAATCAGTGCGGCGGACCCGAGCTGTTCAGCGTGGACAACCACGACCCTCGCGGCGGATGTGTCCTGCTCAACGACGGCACGGTGAAGTTCGTCCGGACGCCGGAAGAGCTGCGCCGCCTCCGCTGGCAATAGGGATGCCCAGGAGACGCTTTCGGTTGACTTCGGCGGCGGCGGCTTCTATACTCCGGCAAAGAGTTGTTTGGCGGAGATGGGCATGAACTACCAGTTCGACACGGACAAGATATCGCAGCACGTGGTCAAGTACGGCGTGGACATGAGACCGCCCGTGCTGCCGGAGCAGGACCGCGCCAAGCTGCAGGACTACGGCAACTGGCTCGTCGAGCAGTTTCCCGAGGTCTTCGAGACGATGCTGGTGGGTCCGCGCGAGGTGCGGGTGCAGCGGACGTTCTTGCTGCCCAACGCCAAGCGGATCGAGCTGGCGACGTTCGTCCTGACCAACCGCGGCCCGGTCTTCACGTTCCCCGAGCGGCTGTACATCGACCGGCCGCACGAACTGGCGATCCCCGAGAAGGACAAGATCTTCCGCAAGGCCTTCGACGAGCTGCGGTCGCGGTTCGCGGAACGGGCGGTCCCGCGCGTGGGCGTCGTCCATGAGTTCGTCTTCGACACGGAGTTCACCGATTCGCTGGAGGTCGTCACCAGTTGCCTCAGGCATGAACTGTGGCGAGAGAAGGCCAAGAATCTCCGCATCGTCCTGGAAGCGCCCACCGACGACAAGAACGTCAACATCGAGCTTCGACCCACCCACCTGCAGCGGACCGGTCCCTACGACCCGTCCTCGCCCCAGGAGATGAAATTCGGCATCATCGTAAACGTCGACATCAACAATCGCCAGATCTCAGGCGACCTCACCAAGGCCGAAGTCACCGACATTCTGGCTTTCGCCAGCGATTTCGTCCCGGACGAATTGATCAAGTTCCTCAACAACGAGGAGTAGTCGTTCGGACTTCGAAAGAGAGGCTCGGCGGCAGTCCCATCCGTCCTATCCGTCCCATAGGCCCATAGGACGGATGGGACAGATAGGACTTTGGCGCAGCCTTATACGAGATTCCCAGACAACAAGAGGCTTCCGGGCTCCCTGAGCGCAAAAGAAAAACAGGGCTGAGGAGCGGAGGGAGAGGAAAAGCGAGATAACCCCAGCCCTGTTATAGTGCTATACCTATCCAGGACTCAATCTGATCTACAAGCTTACACGACTATATCGTCCTCGGTTCACTTCAGGCAAGCGAAATTCTTTACAAAAATGGGTCAATTCCTGCACGAATGGAATGCGTCAGACAATTCCATCAGGATCTCGCGAGGATGCTTTCCCCAAGATCTTGTAGGTTCTTGCCGAGCAGAGCCCCACCGCTGGGGTCCTATTCCCAAATCGCGAGCCATCTGATTGTTCGCAAGGGTCTTCTACATTTTGCTCCGCCGCGGCTATAATGCAATGTTCCTTGAGAGACGCGGCCCGCAAGCCGAAACACTCTCCATGCAGAACCGAATTGCTCACGAGAGGTCGTCTATGCTGACGGACAACATTCTCAACCTGATCGGCAACACGCCGCTGGTGCAACTCCGCGGAGAGCGGGTCTTCGCCAAGGCCGAGTTCCTCAACCCCGGCGGCAGCATCAAGGACCGCATTGCGATGGCCATGCTGGAGGCGGGACGCCGATCGGGAACACTCAAGCCTGGCGCCGTCATCTGCGAACCCACCAGCGGCAACACCGGCATCGGCCTGGCGCTGGTCGGCCGGCTCATGGGCCACCGCGTGCGGATCGTCATGCCGGAGGGCATGAGCGAAGAGCGGAAGAAACTCATCCGCGGCCTGGGGGCGGACTTGGTCCTGGTCCCGGACGAAGAAGGGATCGGCGGCGCCGTCCGACGGGTCGAGCAAATGGCTGCGGAGGATGCCGAGGTCTTTGTGCCGCAACAGTTCAGGAACCCTGCGAATCCGCAGGTGCATTACGAGCACACCGCCCGCGAGCTCTGGCGGCAGATCGACGGGCAGATCGCCTGTTTCGTCGCCGGCGTCGGCAGCGGCGGCACTCTCCAGGGCGTCGGCAAGTTCCTCAAAGAGCAAGACAAGAACATCCGAATCGTCGCGGTCGAGCCGGAACACTGCTCAGCCCTGCTGGGCCACGAACCCGGCCTCCATCAGATCCAGGGCATTGGCGACGGTTTCATTCCCGACGTGCTCGACGTGTCCATGGTCGACGAGGTGATCGAGGTCTCCGACGAGGACGCCATCGAAACGACTCGGCGGCTCAATCGGGACCTGGGCCTGCTGGTCGGAATCAGCTCGGGCGCCAACGTCTGGGCCGCCCGTCGTCTGGCCGAACGGGTCCAGGGCAACATCACCACCATTTTGCCCGATCGCGCGGAGCGGTACTTCAGCACCGCTTTGATGTGATCCAGGGCGCATCTTGCCGCGGGCGCAAGAAAAAAGGCTGAGGGAGGAGGAAGGAGGACAGTTTCTGGACCTCAGCCTTTGTGTGCAACCATGCTTTATACGACCCGGCTCAGTCGGTTGTTCGTCGCGGCAACCGGGCCCAGAGAAGGGCCAGGCCGGGGATCGGAGAAAGAGGATGTGAGTGTCAGGAACCCCCGGCCTGTATAGGCATTCGCCGCCTGCATCCGCGATCCCAGACTGCCCCGCGACGACGTTATCGGCCCCCCAGCCGGTCGGCGCCGCTCTCCGTCGCATGTATGCCGCGGCATGATCGAACCCCCGATTTCGTTCTCTGGGGACTCGGTTGCATTCCTGTTGAGAAGTGCCGAACCGCAGCGCCGATGTAACGCGCTTTTTCGGAATTCTCGTATCGATCGGCAATTATCAGTTTCCAATTGTGTTGACAGACCCAACCTTCACCAGTATCTGTCCACATCTAAACGTCGCCGGCGGAATAACCGATAGGAACCGCAAGCGCCCCCTGAGGGTCCGAACAGAAACGCGTCAACCTCAGTACTTAAGCAACATCCGGGGGGCAAAATACCGACGCTTCAACACAGCGCAGGCGAAAATTCGTCTGATAGCGCAGGAAACAGGCTGATGGCAAAATCGAATTCGCACAAGTCGCTGGTCATCGTCGAGTCGCCGGCCAAGGCCAAGACGATCAATCGCTACCTCGGCCCGGAATACGAAGTTCAGGCCTCGATGGGCCACGTCCGCGATCTGCCCTCCAAAGGGCTCAACGTGGACATCGAGAAGGACTTCGAGCCCACCTACGACATCATGCCGGGCAAGAAGCGCGTGGTCACGCAGCTCAAGGCCGCCGCCAAGAAGTGCGACAAGCTCTACCTGGCGACAGATCTTGACCGCGAGGGCGAGGCGATCGCCTGGCACCTCGCGGAGATCCTGGGCGTTCCCGAGGACCGCACTTACCGCGTGATCTTCAACGCGATTACGAAGACCGCGATCCAGGAGGCGTTCTCCGAGCCCGGCCGGATCAACACCGACAAGGTGATGGCCCAGCAGGCCCGCCGGGTGCTCGATCGCATCGTGGGCTACGAGATCAGCCCCCTGCTGTGGAAGAAAGTGACGCGGGGCCTGTCCGCCGGACGCGTGCAGTCCGTCGCCGTCAAGATCATCGTCGAACGTGAGCGGGAGATTCGCGCGTTCAAGCCGGAGGAGTACTGGCTGATCCCGGCGGTGTTCACCACCGATCTCGACAGCCACTACCAGCAGGCCTGGCTCGACTTCATGGCGCCCAACGGCAAGGACGGCAAAGGCCCCACCGTCGAGCGGCAGGCCGAGTGGCTGGCTCAGCACAACGCGTTCAAGGCCGAGCTATTCAAGATCGGGGACGCCAAATTCACCGCCGCCAACGAGCAGGAGGCCCAGAAGGTCTTCGGGGAACTCGCCCACGCGACGTTCACCATCGCGGACATCGAAACGAAGGAATCCTCGTCGAAGGCGTCTCCGCCCTTCATCACCTCGACGCTGCAGCAGGCGGCGGCCAATCGCCTGGGCTTCACCGCCAAGCGCACGATGGCGGTCGCGCAGCAGCTCTATGAAGGCATCGACCTGGGCTCGATGGGATCGCTCGGCTTGATCACCTATATGAGAACCGACAGCACGTTCCTCTCCAGCGAGGCGATCAACGAAGTTCGCGGCTACATCCAGAACCATTTCGGGCCCAACTACCTGCCCGAGAAGCCGAACTTCTACGCGGACAAGAAATCCGCCCAGCAGGCTCACGAGGCGATCCGTCCCACCGACGTCGATCTGACGCCGCAGGAGATCCGCCAGCAGCTCAGCGAGGAGCAGTACAAACTCTACGACCTCGTCTGGCGTCGCTTCGTCGCCTGCCAGATGGAGCCGGCCCGCTGGAACGTCACGACCTTGAGCATCACCGCGCCGACGAGCGTTGGCGTCGCCACCTACAAGGCCGGCGGACGCAGCCTCATTTTCGACGGCTACAGCAGGGTCTGGCAGACGTTCTCGACCGAGCAGCAGCTCCCGCCGACGCAGGTGGGCCAGCCGGTCGCGACCGTGGACATCCAGGCAGAGCAGCATTTCACCAAACCGCCGGCCCGGTACACGGAAGCGTCGCTGGTCAAGGCCCTGGAAAAAGAGGGTATCGGCCGGCCCAGCACGTACGCGCCGATCATCAGCACGATCCAGGATCGCGGCTACGTCGAACAGAAGGACCGCAAGTTCTACTCCACCGATCTGGGCGAGGTCGTCACGGACAAGCTCAACGAGTTCTTCCCGCAGATCATGGACATCGCCTTCACCCGGCAGATGGAAGAGCAACTCGACCGA
The DNA here is from genome assembly GCA_937927975.1 of uncultured Phycisphaerales bacterium. Lineage (GTDB taxonomy): Bacteria > Planctomycetota > Phycisphaerae > Sedimentisphaerales > Anaerobacaceae > PLanc-01. The sequence continues at coordinate 69,834 of CALEZT010000267.1, forward strand.
ATCGAGGACCAGCATCTCGACTGGGTCCGAGTGTTGAAGGAATTCTACGGCCCGTTCAAGACGAACCTCACGACCGCGACCGCGGAGATGAAGCACGCCAAGGCCGAATCGACGCCCAGCGAGTACACCTGTCCCGATTGCGGAAAACAACTCCTCTATAAGTTTGGAAAGAACGGCAAGTTCCTGAGCTGCTCGGCCTATCCCGACTGCAAATTCGCCTCTCCCTGCGACAAGGAAGGCAAGATGATGCAGGACGAGGTCACCGAGCACAATTGCCCCAAGTGCGGCAAGCCCATGGTCCGCAAGAGCGGCCGGTTCGGGACATTCCTGGGGTGCAGCGATTATCCCGAGTGCAAGACGACGCAGAAGCTGGACAAGCAGGGCAACCCGCTGCCGCCGAAACCGCCGGCTGAATCAACCGGGATCAAGTGTCACAAGTGCAAGAGCGGAGAGCTGGTCATCCGCCAGAGCAAGCGGGGCCCGTTCCTCGGCTGCAACAAATTCCCGCGGTGCCGGACGATCGTCAGCGCCAAGGCCATCGAGCGGCTCAAGGAGCTTCAGGCCGAGGGGCAGTGGCCGCCGAAGGACCTGGGAAAGGCCCAGGAGATCCTCAACGAACTCAAGGGCGAGAAGGCGGAAAAAGCCGGCGCCAAGAAGTAGCCGAGTCGGACGTGGATCGAGTGCTCCATGTCGGTCTGTCAGTGTCGGAATCGGTCCGTGCTTGAATCCTGCCCCTCAGCCTTCCGCATGCCCCACGCTTCGACGATAGGGCGGACGAAACGCCAGGTGGATGAAGCGAGTGAAACCTATCCGCCCTGGCTTGTTCGACAGGATCGCCTGGCGAACCCTGGCGAAGTCAATTGCCTGACAGATCTCCTTGTCATCCCTGGTTTGCGACGTCGATGGTCGTTGCATTGGGGTCCTCACAAAGATCGCCTTCGACTTCTAACTCAAGTATCGTCGTAAACCGCTTCGAGCCGCCCGGCGTGCCGATGATGCGGATCGCATCGCCGACCGTCGGCGCGAAACGGAAACCAATCGCCTGGTACATCTGGAAGCGGTCGAGATCCGCGAGTTGCTGCAGATCCGCCGGCTCACTGTACTGGCCGTCGCGACGGATCTGAACGGTGAGGTCTTCAAAGTAGCCTCCGAGCGGCACGTCATGGCGATAGTATGTGTTGAGCTTGCTCCACACGACATCGCCTTCGTAGAAGGTCAGGCCCTCGAAGCGAACCGGCTCGGAGAAGCTCACCTCGTACCAGTCCGCCTGGGACGGCTCGGCAGCGTCCGGGACGTACGTGTAGTAGGGTCTGTGGCCGTTGTGCGTGTTGTCCACGACTCCGTCGATGATCGACGCCAGGTTGTTGCGGTCCCGATTGGGATCGCGCCTGGCCACAGAGGCATCGACCGCAACCTCAATCCCGGACGCCAGGGCCCTTGCGACCAGGCCGCAAGGTCCGTTGGGGTTGGGCCGCTCGGGCTCCGCAACGACATTGGGCCCGGGGATCGCGAAGACCAAGTCGAATTCGTCAAACGCGAAGGAGCCGCCGTTTCGCAGGATGTTCTCCCTGGCCATCAGCAGCATCCTCAGCGCGATGGCTTTGATCGAATCCGTCTGCGGCAGAGCCACCCCAGGGGCGGGAAGTCCGGGACGCGATACATTCAGATATGCGTCGCCGCAGACGGACGGATCCGTCAAATCGCTTGGCAGGCCGGAAAAGCCATGGATGATCCCCAGGAGTCCGCCGGCGGTGGCGGGATTGCAGTCGCAGTCCCACCCGGCCAGGACGGCGATCTGCACGGTCTGTTTGAATTCGCCCTGGCCGTAGAGAAGGGCCAGGACCGTCGCGCCGGCGTTGATCGTGGATTCAACCCAATTGTAATAGCGACCGAAGCTCTCGGCGCCCTGATACTTGTCGTAGAGTCTCCGCCGGGCGGCTCTCCAGTCGAGCGAGCCGTCGTTGACGTCTTCGATGTACCAATTCCTCACGTCTCTGACAACCGCAGCCGTGCGGCTGCCGGCCGGGATCGCCTCCAAACCTCGCAAGACCAGTTCGACCACGTTCGGTTCGAAGAAGGCGTTCGCATACATCGCAGCGTAGAACTGGGCCGCGTGGACCGGAAAACCCTCGTTGGCGACCCGACCAAACTGGCCGGCCAGGTCGATCGCAATCTGAGGCATCCCCGGAGAAATCGCCCCCAGAGACTCGGTGCCGATCTGGGCGTCGATGGAGTACCAGTGTTGGTTGTAGGTGCGACTGCCCGTTTCGGGAGGCGTGTGGCCGTCGAGCATCAAGCGCCAAGCTTGCCTGTTGGCGACGTAGATCCCATCGGCAGTCATGTGTTCGAGCCAATCGTGGGCGATGTCGAGGGAATTGCAGTCGAATCCGTGGATCATCAGCGTGTGCAGGGCCAGGTATTCGATGTCGGTGTCGTCGTCGGCGTCCCAGACCTGTTTGATCTGCCATGGAACGGATTGGTCCGGGTTGGGCGAAGAGCCGCTGTAGAGCCCTTCACTTGCCCGGCCGGCAGCGTTGCCGATCAGTTGGCCGAGCCACATCCCCCGCATCCTGTCGAACAGCTCGAAGGCCGAGATCGCACGATCAGCCCGTGTGACGGGACCTCCAAAGCCAGCAATCAGGAGTGAGGCAAACACAATCACGTGCTTGCTGTCCAAACGACCCCCCAAAATCACCCTTCTCAACTACCCCTATTGTACCCGTTTTCAACGGACAATCCAAGCGGTTTTCCCCTGGATTTCGCCTGGGTTGCACCAGATTCAACGCACATGCGAGCAGCGGATGTCCCATAATCGCCTTGTGTCCGGTACTGCGACAGGATCTGCGACCCGCAATCTTCCAGCGTGCAGTCACTTATGTGTGATAAAAGTGCAGCCTGTTAGCCGATGAAAGGGGTATTGTGCCGGCGGATGCGATCGGGGCGAAAGAGATGCCCCGAGAAATGCCCAGCCGCACCAGCGGATTCTGCACGGATATTTCGTCCTGCCCTGCGTATCCGACGGACACGGAGTGCGCCCAGATTGAGGGTTGCCCCAATCCTGTGAATCGAGTAATGTCATGCCGTAGCGGTTGGTCCTGTAATCTTTCTTCCCGGCGCCGGGCTTCTTGCTTCGCCGGCGGCAATGGAGAAAACGCCATTATGACCAAAGCCCTGATCACCGGCGGCGCCGGGTTCATCGGTTCCCATCTGGCCGAGCGGCTGCTCGACAACGGCAGCGAGGTCATCGTCATCGACAACCTCAGCACCGGCCGGCTCGCCAACCTGGAGAGCTTTCGCCATCGTCCCGGTTTCCAGTTCGTCAAGGGCGACATCCGCGACGTCAGCCTCGTGCAACTGCTGGTCTCGCAGTGCGACGTGGTATACCATCTGGCGGCCGCGGTCGGAGTGCAGCTCATCGCCGACGCCCCCGTCCACACGATCGAGACGAACATCGCCGGGACGGAGATCGTCCTGGAGGCGTCGAACAAGTTCGGCCGCAAGATCCTCCTGGCCTCCAGCAGCGAGGTCTACGGCAAGAGCGAGAAGATCCCCTTCGGCGAGGACGACGACTTCGTCCTGGGCGGCACCGCGTTCTCCCGCTGGGCCTATGCGTGCAGCAAAGCGATCGACGAGTTTCTGGGCCAGGCCTTTCATCAGCAGTACGGCCTGGCGGTCATCAGCGCGCGGTTCTTCAATACGATCGGGCCCCGGCAGACCGGGCGGTACGGCATGGTGGTCCCGCGGTTCGTCCAGTGGGCCCTCAAGAACGAGCCCATCCAGATCTACGGCTCGGGCGCGCAGACGCGATGCTTCTGCTACGTCGAGGACCTGGTCGATGCGGTGATCGCGTTGATGGGGTGCGAGCAGGCGGCTGGGCAGGTCTTCAATATCGGGTCCTCCGAGGAGATCAGCATGGAAGGCCTGGCCGACCGGGTCATCAAGATCACCGGCAGCGGCAGCCCCAAGCAGTTTGTACCTTATGAGGTCGCCTACGGCCGCCCGATCGAGGACATGATGCGGCGGGTGCCGAGCACCGAGCGAATCCGCAAGACGGTCGGCTGGCAGCCGAAGACGAGTCTCGACCAGACGCTTCGGATCATCGTTGAGCACTATCGGAAGAGGGGTTAACCGCAGAGGGCGCGGAGAGACGCAGAGAGTGGAAGTAAATGAGGTGAGCGGGCAGGTGGTGGATGCCGCCATGAAGGTGCACTCCGTTCTCGGGCCGGGGTTGTTGGAGAACGCTGTTGAGTGGCAAGAAAGTGGGGTTATTGATCAATTTCAATGTTGCCCAACTGAAGAACGGCATCAAGCGAATGGTGAATGAGCTATGACTGCGAAGCCAAATACTCCGCGATCTCAGCGTCCTCTGCGGTTAGACTCCGTCTCTGACGCCAAGACCAGGACAGGAGATTGGGATGTTCTGATTGTCACGGCCTCGAACGAGCGGCAGGCCGAGGCGTACGAGGCGCAACTGAATCTCCGCCGCGAGCTGGGCCTGCTCAGCGACGTTCGCGAGGCGATCGTCGTTGCAGACCCCGGCGGCAGGCGGATCGGCAGCGGCGGCAGCACCCTCCATTGCCTGATGGAAGTCCTGCGACTGCGGTTAGGCGATCGACTGGCGGACTCGGACGCACACGACTGGGAGCAGACGCTTGCTGAGCTTCGAATCCTGATCGTCCATGCAGGCGGAGACTCCCGCCGGCTCCCGGCCTACGGCCCTTGCGGCAAGATCTTCATCCCCGTCCCCGGCGAGAACGACAGCGCCCTGTGTCTGAGTCTCTTCGACCGGCAGTTGCCCACGTATCTGGCCCTTCCGGCGCCGACCCAGGGCCGGGGACAGGTCGTGATCGCCTCGGGCGACGTGCTGCTGCGGTTCGATCCGACCCGCGTGAAATTCACGAAGGAAGGTGTCACCGGCCTGGCCTGCTATGCGCAGCCGGAACAGGCCAGCCGTCACGGGGTCTTCTGCCAGGGTCAGGACGACGAAGTCCGACTCTATCTGCAGAAACCCTCCATTGCCGAGCAGGAGCGGATGGATGCGATCGACGCCTACGGCCAGTCCTGTCTGGACATCGGCATCATGCACTTCGACGCGGCCACCGCGGTGCGATTGCTGCAACTGTTCGGCGCCAAGCCATCCGGCGGCAAGCTCGTTCTGAGCGGCACACGCGCCGAGGCCGTCATGGATCGCGGGCTGGATTTCTACCGCGAGATCTGCTGCGCGATGGGCCGCCAGGCGACCGTCGAGCACCATATCCGCTCGGCGAGGGACAGCGGATCGAAATGGACGGCGTCGATGCTGGGCGAACTGTTCAAGGCCCTTTCGGGCATCCCGTTCAACGTGCAATTGCTCACCCACTGCGACTTTCTCGATTTCGGCGCCAGCCGGGGAATCCTGGCCAGCGGCGCCCGTCTGCTGCAAGAGGATCGCGGCGTCTCGCAACTGCGAACCTTCCTGGACATCAACAACGAGATCGCCGAAGGCGGTTCGGTCCATGGTTCCGCAAGCTGGGTCGAGGGGTGCCGCATCCACGCCCCGCTGACTCTGGCCGGTGACAACGTCGTGGTCGGGGTCGACCTGCACGATCCGATTTCGCTGCCGACCGGCGCGTGTCTGGACGTGCTTGCGGGATATGACCCCGCAGGCCGCGACGTGTGGTTCGTCCGCTGCTACGGCGTGGACGACAGCTTCAAGGAATCCGCCGAGGCGGGCGCGGTCTTCTGCGGCAGGCGGCTGCTCACCTGGCTTGCCGACGTCGGAGTCGGGCAGGACGAAGTCTGGGATGACGCGATCCCGTCAAGCGACCGCACGATCTGGAATGCGAGGCTCTTCCCGGCTGTCCCCGAGCATGGGCACTATCGGCGATGGCTGTGGATGTTCGACCCGGACGGCGCGTCGGAGACGCAGCGCCAGGCCTGGCGATCCGCATCTCGCTACAGTCTCGAACAGGTCCTGGCGCTGGCCGACCACAAAGGCTTCTACGAACGGCGCAGCCTGATCCGGGCCGAACTGATCTGCGGCTCGCTCCATCGTGTGTTCCGGCCGGAGAGCGGCTTGTCCGCTCGCGAGCTTGCCTGGCTGATGAAGCTGACAGGCCGTCCCGCCGTGTGGGCCGCCGAGATCCTCAAGCAGACCTGCCGATGCGCGGACCATGGGACCGCGGCTCTGGTCTTTCCTCGCATGATTCACACGCTGGGTTCGGCAATAGCCGATGCCTGCTCCGGCGGCGACGTGCGGCCCACCGCTCTGGCGAAGAGGCTCGATTCTTCCACCCTCGAACGGCTCAAGTCCCTGGGCCTCGATCCAAACGGCAAGACCCGCCTGTCCAGGTGGACCGAGCGGATGCAGGAAGCTGCGTTCGAAGGCCTGGAACGGGCGATCGTCGCCAGCGGGCTCGAAGAAGGGGAATCGCCCCGCAGCGTGCTCAGAAGCGACGAGATCGTCTGGGCGCGGGCCCCCGCCCGGCTGGACATCGGCGGCGGCTGGACCGACACTCCGCCCTATTCCCTGGAATGGGGCGGGTGCGTCACGAACGCCGCCATCGATCTCAACGGCCAGCCGCCGATTCAGGCCTATGTCCGCGTGATCGACGAGCCGGTGATTCGGATCGGCTCGATCGACCTGGGAGTGCGGATCGAGATCCGTCAATTCGATGACCTGATGGACTATCGACAGGCGACCGGGAGCTTCGCGCTGGCCAAGGCCGCGATCGTCCTGTCGGGCCTGTCGCTGCACAACGGTCGCACAGGCAAGAAGACGCTCAAGAAGACCCTGGAAGCCTTCGGCGGCGGAATCGAGCTGACCACGCTGGCGGCGATCCCCAAGGGCAGTGGTCTGGGCACATCGAGCATCATGGGCGCCGTGATTGTCGCGGCGCTGGGACGAGCCATGGGCAGGCAGTTGTCCCACCGCGAGCTGTTCCACAGCGTGCTGCGTCTGGAGCAGGCCCTCACCACCGGCGGAGGCTGGCAGGACCAGATCGGCGGCGCCGTCGGGGGCGTCAAGATGATCGTCACCGAGCCCGGCATGGTCCCGGACGCGCACATCCACTATGTGCCCTCGGACATCCTGGACCCCAGGTCCAACGCCGGCCAGACCCTGCTGTACTACACCGGGATCACCCGTCTGGCCAAGAACATCCTGCACCAGGTTGTCGGTCGGTACTTGAACCGCGACCGCGATGCGATGACGACGCTGCGGCACATCGGTTCGGTGGCCAAGGACGTGATGGACGCCTTCATTCGCAAGGACATCGAACGATTCGGCCGGCTCATGGACGTGGCGTGGCGGCTCAATAAACGCCTGGACCCCAACAGCAGCAACGAAGAGATCGAGGCCCTGTTCGCGCGGGTCGGGTCGCACATCTACGGCGGCAAGCTCCTCGGCGCCGGCGGCGGCGGCTTCATGCTGATGATCTGCAAATCGCTCGAAGACGCCACGGCGGTGCGTCGAATGCTCGAGCGCGATCCTCCGAACGATCGGGCCCGCTTCTTCGATTTCGATGTCAGCAACAGAGGATTGATCGTGACTGTCTGCTGAGCAGACCGCCGTGGAAACGACAAATGGAACTGTGGAACCGTACAACGGCGGAGAGCTTCCGAGCCTCCCATCGCTGCTGCGTTCCACCTCTTTAAGGAGGAATCATGCCAAGAGCGTTGATTACCGGGATCACGGGGCAGGACGGGTCGTATCTGGCCGATCTCCTGCTGGGCAAAGGGTACGAAGTCTGGGGCATCATCCGGCGCAGCTCGTCCTTCAACACGGACCGGATCGACCACCTGTATCGGGACCCGCACGAGCAGCCGAAGCTGCGCCTGGTTTACGGCGACCTGACCGACGGCAGCAACCTCTCTGCGATCCTCAACGACATCAAGCCGGACGAGGTCTACAACCTCGGCGCGCAGAGCCACGTGCGCGTCAGCTTCGATATGCCGATCTACACGGCGAACGCCGACGGATTGGGCACGCTTCGCATGCTCGAAGCCGTGCGATCCTGTCACGCGCCGATCCGATACTATCAGGCCTCCAGCAGCGAAATGTACGGCAAGGTCGTGGAGACCCCGCAGACGGAGAAAACGCCCTTCTATCCGCGAAGTCCCTATGCCTGCGCGAAGGTTTACGGATTCTGGCAGACGGTGAACTACCGCGAGGCCTACAACCTGTTCGCCTGCAACGGTATCCTGTTCAACCATGAGTCGCCCCGGCGAGGCGAAACCTTCGTCACGCGGAAGATCACGCGAGCCGCGACGCGGATCAAGTGCGGCCTTCAGGACGCGCTCTACCTGGGCAATCTGGACGCCAAGCGGGACTGGGGCTTCGCAGGCGATTACGTCGAAGCGATGTGGCTGATGCTCCAGCAGGACAAGCCTGACGATTACGTCATCGCGACCGGCGAATGTCATTCCGTGCGGGAGTTTCTGGACGAGGTGTTTGGATATCTCGATCTCGACTGGCACAAGTACGTTCGCACGGACGCGCGGTACTTCCGGCCCAGCGAGGTGGACCTGCTTCTGGGTGACGCGAGCAGGGCCCGTCGGACGCTCAATTGGCAGCCGAAGGTGACGTTCAAGGAACTGGCCAGGATGATGACCGACGCCGATATGAAGGCCGCCGAACGGGAGAGACTGCTCGGCGCTCACGGCATGACGGCCGACAACACCAGGAGGGGGACAGAATGAGCGAATCGCTGGCCAACAAGCGAATCGTCGTGACCGGAGGAGCGGGGTTTCTGGGGCACTATGTCATCGAGCGGCTGCGCAACGCCGGCGCGGTCCACATCAGCGTGCCGACGGTCGAGCAGTACGACCTCGTGAAGATGGGCGATATCGTCCGGATGTACGATGACATGAAGCCCGACATCGTGATCCACTTGGCCGCGGTGGTCGGCGGCATCGGGGCCAACCGCGAGCACCCCGGCAAGTTCTTCTACGAGAACCTGATGATGGGCGTGCAGCTCATCGAGCAGGGTCGCCTGCGGGGCATCGAGAAGTTCGTCGCAATCGGGACGGTGTGCGCGTATCCGAAGTTCGCTCCCGCGCCCTTCCGCGAGGAGGACATCTGGAACGGATACCCCGAGGAGACCAACGCACCCTACGGACTGGCCAAGAAAATGCTGCTGGTCCAGTCGCAGGCGTATCGCCAGGAATACGGCTTCAACTCGATCTTCCTGCTGCCGGTAAATCTCTACGGCCCAGGCGACAATTTCAGCCCGGCCAGCAGTCACGTGATCCCGGCTCTGATCAAGAAGTGCGTCGACGCGATCGATTCCGGCGCCGAGTTCATCGAATGCTGGGGCACCGGCAAGGCCTCCCGCGAATTCATCTACGCGGCGGATGCCGCCGAGGGGATCGTCCTGGCCACGCAGCACTACAACGGCGCCGACGCGGTCAACATCGGCACCGGTTCGGAGATCACGATCGAGGATCTCGTGGAAAAGATCGCCGCCCTGACGGGATTTCAGGGCCAGATCCGCTGGGACCCCTCCAAGCCCGACGGCCAGCCGAGACGGTGCCTGGACACCTCGAAGGCGAAGAAGTGCTTCGGCTTTCAGGCCCGAACGTCGTTCGATGAAGGACTCAAGGCGACGATCGACTGGTATCGGGCCCATCGCAAGTGACGAACATCGGACCGGCGTCATCAAAGGACCCATCCCCTGGCAAAGTCCTATCTGCTCGTATTCGTGGTCGCGGCGATCCTGTACGGGATCAGTTGCGCCCCTGGCGCGGTCTGGCAGGACAGCGGTCTGATCCAGCATCGCGTCTGGCACCGGGACATCGAAGGCCGACTCGGCTTGGCTCTCTCACATCCGCTGTACTACCTCGTCGCCATCGGCGCCGCGCGAGTTCCTTTTGGCGAGTTCGGCCACCGCGTGAATTGCCTTTCGGCCCTGGCGGCGGCGCTGGCGGTGGCGAATCTGTACCTGCTCGTGCGGTTGTGGCTCGGCCGTGCGTTCCCCGCAATGATTGCGGCCGTGACGCTGGCGCTCTCCCACACGTTCTGGTGGCACGCGAGCGTCGCGGAAACCTACACGTTATGGGCGGCGATATTCTTCGGCGAATTGATCTGCCTGCTGAAGTACACCAAGACCGGCAAGCGGACCTTCCTCTATCTGCTTGCGCTTCTCAACGGCATGGCTATCGCCGTGCACATGCTGGGTTCGATCCCGTTGGCCTGCTACGCTGTGTTTGTCGCGATCCTCATGGTCAAGAGAGTCGTCCGTCCCAGACACGCGGCGATGATCGTCCTGCTGTGGATCGTCGGCGCTCTGCCCTACGAGATCCTGATCGTCAGGAATATCGTTCACAGCGGCGACGTTCTCGGCGTCCTGGCGTCCGCCGCGTTCGGCGATCGCTGGCGGCCCGACGTGCTCAACGCCAGTCTCTCGTGGAAGATCGTGGGCGAGAACTTCCTGCTGATCCTGCTGAACTTCCCCACGCTGAATGTGTTGCTGTTCTTCGTTGGCTGCTACGGCCTGCGCCGCGCCGGGCCCACAATGTTTCGGACTGTGCTTGTGGCGCTGTTGGCCTTGTTCCTGCTGTTCGCGTTTCGCTACACGGTGGCCGATCGATATGCCTTCTTCATTCCATTCTACTGCATGGCCGCGATCGTGATCGGCGTGGGAACGCACGAAATCCTGTCGCGGATACAACACCAGGTTGCGACCTGTGCAGTCACGGTGTTTTCGCTGTTGCCCATCGGAGTGTATGCCATCGCGCCGCAAGCAGCGGCACGGGTGCACTGGCCGATCGGGACAAGACAGGATGTTCCCTACCGCGACGACTATGAGTACTTCCTTTGCCCCTGGAAAACCGGGTACAGGGGAGCGGAGCGATTCGCCAGGGAGGCGCTCGATGCCGTTGAGAGCGACGCCATCGTTTGGGCGGACATCACGACCGCAGCCCCCCTGCTGTACGTTCAGCAGGTGAAAAGCTTTCGGCCGGAGGTGAAGATCGTCTCGGTTATCGCCTCGACAGAAGCAGCTCCGACCCTCGGCGAACAGACCCTTTTGGCCTGGCTCGCCGACCATCCGGTTTACGTGGTTTCGCGAACGCCGGGATATTGTCCCGCATTCATTCTTGAGAAACATCGTCTCGTCAGAGCCGGCTTGCTGTGGCGAGTGACACAAGACAGAAAAGACAGCCTGGGCTGAAGCCCATTCCACGGAACCCCAGTAAGAACATCGCATGGCCAAGACAGTCACCACTCCTCGGGCGCTGGTCCGCAATACGGTCTTCAACCTCCTGATGTTGATGAGCAACGCCGTCGTCGCGTTCCTGCTGGTCCCGTTCTTCGTAGGCCAGCTCGGCAAGCCCGCCTACGGCGTCTGGGTGCTGATCGGCTCGGTGTTTCGCTATCGCATTCTGCTGGGCATGGGCCTCAACAGCGCGATCAACCGGCGAATCCCCATGTACCTGGCCAAGGACGACGAGGACGGCATCCGCAGGACCGTCAGCACAGCCCTGTTCTTCTTCACGATCGTCGCTCTGGTGCTGGCGGTCCTCACGCTGATCCTGGCCGTGAAGGTGGGCGACTGGTTCGAGATCCCGCCCGATCTGATCCGCACGACGAGCGTTCTGGTGCTCGTCGTCGGTTTGGGCTTCGCCGCCTCGACGCCGCTGCAACTGACCACCGCGGTGCTCAGCGGATTACAGCGATACGACATGGTGAGCATCGTAACGATGATCGTCCTGGTGGTTCGAACCGCACTGACGGTCGTCCTGCTGTTTCGCGGCTTCGGCCTGGTGACGCTGGGCATCATCTACAGCGTCAGCGAGATCGTCGCGAGGGGCTTGCAGCACATCCTGGCCCGACGGCTGCTGCCCGTCGGCTACGTCTCCTGGCGGAACGTCGATCGCGGGCTGTTGCGTGAAATGCTCTTCTACGGCATGAACACGTTCCTCTACGCGATGGGCGCCCTGATCATCTACCGCGCCAGCGAGACGATCATCGGCATCTTCCTGGGAACCGAGGAGATCGCCATCTTCTCGACCGCCGCCGCGGGCGTGCTGCTGCTCTCGGAGTTCCTCCAGGCGTTCACCGTGGCGATCAAGCCCGCGGTCAGCGACCTCGACGCACGGGACGACCACACCCGCGTCAAGCTGATCGCTTTCCTCACGCAGAAATACAGCCTGTTGGTCCTGATCCCGGCCGCCGCGTTCCTGATCGTCATGGGCCGAGAGTTTCTGACGATCTGGGTGGGCCGGAGATTCCAGGAGCCAGGACTGATCCCGTCCATGGCGAAGATTCTGTCCATTCTGACGGTGGGCTACTTCTTCATCATGAGCCAGCACAGCAACTTCCTCGTGCTCGCCGGTCGGGGGGAACATCGCGTCTTCGGCCTGATGACCGCGGTCGAAGCGGTCCTGTGCGTGTGCACTGCGGTCTTCACCGTGGCGGTGCTCGAATGGGGTCTGACGGGCATTGCCTGGAGCAACCTGGTTCCTATGGCCCTGGTGGCCGGCGTCATCATCCCGATCTACTTCAATCGCAAAATGAAGATTCCTGCGAAGGAAAGCCTGACGCAGGTTTGGCTCCCGGCGGCGCTGAGCACGCTCCCCAGTATTTTGCTGATCGTCGTCTGGGAAAGTCTTATGCCGCCTTCCACCTGGCTGGCCCTCTTCGCAGTTGTGGCTGCGGCGGGGACCGTAACGGTGGTGTCCGCCTGGTTCTTCGGGATGGGCGCATCGGAGCGCCAACGATTGCTCTCGGTCGTCAGACGCGTCCGTTGAATTCAGATCCACCCGCGATGCGCTTGTCCTTTCCAAGAACTGCATCTATAATGGCGACATCTGCATGGATGACGTGCTACATATTCTGATCGCAGACTACGTTCCGATCGCAAACAAAGGGGAGGAGGCCATTGTTCGCGGAATCGAGGACCTGTTGTCCGAGGGCCCGCCCGTCGCGATCGGTCTCTTCGACGACGTCCGCGACGTGACGGTATGCGGCAATATCACAGCGTTTCCGCGAGATTGGGTCTTCCGATTCGAGGGCAATTCCGCCCTTTCCGGGCGAAGCCGTGTTCTCATGCAGGCATGGATCGCAGCGAGGCTGCGAGTCGGATCCTACGGCTCCTTGAAGAACCTGATTCCCACAGGAAATGAGAAGTACCGGCCTCTCCACGAGTTCTTCGAGCGGGCTCGATACGTGCTCGTGGGACACGATGGGGTGTTCTGCGTGGAATCCTGCGGCATCCTCCGGCTGGCGAAAAAGCACGACAAGCGGACGGGAATCCTCGGCGCCAGCACGGGAATTGGAGGCGGACGCTTCTACAAAGCCGGGCTCTACCGCAAGGCGATGGAGGAAAGCGATTTCTGCGTGTTTCGCGAGGAACACTCCCGCCAGAGCATGAAGCACGTCTGCCGCGACCCAAACAAGCTCAGGGTGGCCCCAGACCCGGCGTTTGCGATGCGACCCGAGCCGCCTGAAGCCGCGAACGAGATCCTCGAACGAGACGAATGCTATCAACGAGCCAGACAGGCGGGCAGATCCCTTGTCGCCGTGACCGTCCTTGAGAAAGGACGCGTGTACGCGGGTTTTCGACCCGACCTTCAGGGGCAAGCCAAACAGCAGGCTCACGCTGCATATCTGGCGGCGATCCTCGGCGCCCTGGTCGCCAGATACGGGGTATTCCTGCTGTTCCTGCCGCACTCGGTGGAACAGAACGGAAACGACATCGTTGCCGCCCGCCATGTGGTCGAGGAGATGAAACCAAGGCCTGACGACTACACGATCCTGGAGCAAGACTGTGGGGCCCGCCTGCTCAAGAGCATCGTGGGCCGGTGCGATTTCCTGGTGGGCGAACGGACGCATTCGTTGATCGCCGCCGTGTCGATGGGGACGCCGTTCGCCGCGATGACGAATCGACGGGACACGCGCACGCATGGCATCATCGGTCAAATGTGTCGCTGCGAGCAGCACATCATCGACATGGACGCGATCGGCCGGACGGAGGCCACGCAGGCAATCTGCGGGCTGTTCGAGACGCGGGATTCGATCCGCAGGTCGCTCGAATCGGTTCGAGCGGACCTTGCCTCGCAGATCGACGCCCTCTCGCGAGTGGTCAAAGGAACATCCTGAGCCATGGAAGACAGACTGACAATCGAACCGGTGGTCAAACGCAAGCTGTGTACAGGTTGCGGCACATGCGCGGGCGTTTGTCCGCACGGCGCGATCGAGATGGCGGTGCATCCGGGCAGAGGCTGTTGTCTCCCGCGACTCGACCGCAAGCAATGCACGCGGTGCGGGCTCTGCTACGAGGCCTGTCCTGGACACAGCGTCGATTTCGAGTCGCTCAACGACGAGCTGTTCCGCGAGATCCCCGAGGACGTCGCGCTCGGCCGGCACCTCGGATGCTACATCGGCCACGCTCTCGACGAGGGCATCCGCTACAACTGTTCTTCCGGCGGACTGGTCAGCGCGCTGCTGATCTTTGCGCTCGATGAAGGTCTGATCGACGGCGCTCTGGTCACCCGGATGCGTCGAGACAATCCGCTTCAGCCGGAGCCCTTTATCGCCAGGACACGGGACGAGATCCTCTCGGCGGCCGGCTCGAAATATTGCCCTGTCGCAGCCGGCGCCGCGTTGCATGAGATCCTCCGCGTCGAAGGCCGATATGCGGTCGTCGGGCTTCCCTGCCATATCCAGGGCCTCCGCAAAGCCGAGGAGCGTATGCCCAGCCTGCGGGAGCGAATCCGCTATCGAATCAGTCTTCCGTGCAGTCTGAACTACAGCTTCCGCGGCACCGAACGCGTGCTCCGGAATCTCGGCGTCTCGTTCGACCAGATCGCGGTTCTCCAGTATCGCGGTCGCGGCTGGCCCGGCAGCATGCTGATCCGGCTCAAGAACGGCATTGAACATGAAATCCCCCTTGCGCAATATCATCGGGACCTGCGACCCCATTCGCTGCGGCGTTGCACCCTGTGCAGCGACATGCTGGGCGAACTGAGCGATTTGACCTGCGGCGACGCCTGGCTTGAGCAGGTGATGCAGGCCGACCAGATCGGGAGTTCGTTCGTGGTGACGCGAACGTCGGAGGCGGAAGAACTCCTGGAGGCCGCGGCTTCGAAACATGGCGTCGAGTTATCGGAGCTTGCGGTAGACGAGCTGCTGGCTTCACAAGGCCACGCTCTGTTCAAGAAGAGGAAGCTGGCGGCGCGGATCAAGCTGTTCAGGCGGTTTGGGCAGAGCGTTCCGACGTATCGACAGAAAACGATCGAACCGATCCAGGCGGACCGAGCCGACGCTTTGCTGTTCTATGCGGCCCGCTACGCCTTGTCCGGCGATCACCCCGTCGCCGGCGGTCTTTTCCGTCTGATGCGCGCCGTGAAGAAAGGCAGATCGCACCGCCAATCGACGCGACCCGAGATTCCGGCCCAAGCCAGGGAACACCAGATGTCAGAGTGATGGAAGACCGTCACGACCCGGTCCTGTTTGGCCGATATCCCCAACGATGAACTCGACATACGTCAACGCACTGATCGAAGAGGATCTGCTCTGCGAGCAGCACGAGCGAACGTCCGATATCCAGCTTTCGCCTGCGATGAATACGATGCTCCTGGCGGCCTGGCTGGTCGTCTGCGCCATCGGGTTCGCCGTCATCCTGCTGGTCGATAACGCCGTCGCAGGAGCTGCGATGATCGCAATCCCGACCCTTGTCGGCATGGTCATCAAACCGACGTTCGCCTTGTGTGTTGTCATGCTCGCCCTTCCCACAGGCGCCGGCGTCGGGTATCAGGGGTCGTTCAGTCTCGATCGCGGCATCGGGTTGGCGCTGGCGACGAGCTTCTTTCTCAACGTCCTGCTGACCCGGCCGCCCCTGCGCGTTCGTCATAAAGCCCTGTGGTTCGCAGCGGGGTTGACCGTCTGGATCGGCATCTCGTCCCTGACGCAGCCTCAGTTGAGGATGGAGTTGGGACGAGCGTTTACACACTTTCAGCTCCTGGTGCTCGCTCTGATCATCTACTGGATACTCGAAACCAACCACGAGAACGCATTTCGCTGGGCCCTGCGGTCGTACGTCATCGGCATGGTGGGCTCCATTGTGCTGGCGATCAAGTCCGGCCAGGCCATCCGCGCGGTGCAGGAGACTCGCGACGCGAGATACGCCGCCACTCTGGGACGGGCCATCGACGCCAACATGCTCTCGGCCTTGATCGCACTGGCGTTCCTCTCGGCGATCTACCTGTTTGCCCGCGATCGGAGCCTCTTCTGGCGCGCGGTGTATTTCGTCGCCCTGCTGTTTCTGCCTTTGATGATGATGCGGACCGGCTCTCGCGGCGGCCTCGTGGCGCTGGCCTTCACGTTGCTTTCGCCTCTGTTGTTCGTGCGACAGGTCCTGTCGCGCCCCGCTTTGACCGCATTGATGTTGATCGTCGTCATTCTCGCATCGGCTTCGGTCGGCGTGTTGATCCAGCGGCAGGGAATCGAAAGCTCCGTGCTGCACCGTCTGACGGATGTGGGACGCGCCAAGAACGCGCTGGAGTTCCGCATGGTCCCCATCCGAAATGCGGTGGACACCGTCCTGACATGGCCGCTGGGCGCAGGCTACTGGAGCTGGTTCGAGCGGTCGGGAAGCCAGATTTGGCCGCACAATGATTTCTTCTTCTCGCTCGGCGTGTACGGCTTCCCCGCAGCAATCCTTTTCGCGGGTCTGGTGATTCTGTCGATGATCACCGTGCGGCGGACGCCATTGACGGTCGAGAAGCTGTATGCCCGCGCGGTGCTGACGTTTCTCCTGGTGATGGGCCTCAACATCAAGCAGGTCTCCGCGAAGTATTACTGGGTGTTCCTGGCCTTTGTCCTGGCAGCCGAGCGAATCGCCTGGTGGTACGCCCAGGTGCGAGAGGAAGAGGCGGACCAAGCCGCTGAGGGCGAAGAGGTCCAGGAATTGGGTTCTGCGCTGAACTGACGGTGACACCGTTGCGAATCCTGGCGATCAGCCACATGTTTCCCTCTGCCTTGTTCCAGCGGCACGGGATCTTCATCTGCCGCGAGGCGCAGCATCTCCGCAGGCACGGGATCGAGACGTCGTTCTTGGTGGGCCGGCCCTGGGCTCCGTGGCCCATCCACCATGTCCCACGATGGCGGCGATACGGGCCGGCCAATCCGCTCGTTCCACCTGAGGGATTCGAGGCTCAAGGGGTCGCCTATTTTCGCCCGCCCGGACTCAGATTCCGTCGATTCGACGGCAGATCGATGGCTCGCAGCCTGTTGCCTGCGGCGAAGGACCTGCATCATCGGGAACCATTCGATCTTGTCCTGGGCGTCTCGATGCTCCCGGATGCGGAGGCCGCCGCGATCCTCGGCGAGAAGCTCGGACTCCCTGTCGCGAGTCTCGCGGTGGGCAGCGACGTGATGGTGTACCCGAATCGGATGCCCAGCCTGCAGCGCCGGCTCTGCGAGACGCTCAAGCGAGTCGATCTGCCGGTGGGCGTCAGTCGGTCGATTTGCGAGAGACTGGTCGAGACAGGCGCGTGCCGGCGGGAACCGCTGTGCATCTATTTGAGCCGCGACACGAGACGGTTCGCTCCGCCTCAGGACAAGAAGCAGGTCCGTGCGCTGTTGAACTGGCCCACAGACGGCATTGTCGGGGTTTATGTGGGCGGATTGGTCGAAACCAAGGGGATGAATGAACTGGCGGAGGCAGCCGAACCTCTGTTGAGAAGATGCCTTGGTTTTCGACTCGTCTGTGTAGGGGGTGGGCCTTGTCGCGACAGGATGACCGCCCTTGCCGACCGCGTCGGTCGCAGGGGAGCGGTGGTCCTGACGGGAGATGTCACGCCGGAGGATGTGCCTCTCCACTTGCAGGCGTCGGACTTCCTGATTTTGCCCTCACACAGCGAGGGGCTGCCGCAGGCGGTCATCGAGGCAATGAGTTGCGGATTGGCGGTCGTCGCGACGCGTGTGGGCGGAGTTCCCGAGGCGGTGATCGACGGCCGCACCGGGCTGCTCGTCGAAGCCCGAAATGTCGAGCACCTCCGTGCTGCGATGGCGCGGATGGTCGGCGATGAGACGTTCCGCCTTGCCGCCGGACAAGAGGGCCTGGAGCGGGCTCGCGAGGTGTTCGATTCCGACCGCAACGCGGGTCGATTTGCCGAAGAGCTGAAGCGTTTGGCGGGGACGCGATGATGGACGCAATGAAGCAACGCCGGGCCAAGGTTTGCATGCTGACCTCAGTCCACATTCCCTTCGACGGGCGGGTCTTTCACAAGGAGGCATGCAGCCTCGCGAAGGCCGGGTACGATGTTGTGCTCATCGCCCGCCACGACAAGGAGGAGAGCGTTTGCGGAGTGCGGATCGTTCCATTGCCGAAGCCCCGAAATCGGCTGCACCGGATGACGGTTGTCCTCTCGCGGCTCTACCGTCTGGCGGTTCGCGAGAACGCCGACGTCTACCACTTCCACGATCCGGAGCTCATGATCGTGGGGTTGCTCCTGAAACTGGGCGGCAAGAAGGTGATCTGGGACGTTCACGAACACTACCCCAACGCCATCCTGGACAAGTACTACCTCGCGAGACCCCTGCGACGGACCGTCAGCACACTGTTCGATTGGTTCGAGCGGACGGTGGCTCGGTTCTACGACTATGTGATCTACACGACGCCTTTCGTGGGGGCACGCTATCAGAGAATGAAGGTGCGTTCGGGCCGTATCGAGAACTACCCGATCATCGAGCTTTCGAAAGTCTTCGAGCGGAATCCTCAGGACAAGATCATCTATCTCGGCGCCATGTCGAAAATCCGCGGCCTCATCGAAGTGATCGAAGCCTTCAGTCAGGTGGCGCGACGGCATCCGAGCTGGGAATTGTACCTGGTGGGTTCCTCCCGTCCTCAGACGTTTGAACAGGAAATGAAGGAAGCGGCTGCCCGCCGGGGTGTTGAGGCGAGTGTGAAGTTCATTGAATGGGTGCCCTACAAGGAGAAGGAACGCCTCTCGTCGCAGGCGTCGATGGGTGTGATTACGTACCTGCCCTATTCGAACAACACGAGTTGCCTGCCGAACAAGCTGTTCGACTACATGCTCGTGGGCCTGCCGGTGATCGCGTCGGATTTTCCGCTCTACCGGGAGATCGTCGAACCGAACCGGTGCGGGATACTCGTCGATCCTTCGAAGCCCGAAGAGATCGCCCGCGCGATGGAGTATCTGATCGAGCATCCGCAAGAGGCCCGACAGATGGGAGACAACGGTCGCAGGGCCGTCTTGGAGAAATACAACTGGGAGAAGGAGACCGAGCGGCTGCTTCACATCTACGATGCGGTCCTTCGTGCGAAAAGAGATGAGTGACATGTCGAGACTTCTGCGGGTCGTCCGGGCGAGCCCCTCGTCGAGGCGGCGTCCACGGCCCGAGTGAAACGTCTGTGCCCACACATCCTACTTTGTCGAGCCTACACTATGAGAATCCTCTACATCCATCAGTACTTCGCATCCCGCAAGGGCCGAACCGGGACGAGATCGTACGAGTTCGGCCGCTATCTGGTCGGCAAAGGCCACGAAGTGACGATGATCACCTCCGGCTTGGACAATGCGGAGTTTCCCTGCCGACCCAAGCAGGCCAGTTGCGAGTATCAGGCCGACGGCATACGCGTGCTGTCGGTCAACGGCGGGTACAACGATCCCCACGTGGGCACCACGATCGGCGGCTGCCGACGAATGCTCAGATTCTGCAGGTTCGCCCACATGGCGACAAAAGCGGGCAAGCACCAGATGCCTCCGAGCATCGTTTTCGCCACACACACGCCGTTGACGGTCGGCCTGGCGGGAATGGCCTTGAGCCGGCATTTCGGCATTCCTTTCGTGTTCGAGGTGCGCGACCTCTGGCCGGAGGCTTTGGTCAATGTGGGGGCGTTGCGGAACCCTGCCATCATTTGGACGATGCGGAAGATGGCCCATCTGATCTATCGTGCGGCCGATCACATCATCACCCTCTCGCCCGGCATGGAGCAGGGCATCTTGCAGTCCGGCGTCGATCCGGAGAAAGTCACAATGATTCCCAACGCCAGCGACTTGGACCTGTTCAATCCCGACCTGGACGGCGCCGCGGCCCGGGAGCGACTGAAACTGGGCAAGCGATTCGCGGCCATCTATTTCGGCGCGATGGGTCTGGCCAACGGCCTGGAGTACACGATCGAAGCAGCGAAGATCCTGGCTGCGAAGAAGGCGGATGGGATCGTGCTGGTCCTCCACGGCAACGGCGGCAAACGACCTGCGCTCGAAGCCATGGTCCGAAAGCACAAGCTGAAGAACGTCGTCTTCAGCGACCTGGTCGCGGACAAGGGCGAGGTCGCCCGCATCGTGGCCGGGTGCGACGCATGCCTGACGATCTATCGCGCCGCCAAAGAACAGACGTGGTCGCCAAACAAGATGTTCGATGCCCTGGCAGCGGGCAAACCCGTCCTGATCAACGTCGGCGGCTGGCTCGGAGAGACCGTCGAGAAGAACCGCTGCGGCCTGTGCTTGGACCCCGGGCGGCCTGAAGCGCTGGCCGAGGCGCTGGTCAAGCTCTCGCAACAGCCGGACCTGTGCCGACAGATGGGCCAGAATGCCAGGGCCCTGGCTGAACGGCAGTTCGACCGCGTCGCTCTGGCGAGCCAGCTCGAAGAGGTGCTCCTGAACGCTGCCCAGCGAGACTTGGTCCGCGCCGACTGAACGCGTGCAGGCACACAAAGCAAGGTTCCCATTTACACGGACAACCTTATCGAGGATGATGTCTTTCTCGGACCCGCCGATGGAGGCGGCGCCACCCCGTGCAGATGACGGGAGCAAATGGAACCCCTAAGAGTCTGAAGGGACGATCATGGAAGTGCCGTTGTTGGATCTCAAGGCGCAGTATAAGACGATCAAGGACCAGGTTCTCGCGGGCATCTCGGAGGTGCTCGATTCGCAGGTCTGCATCGGCGGCCCGAAGGTGCAGGAACTTGAGGAGAAGATCGCGGCCGCCAGCGGCTGCCGGTTCGGAGTCGGCATTTCGAGCGGGACCGACGCGATCCTCAACTGCCTGATGAGCCTGAACATCGGACCGGGCGACGAGGTCATCACGACTCCCTTCACGTTCTTTGCGACCGTCGGCTGCATCGCTCGCGTGGGGGCCAAGCCCGTCCTGGTCGATATCGACCCCAAGACCTACAACATCGACCCCGAACAGATCGAAACCGCGGTCAGCCGCCGGACGCGAGCGATCATTCCGGTTCACCTGTTCGGCCAAATGGCGGACATGGACCCGATCATGGGCGTGGCCAGCCGGTACAAACTGGCGGTCATCGAGGACGCGGCGCAGTCGATCACGAGCAGCTACAAGGGCCGCAAGGCCGGCAGCATCGGCTCCGCCGGCTGTTTCAGCTTCTTCCCCAGCAAGAACCTCGGCGGCATCGGCGACGGCGGCATGGTCGTCACCAACGACGAGGCTCTCTACAAGCGGTTGATGCTCATGCGTAATCACGGGATGGACCCGAAGTACTATCATAAGTTCGTCGGCGCCAACTTCCGACTCGATCCGATCCAGGCGGTCGCCCTGCTGGTGAAGCTGCCGCACCTGAACGACTGGTCCGAGGCCCGCCGGCGCAACGCTGCGTACTACGACAAGCGATTCGCCGGAAGCGTGGTGCAGACGCCGTACATCGATCCGAACTGCGTGACGATCTACAACCAGTATTGCATCCGCGTGCCGCGGCGCGACGAGGTCGTGGCGCATCTGAAGGCCAACAAGATCGGCTGCGAAATCTACTATCCTGTGCCCCTGCATTTGCAGGAGTGCTTCTCATACCTGGGCTACAGCGAGGGCGATTTCCCGCGCGCCGAGAAGGCGGCCGACGAGATCATGGCGCTGCCGATCTATCCCGAGCTGACGGATGAAATGAAGGACGCGGTCGCGGACTGCGTTCTCGATTTCCTGAAATAGAATTTCGACAAGGACAAACACGGACCTTCACGGACATAGCGGTTCGTGGAGGTCCGTCTTCTTTTCTCCAAACCGCAATGTATCGTCTCCTCAAGAGGCTCTTCGACTTCCTGGTTGCCGGCGTACTGCTGTTGATCTTCTGGCCGCTGCTGCTGGCGATCGCGCTGGCGATTCGTCTGACCAGTCCCGGCCCAGCGCTGTTCCGCCAGGAGCGGGCCGGAAGGCATGGCACACCGTTCTCGATGCTCAAATTCCGGACTATGCGACTCGACGTAGATCCTTTCGGTCCCAGTCCCAAGTCGGGCCAGGACCCCCGCCTCACGCGGGTCGGCAAGTTCTTGCGCGAGTATTCTCTTGACGAATTGCCCCAGTTGGTTAATATATGTTGGGGTGATATGGCGTTTGTCGGACCGAGGCCGCTGTATATCTCGCAGATCGCGGAGTGGAACGCGCGACAAAGGATTCGGCTCCTGGTCAAGCCGGGACTGACCGGTTTGGCGCAGATCTCCGGGAGGGGGGAGCTGACTGTTGAAGAAAAACTGGAGCTCGACGTGCGATACGTGGAGCAGGCAGGCGTGAGGTTGGACGCCCGCATTCTGCTGGCCACGTTTACGCGGGTCTTCGCCGGGCAGGGAATCTACGAAAAACGGTACTCTCGCGCCGAGGACACCCGCGGACGCACGGGTTCCAGGCGAAACGTGGATTCCAGCCGAATGGAGTGAGCCCATGGTTGCCAGCACAACCAATCCCCGATACCTGACGAGCGTGGACCAGATCGCGCAACTCACCGACGCTGAGAGAAGCGCGTTGGAAGAGGTTTCGCGGCGATTCGCCTTCCGCAGCAACGATTATTACCTGTCCCTCATCGATTGGAACGATCCCAACGACCCGATCCGTCGGGCGATCGTGCCCAGCGCAGACGAATTGGACGACTGGGGTCAGCTCGATCCCTCCAACGAGAAGGCATACACTATCCTGCCCGGGCTGGAGCACAAGTACCCTTACACGATCCTGCTTCTGGTCAGCGAGGTGTGCGAGGGAATTTGTCGATATTGCTTCCGAAAACGGGTCTTCATGGGCTCGCGGACCGAGCGTCTCCGCGACGTGCCGGCGGCGATCGACTACATCCGAAGCCAGAAGCAGGTGACCAACGTCCTGCTCACGGGAGGCGATCCGCTGGCCCTGGAGACGTCGAAGCTGGCGGACATCATCGGCCGGCTCCGCGAGATCGAGCACGTGCAGATCGTTCGCATCGGATCGCGAATGCCCGCCTTCAATCCGTATCGGATCCTCGGCGACCCCGACCTGCTGAAAATGATCCGCGAATACAGCACGGCGCACAGGAAGATCTACATCATGACGCATTTCATCCATCCGCGGGAGTTGACCGACGTAGCGATTCAGGCGGTGTCGCTCCTGCAGAAGGCCGGCGCCGTCACTGCCAACCAGGCCCCGCTGCTTCGCGGGATCAACGACGATCCGACGGTCCTGGCGGAACTGCTGCGAAAACTGTCTTTCATCGGCGACGCGCCCTACTACGTTTTCCAGTGCCGTCCCGCGGTCGGGAATCGGATGTATACGGTCCCCATCGAGGAAGGCTACGACATCGTCGAGCAGGCGAAGAGCCTCATCTCCGGCCTGGCCAAGCGGGTCCGTTACGCCATGAGCCATTCCAGCGGCAAGATCGAAATCGTGGGCAAGTCCGAGGGGCAGGTCTTCTTGAAGTACCACCGCGCCGCCGACGGCAGCGACAATGGGCGGATGCTCGTCTTTCGGAGCAATCCGAACGCGTGCTGGCTGGACGATTACGAAGAGGCTTCGACAACACCGATATGCTGAGAACCCTGGTTGCGATTGGAGTCGTTCTGTCAGTCTGCGGCCGGCTCGCCGTGGCTCTGGAACCCAACGAGATCCTGCTGATCGCCAACACCGATCAGGCTGCCTCGATGAGGTTGGCGCGCTACTATTGTGAGAAACGCGGCGTCCCCTCCCGCAACATTATTCCCGTGTCGCTGGGAACACAGCTTCGCGACTCCATCGGTCGGGCCGACTACGAGAAGCGTCTGGCCGGGCCGATCCGTCGGACGTTCGCGACCCGCAAGGACCTCGGGCACATCGAGTGTCTCGTCACCACGTACGGCGTGCCGTTCAAAGTGGGCCGGCGCGATCCGCTCAGCGGGTTCGACACGCAGCTTACGCAATTGCGGCAATCGCTCCAGGAGCAGAAGGACGCCGTCGCCCAACTCGAGAAGGATGGACAATCCCAAACCCCTGCCTGGCAGGAGCGACAGGCTCGCGCGGCGCAGATCCAGATGGAAATCGACCGGATCGAGGGGAAGGAGACGGATGCCTCGGTGGATAGCGAGCTGGCCATGGTCCTGTCCGGTCCGTATGAACTCTATCGATGGCAGCCGAACCTTTATCCTGCGCCGGGACCGCATCCATTCAAGACCCTCATGGTCTGCCGATTGGACGGACCCAGCTACAGCATCGCAAAGGGATTGATCGACAAGGCCCTGGCGGCCGAGGCCAAGGGATTGACCGGTTGGGCCTGCTTCGACTCCCGCGGGCTCAAGAGCAACGATCTCTATGGCTACTACGATCAGTCGCTGCGCGACCTTGCGAGGTTGACCCAGCTCTGGACCGGCCTGCCCGTTCGCGAAGAACAGACGGACGCGTTGTTCGAGCCGGGAAGCTGTCCGGAGACGGCCCTGTATTGCGGCTGGTACAGCCTGCGGAAGTACGTCGATGCGTTCGATTTCGTCGATGGAGCCATCGGGTATCACATCGCCAGTTTCGAGGCGGCCGCCCTGCGCGACGCCAACAGCCTGCAATGGTGCCCTGCGATGCTCCAGGACGGCATCACCGCCACCCTCGGGCCCGTCAACGAGCCGTATCTGTTCGCGTTCCCCGAACCGAGGGCGTTCTTCACGGCGCTCTATGACGGTCGTTGTCTCGTCGAGGCCTACTTTCTCACGCAACGTTTTACCTCCTGGCAAATGGTCCTGATCGGCGATCCGCTGTACAAGCCCTTCAAGGTCAGGCCGACGAGGACGCTCCAATCCCAATAACGCCAAGTCGAATACTGAGACCGGTTCGGTAAGGCGGATTTGGCGATTTGCCTTGCGGCGCTTCGCGTGCTACAATAGGGTCCTTGACTTTCTCGAACGCAGTGGAGGATTAGACGATGAAACTCCGGTTATTCGCAGGGAAATGTTCCCGGTCGGGAATCGCAAGGGTGCTGCTGGCGTCGCTGTGCATGGCGTCGTTACTCGTCGCCGCGGCAGCAGCAGCGGAAAAGCAGGGCCCGTCTCCGTCACAGCCGCAGGGACAGGCAGGTCCTGCACGTCGCGCCCCGGCCCCTCGTCTCCAGCCCATTCAACTGCCGGAACCGACCACTCGAAGCGCGGTCACGTTCGAGCAGGCGGTGGTCGAGATGCAACGGGTCCAGATCCCGGCCGGCCAGCGGCTCGATTCAGCCAAAGTCGGTCAGCTTGCCTGGGCGATCCGCAGTTCCATGCCTGCTCCCCCCGCCGCGACCAACCCCAGCCCGAGCGGCGATGAGTCCCCGATGAGGGCTTTCTTCGTCCTGCCCGAAGGGCTCTTCGCGTACGAACCGCAGGGCCATACACTGCAGCCCGTCACCGAGGGCGACATCCGCACGACGCTGGCGGCGGCGCTTATGAAGCAGTCGACCGTCCTGCCCGGCGGATGCCAGATCATCCTGACCGCTTCGACTCGCGACTATACCGCCCGCTTCGGAGCGCGGTCCCGAATGGTGATGGCCATGCAGGCAGGAAGAGTGGCGCAGACTGTCCAGCTCGAAGCGGTGGCCCAGGGATTGGGATTCATCGCGCTCGACGCGGTGGACGGCGCCGATGTCCGTCGGGTCGCAAGGATTCCGCGTGGCTATGAGCCGTTGTTTGTGGCGATCGTGGGGTATCCTTCCAGTCAGGTCCCTGAGACGGCGGGGCAACCCACCTCGACGCAGTCCGGACGAAGAGCCCTGTTGGTCGTTCCGCCCAGGGGATTCCAGGATCAGGAGCTTCTCGAAACCCGGCGAGCCCTGGAGTTGGGAAGCGTCCAGGTGGCTGTGGCCAGCACACGCGTGGGACCGCTGGTCGGCATGACCGGCGCCGTCGCCCAGGCGGACGTGCTTGTCAACCAGGTGAACGTGGACAACTTCGACGCGGTCGTCTTCATCGGAGGGACCGGCGCCGCCGAGTACGTACACAGCCCGATGGTTCAGAATCTGGCGCGTCAGGTTTCTGCGAGGCGCAAGGTCCTGGCCGCCATCGGCACAGCGCCCACCATTCTCGCCAGCGCCGGCGTCTTGCGGGGCGTTCGAGTCACCGCATACCTCTCGGAGCAGGAGCGAATCGCTCGGGCCGGTGCCCTCTACACGGGCAACCCGGCCGAGAAGGACGGACTCATCATCACGGCCACCGGTCCTCTGGCGGCGCCGCTCTTCGCCAGGGCGATTCTTGAAGGAATCGGCGAGGTGAGGCAGTAGATTACGTGAGCCAGCGGTGGTTGGGGTTCTTCACATAGAGTCTCTGGACGTGGCCGCAAGCCGTGCACAGGTCCACAAGTAGGCCTTCGATACCGAACAGGACCACCGGCCCGCCCACCCGATATATGAGGATACAACGGAGTCTCATAGAAGTCGTTGATGTTTGGGGAATCGGGGAACCAACGCGAATCCGATAAGAGATAGAGGCGAGCAAGAGCAGGGTTCGATAATCCCACGCACCGCCCGCTTGATCCTACTGCTGGTTCTTGAGCTGCTCGTAGAAGACCATGGCCGGCGAGCCCGCGAAGCTGATGCCCATCCAGGCGGCCTCGTCGATCTCCGCATCGGAGAAACCTTTCTTCCTTGCGTTCGCCAGGTGCATTTTGAGGCACGGCTCGCACCGCAACGCCACCGATAGCGCGATCGCCATCGCCTGCTTGGTGTACGCGTCGAGCCCGCGCGGCGCATTGGCGGCACCGAGGAACTGCTTGAACGCCGCTCTGACCGAGTCTTCCACCGAACCGCTCTGCCTGGAAGGCGTGACAGCGTCGGCGCAGCAGGGAATCTCGTCCATCGAGGATGGATGATTTGCGATTGATGATTGTGGCGATTCGATCGCCTTGGCAGGGGCGGCCGACGGGATTGTGCGCCGTCCGGTTGTTTCGACGTGGATCACGCCTGCGCCCTTGTCCTTGATCCTGCCGATGATCGTCGCCGCACTGACGCCGCGATTGTGAAGAGCTTCGAGCAGATCCCCAGCACGGGCCTGTTCGATGGCGATCAGGAGTCCGCCGGAAGTCTGCGCGTCGAAACAGATATCGACCATCTCCTGGGGGAGCCGCTCGGAAGCGACCACGCGGTCGGCGCAGGATTCCTTGTTCCGCTCGATCGCGCCGGGGAGGATGCCCGCCGCCGCGTATTCGAGTACGCCTTCGAACAGAGGCAGATCGTCCCAGACAAGTTGAACATCAACTCCGCTGGAGCGCGCCATCTCCGCCAGGTGGCCCATGAGACTGAAGCCCGTGACATCGGTGGCTGCGTGAGCGCCGAACCGGATCATGAGTTCCGCCGCGGTCTTGTTGAGCGACGTCATCGATGCCGCCGTGGCCTGGACGCTCTCGGGCCTGGCGCGGTCGATCTGGGCTGCGAAGGCCACGATGCCGGTGCCCAGCGGTTTGGTCAGAATCAGCACATCTCCCGGTCGGGCGCCGGCGTTGGTGACGACCTGATCCTTTTGGATGATCCCTGTGACGGCGAACCCCGCCTTCACCTCCGGGTCGTTGATGCTGTGGCCCCCGATGATGGCGCAGCCGGCCTCCTTCATTTTGTCGATGCCGCCGCGAAGGATCTCGAACATGGCCTCGTCGGGGATCTTCCGCACGGGGAACCCGATCACCGACAGCGCGGTCAAAGGCGTGCCGCCCATCGCGTAGATATCGCTGACGGAATTGGCGGCCGCGACCTGGCCGAACGTGTAGGGATCGTCCACCGAAGGCGTGAAGACGTCCACCGTCTGAACGAGGGCCTGGCCGTCGCCCATGTCGTAGATGCCGGCGTCGTCCCCGGCCGCCATCCCGACCAGTACGCGAGGATCGTCAACAGGAGGCAGATCCTTCAGCACCCTCTTGAGAAACGCCTGATCGATCTTCGACGCGCAGCCGGCCTTCTCCACGAGCTTGGTCAATTGGATGGGCCCGGTCGGACTATCGAGCCGCTCGCCCGCACAGCCGCAGATGTTCTTCTCCTTGAAGGTCGGACAGGGACAGGGTTGTTTGGCATCGCAGATGCAGTGGCCCAGCTTGATCGACCGTTGCATCACACGCTTGCGTCTTTCCATGTTGATCATGATTGAGTCCTCATGAAGGATTGAAGATTCCGCGTTGATCTCAGGGGCTCTGCCCTCGTTATTGAACACATCTTCGTCTTGGGTCCGTTCTCGCCTCGTACGGCGGCTTGCGCACGCGCGTTGCGTTTAACGCATTTCGGGGTGCCAGCGGAGAGAGGCAGGGCTGGCCTGATCCACGACGTCGGGACCGTCCGTGACGAGAGCCCCCTCGAGTTCACGCGTGCGAAGGGGAGTTCGCGGCTCGTAGAGGGGCCTTGCGAGATCCTCGCTGGGCCGAGCTTCCCCACGGGCCGGGGCGCCTGGTTGTCCGCCCGCACGGCGATGATCCGTCTGTGCCCCCTCTCCGCTGGTACCCCGCAAAGCGATAAACGCACATTTCGAATTCGTCCGGACATCCTGACGCCGGTGGGACCGCAGGAAAGGTCATGTCCCCGCTGGTTCGACACGGCATCATGCTGGCCATTCGGCAGAACCAGATGATCTCGCCGCATGAACAGCCCCCGTCTTCTCCCCATTTCGTGCTGCTGGCTCAAAGCGGCAAATGCCGGGGGTCTGGGGGCAGAGCCCCCAGGGATGAAGTCACGGGTGACGATACAGATTGTCCTGTCGATGGCGTTCATGATGGGTTCTCACCATAGCGTCGCGCCAACAGCGCAGCTCCGAGGGCGCCGGTCATCTGCGGCTCGGGCGAGATGGCGATGGGTTGGCCCAGGGCCGTTTGGAGGGCCGTCTCCATGCCCCTGATCCGCGCGACGCCGCCCGTGAAGATGATCGGCGTCTCGACGCTCCGGCCGGCCATCGCGACGATTCGCGAGGCGATGGCGTTCTGCACGCCTGCGACGATGTCCTCTGCGGGCCGACCGCAGGAGAGCAGGCCGATGATTTCCGTCTCCGCAAAAACCACGCACATACTGCTGATCGCGGCGGAATTGCTGCTTCGCGAGGCCATGGCGCCCAGGTCGCCGACGAGAATGCCCAGCCTCTCGGCAACCACTTCGAGAAACCGCCCGGTCCCCGCGGCGCACCGGTCGTTCATTGCGAAGTCCCGCACCTTGCCGTTGCCGTCGAGCCGAACGAGTTTGCTGTCCTGGCCGCCGATGTCGATGATCGTACGAACCTCCGGCACGAGGTGACGCACGCCTACCGCGTGACACGTGATTTCTGTGATCGTCGTGTCGGCGATTTCGATCGTGTTGCGGCCGTAGCCGGTCGCGACGATGCGACGGACGTTGGATCGTTGTACGCCGCTCTCGGCGAGCGTCTTCTCGAACAGCCCGCACGCGAGCTTGCCCTGCTCAATCCCCTGATCGGTCTGGGCCTTGCCAATGATTCGCGAGCCATCTGCGTCGATCAACACGACCTTGATCGCCCGCGAACCGGCGTCGATTCCAGCATAGATCATCATTCTCTCCGGTCTTTCACCGTCTCCACAAGGGCTTCCAGCCTGGTACACAAGGTTGCCTTCGCCGCGTCGGTGATCGAGGGCACTTCGATCTCCAACGCAGGCAGGCCGCATTCCTCCCGAACGATCCGCCCGATGATTTCGCCTTCCAGGGCGCAGTGACTTGCGCCGGGAATGCGAGAGACGATCACCGCCTCGGCCCCAAATCGGCGGATATCAGCGACGATCCTCGCGGCGCGGTCGAACGACGGCCCGACCATCGGATCGGCCAACGCCATTTGCGCCAACGCCTCCATCGGAGGGAGCGTCGTCGGGATCGGGTCGAGAGCGTGGGCGAAGAGATACTCAGTGCCGCAGATTCGCCCGCCACAGTCCTCCAACAGGTTCATGGCCTGCAAATCAGCCACGGGGTTCACCCAGAAGATCCGGGCCGCATCAATCGACAGGTGCCCCACTCCCGCTTCCACCCGCCGTTCAACCTCGGCCAGCAAGTCCGTCAGCACGAGGATCGTCTCATCCTGGTCCGAACAGAAGTGGATCGCGAGCATCTCCGCAATCAGCATCTCCAGCGCCGGCATCGGACACAAGGGCGCCGTGAACGCAAGATGTCGAAGCCGGTCCAGCAACTTGCGGACGCGGTTGGCCTTTGCGATGCCGGCAGCGAGCGCTCCATCGTCCAGCGGCCGGCCGGCCAGTTCCTCCAAAGCAACTCCCACGCGGAGCAATTCAGACTTCACGAATTCGACCTGGCTTCTCAGCGCCTCAAAGCCGCCAGGCAACGTCACGGCCTCTTCGCCGGGCTCGGCTTGCCGTCGGTGCGGAATCTCCCACCAGAGAATCGGGTGACCCAGGCCGTTCAGTCGCTGCGCGATGGCGGAGAAATCGTCGCAGGTGGCGCCCACGCTGCACGTCAGCAGATCGGGGAGAGGGAAATGGGCCTCGGTGACGAACGCGCCCAGCATTGCGCGGACCGGGCAGAACGACTCGTCGATCCCGAGCGAATCGGCGATCTGAAGCAGGCCGGTGTTGAGCTCCATCACGCAGGGAATCCACCACGCGCCGTCGGGGTAGAAGGCGACGAGATTGTCCAGACTGTAGGCTATGACAGGCACGGTGCCGAGGTCCTTCATCGCGCCGACGAGCTTCTTGCCCGACTCGCGGGCTGCGCGGAGCCGATCTTCCTCGGTCAAGAGGAAGTTCCATAGCCGCAGGGCGGCGGGCGAGTTGTCGTAGCGGAGCTTGAGCAGCCGCGTGTCGCCGTCGGCCACGTGCCGGCTGAGCGGTCCGCCGTAGACGGGTTCGGTCAAGCCCGCGGCTCGCAACCGAGCGTATTCGCGATTCCACTGCTCCAGACTGATTTGTCGCGGCTCGGCGGTCACTCAAGCATCTCCAGAAAAGCGTGGATACGGGTCCGCAGGCGGGCCACGTTCATCTCGCCGTTGCCGTCGCTGTCCACCCCGAGCACGGGCAGGCCCGCCCATTCCTTCAGTCGGGCAAGCTCCGCCCGCCACGCATCGCACCATACGTAATGGTGGAAGACGATTCCTCTTGCCCTGGTCTTCGCCAGTTCATCCTTGAGCCAGGCGTACAGATCGCTGTTGGGCCGGCGGGAGGCGTCGGGAATGACGAAGTACGCATCGGCGAGTTCCATCAGCGGGTCCTCCGCCATCCGCCTGCGATCGAAGGCCCGCGGCTGCCCTCGCAGGCCGGTCTCGGTGGCGTCGAGTACGACCCGCCCGCCGGACTCTTCGATGAGATCGAATAGGACGCGATCCCTCTGCATGAAAGGCCCTCCCACCACCGCAACAGGCACAAAAAGGGGACATTCTGCTTTTCTCTCGATCGGCCCCACAAGCACAGGAGCATCGGGCACAAAAGCAGAATGTCCCCTTTTCTTCATCACTTGCGCCAGCGCCTCGTTGGAGGGAGTCTGTCCGCCCAAGCGGACCAAGAAGCGGCCGAGGCGTTTGAGCTCATCCAGATACATCCGTTGAGCGGCAACGGTCTGCCAGGTCTTCGGTACATTCAGTAGAAACGCCGGTGTGTTGCTCCCACAGACCAACAGATCGTACGCCCGCCGCATCTGGTCGCAAAGGGTCGTGACGATGATCCCGGCGGCGTCCTCCCCAGCGGCGTCGTTGATAAACGCCCGGGCATACGGACAGAAGCCCTCCACTCGCGGAGCAATAGACGCTCCGTCGGTCGGCAGCGGAATCAGATGCCGCGGCTGAAAGCCGTGAGCGGCGATCCATTCGGCCGGCACATAGGGACACGTATAGACGATAGTCTTCATCGTCCCTCTCATGCCTGCCCACATGCCCTTTGTTGAACGGTTTCGAACAACGCCTCGACCCGCAGCGCGATCCGCGCGGAATCCGAGGGCGAGTAGTCCGTCTCGATCCGCAGGTACGGCAGGCCGAGATCTTTCTCCGCCAGTTGCTTGACGAAGAACGATTCCACGTCATACGTCAGGCACGCCTGCCAGATCAGATCGATCACGCACTGGGCCCGGTATTCTCCCGCCAGATCCCGAAGGACGTCAAACCGCCGACTGTTTCGCGTCATGACCGAGCACGGCAGGCGGAAGTACTTCTCCGCGATCGCAACGATCGGATCGGCCGCGGTTTCGTCCACGTCGTCGAGGATCGGCTTGAGCCCGGTGCAATTGTCCGTGGCGACGACAAGTCCGCCGTGAGACTCGACAAGCTCCAGTACGCGCTCGGCCCCGTGCGCCATGGGGACGCCCGTCATGAGCACGCGGACCTTCGCATTGCCCTCGGGCTTCTTGCCGGCGTACATTTGCAGCGCCCGCTCGTATTGTGCGAAATCGGCGCAGATGCCGGAGATGCTGCTCTTGTACTGGAGCAGTTGCCGTCCGGTCAAAGGCGGATGATCCGCCTTCATCAATCCCGCCAGTTGTCGTCGGAGCGACCGCTCGCGGTTCATCGTCGCGGTCGCCTTGCGGATCTTCTCGTCGGTGATCGTCACGTTGAACGCCTGTTCGAGCTTGGCCTTGAGCTTGCGAAGCTCGCTGACCCAATGAGCCATCGCGTCGACATCGTCGGGCTTCTGCGGCAACTCCAGCACGTGCATCGGCCGCGTCTGGGCCATCAACTCGTACATCTTCTTCTTGCCGTCGCAGGTGGTCTCGGCCACGATCAGGTCCGCCATCTCCAGGAAGGGATTGGCCTTCTGGACGTGGTAACCGTAGGTGGACTTGATGAGCGGGCACAGGTTGGCCGGCAGGTGCTCTTCCGCCGGGCCGATCGTTTCAGCCGAGCCGCCGCACAGGCAGACGGGCACCGCGCCGGCCGCCATGATCAGTTCCCGCGGCGTGTACTCGCACATGATGCCGACGATCCGCTTGCCCTTGGCCTTGGCGTCCCTGGCGTACTGAAGACAGTTCGGGATCATCTGCTCGAACCAGGCGAGCGGGCAGCCCGGCGTCCCAGACGCCGTCGCCTTCGATCCGCACGACACCTGCGGCGGATGGCACGGATCGGTCGGATCAATCTTCACATCGCTGTTGCCACAACACTTTCCCATGACATTCCTCTGATGATGTTTCACCACAGAGACACAGAGGTCACAGAGAAGACATGTACGATTGTCGATGTGTGATGGTTGATGTCGGATTCACATCGCGACTCACACAGTCATCTACTCTTCTCCGTGCTCTCTGTGTCTCCGTGGTGAGCCTCTTTCTTAGCTCTTCTTCGCCACGAACAGGCCCTGGGCGATCTTGCCGGCGCGGGCCAGTTGCTGGATGAACGCCATCTCCGCCGCCATCGCCTGCATGAGGCTCTGGTCGAAACCTATAAGCTGCAGAGCGTCGTACGTCAACTGCATACCCAGCATGTTGAGATACAGGTCGATGCAGGGCGAGAATCGCCCGGTATCCTTTGCAGCGAGCATTTCGCAGCCGTTGGCTTTGAGCAGGTCACAATAGCCGTCGATGCTCTCGATGTTCGCGAACTTCATGAATCTTAGGAATCGGTCGGCCTCCGGCTGCGACAGGCCCTTGCCTTCGACCCAGTCGGTGAACGCGATGACGCCGCCCGGCCGCACGATCCTGGCCGCCTCGGCGATCAGCTTGCTTTTGTCCACGACGTAGCACCAGGCGTCCTCGCCCCAGATGAAATCGACGCTGTTGCTCACAAGGCCACTATTGCATACGTCGGCCAGGGTGAAGCCGATCTTGTCGGCCAGACCCGCTTGTTGGCATCGCTGTTGGCCCAATTCGACCATCGCTTCCGTGGCGTCCACGCCCATCATCGCCGCCACGTCGCGAAAGCGGACGAGGAACCGCATCCCTGCGCCGCTGCAGCAGCACAGATCGACGCCCTTGCTCCCGGCCTTGATGCCCGCCTGCTCGGCCAGATCCATCGAGGATGTCAGGCCCCCGATATGGATCTGCTCGCCCATGATCAGTTCCCACAGTCGGCCCTCGGCACCGCTGTAGACTCCCTGCACTTGCTTCAATCCGACACCGCTTATGCTCTTCATGCTCGATCTCCCTTAGAATTCGTATTTGACCTGGATGGCCCAGACGCTGTCCTCACGGTCGTTCAGGATGTTGCCGAAATTGGCGTATCCGCCGGCCACCGTAATACGGTCGTTGACGATATACCCCAGGCAGATGTCCCACCAGTCGTCCTCGGACTTGACCAGGCCGGGGATCTCGTCGCACAGATCAGGTTTCTGGCGATACTCGCCTGCGATCAGGAACTTGTCGGTGAGCAGACAGATCACGCTGCCCTCGACCGTGGTGCGCCGCTCGCCGGCGAAACCGAGCAGGCCGGTGTGGATGGCGTCGCCGTTGCGAAGACCCGCCGAGACGATCAGCGGACGGGGCAGCAGCTTGGCGATCATCTTGGTGGCTGTGAGGGTGAACTCGACGCCGCTGTCATGGTCGACGCCGAGCGCCTCGCAGGTTCCGTTCAATTGCTTGTTGATGTCGTCGTGGTCCTGGTTCCATTTGTAGTGTACGCCCAACGACACCGCGGGCATCCAGGCGTGGTCGAACGCGCCCTCTTTGATCGCCAGGACCCTCGCGTTGAAGTTGTGCAGGTACGCATCGTCCTGGACGCGCAAACCCGTGGCGTCCCGCACAAGGCCAGGCCACTCGCCCAGGCCGATGCGTTCGAGCCCATAGCCCAATTCGATCCGCCCCCAGAGGTTCTCCGTGATGACGAACGCCTGGAAGTCCTTCTTGCCGATGTCGGCGTAGGTGCCTGAGATGCTCGGGCGACCGAAGACCTTGCCCTCCTCCGCCGGATTGGCGAAGTACGCCGTGGGCGTGATGAACACGCCGCTGTTGCCCTCGACCTGGTGCGTCGGCAAAGGCGGTGCGTCGTCGCCGCAGGCCGCCGCGCCCAGCACAGCCAGAATGATCATCGCCGCTCTCATTGCTTTCTCCCGCTCACACGATGTCCACATAGCCCAATCTCCAACAGAACATCTCGAACCAATAAAAAAGGCGGGCCAGAGACATCTCTGAACCCGCCGGTACACGCTTTCGCGAAGCTCGTGCTATTCGATGGAGTGCCAACTCCTTTCCTGGTGGACTTCGAAGGGCCCCAGGTCCATTTCGATCTGCACCTGGAACTTGCCCTTGAACCCGTCTGGCACTCGCCACGAGTACCGGCAGATTCCGCCTCAGCCATACTGGAACTTGTCGGCCACGAGCACAGTTCCTTTCTCATCCACGATCTTGAACGGGATCGGCGACGGGCGGCCCTGATTCTGTCGAAAAGCCGCAGAGTATGCCTCGCCTGCGCAGCCTATGACGGCGGGACTGATTGACACCCGCCCGGAACCAGACGTTTGCACATCCGCCTTCACAACGAACGGCGGCCCGATCTTGATGGATGTCGTCTCTCCCTGCTGAATGGTGAAGAACTCAAGCGGTCCCAACCGGGTAAACGCCGAATCGAGGCCGGATGAAAACACCCACACGTCCCCCGACGCATCTGCCTTTCTCATCACCGCGTAGATCGCTTTGTATTTCCCGGCCGGCAATCGTTGCTCCCGCTTGAACAGCAAGTGCTGATCCGCGGCGTCGGACCACAGCCGCAACTCCATGTCGATATCATTTGGCTCCACCATGAGAGTCCCGAGCGCCGGCTCCGTCGGGGAGAGCGCGAGGTCCCTCCCGTCCGGCGCGATATCGAGAGCGTAATAGGTGTCTTCAATTCGCACGAGCCTGCTCAGCGGCATGACTTCGGATCGCTTATGCTCTGAAATCTCAAAGGTCCCATTGCCATTCAGGTCGATAGCGAAAATGTCACAGGAAGGCACCCGCCACTGGCGATTCAGAGGCAACGACAGAATCGAGCGGAACCGACCGTCGCAGTCCCCGTCCACGACCGCCACTCGATAGGTTCGGCCGGCCAGGCGGAGTCTGCCGATGTAGGAAAAGGCGGAGAACGTCACGACCGCAGCGGGTGCATCCGTCCGATAGCATTTCACATAGAACTCGCCGCCGGTCCTGCTGTCGCCATCGCGGGGAACCAGCGAGATCGGGCCGAATTGTTGCGCTTCACTACTCTCGCGGGTTGCCCTGACGGTCTTGGGCGTGAGATAGTGTTCTTCTGAGAGAACACCGTCGCCGTCAGTGTCCACGCACAGACGCAGACCCGTGGAGGAGAAATCCAAGGCCATGGGAATCAGTTCGTCGGCGCTCTTGATCTGGTAATAGGCGGGTCGGTCAAAACCGGCAGGCAGGTCCTGCACACTATCCGGCTTTCCATCCAGCGGTTCAATAAAATAGAAGGCCAAGCCCATCAACTGGCTGTTGATGTCCGCCTTCTTGCGGGCCAGCCTGCACCGGCCTTCCTGGATAGGTTCGCGGGCGAGGAACAGCCACAGCAGTCCTCCGCTAAGGACGGTCACTCCCGCCAGGATGATCCAGCGTCGTTTCTTCATCGGGAGACCTCCGCATCGTCTCCGCGCCGCTCCGGCGTACTCTCAGAGCGAGTGCCACGGTCGCTCGTGCTCGACCTCGAACGGACCGAGGTCGATGCCCACCTGGACTTGGAACTGGCCTGAGAAACCCGGTGGTACGCGCCACGCGTACCGGCATGCGCCGCCTCAACCATACTCGAACTGCCCCTCCGCGATCGTCTTGCCCTGCTTATCGACGACTCGCAGCCACGGGGCCGACAGCGCCCCGTTGTTCTTCTTGACCGTCGGCCGGTAGGTTTCGCCGGCCCGACCCTCGAGCACAAGCCCGATCGAGACCATGCCGGGATTCACCCGGCGAACATCGGTCTTCACCGCCAGGGGCGATCCCGGCTTGCGGCGGTTCAGCCAGGAAGGCCCGCCGGCCTGCTGAAGGGCCCAGACATAACCGAGATGATCGGATCGTTTCAAGGTTCCCTGCTCGAACCGCTCTTCGGGCGCCGCAGCCTCGGCGCCCGGTTCGAGGAACAGCGACGAGACCGGTATACCCGCGGCCCCGAGCGCGACCAGGATGTACAACCAGTATTTTTTCAGCGTTTGCATCCTGTTTTTATCGTCCTTCCGGGCGGCCGTCTTGACCATATCGCCGTGTGCGGACTATGGATTTCTCCCTGATCGAAACGGCGACGGGTCCGCGTCCATGCCCACTCCGGCGATCAGATCGAATGCCACGGCCGCTCGTGCTCGACCTGGAAGGGTCCGAGGTCGATGTCCACCTGCACCTGGAACTTGCCCTGGAAGTCATTGGGTACTCGCCACGAGTACCGGCAGGCACCGCCTCAGCCATACCGGAAACTGTCATCGAGCACCACCTTTCCGGCTTCGTCGACGACTCGCAATCGGGGAGCCGCCCTCGACATCCCGGCCTTCACGACCACGGGACTGTATCTTTGCCCCTCGCGGCCCGCCAGGACCAATCCGATCGACATCTGCCGGTTGCCAACCTGGAAGACATCCGTCCTGACAACAACGACGGGTTTCGCCTGCACGCCGTTGGCATCCCTGACGACGGATGGCCCGCTGATTTGCGTCAGCACCCATTCGGTCCCGTCTTCATCCGTCTGGCGGACCGACGAGCGGGAATTGAGCCTGGCCCGACCCGACGGCTCATTGAAGATCCATGACAGGGGAAACGCCAGCAACAGGCCCAGCACGACGATGCCGCCCACGATGATGAGTTGTCTTCTATCCATGATGCAGATCCCTCGTTTCGACCGTTTGTACCGCCGGACGAGGCTGTTGTCAACGGAGCGATCCGTGAAAAAAGCATCCGCCTACCCCAATAGACGCGGCTGCGGCTCGTTTGTTACCTGATCTTCCCGGGATTTTCGGTGAGCGTCAGCGTGAGCCGCATTCTCCATGCTGGACCTCATTGACCGGATTGACCCCATTGACGCTGAGGTCAGTAACGTCAATCCGGTCAATGAGGTCCGGCCGGTTGCTCCGGCAAATCGACTTGTTTGCCTGTCTCCAGGCCGTACAATAGCGTCATGGACCCACAGACCCAACAACTCATGCGGAGGGTTCCCTCGGTCGATTCGGTTCTGAGGGAGCCGGAACTCGAAGCGCTCGCGGCCGAGCACGGCCGAAAACTGGTGGCGGACTCCGTCCGTGAGGTGATTGAGGAGGTCCGCCGGCAACTCGTGGATCAGTCGTCTCCTGAAACGGATGAGGCAGCGATCCGTGCCCGCGTCCTGACAGCGGCCAGGCAGCGAGTCACAGCGGTCGCCCGGCCGTTCTATGGTCGGGCGATCAACGCCACGGGGATCATCCTGCACACGGGGCTCGGACGCGCGGTCCTGCCGGCCAAGGCGATCGAACAGATCCAGGCCACCCTGCAGGGCTATTCCCTGCTCCAGGTGGACCGCGAGACGGGCAAGCGGTCCCGGCGGGATGAGCGAGTCGAATGGCTCCTCCAGCGTCTCACCGGAACCGAAGCCGCGACCGTCGTGAACAACAACGCCGCGGCGACCGCGATCGTGCTCAACACGGTGGCCAAGGGCAAGGAGGTGATCGTCTCGCGGGGCCAGCTCGTCGAGATCGGCGGCTCCTTCCGCCTGCCGGAGGTGATGGCCTTCAGCGGGGCCAGGCTGGTCGAGGTCGGCACGACGAACAAGACGCACCCCCGAGACTACGAGAACGCAATCACCGAGAACACCGCCGCGATTCTTCGCGTGCATCCGAGCAACTACAAGATCCAGGGCTTCTCGTCGGAGGTCCCCCTCGACACGCTTGTCGAGATCGCACACCGGCACAACCTGGTGATGATCGACGACGTCGGGGCGGGGGCTCTGATCGACTTCTCGCAGTTCGGTTTCGAGCCCGAGCCCACGCTGCCGGACTCGGTCCGCACAGGGGCCGACATCATCACGTCGAGCGCCGACAAGCTGATCGGGGCCTCGCAGGGCGGCATCATCCTGGGCAGGAAGGCCCTGATCGACAAGGTTCGCAAGAACCAGTTCGCGCGAATCGTGCGCGTGGACAAGCTCACCATGGCGGTGCTGGAGGCGACGCTGAAGTTGTTCCTCGATAAAACCATCGCGCTGCGCGAGGTGCCAACGCTCCAGATGCTGCAACGCAGCGCCGAACAGATTAGTGAACATGCGGAGCGACTGGCCGCCGCACTTCGGGATCAGAACGTCCACGTGGCCACAATCAGCGGGTTCTCGCAAATGGGCAGCGGTTCACTGCCCGCGCAGAATCTGCCGACCACGCTGGTGGCGATCACGCCGGAGGGGATCGGCGCCGAGATCCTGGCCCAGCGGCTGCGGCTGCACGACACACCGGTCTTTACGAGAATCCAGAACGACCAGGTGCTCCTCGACCCGCGCACGCTGCGGGCCGGCGATGACGAGATCGTCATCGAAGCGGTGGCCGCAGCGCTTGCGGCAGGCGAATAGCGAGAGAACGACGTCCTATGCGTCCCATAGGTCCCATGAGTCCTATGGGACCTATAGGACAAATGGGACTCATAGGACACATGACCACCCAACAACACAACATAACCATCGGAACCGCGGGCCACGTCGACCACGGCAAGACCGCGCTGGTCAAGCTCCTGACCGGCTGCGAGACGGATCGGCTCAAGATCGAGAAGGAACGCGGCATGTCGATCGAACTGGGCTTCGCTCCGTGCGTGATCGCGGACCTCGAGGTCGGCATCGTCGATGTCCCGGGCCACGAGAACTTCGTCAAAACGATGGTCGCCGGCGCCAGCGGGATCGACGGTTGTATCC
The DNA here is from genome assembly GCA_937927975.1 of uncultured Phycisphaerales bacterium. Lineage (GTDB taxonomy): Bacteria > Planctomycetota > Phycisphaerae > Sedimentisphaerales > Anaerobacaceae > PLanc-01. The sequence goes on from CALEZT010000267.1 coordinate 109,689, forward strand.
TCGTGGTCGCCGCCGATGACGGCGTGATGCCCCAGACGCGCGAGCATCTGGACATCCTGACTTTGCTCGGGGTGGGGCACGGAATCGTCGCTTTGACCAAGGTGGACGCGGTCCCGCCGGAACGGACCACGGCGGCCGCCCAGGAAATCCGGCAATTCGTCACCGGCACGTTCCTGCAGGATGCCCCGATCCTGCCGATCTCCAACATCACCGGCCAGGGCTTCGAGGAGTTCTACGAGGCTCTCAAGGCCATGGTCGCGGCCATCACGCCCAAGACCGCCGGCGGCGTCTTCCGCGTGCCGGTCGAGCGGGCGTTCGCCGCAAAGGGCTACGGCACGATCGTGGCGGGGATCCCGACCTGCGGCTCGATCGCCATCGGCGACGAGGTCGAGCTGCTGCCTCAGCAGAAGAAAGGCCGCGTCCGGTCCGTCCAGGTCTACGGCCGGGACAGCACGCATGCCTTGGCGGGCCAGTGCGCCGCGATCAATATCCCGCAATGGGATCACAAGGACGTCGAGCGGGGCAACGTCGTTACCCTCAGCGACTACTTCGCCCCGCGCCAGTGGTACCTGTGCGAGCTCAAGCTGCTGGACTACGAGAAGGCCGACCTCAAGAACGGCGCCCAGGTCAAGTTCCACACCGGCACTTCCGAGACCACAGCCAGCGTCTATCTCTTCCAGGAAAGCAGCCTCAAGCCCGGCCGCCGGTGCCTGATCCAGGTCTTCCTGAACCATCCCGTCATCGCGGGTCCGCGGGACCCTTTCATTCTTCGATCGATGTCGCCGACCCGCACGCTCGGCGGCGGCATCATCGTCGAAGCGATCGAGAGGCGGCTCAAGCGCACGCATTCCGAGGTCCTGGCCGAGGTCGTCGAGCGAGCCAGAGCCGTGACGCAACCGAAGACCTTCGTCGAGTATTGCGTGAAGACCGCCGAATCCGTCGCAGCCGACGAGAAGCAGGTCTCCCTTCGCACGAAGACGCCCTTGAAGGAGCTTGCGCCCCTGCTGGCGGAACTCGTGGGCGAGGGCCGCATCGTGCCGCTGAGCGGCAAGGTCTTCATCCACGTGAATACCGCCAGGCAAGTCCGACAGCATCTGCTCGATGTCATCGGCGCTTTCCACCGCCAGCGGCCGGAGAGCCCGGGCATCACGCGCGAACAACTCTTGGCGGACTCCGCTGTCCGCAAGGACGTGTTCGACGCAATGACCGAGCAACTGCGATCCGAGAGCAAACTGGTCGAGAGAAAGGGCTGTCTCGCTCTGCCGGAGCATCGGGAGCAGTTCAAGGATGCCGAACAGCAACTGCTGCAGAACGTCGAAACGATGTTCAGGAGCCATCCGTTCGATCCGCCGGGATTGCAGGAGGTCGCGGACAAGATGCGGATCACGCCGCAACAGCTCCAGCGGGTCATCCGCATTCTCAGCGAGCAGCAGCGACTCGTGCGTGTGGAGCAGGACATGTATTTCCACGCCGAGGCGGTGGCCGTCGCCCGCGAGAGACTGATCGCCTACATCAAGGAGCACGGCGGCCTGGAGAGTGTGAAGTTCAAATACGTTCTCGATACGAGCCGCAAGTATGCGATTCCCCTGCTGGACTATTTCGACAAGATCGGCGTGACCCGCCGGATGGGATACACCCGGCTCTTGAAGTAGATTCTGAGGCTTGGGCGAGGCGGCCCCACGGGACCCTATTGACCTGATTGACCCCATTGATGCTGAGGTCGGCAACGTCAATGAGGTCAATCCGGTCAATAAGGTCCCCTCGTCCAATCCGGAGTGTTGATTCGCTACGATCGGATCGCAGTTGCCTCGGCCGACGAACGAGATATAATCTCTCCCGTGCGATTCTTCGCCTTTTGCAGGAGACAGCCATGGCCCATGACAGCGTCAATCGCAGGGAGTTCCTCGGCCTGACCAGCGCGGGCCTCGCCTCCGGCGTGCTCGGCCTCGACACAGCGTCGTTTGCCGTCCCCAATTCAGAAACCTGGGACCCTGAAAAGCCGTTGCTCTGCACCGGCCGACCCCTCGTCGTCCAGCCTGTGCTGATGTACCACGTAGCCCAGAAGCGACCCGCGACGTCGTGGAAATCCTGGGGTGGCGTCCAGAGCGACGAGGCCGCCGTGACAGAGGCCAGACGAATCGACACGGATCTGCAAGCCCTCTGCTCGACCGCGAGGTTCCCCCTCAAGGTCCTGCCGATCGCCAACGTCAAGACCGCCGGCGAAGCCGCGCGAGTTCACGAGGTTGAATATGATGCGGTGATTGTCTACGCCGCCTCGGGTTCGGGCGAACTGCTCAAGGCGTGTTTCACGCCGAAGAAGGACAAGGATACGATCGTCTTCGTTCGTCGCAGTTCGGACCCGGCGTACTATTGGTTCGAGGCCCTGAGCACGCGGTATCTCAACTGCGCGAGCGACCGATCCGCTGCCCCTGTGGGTCGCGGCGTCCACGTCGAGGACGTGGTCGTCGACGACGCGGACGAGCTGCTCTGGCGGCTTGGCGCCCTGTACGGAATGAAGAACTTCCTGGGGACTCGCATCGTCGCACTGGGCGGTCCTTGGGGTAAATACTCGCCTGAGGCGCCTGACGTGGCCCGCCAGAAATACGGCCTGGAGATCATCGACGTCTCCTACGAGAATGTTACGCCGCGGATCAAGGCCGCTCTGGCGAACCGCGAACGAGTGGCTGCGGCCGAGGAAGCGACGCGGGCGTACCTGGCGATTCCCGGCACGACGTTGGCCACGACGAACGAGTTCGTGGTCAACGCCTTCATCCTCCACAGCGTCTTCAAGGACCTGATGCGCGAGCACAAGGCTTCCGCATTCACGATCCGCAACTGCATGAGCACGATCATGCCCATCTCGCAGACGACGCCGTGCCTGACCCTGGGTTTGCTCAACGACGAAGGGCTGATGGCCTTCTGCGAATCCGACTTCGTGATCATCCCCGCCGGCATTCTGCTGCACTACATCGCAGGCCAACCCGTCTTCCTGCACAATTCGACGTTCCCGCACGCCGGACGGGTCACCTGCGCCCACTGCAGCTCGCCCCGCCGATTTGACGGAATCCGCTACGAGCCGGCGCGAATCATGACGCACTATGAATCCGAGTACGGGACCGCCACCAAGGTCGAGATCCCGGTCGGGCGGCAGGTCACCTTCATCGATCCTCAGTACAGCACCGGCCGCTGGCTGGGTTTCACCGGGATCGTCCGCAGCAATCCCGGCTACGAGATCTGCCGATCGCAGCACGACGTCGAGATCCAGGGCCACTGGAAAAAGCTCATCAACGAGGTCCGCGACTCTCATTGGGTGATGGCCTATGGCGACCACCTCAAGGAATTGGCGTACGCTGCCCGCAAGCTGGGCATTCAGTGGGACGGTCTGACATGAACGCAGCAATAACAATCCATTAACGGATTTCTAACGCATTCCTAACACGATTCTAACAATTGCCGGGTAGGGTTGCGTTTCTATGTTGAGAATGAAGGTCGTTTCGCTTTCGCTGCTTGCTGCGTCGCTTCTGGCCGGTTGCGCCCAGAGCATCGACCCCAATTCGCCGCAGGGTTTCATCCAGACCAAGGGCTCCGACACGATCGTCAACGCGATGCAGGAGGTGTCGGAGGAGTTCATGAAGCAGTACCCGCACGTGTTCGTCGCCATCACCGGCGGCGGTTCCGGCGTGGGCATCGCCTCCCTGATCAACAAGACCACCGAGATCGCCACCTGTTCGCGGGAGATGAAACCCAAAGAGATCGAGATGGCGGAAAAGCGAGGCGTCCATCCGCACGAGATCGTCATCGCCTACGACGGAATCGCGGTTATCGTCAACCACGCCAATCCCATCGACCGGCTGAGCATCGACGAGCTTCACGACATCTTCACAGGCAAGATCACCAACTGGAAATCGCTCGGCGGGCCGGACCTGCCCCTGGTCACGCTGTCTCGCGAGGTCAGCTCGGGCACGCACATGTACTTCAAAGAGGTGGTCGTCCAACTCAGCAAGAAGGGCAGCACGGAGGAATTCTCCAAAGAAACGCTCCTGCTGACCAGCTCGCAGGCGATCGTCGAGGAAGTGGCCAACAACGTCGGCGCGATCGGATATCTGGGCATGGGCTACCTCTCGGACCGAACCAAGGCGCTACTCGTGGGCAAAGTCTCCGGATCGGAAAAAGGCAGATCGGGCCTATATTCTTCAACGAAATCTCCTGGTTCGATTTCGTTGAAGAATGGACAAGCCGAAGCGCTCGACGCGCGACCAGGGTTTGAGGGGGAAAAATCGAACCAAGAGATTTTTCCCCCTCAGAGTAGGCCCGATCTGCCTTTTTCCGATCCGGAGCCTGGGACGCAGGCGAACGACGGTTTCTACCCGCCCACCGTGGAGGACGTAATCAATAAGACCTATCCTCTTTCCAGGCCGCTGTACCTGTACACGGACGGCCAGCCCCAGGGGATTGTCAGGCTGTTCGTGGAGTACGCATTGGGCCCGGTCGGCCAGACGCGATTCACGGCGACGGGATTCGTACCGGTAGGAGCGACCCTTGATCAGGAGATTTAGCGAACCTGTCATCGAGTGGTGCATCCGCGCCAGCGGCCTGGTGGTCGTTGCCTTCGTGTTCCTCATTTTCCTGTTCCTTCTGCGCGATTCGCTGTCGCTGTTCCGCGATTTCCCCATTCGCGACGTGCTGCTCGGAAAAGAGTGGCTGCCGATCTCCGAGCCGCCCAAGTTCGGCATCCTGCCCCTGCTGGTCGGGTCCGTCCTGGTCACCTTCTGGGCGATCGCGATCTGCGTGCCGCTGGGCGTCGCGGCCGCGATGTTTATTGCCGAGGTCGCGCCCAGGCCCCTCAAGCACGTCCTCAAGTCGCTGATCGAGATCCTCGCCGCGATCCCCAGCGTCGTGCTGGGCTTCCTGGGCATCATCTGGCTGGGCCCCTTCCTTCGGAACACGTTCCACCTGTCTACCGGCATGACCGGCCTGACCGGCAGTCTGCTCTTGGCCTTCATGGCGCTGCCGACGATCATCAGCATCTCCGAGGACGCTTTGGCGGGCGTGCCCAAGGCCTATCGCGAAGCCGCCTTCGGGTTGGGCGCCACGCGATGGCAGACGCTCTGGCGAGTGATCCTGCCCTCGGCCTCCTCGGGCATCGTCGCGGCGGTCATGCTGGGCATCGGACGGGTCGTCGGCGAAACGATGGTCGTGCTCATGGTCACCGGCAACGCGCCGGTCATGCCCAAGTCGATCCTCCAGCCGCTCAGGACGCTGACCGCCACCATTGCAGGCGAGATGGGCGAGACGGTCGGCGGTTCCGAGCACTACTTCGCGCTGTTCGCGGTCGGACTGGTCCTGTTCGCCATCACGTTCACGATCAACCTCATCGCCGACATGTTCCTGCGGAGGGCCAGGAAATGAACGGAGCCAAGATCCGCCAGCACATCGCGTTCGCGGTCCTGGGCGTTCTGACGCTCGCCATCGTCGTGCCGATCCTGCTGGTGATGGTGTACATCGTCGTCAACGGAGCCGGCGCGATCAGTTGGGAGTTCCTGACCGCGGCCCCGCGACAGGGCATGAAGGCCGGCGGCATCTTCCCCGCCATCGTCGGCACGATCCTCCTGGTCGTCGGCACGATGCTGTTCTCGCTGCCTCTGGGCGTGCTCTCGGCGGTCTACCTCGTCGAGTACGCCCACGACAACCTGTTCACGCGTCTGATCAAGCTGTCGGTGGTGAACCTCTCGGGCATCCCCTCGATCGTCTATGGCCTCTTCGGCTTCACGATGTTCGTCATCCTGCTGCACTTCGGCACCTCGATCCTGGCGGGCTCGCTGACGCTGGCGATCATGAGCCTGCCGGTGATTATCACCGCCTCGAAGGAGGCCCTGGAGTCGGTGCCCGACACGTACCGAGAGATCAGCCTCTCGCTGGGGGCGACCCGCTGGCAGACGGTCCGCTACTGCGTGCTGCCCTACGCCATTCCGGGCATCCTGACCGGGACGGTCCTGAGCCTGAGCCGGGCCGCGGGCGAGACGGCGCCGATCCTGTTCACCGTCGCGGCGTTCTACCTGCCCAGGCTGCCCCGCGGGGTCTTCGACCAGGTGATGGCGCTGCCCTACCACCTGTATGTGATCTCGACCCAGGTGCCGAACATTCCGCTGGAGCTGAGCTTCGCGACCGCCCTGGTCCTGGTGGGCCTGGTGTTCCTGATGAACCTCGTGAGCATCTTCCTGCGTGCCCACTATCGGAAGAAGAGGCTATGGTAGACGCGATCATCAAGACCACCGGTTTGAACTGCTTCTTCGGGTCCGTCCAGGCCCTCAAGAGCATCGACCTTGAGGTTCAACGCAACGAGATCCTCGGCGTGATCGGACCCTCCAACAGCGGCAAGACCACCTTTCTGCGGGCCCTGAACCGGCTCAACTACCGCGTGCGAAGCTACTCCCAGACGGGCGAAATCCTCCTGGACGGCCAGGACCTCAAGGCAATCCGCGACAACGTCCTTCGCAAGAAGATCGGGATCATCTTCGCCCTGCCGCAGGTGCTGCCGGTGACGATCTTCGAGAACGTCGCCTACGGCCCGAAGGTTCACGGCCTCACCCATCGCGAGCAGGTCGACTGGATCGTCGAGGAGTCCTTGAAGAAGGCCTCGCTCTGGGACGAGGTCAAGGACCGCCTCAACCAGCCCGCGGTGAAGCTCTCCGGCGGCCAGCAGCAACGTCTGTGCATCGCACGCACGCTGGCGGTGGGACCCGAGGTGATCCTGTACGACGAGCCCAGTTCGGGCCTGGACCCCATCTCGACCGCCAAGCTCGAGGACACCATGCAGCAGCTCAAGGCCGACTACACGCAGATCCTCGTGACCAACAACGTCAAGCAGGCATCACGGGTCAGCGAACGCTGCGCGTTCTTCCTGATGGGCGAGCTGGTGGAGCTGGGTCAGACCGACCAGATCTTCACCAAGCCCATTGACAGGCGAACGAACGATTATATTACCGGACGTTTCGGGTAGAATGGTATGCACCACAGAGACACAAAGGACACAGAGAAAAATGAAGAAGGGGAAGGCAAGAAGGTGGGAACCCAAGAGGCCAACTGCTGCGGTCTTCTAGACTTCTCACCTTCGCGTCTTCCCTCTTCTCTGTGTCCTCTGTGTCTCTGTGGTGAGAATTGGTTTTATGCAAGTTGACGCCAAGATCAAGACCGTTGACCTGAATCTCTACTACGGCCCATTCCGCGCCCTGATCGACGTCAACATCGAGATTCCGGCCCGGAACGTCACCGCCATTATCGGCCCGTCCGGCTGCGGAAAATCCACCCTCCTGCGATGCTTCAACCGGATGAACGACCTGATCGAGCACATCGACATGCGCGGCCGGATCCTGATCGACGGCGAGAACATCCTCGACCGCGACACGGATCTGATCGCACTGCGCCGCAAGGTGGGCATGGTCTTCCAGCGCCCCAATCCTTTCTCCCTGTCGGTCTACAATAATCTGAAGTTTGGCCTTCGGATCCACAACATGATGAAGAGGAAGGCCGACATCATGCGAACCATCCAGGAGAGCCTGGAACACGTCGGCCTTTGGGACGATCTCAAAGACAAGCTCAACCAGAATGCCCTGTCGCTGACGCTGGAGCAGCAGCAGCGACTGTGCATCGCCCGCGTGCTCATGCTCCGGCCTGAGATCATCCTCCTGGACGAGCCCTGTTCGACCCTGGACCCCATGTCGACGCTGCGGATCGAGGAACTGCTGCGGGTGCTCTGCAAGGAGTACGCCATCGTGATTGTGACCCATAACATGCAGCAGGCGGCCCGCTGTTCGGACTACAGCGCTCTGATGCACCTCGGTCGGCTCGTCGAGTTCGGCCAAACCGACCAGATTTTTACGAACCCCAAAGAGAAATTGACCGAAGACTATATACGAGGAGCCTTTGGGTAATTGATTATTTGCGATTTGCTATTTACGATTTGCTGGCAGGGCTTACGCTGAGCGCAAGCCCAAAACGGAAATCGTCAATGGTAGATCTCGGAGCTGTTCATGGCCAGAGAAGGTTTTCATAATCGGATCAAGGAACTGGAACGCGACGTCCTGCACATGGGCGAGATGGTGATCGAGGCGATCAACCGCTCGGTCGAGGCGCTGGGCAACATGGACGCGCGGGCCGCCAGGAAAGTCATCGATAACGACGCCAAGGTCAACCAGTTGCGATGGTCCCTCGAGGACAAGTGCGTCGATCTGATCGCGCTGCAGCAGCCGGTCGCCTCCGACCTGCGGGAGATCATCGCGACGCTGAGCATCGTCCGCGACCTCGAGCGGATCGGCGACTACGCCGAGGGCATCGGCAAGATCGTCCTCCTGCACGGCGACCAGCCCCTGGTCCGGCCCCTGATCTACCTGCCTCCTATGGCGGAGAAGGCGGTCAGCATGCTCCGTCGAAGTCTCGAAGCCTTTATCAATCGCGATGCGGAGAAGGCCCAGCAGATCTGCCTGGAGGACGACGAGGTCGACCGCCTGAACGACCAGGCGTACAACGATCTGATCAACCGCATGATCGAGAACCCCTCGGTCATCACGCGGGCGACGTACTTGATCTGGGCGGCACACAACATCGAGCGAATCGCCGACCGCGCGACGAACATTTCCGAGAGCGTCGTCTACCTCGTCACCGGCGTCCCGGGCGAGATGAACGTCTCTCGCTACTGAACGGCAGTTGTGCGACCAGAGTCCGTGGCTCCCCAGCGACCTCTTGTCATGCTGAACGCAGTGGAGCATCCGGCGTGGGCGTTATGACTTCGTCTGTTCTCTGTGCAGGCCCGATTCCTTCGGCTCCCATGCCAGATCCTTCGCGGCGCTCAGGATGACAAAGAGCGAAAACGACAAATCCTGCGTTGCCACTGAGATTCTGTCCTGAGCCCTGCTAAGAGATGCCAGAATGGGGCAGCACCCCCCCCCGCAGAAGCCGTTGCGCCCGACCGCAGGCCGGCCCCTATTTTCCCCTTTGCAGCGCATCTGCGAATCGGTAAGCTGGGGACACCGGTCCGGTGCGAGCCGGGCTTGCCAAGGCCTGCAAACAAGGAGAATGAGCCATGAAGCCGGATGCCCCCTCTCGAACGAACGCCCTGGATCGTCGCGAGTTCCTCGCCGCCGCGTCCAGCGCGGCCCTGACCTTCAGCGTCGTGCCCAGTCACGTGTTGGCCGGCGCCAAGAGCGTCCCTCCAAGCGAGAAGATCAACGTCGCCTATATCGGCGCCGGGACCCAGGGCATCCGCCAGCTCATCGAGGCTTTGCCCAGGCAGGAGCTCAAGATCGTCTCCGTGTGCGACCCGAACACCGACAGCACCGACTATGTCGAGTGGGGACGCAACGAGATCCGCGACAAGGTCCGCGCGTTTCTCAAGAAGCCCGACTGGGGCCAGGGTGTCAAAGGCTGCCGCTGCGGGCGCAAGATGGGCCAGGAGATCATCGAAGCCTACTATGGCATGAACTCGCCGACCGGACAGTACCGCGGCTGCTCCGCTCATGTCGACTTCCGCGAGTTGCTCGACAAAGAAAAGGACGTCGATGCCCTCTACATCATGACGCCCGAGCACCTGCACGGCACGATCGCGGTGGCCGCGATGAACCGAGGCAAGCACGTGATCCAGCACAAGACGCTCGCCAACGTGCTGTATGAAGCCAGGCTCTCCCGCGACACCGCCCGAAAGACCGGCGCCGCCACGCACATGTTCTGCTCGGCCGGCATCGGCTCGACCGCGACGATTGCCGAGTGGCTCGCGGCCGGTGCGATCGGCGAGGTCCGCGAGGTGCACAACTGGTCGTCGCGCCCGGTCTGGCCGCAGGGGGCGACGGAACTGCCGAAAGACAGGCCGCCGGTCCCGAAAGGACTCGACTGGGACCTCTGGCTGGGACCCGTCCCACAGCGCCCCTACCATCCGGACTACACCCACGCGGTCTTCCGAGGCTGGTGCGATTTCGGCAGTGGCGCCCTGGGCGACATGGGCAACTACAGCTTCTTCCAGATCTGGAAGATCCTCAAGCTCGGCACACCGACGACGGTCGAGGCGACTGCGAGCCAATATTGGGCTATCATCGACAACCTCTGGCTCAAGCAGGTGAACAACGTCTCGTTCCCGCGGGCCAGCACGATCCACTTTGAGTTTCCCGCGAGGGAGGGCATGCCGCCGGTCTCGCTGCATTGGTACGACGGCGGGATTCGGCCGCCCAAGCCCGCGGAACTCGAGGCAGACGCCCTGGACATGCCCGACGAGGGACTGCTGTTCGTGGGCGACAAGGGCAAACTCCTGTGCGACTTTATGGGCGGCAATCCGCGTCTGATCCCACAGAAGAGAATGCAGGCGTTCACGAAGCCGCCGCAGACGCTGCCCAGGCCTGTCGGCGAGTTGGACCAGTGGATTCGCGCCTGTCGCGGCGAGAGGCCTTCCGACGCCAGTTTCGAGAACGTATATCCGTTCGCCGAGACGATCGCGCTGGGCAACGTCGCGCTTCGCGTCGACAAGAAACTGCACTGGGATACGGCAAACATGCAGTTCACGAATTCGCCGGAAGCGAATAAGCTCCTGCGTCGCCCCGAGTATCGCAAAGGCTGGGAGATGTAGATCTTCACACACGGAGAGGCCGAATGGAAAAGAGCGAACACTGAGTGACACGACGCGGCTTCATGAAGGCCATGGGCGCCGCAGCCTTCGTCGTCGGTCCGGCGAGGGCCGACGACGGCCGGCCGGCGATCGTTGTGGATCCCACGCCGCGATTCGATCTCTCGACTTATCTGTACATGCAGTTCATGGAGCCCCTGGGCACGACGGACAGCTCGGTCGCGGCGGCTTCTGTCTCTGCGGTGGAGCTGGACGCAACTGCGTAGGCATGACGGAGCAGGCCGTAGCGACACCGGGGGACGGGGCGCCCACCACGCATCTTGTGTTCTACGGCGGGTTCTGGTATAATTCTCTCTGTTGTCGTGGCTGGCAAGGGAGGGTCGGCACGGGTGTTCCCGCCGGAGGAGAGGTCAGGCGCCGTGTGCAAATGTTGAGTTGGGTCATGTTTGGCAAGAAGTTGATTGCTGTCGCACTCTTGTGTGCTGTGGGCAGCGTACGAGCCGGTTTGATTGAGTCTCAATGGATCGGTGGGGCCGAGGGCCGATGGGATGCCCCGGAGAATTGGACTCCTGTTGTGGTTCCGGACAACAACGACCTCCTGCAGTTCATCGTTGTGATTCCCGGCGGAGACGGCCCCTGTGCGATCTCCCTGGCTCGCGATTACCGCGTCAACGCCATGATTTGCCACGGCCAGGTCACCGTCCGGAGTCAGCACGAACGGCACAAGCTTGTGTTTGACCTCCCCGCTGGGCTGACAAATCAAGGCAGCCTGGAACTCGACGATCTGTCTATCGTCGGCAACGTGGCCAATGTCGCCGATGCCAATCTGACCTTCGGCACGAAAGGAGTCGCCCTTGCAGGAAATCTCTCGAACGCCAAGGACGCCCTTGTTCAGGTGGATGGCATCGTCGAACTGGCCGGGGCAACCGTGACCAACGACGGCGAGATCATCGTGCAGAATCTCGGAACCCTGCGGATCAAGCAGACGGCGCCCGAGTCCACTATGGTCAACGCCGGAGTGCTCCGCTTCCGGGGCGGTACTTGTGCGGGTTTCCACACGATCGTGAACGCGCCGAAGGCGACTATGGTCGGAACGGGCTTCCTTTGGGCGCGGACGTCGGTCGTCAACCGGGGCACGATCATGGCGTTCGTCGGGAACCTGCTGGTCGACAGCTACGGGACCATCGTGAACGAAGGCACGATGGCCAACCTGCCGGGCTCCACACTGAATCTCTACACCAAGGAGAGCGACTTCACGAATACGGGCAGAATCGTGGTTCAACAGGGAGGAGCGGTCGTTTTCACGAGTCTGCCCGCCAAGACCTGCCTGATCAACGGGCCGAACGGCGTCATTTCGTTGAAGGGCGGCACCGTTTCCGCCTCGCGAATCTCGCAATCCGCTCAGGCCGATTTCAGCGGCTTCGGCGGAATTGCAGCCGACGTGGCGATCGATCCAAGCGCGAGAATTCGGCTCACCGGCACGACGAACCTTGTCGGCAATCTGACCCTCCCCGAGAAAGGCGAATTGACCGTGAACGATGGGACCGTCCTTGTCAGCGGCCAGACCGCCTGCGATGGCACGATCCGGATCGTCAATGGCGAATTCATTCCGCAGGGAGGATTCTGGGGCGGCGGCTCGATCCTGTCGGAGTGACGCGGTCCACACAGGACTCTGCCATCAAGTCGGGGTGACTGGACTCGAACCAGCGACTTCATGCACCCAAAGCATGCGCTCTAGCCAAACTGAGCTACACCCCGCGAATCACGAGCCCATTATACCGGCCGGGGCTTCGAACACGCAACAGGCGAATCGGGGATTCGACGCCTGCGTGTCTGTGCAGGTTCTCGGGCATAAAAAGTCCCGTGGGCTGCACGCCCGAGACGGTCGTGCGAGGGGCATCTTCCCGCTTTCCGCCAATGACATGAGATGAAGAAAGGCAGAGGGAGCAGGCCCGCTCAGGGCCGTGCGTAGCACGCCTTCCATGCTGCTGGCAAAAGGCGAAAAATGCCCGCCGTGAAACGGCGGAATCCGGATCGTTCCGTCGCTTCCTTCGGCGGACGGTGCTCACGGACACGTGAGCGACAGGCCGCCAGTGCGGCTGTAAACGCTCATCCTATGAAAACCGATGTCTGAAGGGGCCGGACTCAGTTCTGTTCGCGGGTCGCTTATCGGACGGATCGGGGCTCGCGAGGCGTGGCTTGCCGGGCTTGGGCCCGCCTGGTCGTGCGGATCGGGCTGTTCGTGGAAAAAAGGATTGCATAAAGTGCGTGGATGCGGTAAAATACAGGCCTTAGGGAACTACGATCCGGGGGACCCAGGTCGCCCCGCAACCGCGTTCGGACGGGCCCAAACGCGGCCTTCGCGATTGGGAACTCTGTCGGTGGAGATGGCGAATTTATGGCTGGCATGTTCTACTCGCTCAAAGAGACGGCGCAACAGCTCGGCAAAACCGAAGACCAGGTCAAGCAACTGGTCAAGGAAGGCAGGCTCCGCGAGTTTCGCGACGGCTCCAACCTGCTGTTCAAGATCGACGAAGTGAACAGTCTTCTGTCCGAGGGCGTGGACATGGCCCTGGAGGAGTTCCCGGCGGCGGAAGACGGCGCCCTGGAGGAACTCGGGCTGGAGGAGGCCCCCCTCGAAGAGGCGGCCCCCCTGCTCGATGAGGACCTGTTCAAGCTCGGTGAAGACGACGCGGCGGCCCTCGAGCCGACGGCGGAAGTTGAATCCACGTCGGAACTCGGCTTTGCCCCTGAGGAGACCACCGGCGAGGAGATGGCCTTCAGCGAGGAGGCCCCGGCGGGCGACGAAGTCGCTGCTGACGATATGCTGTTCCTGGCGGACGAAGAACAGCCGGCCGCGATGGAGGGCGCCGCCGACAGTTCCGCGACCGACCTCGGCGACGGGACCGAAGAAGAGATCGCCCTTGCGGGCGAATCGGGCGTCCTGGCCTCCGAGTCCGGGTCCGATATCACCGCGATGGATACTGCGATCGCAGCGGAATCGGGCGTCAACGTCCTGGGCGAGTCGAGCACGGGTTTTAGCGTGACCGAAGATTCGATGGCCGAGACCGCGGTCGGACCGGCCGGCTCCAGCGGCGAAGCCTCCCTCGAAGAGATCGAAGACGACGTGAGCCTGGACTCCTTCGGCAGCGGGTCGGGCCTTCTGGACCTGTCCCTGCAGGCCGACGACACCTCGCTCGGCGGCATCCTGGACGAGATTTACACCTCCGAAGGCGGCGAAGGCGGCGGCGAAGCCTCCGACGCCGAGCCGGCCGCGGTGGGCGAGGAGGGTTCCTTCGAGGACATCACGTCCGAGGCCGAACCGGGGGCCGCAGGCGGTGCTGAAGACGAAGTTCCGATGCCCGAGCCGGTCGCGGCGATGCCCATGATGGTGGGCGCCGCCTACGTCGAGGCCGCCCCCGACGCTCAGAGCAATATCCTGGGTATGTTGCTGTTTCTGCCGTTGCTGGCGCTGCTGTACACCGCGATCGTCGCGATCGCAGGCCTCAAGGGCGTGACCCCGTCGATCCTCTCGGCGGTTCAAGGCCTCATCTGGTACGTTCTGGGCGGCGCGATCGTGGTTTCGCTGATCGTGGTGGCCGCGTCCTTCATGGCCGGCCGCGATCGTTCCGCGGCCCCGGCCAAGGCTCGCAAGGAGAAGAAGGTCAAGGCCGAGAAGCCCGCCAAAGAGAAGAAGGCCAAAGCGGAAAAACCCGCCAAGGCCGAGAAGCCGGCGAAAGAAAAGAAGAGCTTCTTCGGCAAGAAGAAGTAAGAGATATCAGGCAAGAACCGAAACACCAGGAGGAGACGGTCCGGACAACGGACTTGTCTCCTCCTATTATTTGGGGTCCGTCGATGATTCCCCTGGCGTCATGGCACGATGACTCGCGTGTAGATTCGGACATCGTCGATCCAGCCGGACCAGAAGTTCCCTGCCTCCGCGTTCGGGCCGCCGCCGAGACGCAGGCCCGTTGCACCGCCGGCAAGAGCGGTCTGCGTGTCGCGAGCCACTTCGACGTCGTCCACGTAGAGGACTCGCGATGCGCCGTCCCAGGTCAGGCCGACGCGGCGCCATTGACCGTCGGTGACAGCCGCGGTCGAGACGAGATCTTTCCCGCTCCGGCCGGACATCTTGAGCTGCGTCGCCAGACCGCCCGTTGACGAGTCCACGAGAAGCCAGTGTGCGCCGCCGATCTGGGAGAGGATCGTCTGGCCGGGCGCGCCCTCTTTGACCCAGGCGAAGACGCTGAACGTGTCCTGTGAAGGATTCAGGATGAATGGCGTCGTGATGCAGTCGTCCACGCCGTCGAGCTCGATCGCGCCGCTGAGTCGGCCCGCCATCGGTCGCCACATCGCGCCGCCGATGAGCGTCGCGTCGTAGTCGCCGGCGCTGTCGGAGGCGATGAGACCGCTCGATTCGTCGAGCGTCCAATGGGCGACGAAGGTGAAGTCGCGAGACCAGTCTTCCGAACGAATCGTCTGTCCGGCGGTCAGCACCTTGACGTTGCACGCGGCCAGCCTGGCGAACTGCTGTGCGTCGGCGATCGAACCGGTTGCGGTGCCCCAGTGGTATGGGATCGCCAACGTCGGCTGAATGAACTTCGTGGCTTCTGCGGCTTCCGTCGCATCCATCGTGTAGGTGCCGCCGGCGGGGAGGAAGGCCAGGTCGATGTCCGTGAGGGCTTTCATTTCCGGCGTCAAGTCCGTGTCGCCCGCGCAGTAGATCCGATTGGACCCGATGTTGACGACGAACCCGAGCCAGTTGTTGACCTTGGGATGGTTGGTCTTGGTGATATTGTAAGACGCGACGCCGTCGATGGTCAGACCGAGGATCGCCACGTTCTGGCCCGGCGCCAGGCTGTTCCCTGCACCCAAGGCCTTGACCACGTCGGGCGGAGCGACGAACTGCGTCTGGGCCTTGCGGACTCTTGCGATGTCGGACGGTGAGTAGTGGTCACCATGGCTGTGTGTGATCAGAATGAGATCCGCGTCCTGGGGACTTGCGGTCAGGCGATAGGGATCGACGTAGACGACGAGACCTTTCCAGGCGATGCGAACGCTCGCATGGCCCTGCCAGGTGACATAGATCGGCTGGGGCACTTCATCACAGCCCATGTCCGTCCGACTGCCGATGATCCGCGCGTGACCGTCGATGTCGGTGGTGAGCACCGTCGGGACGAAGGCGGGATCGCCTGCATCGACGCATGGTGAATCGGAGAACAGGTGGTAGTTGCCTCTGACCCACACGGCCTGAGGCGTTCGCGGATTGGCCCACTGGCCGGGCTCGACGAATCGCGGAAGTTCGTCGAGGTTGCCCTCGCCTTCGTATCCGCCTTGCACATTCGAGTAGGTCACAACCGCCCCGCCGTGTATCGGCGGAGTGATGCCGTCGAAGCTGTTGTCCCAGAGAATGGAGTTGGTCACGATCGGCGAGCCTCCGACGATGGCCAGACGGTTGCCGACGATCGTGCAATGATCGATGACGGCGCTAGCCCCCTCTTCAAGTTCGATGCCAGACGACGCATTGCCCGCAATGATGCAGTTGACGAGAGTCGGTGCACTACCATTGTTCAGCGCGATCCCAAAACCGGTGTTGTCCACGATCCGGCAGTTGAAGATGGTTGGCGTCGTGCCACTGCAGAAGATGCCTCGGGCCGCCCCGCTGATCACAAACCCGGCCAGAATGGAGCGGGCGCCTTCCCCGTGAGTGAAGGATACCCCCGCGACGGCAGCGCCATCGATAATGGTCGCGGCAACGGCTCCTGGGTCGTTGGGGTCCTGGGACCGCAGGGTGATGGCCTTGCCCATGAAGCTCACCGACTCGGCATAGGTGCCAGGGGCCGCGACCAGGACGTCGCCCTCGTCGGCAGCATCGATGGCTTCCTGAATGGAGTTGTGCTGGATGCCTTTGATCAGGTTCTGGACGGAAGCACCGACCGCCCTGCCGGGATGAACTAGGCCAAGCAGGGACCATGCCACCGCAAGGGACACCAGACGCAGTTGGCGTCCGGTGCGAAAAAACCGATCCAAACGCTGTTTCTTCGCTGTATGTCTGTCGTCTGCTGTGGTCATCGCCAACACCTCCATTGCCACAGAATGCGATGCGTATGGCCAGTAGGCCCAACGTGTATATCGGCAAATGGCGTGGGCGAGGAACAATCTGGCGTTTGACATACGCAGGTGCGACAGCCTCTCAGAATGCACGGAGAGACACGATAAAAAACATTATATAGGACGTAACGTTCCGAGGCAAGAGGAATCAGGAGATCGCGAAAGGCCCTGTTCGCTAATCTCGTCCCAGACTTCCCAAGTGCCCATGCGTGCAGAGTAAAACCAATCTATTGATATCATTAACAGGGGTGATTTCGCTCACAGACAGCGTCATGGGCCGATGTATCTGACTCTGGACTCTCGTCCGGACCACTTGCTCAGCCAGGATCCGTAGAGCGTCGTCTGGCCTCTGGCGCTCTCGTCGATCTTGAAGATGGTGTCGCGGCGCCATTGTACGATCTTCCGTGAGATCTCGGCGGCTTCGGGTTCGGGAAGATCGATGCCGTTGAGTTCAAGCGGATCGGCGCCGAGATGGAAGACCCGAACGCGCCCGTTATCAGGGTAGTAGATGACCTTTCTATCGTTCTGGACATACCCGGCCGGGCTTTGCTGCATCCAGCCTGCGAGAAAGACCTGGCGGTCCGACGGCAAGGGAGCAAGTGCATTGTCGCCGTCGAAAGCCATGGGTTGTGTCTCAAAGCCCAGCAAGGCCAGGATGGTGGGAGCCAAGTCCACCGAACTGACGGGAGCGTCGACGCGAGTCCCCGGCTCGACCAGGCCCGGCGCTCGCAGACACATCGCAATACGTAGGACCTCGTCGTACGCGATCCGCTCGTGGCCCATCATGCCATGCTCGCCAAATGCCTCGCCGTGGTCGCCGACAACGCAGAAGATCGTGTCTTCCGCCAGCCCCAGCTCGGTCAGGCGAGCGTCCAGGGCAGCGAGGAATCGGTCGGTGTAGGCGATCGTCTGGAGATAGCGTCCTTCCTGACTGTCGGCCTTCGGGCCGTACCAGGCGGGCACCACGTAGCTGTCGTGCGTGACCGAACAAAGGATGGTGATGAGGAACGGGCCATTCTCGGACTGTATCCAGTCAGCGACCGGGTCAAGAAGGGCGAACTCGTCGGCTCCGAGGTATCCGACAAAATGGTTTGGGTCACGTAAATCCTCTCGGGTAAAGAACTTATCGAATCCGAGGTTGTGGATGAGGCCTGGACGGGATTCGAATATCCCCGTTGCGGACTGGAAGAACGCGGTTCGAAAACCCAAGCCCTTCTCGACAATCGTTGCCAGACTTGCGTACGGCTGATCCAAGGGCACGGTTTCCGAAATATCCTGTGATGCAGAGGGATATCTTCCCGTCAGAAGGGCAAAAAGGGCCTTTGTAGTATGAGTAACGACGGATCGAACGTTCGAGAAGGACACGCCCTGGTCTGCCAGTGCTGCCAGATAGGGCGTCAGGCCATCGCTCGTTTGTCCCGGCTGGGGCGCGATGCCGCCCTGCCGCGACGCGAGCGACGTGCAGTCGTATTGAACGCCTTCGAGGACGACGATGACTATGTTGTGATTGGCTGCGTCCGGCGTTCGGGCAATCGGAATGCCATCGTGTCGCGGCAACTCACGGGACGCGTTGCGGAAATCGTCACGGGCGAGGTGCCTGTAGCCGGGAAGGACAAAGGCCAGAATTGCCCTTGCTTGACAATTGTATCGCATCCCCATCACTCCGATCTGCGCGGAGCCAAGGTTGGAAACCATCGTGTTGGCGACGACCGCTGCGACGCTGATTAGGAGGGCCCCGGCGATCCGTACACGAAACCACCGCCAATTGTACGTCGGCACTGCTGGTCGTGCGAGGAGCGAGAAAAAGAAAGCCAAGGCCACGGCACTGGGAATCAGAAGGACAGCGGACGCCAGAGGCATGGCCAAAAAGTTACGAAACACCATTTTTGCTACGAAGAATGGGTCTCTGAACAGGGGAACGAGTTCATGAGGGAGGATTTGCGTGCCGGTTCGGATCAGCCAGCCAGCATTCACACCCGACCATGTGCAGATCACCGCGGCGACGACCAAAGCAGCCCGGAAGACGCGGGCAGTGGGCCAGCGATAGCACAGGAGTGCCAATGCAGCCTCTACAGTCAGCAGAATCGCGACATCCGTCAGAATCCAACCTGGATACTCAGGGATGTGACCGGTCCTGTGGGCGTGGAAGAACTTGACGACGAGGTTGCAGAAAAGGGCTGCGAACATGATGACCGTGTGGCCCCGCGGCGCCAGCAGGCGATAGACCGCGAGGGCTTGCGAGCGAATCGTGGCCAGTGCCGCAGTGATTTGGGAGTACGCCTTCATGGGCAGAGGATACAGTAAATGAGAGACTCTGACAAGCAAGTTGCAGGGATTATCCGCATATAGATGCCAGTCGGGTCCAGAGCCAAATGGTTTCTCGGTCGGCCCAAGAATCGGCGTCCAGCGGGTCTTTTGAGCGAAGCTGCCTATGCCACCTAGTTTGACATATGATCGTACGTCCGATAATAGCACTTCTTGTGCTGGATCTGGCGGTGCTCTGTAACATCACGATAGCATCGGATCCCCTGGGAATCGCTCCTGAATTTTGGACTGTGTGAAATCTTTGCTCGTCTGGGGCGTTGACTGGGTGCTTGACGGCGGAGTGGTTAGGTGTGCGTTTCTGGGTCCTCCAGGATTGGGCCTTCTGGTCTTTCACGACCGTCCCTTGCAGGCAGGCAACGGATGCGTCGGTGCGGCTGTAGTGTCGAGGCTTGCGTGGTGACAATAATCGCGGATGTGGCAGCGTCAAGATCGTGTGTTTCACGTGACACATATTGGGTTGGAGGCCCCATTTGGAGTCGCCTCCTGCTCCCTATTCTGGGGAATGCTGAGATTCAGTGCGATCACAGCAGCCCTCCGCCGGGCACAGTGTCGTCGTTTCCTCATGCAGAACCGCTTCTCACGACAGGGCCATCGATGCGGGTATTCGCGGAATGCCAATCATAGGACGAAGCCTGTTTCTCGTGAAACACTGCTTCGTCTTCACCTGGGCTTCAACTCCGATCAGAATCATTGGCTTCCTTTTGCGATTCCAGAGGCATGGAATACGAACCGCACCTGCAGAGGATACACGTCGCCCTCGTCAGTGGCACGGGACACAAACTGCATGAGATGCCAGGCTGAGCATGCGGCGAGCGAAGCATCCCGCATGGCCGGGGAGCGATTCAGAAGAACCTCTGGCAGTGCCTCCCCGCTTCTTTCGCCAGCAGTCTGGCAACAGTACGATAACCCATTAGTGGGCTGGAATCAGGCCATGCGTTCCTCGGATTCCCCCTGCACAAACCTGTTGCCGGCAGCCGCTCACCCTGTCGACTTCGTAGCCCCCTTTCGTGCTGTCGACCTATGCGACAGTGGCGAGGTCTGGAGGTGGAACTCCGAAACACAAAGTGGCACGTTAGGATCGGAGCAGGCAGAAATCTGTAGAAGTTTGAGGGCACTTGCCGAAATATGTCTTGAGATCGTGAAGGCCCGAAGTCTAGAATAGCGCCACGGACTGACCTGAGAGATTGTGCATGCAAGGAGAATGACATGGGCGCCGGAAAGAACGAAAAGCCAAGGCATTTGGGCAGGGGTCTTGAAGCTTTGCTGGGTCCCATAGGCGTGCCATCACCGACGCCAGCGCAGGTTCCGCCAGCGGCGGAACGGATCTCTCTGGAGAAAGCGGTCGAGCCAAGAGAGTTAGTTCTATTACCACCAGACACCGCCGTCGGCGACTCTTTTCAGAACCTCGCACTCGCGTCGATTCGACCTAATCCATACCAAGCCAGGACGGTATGGAACGACGAAGACCTTAGGGAACTGGCTGACTCTGTCAAGGCCAACGGTATCGTGCAGCCGATTATCGTCCGTCCGTTCCAGGGCGGATACCAGCTCATCGCGGGCGAGCGGCGGTTCCGAGCCGCGGAAATGGTCGGGCTCAAGACGATCCCGGCGGTCGTCCGACAAGTAAGCGACGAACAGCTCTTCGAATGGTCGCTGGTCGAGAACATCCACCGCCGCGACTTGAATCCGATCGAGCGAGCCAAGGCGTATCAGCACTATCTGGGCGCATTTTCCCTGACGCAGACCGAAGCCGCTGAGCGACTGGGCGAGGACCGCTCTGTGATCGCCAACTACCTGCGTCTGCTCGATCTGCCCGAAGAACTCAAACAGATGCTCGTCAACGGACAGCTCTCCATGGGCCACGCGAGGGCGATTCTCGCCCTGCCGACCGATGAGCTTCGCCGTAAACTGGCCAACCGAGCGCTGGCCGGGAGACTTAGCGTGCGAGAGGTGGAGCGTCTGGTTCGGATGCACCTGGCGGAGCAGCCCGCGGCAAGACCGGCACCGCGGGCCAAAGCGGCCAACATCGTGGATCTGGAAGGCAAACTCTGTCGGCACCTGGGTACGCGGGTTGCGATCGAGACGAAGAAGAGCGGTCGAAGCGGACGGATCGTGATCGACTTCGACTCTCTCGACGAGTTCGATCGCATCACAGACGTTCTGGGCGTCGCCTGCATCGAAGAAGCATGACCCGCATTCCAGTAGTGGCAAGTGCGGTCGCACACAAACATCTCCGATGAACCCTATATAATAGATGCAGGAACAGGACTGCGGCAGGGGGGAGGTGCGCCCTGCGAGGTGATTTGGCTTCGGGGACGTTCCTGTAAACTGGGCAAGCCCGGCGTAGGGGCTACGCAACGTCATATAATAACGATCATAATGGTTCCATGAGAGACCACTGAAGGGATATCAGAAGCACTATGGATGGTAAGGTAGTGTTGAAGCTGGGCTCGATCGCATTGGATGTGCCGTTCTTCCAGGCTTCGCTGAGCGGATACAGCGACCATCCGATGCGACTGTTCGCCCGCCGGTATGGCTGCCCATTTGTCCTTGCGGATGTGATGCTGGCCAAGAGCGTCGCGCGGCCGGACATCCTGGCTAAATCGTGCTTCCGTCCTGGGAACGACGAGCACCCAGTGGGGGCGCAGATCCTGGGCAAGACGCCGGCGACGATGGCGCAGGCCGCGGGAGCTCTGGTCGGAGCAGGATACGATCTGATCGATGTGAATTGCGCCTGTCCGGCGCCGAAAGTACTGCGGCGGGGCCGAGGCGGGGCACTGCTGGAGAAGCCCGACGTCGCCATTGAGATCCTCAAGGCCGTGCGAGGCGCCGTCTCCTGTCCGGTCATGATGAAGCTGCGGATCGGAGCCAACCGTTCCGAGCAGGCGCAGGAGAACTTCTGGGAGATCGTCGAGCGGTCGATCGAGCAGGGCGTCGACGCGATGGTGATCCACGGCCGGACCGTATGCGAGCGATACCGCGGCAAGGCGGACTGGGGGGCTCTCGCAGAGGTCAAGCGCCGATTCCCCAAGGCCACGATCATCGGCAGCGGAGACGTCTTCGACGCGCGGACCAGCCTCGATCTGCTCCAACAGACGGGGCTCGACGGGTTTGTGGTCGCCAGGGGTGCGATTGGCAACCCCTGGATTTTCAAAGAGTTACGATGTCTTTGGGCAGGGGGGCAGATGCCTGCACCGCCCGGGTTGGCCGAGCAGAAGGGGGTCTTGTTGGAGCACCTGTCGCTGGTTTGCCAAGGGCATCCCGAGCATCGTGCGGTCGGCTATTTCCGCAAGTTCCTCGTCTATTACGTTCGTCGCCACCCCAAACGAAAACAGCTTGTGCAGTCGCTACTCAAGGCCAAAACCCGCAAAGAGGTCGAGGCGGTGATCGAAGAATGGTACGCAGATGAATTTCACGTGAAAGAAGCCCAGGCGGGTCGATAAGCCCGCCAGGGCACTGTGGGCGTAGGGCGATGAGAAGGCCAAGCAGTCGTTGATTACGAGCAAGTCGCCCTTGCCCAGAAACAGCAGGATCTTCTTGTTCTGCGTCGCCAGACGTCAGAAGTTGTACATGAACGACATCTGTATTCGCGTGTCGTCGGCGTCGCCCGGCCCGCGGTAGTCGGTGTTCCAGCGGGACAGCTCCAAACCCGCCTGAACATGCTTGTTCCACGAGTAGATGGTGTTGGCGAACACGCAGGAGTTGAGGGTCCTGGCTCCGACGGCAACGTCATCGGCGTCCACGTCGTCGACGCCGGCGCCGACGTTGAATGCCCACTTGGACCAGGGACCGAGGCTCGCGGCGAGCCAGCCTCCCTTGCTGCCGATTTCACGCGGGGCGGCCGGTATGGTCGTATTGACGCCTTGGCCGATGCCGCCGAAATACGTGTTGAGGTTCTCGCCGGAGAACAGCTCGCCCTGCAGGGTGAGCCACTTCGTGACCGGCATGGACACGTCCAGGAAGACGCCCTGGCTGTCGAGATCCTCGTTCCTGCCGGTATTGTCGAGGTCGTATTCCTCCCTGCCCTTATGTCCCGACAGGCCGATCGCGGTGGGCTTGGGGCCGATAAAAGGGAATGCGACGCTCACGCGACCCTGAACCGTGGGGAACCCTTCATCTTCCCCGGTTTCCGAGCCCGTGGGGTCCGTTCGCCCGATCGTCCGGACGATAGCGCCCTCGAACTTCAGGGAGACCTTCTCGTTCAGGGGCAGACCTTTCGTCAGTCGGATCTGGGGCCGTCGGTAGCCTGTGTTGCCGGCATTCCAGAGAACGGAGTAGTTCAGCGTGTTCGGGTTCAGGGGGGAGATCACGTCCCAGGTCTGGCCGACGATCAGGGACAGGTCCGCCTGGGGCCACAGCAGGGTCATGTAGGCGTGCCGCGTCTGGAGCTTGGGTGTGTTCTCCGAGGCATCGAATCTCGCGAACAGATCGAACTCGACCTTGCCGGATGTCTTCATTGTGTCGCTTGCGGGTCCGGCGATGTTGAAACCCAATCGCGTCTGGTTGGCGGTCAAGTTGAACTCGTTGTCGTTGCTGCGGGTGGCCTCGGAGTCGACCCACAGGACGAAATTGCCCAGGTTGGTGCGGGAAGTGTCATAGGAGGCGTCTCCTTTGATGTACCCGTACATCTGAATGTCGAGATTCGACCACAGGTTCTTCTTGGCCGGAGGCCCCGCCGGAGCAGCCGCGGCAGGCCCAGAAACGGGCGGCGTCCCGGCCTCCTTCTTGAGGTCCGCCACCTGTTTCTCCAGTTGTTCGATTCTGCCCTGCAGAGAGGAGTCTTCCGCTGCGGCGCCGAATGCCGCGCGGGACAGGCACAGGATGCTTGCGATCGCTGCGGCTGCCAGGATGCACCCAAACTTCATACGTTCCATCACGATGCCCTTTCACTGGGTTCAGTAACGCCTGCACGCTTGCAGGACGGTGATCATCGATGGCCGGATACGCGGATCCGGCGATTGAGCGGCCGTCCTCGGCCTGGTCGCCGAGGGGACGCTAGGCCGGCCAAAGCCGGAACATGCCGGTGTGGACGGGAGCATGATGGGTCGCCCGTTCCCGGCACCACAGGGGAAGATTCGACCGTATGCGTATCGGAGATATACTAAGGTTTTCCTGGCAAGCATCCTCGCTGTATCGTACTCAAGCTGGCCAAACGCCTGTACGAGCAGGCGTATGGCCTGACTTATTGACTAGGCACTGGCTAAAGGCGAGTTGGCGGGATCGCAGTGAGTTTGTACATACTGCGGCAGATGGGTGGTTAAGGGTGATTGGTGCTCAGATGTGGGGGGCGTTGGGGTCTTCGGTCAGTTCATAGAGGCCGGACCCCGCCCGCCGGAGTCTGCCTTGCTCGACGAGCTTCTCCCAGACCTCTCGCGGATACTGGTTTGGGGCCTGGATGGCGACGATGCCCGAGCCTCGTCCGCTGCTGAAGGGTCCGCCTCCCAGGCTGGATTCCTCGTCGAGACGGGTCAGCTTGAGACGCTTCTTGAACGCCTTGAGGGCCTGCTTAAGGTATTGCGGCGTCAGTTCGTGAGGTGTTTCATCGCTCATGAGATTCCTCTTCATCTTAATAGGGACAGTCCCTATTTAGAATGAATTCTTCAGTTTTGCGATTTCGATGGCTTGATCGGCGACCAGGTTCCGCAGGATTCCGTTCTCTTCTTCGAGTTCTTTCAGACGCTTGGCCTGATCGACCGTGCCTTTGCCTTCGTTGTACTTCTTGCGCCATCCGTAGAGCGTCGGCGCGCTGATGCCGAACTCTTTACACACATCGTCAACTGTCGCCCCGCCTGCGAGCTTCGCCTCCGCTTGCTGGAGCTTCTCCATGATCTCAGTCTGACTGAAACGTGATTTCACTTAAGCCACCTTTCCGATATGAAACAAACAGAGCCTGCCATCTAGACGCTGCCTTTATATATAATGATCTCGCATGAGTCAAGTGTATTTATTCGAACCATGAATCGTTCATTTTAATGTCTTTAAGGCCAATACTTGGTTATCGCCGAGGGCAATTGAGAAACAGCGAAGATCATCCAAACGCCGATGCCTGCCCCGACCAGCCCGGCCATGCGAAAGTGGTCATCGGGTCGGGATCGCCACCAGGCGCCCAACCAGGCGAACCTCTCCGTCGCCGCCAAGGCGAAGAAGCTCCCGGCCCCAACCGCGCCCAGGCCCGCCAACAAGGACAGAACGGGTCCTCCAGAGAGGGCCACGCAGATCACCAGGGGCAGACCCGGCCCGAGGAACACAAAGGCATTGGCGACCATCCACGCCGAGCCCATCGCCTCCTCGACATACTCCATGCACGTGCGGTACAAAGACGGGTGCAACAACAGCGCCACGCTGTCAAGTAGAATCATGAAGGCCATGCAAAACGCGACAACAACCATAACGCCAATCCGCCTTGCTTCTTTAAGTAGGGACAGTCCCTAATAAGAATCACTTTGTGATCTCCACATCGTCGATCCATACGGTGTCCGCTCCCATCGACATTGAAAAGTCCTTCTCATAGCGCCATTCGAACCTGTTGATGCCCTCTTGGACGATGGGGAAGGAGACCTGGCGCCAGCCGACCTCGCCCGAGATTTCCTCCTGAAGCGCGCCATTGATGAAGAATCGATACACGTCGAATCCGCTCTCTGAGGATACGCATCGCCAGAAACGAATCGTTCCCTTGACACAGTCGCGCCGCAGGACCAGGCCGCTGGTCTGCATCCCCTCGATGACGCCTGCACGGATGCACGGATCGCCGCCGTGGGACTGTCCCAGGTCGAACTGCCAGGGCAGGTCCCCCGTGAACGACCAGGGCTCTCCGAGCGGGCGTTCGAACCCCTCGCTCCAAACGACCTCCGCGGTCGAATCAGCGGATTCGGTCGGATACTGCACCCCTCTTCTCTTTTCATCCTGAATCTTCAAATCAAGAAGAGCATTTTTATCATATAAATCAACAATGCCATCTCCGCCTCTTCCAATTTCCACCATGCCATAATCCTTTGTTCCAGGAAGAGCATTAGGATTTTTCAATCTCGCAATATCATAAACAGAATTTCCAACATAACCAAGAGCGCCTTCAAGCGCACTTATATCATTACTGTCTACCCTATTATCATGATTAAAATCAGCAATTGCAAGAGGAACAGATTTAGCATCTGTTCTTAAGATAAAATTATGCCATGTTCCTGAATAAATTGTTCCTTTTGGCATATCCGATATCCTAACAACTCCAACCCCATTCCCATCTTCAATCAGATCCCTGATCAAATAAACCGGATAAGTTTCCGCATTCGGATCAGGAACATTTACATCATTAACATCTGGCATGTATTCCTGTAAAGTTAATATTCTTCCAGGAAATTTCTCATTAATTTTTCCGTTTTCTTCTGGAAATGTAAAAACAAGAGAATTTTCTTGGGTCCATGGATTATATGCTGATCCAGATTGAGAAAAAAATACCTGCTCCAAAAAGAAATTTGAATTTGAGGTATTGGGCCTTTTATCTGCAGTAAGGTAAGTTTCTCCGATTCTAGAAAGTATTGCAGGAGGAAGTATCCCAGTAAATCTAGTGTATAAAGTATCCTCTCCTTCTTTGATGCCTTCAGTTGCTCCATCTTCAAGAGCAAGTTCTACTGAAGTAATTTGAGATGACCTGCTTCTCACATTTTCAATCAAAAGCCTTCCAGGCGCAGGTTTTTCAACATCATTATTAGTCCCGCCATTTGTAGTCCCATTAGGGTCATTTGGATCTTCTCCTCCGCCACCAGTTCCAACATATTCCACACGAACTGTCCATGTTGCAGTTGGATGTTCTCCCTCTCCAAATGTTCCAGTAAGAGTGCCTAAATTAACTGTGCTATTAGTAGAAATATCTTGCTCATTAACATAAACCTTACAACTAGAAGGTAAATTTGTTGAAGTTGTAAGATAATGTAAAGCATTATCAAAAGTTACAGATTTTCCACTATTAACAACAATACTTCCATAAAATGTTTCAGAAGCAGAACTTCCAAGAGTATCAATAAGAGGAGGAAGAGATATAGATGCAGCTTCGCTCCCTTCAATACTACCAACCGATTTAATGTGCGCATCATCCGGAAAAGCTAGTTCATAATAAGCATGATCAAACAAATCCCAACCATAACTAGCTCCTTTAATAAAATCAATCCCTGTAACATTACTACCACCGATATTCTGAGTGTTATAAGTCATAGCAACATATCCTTCAATATCTTTTGCATTAACTTTTCCTGCTAATAATAATGGGGCGTAAATAGGGACAGTCCCTATTAAGATAGATGATATGAATGAAAAGTGTATATTAAGGATATGAAGGATGGATTGGAAGGTGGTGATGGAGGGGATTGGGCGGTTCTTCATGGAATGTCTCCTTCAGTACTTTGCGTCTTGGTGCAAATGGGGGGATTCTTTGATTGTCTGGCCGGGCGGCCGCGAGGCATGGCCCGCAGGCGGCGGCCGAGAAAGGTTTCGAGTTTCGCAATGAAGGCGTCGCTGCCGAGGGGCCTACCCCGGCTGGTGCACAGGCGGACCTGGGTGAGGAGTTCGTCCTCGTCCGAATCGCAGAGGATGCGCCGCCACTGGGAAGGGTCCCATTCGGTTCGCCAGGCGCGCAGGTCGAGCAGGCCGGAGGGGTCATCCGCACCGCAATGGGCTGCGGCGCTGCTCCAGCGCCATTCCCAAGCCTTGGTGCAGAGGCGTGCTCGGACGGGGTTTCGCTCCACGTAGGCGAGGGCCCGCCAGAGGTGGAGGCCATCGAGGGGGCAGGAGTAGAAGCGGTCCTGCCAGAAATGGCCATGGCGACGGTGCATCCGGTTGACGTACTGTGCGTAGAGCTGGTTCGTGCGTTTGAGGGCCTGGGCCAGGGAGGACTCCTCCTGCGGTTCGACGATCAAATGAACGTGGTTGGTCATCAGGCAATAGCCCTCTATACGCAGGGCGTATCGGCCGGCGGCTTCGCGGAGGTACTTGAGATAGGCCTGGCGGTCGGCGTCCACAAAGAACACGTCCTGGCGGTTGCCGCCGCGTTGTGTGACGTGGTGGGCGCATTGCGGGATCACCGTTCGTGCCTGTCTGGGCATAGTCGTTTCCCAAGGGCCGGCGGATAGATGTATGTCCTTCTTCGCGTACGTTGGGTCCAGCGGCCTCCCTGTCTGGGGCCATTATACCACAACCAACCGTGCGAACTGGAAGGAAATCTCCTTTAATAGGGACTGTCCCTATTAGAGAGAGAGAGGGCAAGCCAGGAAAAACTGGGAGCCCGCGGCGGGCCCTTTTTTTGCTTCCAGGGGCGTGCGTCGTGTATAATGGCAGGCGGCTGAAGTCCGTGAGTGCGACGATCTTCCAGAATCGGTATCGGCATTGAAAAGGGGTATCCTGTGAGACGGTTGACAGCGGTTGTACTGAGTGGGCTGGCGTTTGTACTGGGCAGTTCGACGGTTGTTCTGGGGCAGCAGGCCAAGTCGCTGCATATTGCCGCCGCGACCGGCGACGTCGCCCAGCTCAAGAGGAACATCGACAACAAGGCGGACCTCAACGCGCCGGATGAGAACGGGAACTTCGCGATCAAGCTGGCGGTCGATTCGTACAACGTCGAAGTCCTGAACATGCTCTTGCAGGCTGGCGCCAACCCCAACGTCAAGGACTCCACCGGCGGCACGCCTCTGATGGCTGCCTGTCTGTCGTGCCAGGTAGACATGGTGGACGCGCTCCTGGCGGGCAAGGCCAGCCACGCGGCGAAGGACGCCTCCGGCCTGACGGCCCTGCACTGCGCCGCGATGATGGGACAGGTCGAGATCTCGGAGTCCCTGATCAAGGCCGGCGCGGACGTCAACGCCAAAGATAAGAACGCACGTACCCCGATCATGATCGCTCAGCAAAGGGGCGCCGCGGAGGTCGTGCAACTGCTCCAGCAGCATGGCGGCGCTCTGCCTGTGATCGAAGATCCCTATGGGATGGGCGGCGCGGCGTCGCAGGCTGCGCCGGTGACCGCGAGCACGTCGCGCCGGCCGGAGGGCTTCGAGATCGACCCCAACGTGATCCTCAAGCAGCTTCAGCAGATGACCGCGCTCGAAGCGCCGCTGAAGGTGATCGACGCCAACAGCCAGAGCGAGCAGCGGGCGTGGATCGCTCGTCGCTCGGACAATCGGACCATTCTGCTTCGGGCGGTGCAGAAGCAGTTCGAAGACGAGATGACGTTTGTGAAGAAGGTCGCTGTCGAGGAGAAGGCGACCAAGACGACCAAGGCGACGGACGATCTGGTGACCGCCAGGAAGAAGCGATATGAACTGATCGGCCAGGAACTGCGGGACCAGATTCGCCAGAGCCGTCTGGAGTCCCGCGACACGATGGCGACGACAACCACCAGTCGGGGCGGACGAGGCGGCGTGGCCACGCGCTCCACGACAACGAGGGGCCGCACGACCACGACCGGCCAGGATGCTTATGGTGGGACCGCGACACAGCCGAGGACGTCCCGGCGCACGACCACAGGCGCCGAGCCGGTCCAAGAGCCGGTCGATGCCGACACGCAGGCCCAGATCCAGGCCTGGCTGGGCGCGGACGCCGACAACAAGGAGCCCCTGCTCCAGAGCGTAAGCGACCTGGATGTCACGGAATACGCGGCTCTGCATGTGTTGGCGGAGGAGGAGAAGGCCGCCAAGACGCAGGTCGCCATCATGGCCCTGCTGATGCTGCGGGAAGAGCGAATCGCCACTATCCAGGAGCGATGGGTCGAGGACGACGAGCGAATGCAGAGAATGCAGGAGCGAGCGGGCACCAACGGCATGCAGGACATGCAGCAGGGGCCCGGACAGGGAACCCAGCGAGGCACGCGCCGAGGCGGCCGCTGATCGCAGACATCTCGTTCTCTGGTGCTGTTCGTATGCCAGATCCTTAGCTGCGCGCAGGATGACAGAGTCTGTCAAACGCCTTTTCGCCTGTCGAGTCTCGCCTTGTTGTTCCTACGCGTGCAATCTTCGGATGGGAGACTTGAATGGCTGGACGCTTGGACGGGAAGGTGGCGATCGTCACCGGAGGCAGTCGCGGGATCGGGCGTGCGATCGCTATCGCTTTGGCGGGCGATGGCGCCTCGCTGGTCCTGGCGGCGCGATCGCAGGCGAGGCTCGATGAAGCGGCAGAGCAGGTCCGCAAGTCCGGCGGGCGAGCGGAGACCGTCGTCACCGAGTTGTCGGATGAAGGGTCGATATGCAACCTTGTTCGTGTCACGCAGAAACGGTTCGGAGGGCTCGATATCCTTGTCAATAATGCCGGGATCACGCATTCCGCGAAGTTCAGCGAGACGCGGACCGAAGATCTCGACCGATGCTGGGCCATCAATGCCCGTGCGCCGTTCATCCTGTGCCGGGAGGCGTTGCCCTTGTTGCTGGAGGCGCCGGCCGGGTTCATCGTCAACGTCTCGTCGGTGGTGGGCGTCAAAGGGTATCCGCTCCAAAGCGCGTACACTGCTTCGAAGCACGCCCTTCGCGGCATGACGATGTCGCTGGCGGAGGAACTTCGCGGCACGAACATCCGTGTGCACGTCGTCTGTCCCGGCGCGGTGGATACCGGAATGGTCGGCAACGTCCGTCCCGATATCAAGGCAGCAGACCTTATCGGGCCGGACGAGGTGGCGGAACTGGTTCTCTATCTGGTGACGCGAACGGGCAATGCGGTCGTGGATGAGCTGCATATTCGCCGGGCCGCTGCGGCCCCGTGGTTTGGATAAGGAAGGGGGATTCTGAAGATGGCGAAGCGATTCAGTTTGGTTGCGGTGGCGTTGCTGTTTGTCGCATCGATGGCAGCGGCCCAGGAGACGGAGGTGCTCTGGCTCTCGGGACAGGGCAAGGATGACCCGGTGTCGTGGGAATTCTTCTGCACCGCCGGACGCAACAGCGGACAGTGGACCACGATCGGCGTGCCTTCGAACTGGGAACTGCAGGGGTTCGGCACGTACAACTACGGCCACGACAAGAACAAGGGCGACGAACAGGGCAAGTACCGCCGGAAGTTCTCGGTTCCAGAGGGTTGGGCCCAGAAACGCGTGTTCATCGTCTTCGACGGCGTCATGACGGATACCGAGGTCTTCGTCAACGGCAAGTCCGCGGGGCCCAAGCATCAGGGCGGCTTCTATCGTTTCCAATACGAGATCACAGACCTCGTCAAGCCCGGCGAGAACCTGCTTGAGGTCACGGTCAGCAAAGTCTCCTCCGACGCCAGCGTCGAAGCTGCTGAGCGTCAGGCGGACTACTGGGTCTTCGGCGGCATCTACCGCCCGGTCCGCCTGGAGGCGGTCCCGAAGCAGTTCATCGAACGAGTCGCGGTCGATGCCTCCCTCAATGGGGCGTTCCGGATGGACGTATATCTCAACGGAGCGGCTGACGGCGATGTCATCCGAGCGGAGATTACGGGACCTGTCAATTCGCCCGCCAAGCAGGAGCCTGAGCAGGTGATCGAGTGGTCATCCGTGGGCGAGATGTCGACCACGCCGGTCGAGATCGGCGTCAATATGGGTTCGTTTGGAGTCGCCCGGAGGAACCGTCCGGCCGCCGTGACATTCGAGAGCAAGCCGTTCGAGGCGAAAGTGGAGGCCGGGCAGGCGGTGGTCACCCTAGAGACATCCGTCACGGGGCACCAGGCGTGGTCCGCGGAGACGCCGTATCTGTACGTGGTGAAGGTGGAACTGCGGCGGGGCGAGCAGGTCGTCCATTCTTTGACGCAGCGGTTCGGCTTTCGCACGATCAAGGTCTGGCCGGGCGACGGCATCTACGTCAACGGTCAGAAGGTCATGCTCAAAGGAGTCTGTCGGCACAGCTTCTGGCCGGACTCGGGTCGGTGCCTCAGTCCCGCGATCAGCGTCATGGACGTGAAGCTGATGAAAGAGATGAATATGAACGCGGTGCGAATGTCGCACTATCCGCCGGATGAGCACTTCCTCGACGCCTGCGACGAATTGGGTTTGTATGTCCTCGACGAGCTGGCGGGCTGGCAGAAACCGCCTTACGACACCGAGATCGGCAAGAAGCTCGTCAAAGAGATGGTGACGCGGGACGTGTGCCATCCCTGCATTCTGTTCTGGGACAACGGCAACGAAGGCGGCTGGAACCGCGAGCTCGACGATCAGTTCGGTCTCTACGATCCGCAGAAGCGAACGGTCCTGCACCCCTGGGAGAACTTCGGCGGCATCGACACCGACCACTACGAGACCTACGCCAGCACGCAGAAGAAGCTCGGCGGCAAGACGCCATTCATGCCCACCGAGTTCCTCCACGGCCTGTACGACGGCGGCCACGGAGCGGGCCTTGAGGACTACTGGAATCTGATGTTCGCCTCCCCGATGTCTGCGGGGGGCTTCCTCTGGGCGCTGGTCGACGAAGGCGTTGTGCGGACCGATAAGAACAGCCAGATCGATGTGGACGGCAACCACGCCCCTGACGGCATCCTCGGCCCATACCGCCAGAAGGAAGCCAGTTTCTACACGATCAAGGAGATCTGGTCGCCGATCCACATCGCAGCCGAGACGCTGGCCGCCGACGCCAACACGGTCGAGGTCGAGAACCGCTTCGACTTCACGAACCTGGCGGATTGCACGTTCGATGTGAGGCTCGTGAAGTTCCCCTCGCCGAGCGACGCGAACGATGGGCACAAGATCCTCTTTCGCCACGCCTTCCCCGGCCCGGACGTCGGGCCGTACGCGAAAGGAATCCTCCCGCTGGGTTTGCCGGAGAATCGCAGCAACGCCGACGCGGTGCAACTGATCGCCTCCGACCCCGAGGGGCGACAGGTCTGGACATGGTCGTGGGACCTGCGCCGGCCGGACCACTACCGACGCGAATACGTCCAGACGAAGACGAGCGCCGACACGAGTATCCTCGCGAACATATACCATATTCGCGTCGACCCGAACGGGCCGGTTCTGCGGTTCTCGCCTGACGCGCCGCAACTGCAGAGCGTCTCCGTCTGCGGCAAGTCGTTCGCGTTCAGCGGCGGGCCCAACCTGATCGGTGCCGCGGCCGGCAAGTGGGAGCTGACGACTCGCTGGGAAGACGTCAGCGCCGTGCTCGATGCCAAAAGCGACGGCCCCATGAAACATGTGCGGTGGACCGTGCACCCGACGGGTTGGGTGCGTCTCGAATATGAGTACGCGATGGAGGGTGAGTTCGACGTGTTCGGAATCGCGTTCGACTATCCCGAGAGCAAGATGCGGTCGATGCGATTCCTGGGCGAGGGGCCGTTCCGCGTGTGGAAGAACCGCCTCAAAGGCGGCGTCTTCGATGTCTGGAGCAACCGCTACAAGAACGACATCCCCGGCGTCACGTGGGATTTCCCGGAATTCAAGGGCTACTACAAGGATTGGCGGTGGGTGGTCTTCACGACCGAGGAGGGTACGATAACGATGGTCAACGAGACGCCGGAGTTGTTCCTGGGCGTCTATCGTCCGAACGACGGACCGGCTCCCGCAAACACGAAGGTCAACGTGCCCGACACAGGCATCGCCTTGCTGCACGGCATCCCGCCCATCGGCACGAAGTTCGACAAGGCGGAGGTGCTCGGGCCGCAGAGCCAGAAGAACCAGGCCTCCGGCGTCTATCGCGGCGCCGTGTGGTTCCATTTCGATACGGAGAGCCGGAACTGATGCGAGCGGTGATACAGCGCGTGACCGAGGCGAAGGTCGAAGTCGAAGGCAAGATCGTTGGGCAGGTGGGCAAGGGGCTCCTGGTCTACCTGGGCGTGGGCACAGCGGACACCGAGACCGACGCGCAGTTCATGGCCGAGAAACTGGCCAATCTCCGCATCTTCTCCGACGAAGCGGGCAAGATGAACCGCAGCGTGATCGACGTCGGCGGGGGGGTTCTGCTGGTCAGTCAGTTCACGCTGTATGGCGATTGCCGCAAGGGCCGCAGGCCAGGATTCGACGCAGCAGGCGAGCCGGGTCTTGCAGAGCGACTGTACGAGAAGGTCGCCCAGTTGATTGCCGCGGCGGATGTCCCGGTCCAGAAGGGGTCTTTCGGCGCTCACATGCACGTGACGAGCATCAACGACGGCCCGGTGACCTTCCTCCTCGACAGCAGCCGATTGTTCTGAAATGCCGCAAGGCCAGCCCGCCCAGCGCGAGCATCGCGAACGTCGCCGGCTCGGGTGTATGGATAGGGGGGATATCGGGTCTGTCGTGGGAGACGCCGCCGGGGATGCTCCAGCCGGGAATGGCGAAGTCCAGCGCCGTCACAGCCAGATCCGCGCCTCCTCCGCCGCCGGAGCCATTGCGAAACAGATCTCTATCCGCTCGTTTGAAGACCGCCACTATGACCTTGGGCGAATCCACGCTCACCGTCGTGCGTTTGGCCTTGGGGTCGGCCACGTCGCCGAGCCAGTAGGCGAACTGATAACCCGGTTGCGGCTCCGCGGCCAGCGTGACGATCGAGTTGGCCCAGAAGCGGTGAGCCCCGGAATCAGGAGTCACTTTGCCGGCTTTGGCGGGGGTCTGCTCGATGACCAGATCGAAGTGCGGAATGTCCGCACCCGCCCCGGCGGCCAGGTGCAGAGCCAGCACCGCCGAGACCAGCAGCGATCTCACGAGCATCGATCGTCCGCAGACCATGTGCTTTCATCACCCCCAATGTGCGGCCAGACCCCCCGGTCTGATTGTCCCTCCAGGATATCCGATTAGGGCCGGTAAATCAAGGCCGGACGCTTCATGCGGAGGCGAAAACCCGCAGGGGGCCATAAATACAGCGATCCGCCACAGTGCAGGCGGACATTTCCGGACGGATCCCCCGCACAGGCAGGAATAGACGCACTTTTTGTACCGGCGCCGCGGAGGCGGACGTCGCTTACGACGCCCGCGCTTCGGCGCGACGGCTGAACACAAGCCGCTTGGCCATCTCGTTCAGGGCGATGATCGAGGCCGCCACGACAGCGGTGATCGCCCAGTCCGCGACCGACAGCCTCGCCAGGTGGAACATCTCGGCCGTTGCAGGAAGCGACACGATGAGGATCGTCGCCACGGTGGAGATGGTCACGGCCCCGAGCACGTAGGAGTTCTTCCAGAGAGTGCGATTGAGGATCGAACCCTTGGGGTTGCGGCAGTTGAAGATGTTGAACATCTGGAACAGAATGATCGACACGAACGGCAGCGTTCCCGCCTTCTCGGGCGAACCACTGTGCCGATAGGCGAAGTACAGCAAGATGGCGCCGATCGTGATCACGACGCTGTTGAAGCCGACGTGCATCAGCAGGTCCTTGTCGATCAGGCGATCCTGTCTCTTGCGGGGTCTTCGCACCATGATGTCCGGCGCCGGCGCGTCCATGCTCAGCGACAGGGCGGGCAACACCTCGGTGCCCAGATCGATCCAGAGGATCTGGACCGCGGTGAGCAGTTGTCCCACGCCCGGCAGCAGGGAAAAGCACACGACGAAGAACTCCGCGGTGATGCCCGAGAAGGCGTAGAGGATGAACTTCCTGATGTTGTCGTAGATGGCCCGGCCCTCCATGACCGCGGTGACGATCGAGGAGAAGGAGTCGTCTGCGATGACCATCTTGGAGGCGTCCTTGGCGATGTCGGTTCCGCTCCTGCCCATGGCGACGCCGATGTCGGCGCGTTTGAGGGCGGGGGCGTCGTTGACGCCGTCGCCGGTCATGGCGACGATCTCGCCCTGGCGTTTGAGGCTCTCGACGAGGCGCATCTTGTCTTCGGGCGAGATCTGGGCAAAAACGCTGACCCGCTCCAGGGCGCGGTCGAGCTGCGCGTCGTCCATCTCGCGCAGCTCCTGGGCGAGGACCACGCTGTTCTCGCCGTCGGCGATGATGCCGGTCTCTCTCGCGACGGCCAGCGCGGTCTCTTTCTGGTCGCCTGTGGTCATGATCACGCGGATGCCGGCTTCCTTGCACAGGCGGATCGCCTCTTCGACGTCGTGTCGCGGCGGATCGGCCATGCCGATGAACCCGGCGAAGACCATGTCTTCTTCGAGCGAGCCGCGTCGTTGGGGGTCGGGCGTCTTGAGCTCTTTATACGCGAACCCGAGCACGCGCATCGCGCCGGTGGCCATGCGGGACCGCACCGCCAGCAGGCTCTCCGCGGTGGCGTCATCGAGCGGGCGAACGGTTCGACCGTCGAAGAACCGCGTGCAATGTTCCATGATGCGGTCGGGGGCGCCCTTGGTGGCGGAGAAGAATTCGCCTTTGTTGATGAACTCGTGGACCGTCGTCATCATGCGCCGATCGGAGTCAAAGGGCAGTTCATCGAGCCGGGGATACTGGGAGCGAAGCACCGTCGGATCGAAGTCCGCTTTCATCGCGGCCACCAGCAGGGCAATTTCGGTCGGGTCGCCCACTGCGGTATGGGCGGTGCAGTGCGCGTTGTTGCACAGCGCCGCCAGTCTGAGCACGTGCGAGAGCGTCTCGCCGGGCGAGTCGATGATCTCGCCTGCCTGGGTTGAGTAGTCGCCCTCGGGATCGTAGCCCGCGCCGGAGACGTTGAGATACTCGCCTGCCACGTGAACCGCGCGGACGGTCATTTCGTTCTTGGTGAGGGTGCCGGTCTTGTCGGTGCAGATGACCGTGGTGCATCCGAGCGTCTCGACCGCGGAGAGCTTGCGAATGATCGCGTTCTTGCGGGCCATCTTCCTCATGCCGAAGGCCAGGCCGATGGTCACGGTCGCGGGCAGGCCTTCCGGCACGATGGCCACCGCCAAAGCGATCGCGAACAGAAAGGCGTCTTTGGCCGACGTGAGGCTCAGATCGTAGCGAATGGCCATGATCAGAAAGACCGCCAGGCAGATGCCGGCGGCGATGCGTGCGATCCGCCGGCCGATGGCGTCCAGCTCGACCTGCAGCGGGCTCTTCTCCATGCCGATGTCGGTGGTCACCTTGGCGATGCTGCCGATCCGCGTGTTCATGCCGGTCTGGGAGACGAGCAGGGTCAGGCGGCCGTAGCTGAGCGTCGTGCCGGCGAAGGCCTTCTCTTCGTCGCCGATCGAGGAGGCGGACGCCGCGGCTTTCTTCATCACCGGGACCGATTCGCCCGTCAGCGACGATTCGTTGACCATGCCGTTGATGGATTCGAGGATCACGCCGTCGGCGGGGATGCGGTCGCCCGTTTCCACCTGGACGATGTCGCCAGGCACGACCAGTCTCGCGGGGATACGCGTGATCGTTCCGTCTCGCACCACGTGCGTGAGGTCGGCCATCATGCTCTGGAGGGATTTCAGCGACTGCTCGGCCTTGTACTCCTGAATGAAGCTGATCGTGGCGTTGGCCAGGACGATCGCGGCGATGATCAGCGCGTCGGAGCCGGCGCCGGTCAGCCAGGACACGAAGCTGGCGAACAGCAGCAGGATCAGGAACATGTTCGAGAACTGCGAGACGATCATCGTCAGCAGTTTGAACTTCGCGACGCTCTGGAGTTCGTTCGGGCCGTGCTGTTGCAGGCGGCTCTGGGCTTCGGCTTGCGAGAGGCCCGTCCGCTGAATGCCCAGGAGCTTGTAGATGTCGTTCGCCGATGCACGATGACTCATAAAGGCCTTTCAACCACAGGAGAGTTCGCGGATTCCTCGCTGATATCGGAATCGGCAGAGCTTGTTCTGCGACGTGCTATTGTATCGTGCCACCGGCGTTTGTACAGCCATGGCAAAGGTAGTTTCGCTGTTCAGGGACACGGGCCGGACACCGAAAAAGACGGTGAAGAACCGTTACGTTCCTCGGACGGTATGGAACTGAAGACAAGAAGGCGCTGAGTCCGCGCCGGTTTGTGACGGATTGTGCAGGAAAGAGCATCGGGGCAGTATGGATTCACTGAGAAAAGCGATTGTAGCAGTTGTAGCAGCGTTAGTGGTGGGTCACGGCGTGATCGGGTGGGGGCAGGGCAAGGACAAGCCGCCCACGCCGCCGACGGAAGACCCGAGTCTTTTCTGGCGGGAGCATATCCGCCTGCCGGAGGATTCGTTTCTGGTGCATGGAATCGCTCGGAACGAGGCCTCGTGGGTGAAGTTCATCGTCGTACCCCAGGCCGATGGTTCGCAGAAGGTCTTCTTTCAGGACGGCCACGCGTATCCGTTCCATTACCAGGGCGCCGTCGCAAACCTGAGCCTCTTCGCGGGAATGACGAACGATCAATTCGACCGGGCGACCCTGTATCGGCAGGGGCGAAAAGCCGTGCTCGGAGCGGTGATCGCACCGTCGATCTGGTGGTCCCTGACGCAGCCGGCCGAATACGGCATTCAGCTCGTGGGACACGATCCGTTCACGCGGGAAGAGGTCGCAGCCATCTTCGATGTCGTCAGGCAGGCCGTGAAGACGGAAACGCCGTATCGGGCGTTCTATCTTCCGACGTACGAACAGCGGGCCGTCGCTCTGGCCGACAAGGACTGGTTCGAATCGCAGGGCATCGTGATCAGCTCGTCGGACCGCTGGGCCAGCGGCAACACTATCTACTCCAATGGCTGGGCCCTCGGCACGCTGAAATTCGTCGAAGGCGGCGCCATTCGCGACGCCTACCGCAGCGGCCGGCTCGGCCCCGGCGATATCCTGCTCACCGACGGCGTGCCTGCGGAGACGCCGTATCTGGCGGGCGTCATCACGCTCTCGCCCTCGACTCCGAACTCGCACGTGGCGATCCTGGCCAAGACCGACGGCGTGCCGTTCCTGCATCTGGCCTTGGCCGAGGACGTGAATCGGGCGCAGTCGCTCGTCGGTCGTCGCATCTGCCTGCGAGCCTACGACTCCTATGGTTGGACCGCCGTGCGGCTCATCGACACCGACGGCGTGCTCGACGACGCGACGGTACAGGAGATCCTAGCCTTGAAGAAGCCCAAGCCTCTGGCGATCTCGCCGATGACGCCGCTGGGCGACTATGGCTTCAACGTGGATGCCTCGATGCCCGCCGACATTCGTTTCGTCGGAGGCAAGGCCGCGAACTTCGGCATGCTTCGTCGCGCGATCCCGGACAATTCGCCCATCGCAGCGGCCCTGTCGTTCGACCTGTGGACGGACTTCCTGTCGCAGGAACTGCCCGGCGGCCTGACGCTCCGCGAGAGGATTGCCGATCGTCTGGCGCCTTTCGCGTATCCGCCCGCATACATGCAGGAGCTGGCGGATGCATTGGACGACGTTCGCAATCTGGTCGAAGACGACAAATCGGTTGACTTCACCGACGCCCAGAAGCAGGCGGTTCTTTCAATTCTCCAGGAGCCGCTGTACGGCTTCGATCCGTTTAGGAACCTGCGGTTCCGCAGCTCGACGAACGTCGAAGACGGAATGGAGTTCACCGGCGCCGGGCTGCATGAGAGCTACAGCGGGTGTCTCGCTGACGATCTCGACGGCGACGACAAAGGGCCGTGCCACTGCGATCCGAGCCGCGCCAAGGAACGCGGCGTATTCACCGCGATCCGCAAGGTCTTCGCCAGCTTCTACAACGAGAACGCCTATCTGGAACGTCTGCGGCGAACCATCGACGAATCCAAAGTCGGCATGGCGCTGCTTGTCCATCACTCGTTCCCCGACGAGACCGAGCTGGCCAACGGCGTGGCGGTGATCGACCGAAGCTCCCAGTGGAGCTGGGACCTTACGATGGTCACCCAGGCCGGCGCGGTGTCCGTGACGAATCCTCAGGACGGCAGCGTCCCCGAAGAGGTCGTCGTGACGATGTATTCGTTCGGGCAATACGCCCAGCGGATCCGCCAGTCCAACCTCGTCCAGCTCAGCGCCACGGTGATGAAGTGGGAAGACGACTACCTCGCCCTGGGCGAACTGCTCGTCAAGGTGGGCGAGGAGTTCGCTCTCACGACCGGACGGGACAAGTTCGTCCTGGAAACGGAATTCAAGAAGCTGGCGCCCGACGGCAAGCTCGTGGTCAAGCAGGTTCGCGAGATCCCGCAGGCGGACGACACGCCTTCGGTCACCGCGTTCCTTTTGAAGGAACCTGCGGAATACGTCGTTCTGCAGGGCGAGTTCGGGGACGTCTTCGCCAACCACCGCCTCAAGTCACGATGGCAGCTCCAGACCCGCAATCTGTGGTTGACCACGGAGAACCTCGGCGCGAGTCTCTACGATTTCGCATCTTTTGAGTACATGGCCGACGGCGTCACAGGCACGCTGACGGGCCCGCTCTCGCAGTGGCCGCAGGCTTCGTACCGCTACACGCCAGCCACCGAGGGAACCCTTCGCCCGGACGATCCGACCGGCTGGTCCGACATCATGCCGACCGATGGGATCGCAACCGATACATGGCAGATCGCCAACATCGCAAATGCTCGCACGTATCGCCTGAACACGGGGAACATTCCCGCCCTCGTGTCGCCCAAAGCCAGCGCGGTGCTGACACTGAAAGACCTCGGCTATCTGACGTTGGAGGTCGAGTATGAGCGGCCGGTGCTGCAGTGGAATTGGGAAGGACCCATGATGACCACGCGGGACCAGGTTCGGCTGTGTCCTGCCTTCGAGGCGTCATCCGAGGACCTGCTGCAAGACCGTCGCTTCGAAGGGCCCGATGGCGTGACCGTCGAGGTGAGCTTCTATTGGCCGCCGTATCCGAAGGGCCCGACCGCCGGCTACACCGCGCCGCTGGCCCGCTGGGTCGAGACGAGGATCGCCGGCTACACGAGCGAGCCGATCGTGCTGCGAAGCGAATACTCGCAGACGTATCGGCCGGAACATCACAACTTTGCGGAGCATTTCCTGTTCGAGCCGCAGCTCGAGCCGGACCTGTCGCCAGCGATGCTCGCGGAACTCAAGGCCAAGGATCTCCGCTATATCCATGTCCTCAACGGCATGGATACCCTGACGATCACAACCTACGGCTACGACGCTCCGGGCCTGTAAGGACACGGCAAACGATCAATAGCGCAGCTCGATCTGTGCAGGGCCTTTGACCTCGATGGTGGCCAGTTTCTGTGCGGCGTTGAAGTTGACCGCATGATCGCCGGGGCTGGCCACAAAGGGCCGATCGACACCCGCCAGCAGGATGGAGCACGCCTTGTCGCCCCAGCCGTCCACGGTGAATGTCACGGAGCGGTCGGTCTCCTTCAGGTCGTGGATAGCGCAGGGCGCGTGCAGGAACCAGCCGGTCTTCTCGAGTCTGCGGACATCATACAGCGAGCCTTTTCCGAAGAACTCCGGCACATGGGTCTGGAGGGTGCCGGGATTGATCGCGGGGCCTTCGCTGATCTGGGGACGCAGCAGGAAGTAGTCGGGCAGGAGGCCCTGGCGTTTGACGTCGCTCGTCGGCCAGGTCATCCGAAGACCCGCGGCGGTGATGCCCTTGGCCAGCGTTGCCCATGGACCTTCCGTATCGTACTGGCTCAGCAGATGGAGAGCCGAGCCATAGACCAGGCCGCACCATTGCACCGGCTGGCCAAACCAGACGGGAGCTTTCCAGTTCGTCGCGCCGAGCACCGCGATGGTCGCATAGGGACCGACCTCGCCTTCGGTCGGATTCGCCAGGTAGATGAAAGGCACGCCCGTCCAAGCCCAGTAACGGGCCTGCTCCAGATACTTCGGTTCGCGAGAAATCATGTACCCGAGCGTATACGCCTTTACCAGATGGGCGGAGGCAAGAATGTCCGGCGTGTGCAGCGGGACCTCCCAGACTTGCGCCCCGCGCGGGACGGAGTTCGCATAGAGCGAGGTCTGCTTGTCCAAGAGCTCCAAGCCTCTTGTGATGAGGTTCTGATCGCCCGAGAGCGTCGCGGCTTCGAGGATGTGCGCGAGGTCGGGGGCCGCGTGGCCGTTGGCATGCTGCGCGAAGTGAGTCTTGCCATAATCGACGTCGCGCGGTCGATATCGCTTGATGCCCTGTTCGTCGAAGCGCGCCAGGAGACTCTCGGCGTCGGCCCTTCGTCTTTCGACATAAGGATAGACGCCACCGAACACGAACGGCGCTGTCGGAATGGTGGTGTGCGACACCGAGCTGAGATACGGCTGGCCTTGCGGCATCCTCGTAATCGCCAAGTCGCGTGCTTCGATCAGTCGCTTCCCGAGTTCGGAGTCTTCGATGTGACTGGCCAGCCAGTCCATGTACAGGATCGCATCGCCCGCGGGACCGGCCCTGAAACTCTCGCCCCAGACGGCGTGGCGGAAGAGGCCGCCTTCGTTGATCGCGGAATCCAGCCAGCCATGCGAGAGCAGCGTCACCGCGTCGCCGAATCCGCCTGCGACCTTTGGAATGGACGGGAGGCCCTTGATCTCGACATACTTCTGCACCGCGGATACGATGGAGTCGCCTCGCCCACCGACGATCGTTGCTTGCATGTGGATCGCTTGGTTGGCTTTCAAGGTGAAGGGCGTGTGCGCCAGCGGGGAGTTCTCGAACCGGTTGTCGCCGACGGCCGGCGCGGTCAGCGCCATCACATGCGCGCCGGAATTGTAGATTCTGTCGGGCGAGTCAAAGGTCGGCGCCACGAGGTCCGAGGGTTCCCAGATCAGACCGATGTAGCGGCCGGCGTGGGCGATCGCCATCAGGGGAAACGTGATCTTGATCGGATCGGGCACACGGCGAATGTGTTCGCGAGTCGTGATGTCCGCTTCGCTGCTGCTGGGCTCGTCGTCGAGGTACTCCAGACCTGCGAACAGGCCCTGGGTCTTTCGCTCGCCGAACGTGCCCAGGCCGGGAAAGAGCGTCAGCCAGGGAAAGTGCAGAACCTCGCAGTCTCGATCGGTTTCGA
This sequence comes from uncultured Phycisphaerales bacterium, assembly GCA_937927975.1. Classification (GTDB taxonomy): domain Bacteria; phylum Planctomycetota; class Phycisphaerae; order Sedimentisphaerales; family Anaerobacaceae; genus PLanc-01. The sequence continues at coordinate 152,394 of CALEZT010000267.1, forward strand.
TCCTGACCTGGACCAGGATTGAGCCCGGTTGCGGACCGGGTCCGAAGATGCGCGTGATTCTCCATCGCCCGGCTCGATCATCGTCGAATCCTGCCGCGATCACGACAGAACCGTCCGTTGCGTAGAGGCACATAGCCTTCGCGCCCTCCAACGGAAGCCAGGCAGCGCGCCCATCGATCATCAGGCCGATCTGCTCGGCGTGGTAGCCGGATGCCAGTTCCACCCCGCCCAGTTCGATACGGAAGTCGCCCAACCCTCCTCGAAAATGGGTCAACTTCAGTTCACCCGAATCGACCGAGAGCGACTCGCCAGTCCCCTTCACGGGTCGTTGTGGCCTCTTGAATTGCGGCGGCTCCAATGCGGCGAGCGTCTCCACGCGGATCGAGGCGACGACGATGCGGCCCTCGGTGGTCGCGGGATCGAGGCGAAAACGCGTCTGAGGGCCGAGCGGTTCGGTGATCGTCAGGACGTATTCGTGCCACTGGCCGTCGCTCTGAACCGAGAAGCGGACGGAGCGTCCGGCTTCGAATCTGGGGCCGTAGAAGAGCTCGCCACCCGCATCGGCGTTCGATTTCATCCGCACCCGAACGCGTGTCATCCCGCTGCCGGGCAGGTCGATGGGGGGGCCTTCGATCCAGGGGTCGATGCCGGTCGATGTGAACGCCAAGCCTTCGGACGACGTGGCGAAGTCCTTGACGTAAGAGTTGCCGTGCCAGCCCTGCGGACCCTTGGAGAAATCCCAGGCAGCGATCTGGCCGGGCGAAGCCACAGCGCAGAGACTCAGTGTCAACATGAGTGTGGCAAGCATAGTGATTCCATGGGTGCGCATCGCGAACAACCTCCGAAAAAGCACAAAGCGCTGAGAGCCCGTGGCCAGGACCTCGCGACGCACAGTATAATCGCTCTCATGAGTCTCGAACAGGACATTAAGCACAAGGCCCTGGAACTCGGTTTCGACGCAGGCATCACCGACGCTTCGCCCATCGGCCGCGAGCACGCAGAGCATTTGGACGCGTGGCTGCGGTCGGGCTATGCCGGTCCGATGCTGTACATGCACCGCAATCTGGCGAAACGCATCGATCCGAGCAAACTCCTCGACGGCGCCAGATCGGTGGTCGTGGTCGCGTTGAGTTACGGACTGCCCTCTGCGCCGACAAGCACGGATCTCGTCGGAAGGGTCGCCCAGTTTGCCCAATATGAGGATTACCACGCTTTCATCAAGGCGCTGCTTCGCGAATTGGCGGGCTTCATCCAGGACCGGGCCGGCGGATCGCATCGGTTCAAGCTCTGCGTCGACTCGGCGCCGTTGGCGGAGAAAGCGTTGGCGGTGCGAGCGGGGTTAGGGTTCATCGGGAAGAACCACCTGCTCATCCACCCACAGTTGGGTCCGCAGACTCTGCTTGGCGAGTTGCTCACGACAGTGGAGCTTACGCCGGATACGCCCGCTGGCGGGAGCTGTGGCGACTGCGACTTGTGTTTGAAGGCCTGTCCCACCGGCGCGTTGCGAAGCGATGGTTTCCTCGATGCTCGCGAGTGCATCAGTTGTTCGACGCAGTACGAGCCTTCGCCCAAGATTGGCGGTTGGCTTTTCGGCTGCGATGAATGCCTGCTTGCGTGTCCTCATCAGCGACGCGCGCCGGCGCGGGCAAATCAACGGTTCATGCGGCATCCTGAACGAGAGCAGTTGAACTTGCGGGAACTGATCGAGATGACGCCGGAGGAGTTCGAAGCGAAGTTCGTCGGGTCGCCCCTGCACAAAGCGGGACTCGAGATCCTCCAACGCAGCGCGGAAATCTGCCTGCAAAACGCCCGTTAGGGCGCCAGGAAGATGTCCAGGTCGCTGTCGGGCAGTTCGCAGCCGCGAATCTCGGTGCCGCAGCCCATGCCGCGAAGGATATAAATGTCATCGTCGGAGATGCTCGTGTGCCGGGTCGGGGTGAACTCGACGGAGCCGTCGTAATGAAGGGCGTTTTGTCCGCGGCCGGCGTGATTGCGGCTGTTCGACTTCATCATCTTCTCGCACAACTGCAAGCGCAGCATGGCGGATGGGTCCAGCGGGAATTCCTCGGTCAGTGGGTTGCGGTCCGCCAGGAGCACGCCTTTTAGCGTCAGGTCGCGGTGGTTCGAGGTCGGGCAGGGAATGCGGATGCTGTAGAGAATGTAATCTCGGCTCGGGAAGTCGGCGAACGTCTGTGCGTTGAAACCGTCGAAAGAGAGTCTCCTGCTGTCCGATCGCCCAGGACAGAGAAACCGGCTTACGTCCACATAACCGAGTTTGGGCAGCAGCCAGATTTGACGGGTGTTGGACTGGTTCTCATCGCCCTGGTGGCCGACCCTGTACCAAGGGGCTCCAGGCGTCATCGCCACGCTGGGCAACAGGCCGTCGTGATCGGACACATAGCTGCGAAGTCCGCTGTAAATGCCGGCCAAATGCCCGCCGCACTGTGCCTGCCAGGACCGGCCTCGCATGTGCCCGACCGCGGGAAAAAGGACACTGATGAACACAAGAATGGCCGCGGCGGCAGCGAGCACCTCGGTCCAGTTGCGGAAGGGAATTCGAATTGTACGACTCCCGATCGGTTCGGACGTGACCCACGGATCGCCAGACTCGCCACTGGCGAGGGATGCGGACTCGCGCATCCGGGCGAACAGCCGCTCGGTGAGTTCGTCGGGACAAGGCTCGACCTCCACGGTATCCAGGGGGGCGAGCGTCGTCTGGATGGATTGATACAATTCGACCGCCTCTTCGTTCGCGGCGATCAGGGCCTCGACTTCGTCATTCTCCGATTCCGATGTCAAACCCAGAGAGTAATCAAACAACAGTTGCTTATGACGGTCATTCAACGTCGTCATTTGACCTCTTTGCTCCGAACACCAGACTTCCAGTCTTTTGAGAATCGTGCCACGGCAGTGTGCAACCTGCTCTTGACGGTCCCAATCGGTATACCGAGGATGTCGGCCATTTGTTTGTAGGAAAATCGGTTGAAATAGGCCAGGATGAGGATCTCACGCAGGTTTTCCGGCATATTCGTTATGACCTCATTAACCCGCGCAGAAGTCTCATTCCGTTCGACCTCGTCATAAGGCACGGCTGTGTCCGAACTTAGTGCGTTGAGCATCTCGTCGAAGGACATGTCCTCCGATTCCGAGATCGTGCCGATGGGCACGGCGCTGTTTCGCTGGGCCTTGCGAAGAGCGTCTTTGGCTTTGTTGGCCGCGATGGTGAACAGCCAGGGCCGCAGCGGTCGGGTGGGGTCGAAACTCTCCCGGCTCGTGAATAGCTGCAGGAAGGTCTCCTGAAACACGTCGTCCACGAGGTCCGACTGGCTCAGGAACTGCTTGAGGAATGCGTAGAGGCTGTTCTTGTATCGATGGACGATCTCTCGAAAGGCAGCTTCATCGCCTTCGTTGTACTGCTGCAGCAGTTCCGCGTCCGTCAGTTTCTCAAAAGGATGTTTCATAGTGATCATCATTATATGAGCCTGCCGCAAAAAGAGGAACTCTAGTTCGGATCGCGCCGAAAAAATGGAGGACATGGGCTCAAGCCTTGTGTGTTCTCCATATCAGAGAGATCCTCTTGACCGGTCGCTCATACATGAAATCCCCTCACTACCATATGCTGTGGTGTCCTTGCCCAGACTTCCCAGCTATTGATACAAACCGAACCCGGTTTCACCCCTCGACAGGCCAGTAGGGGGACTCGGTTCGCGCGTCCGCAAGGCATTGGCGAATCCTGGCCATGATCTTGGGTTGGTTGGCTGCGACATTGGTCGTCTCGCCGGGATCGGCCTGGAGGTCGTACAATTCCAGGACGCCGCCGGGCAGGCGGACCGCCTTCCATGGGCCCATCCGCATCGCTTGAGCGAAGCCTCGCTCGTGAAATTCCCAGTAAAGGTGCTCGTGTTGCTTCTGTTTTCGAGGAACGCCCAGGAGTGTCGGAGCCATGCACACGCCGTCGGTATTCGAGGGGACTTCGCCGCCGGCCAGGACAGCCAACGTGGGCAGAAAATCCCAAAACGCCGAGACGTGGTTGGTCACGGCGCCGGCTTCGATCCGACCGGGCCAGCGGGCGATCAGAGGCACCCGAATCCCGCCTTCGTACAGGTCGCGCTTGATCCCGCGGAACGGCGCGTTGCTGGCGAAGAAGTTGGGGTCCGAGCCGCCTTCGCGATGCGGACCGTTGTCGCTCGTGAAGAACACGAGCGTGTTCTCGTCGATCCCGAGACTTCTGATTCTGCGGAGGATCCGACCCACGCCGCGGTCCAATCGCGAGATCATCGCGGCCCGTCCCTTTTCCGTTTGCGGCCAATCCATCCCGGCGTACTCGCCGAAATCGGGGACCTCCATGCCGTTGTGGCCCGCCTCGTTGTTGGCGTGCGGCAGCGTCACCGCCAGGCACAGGAAGAACGGCCGGTCTTTGTTCTGCTTGAGGAATTCCAGCGCCTCGGTTTCCATCACGTCGTACGCATATTCCCTCTTCTCGCTCGCGACGCCGGCCCCGTCGGCGCGGCCGCCCTCGACCTTGTTGCTCAGCGGGACGCGCTGGTCGTTTCGGAAGAGAAACTCCGGGTAGTGATTGTGCGCGTGTCGCTGGCACAGGTACCCAAAGAAGTGGTCGAATCCCTGGTTGTTGGGCGTTCCCGAGCTGCCCGGTCCGCCGAGACCCCACTTGCCGATCAGTGCGGTCGTGTAGCCGGCCCGCTGGAGCATCCTGGGCAGCGTCTCGGTCTCGGCCGGCAGGGGCAACTGGCCCATCGGCTGGATCTCCTTGTTGCCTCGGACGTAGGCGTGGCCGGTGTGCAGGCCGGTCATGAGAGAACATCGCGACGGCGCGCAGACCGTGCTGCCGGCGTAGTGGTCGGTGAATCGCATCCCCTCGGCGGCCATCTGGTCGATGTTGGGCGTCTGGATCAGCTTCTGGCCGTAGCAGCCGAGCTCGCCGTAGCCCAGATCATCAGCGACGATCAAGACAACGTTCGGCTTGCCTGCGACCACGACGTCGGGCGATTCCTTCTTCGCGGCAACGCGAGCGCACCCTGCGATGCCGGCCACTGCCGCGCCGACGCTTGCCGATCTGAGGAAATCGCGTCTGCTGAGAGTTCGAACCATTTCGATGGTCCTCCAAAAAGACGATGCACACCGATGATCCACTGCCGCCGGAGGAGTCGTCGACGCGTCTGTACCCCTGCGGCGCCTGCCCAGAATACCGGCTCAGCCGCCGGTCTTCAATCCCTGGAGACAATGAGTTCTCTTTTTGCTGTCACCGTGAGGTCCGGCATACAGAATGCGGCTCATGCTGAGCTCACAGAAACAGCGGCAGAAGATAAGGCAGGGCGATCGCGGTGATCAGGCCGTTGAGCATCATGCCGACGCCGCTCATGGCGCCTTCGAGCTCGCCTTCGCGGAGGGCGCGGGCGGTGCCGATGCCATGGGCAGCCGTGCCGATCGCCAGTCCCATCGCGAACTGGCTGCGGACGCCGATCAGGCGGATCAGTTCGGGACCGAGCATGCCGCCGAGTATGCCGGTGAGAATCACCGCCGCGGCGGTGATCGAGGGCAGGCCGCCGACCTTCTGCGAAATGCCGATCGCGATGGGGGTCGTGACGGACTTGGGCGCCAGGGAGATCGCGATCTCGTTGCTGCCGCCCAGCAAGAGGGCCAGGCCGACCGCCGAAGCGATCCCGGTGATCGAGCCGATCAGAACGCTGATGAGGATGGGCACGAGGTTTCGTTTGATCTTCTCCAGCCTTCGGTAGAACGGCACCGCCAGCGCCACCACCGACGGTCCCAGCAGAAAGGCCAGCACCTGGCCGCCGCGGTTGTAGGCTTCGAAGGGGACCTTCGCCAGCAGGAGCACGCCGATGATGGCAACGATGGTCAGCATGACCGGGTCCAACAGCGGGGTGTTCGCGCGGCGCCGGGCCCAGCGGGCGACGATCCAGATGCCCACGGTGAGAATGATCCCGAACCACGGATGATACGTCCACTGCTCCATCAGGATTCCTTCGCCTCCTTCCTCTCGAAGAGTCGGGCCACCAGAGCGGTCGCCCACAGCACCGCCAGCAGGCTGCCGACGATGGCGACGAGCAGGGGAAGCCACTGTTTGGCGATCAGGTCGAAGTACAGCATCACCGCCACGCCGGGGGGCACGAAGAACAGACCGATCTCCGAAAGCAACATGTCCGCCGCGGGCTCGACCCGCTTGACGTCGAGGACCTTCGTCAGCAGGCAGACCGTCAACAGGACCATGCCGATCACATTGCCTGGCACGCGGAGGTGCAGGCTCAGTGAAATTGCGTTTCCGATTCCCAGGAACGCCAGGAGCAGCGCGAACGATAGAGCGGTTTCTTTTCTGATCATTCGGCAGAATATACGCGATCCGAGCCGCTTGCGGTGCGTGGAAGTTGCTGAAATCGACAGAATTGGGACCGACGGCTCCGAAGACGTTCAAAGACAGGCATGAACCGGATGGTTCGCAGGTCTCTGCGTCTGTGCGGGGCTGTTGACGCCTTCGCACGCCGCGGGTTCGTGCTCAGTCACCGGCGCGCCGACTGCCAGCAGGTCTTCGGTCGTGAGCGTTTCGAGCGAGATTCCGGTCTCACGCGAGATCGACTCGACCCAGGCGGTCATCGCCACGACCACCGCGGGGTCGAACTCGTAGCCACAGGAGTCCTTGAGCAAGGCCAGGGCCGCCTGCACGGAGCGGGAGTCGTGATAGGCCCGGCTGGACGTCAGGGCGTCGAACACATCGGCCGCCGCGATCACGCGGGCGCCCAGCGGAATCGCGGTACGGGCCAGTCCGTCGGGGTAACCTTGGCCGTTCCATTTTTCATGGTGGTGGCGGATAATGGCGGTCTCGCTCTCGAGGAAGCTCATCTTTTCGAGGATCTTGACCGCGATCAAGGGATGCTGCTCGATGACGCGCCGCTCCTGGGCGGTCAGGGGGTCGGTTTTGAACAGGACCGCGTCGGGGATGCCGATCTTGCCGATGTCGTGGATCATTGCGGAACGTCGGATCAGGTCCACGTACTTGGGTCCCAGCTCCATCGTCCGCGCGATGCCGACCGCGTAGGCGGTGACGTTCTCGGAGTGCTTGCGCGCGTAGGTGTCCTTGGCTTCGAGGGCCTGGACCAGGCTCCAGATGCTCTCCATGAACAGCTTCTCGGCCTTCTCGGACAGACCCATGATGCGTCGCTGGAGTTTCTTGATCCGGTCGATCTCGATATCGCCTGCGGTGGCCAGGCGGCTCATCTCGGGCCCCCAGACCTTGACGCAGTTGCGACCGGCGTTCTTGGCCTCGTACAGAGCGATGTCGGCGCGTCGCATGACGTCTGCGGACACCTCCGCGGGATCGAGCAGACTCTCGGCGACCCCGCAGCTGATCGACAGGTGCATGGCCGAGGGCGTCGAGGCGTTCTGCGCGTCGCGGACCTTCTGCTCTGCCTCGAAACGGATCTCGCAGACCCGCATTCGCAGGCGTTCGAGCAGGGCCTCGGCCTCCTGGGCGGTGGTCTCGGGCAGCAGCAGGACGAACTCGTCGCCGCCGTAGCGAGCCAGCACGTCGGGCCCTCGTTTCTCCTGGCGGACGTACTCGGCCAGTCTGCGAATGGCCTCGTCGCCGAGCGCGTGGCCCAGGGTGTCGTTGACCATTTTGAAGTGGTCCAGATCGATGATCCCGATGGAGAACGGTCGCTTGTACCGCACGGCGCGGTCGTGCTCTTCGTGGAGCTTCTCTTCGAGCAGCTTTCTCGATCCGACCCCGGTCAGCGCGTCGGTCATGGACGTCAGACGGGCCTGCTGGTATCGGGTGGCGTTCGTGAGGTGGGCGACGAGAATCTCGCGGGTCAGCTTGGCCTTGTACTCGATCAGCTCGCGGTTGGCCAGGCTCGACGCGGGCAGTCCGCACATGCACAGAAAGCCCGCCAGACGCTTCGCTCGACCCGAGCTGAATTCGGGCAGTCCGGCAATATCCAGCGGGAGCATGACGCGAGGGCCTTTGCCGCCGCAGCGGGCGCATTCGGCCGGGATCGTCGCGTCGAAATAGCTCTGCGAAAGGAAAAGGGGACATTCTACTTTTTCGGCGTTCTCACTTTTTGCAGCGTGCTGCGCAGGGGAAAAAGTAGAATGTCCCCTTTTGTCGTTCAGATCTGAGATTTCAGATTCAGTCGACGTCTCGACGTTCGGAACGCCTGGGAGCCGCGCGCCGACACAGGGGCAGCGGTTGGAGCTGATCAATTCGGGCTCGCGTTCGCGGTCGCCGCCGGGATAGAGGCACAGGATCGAGTTGGCGGCGCCGAACAGCTTGGGGACCTCGACCGCGACGATCTCCGCGGCCTCGGTCAGTTCGATGCTCTTGAGGCACTTGGAGAGCATGGCCACCTCCTGGGCGGCCGCCCGATCCTCCTGGAGTCGCTGGGACATGATGTCGCGGGCCGACAGGATGCCGACGACGGCGCCGTTCTCGACCAGCGGCAGGTGGCGGATTCGGTGGTTCATCATGATCCGCGTCGCCTCGCTGGGGGCGATCCCCGGGGAGCAGGATACCACGCTTTGGGTCATGATCTGGCGGACAGAGATGTCCCGGCCGGACTGGGGGTGGACCGCGACATGGCGGGAGACGTCTCGTTCGGTGATCAGTCCGACGAACTGGCCATGATCGTCGAGCACGATCAGGCAGCCTACGTTGTGGGAGAGCATCTTGGCGGCGGCCTCTTTGATGCTGCAACCGTGGCCAATCGTGATGATCTGCGAGCAGCCGGCGCCAAACGCCGGGGTGTTGGTGGAGTCAAACATCGTTAGCCCTTTCGTCACCGTCGTCATCCTCGTTGGTCTTCCATACCCACCGGGGATTAGGAGTATCGGCCCATACAATGACGTGCTTGAGTAGGGAAACCGCCCGGACTGGAAAAAGGCAGATCGATCTGCTAATCTCCGACAAAGAATCGAGCGATGCAGCGAGCAGAGGCGTGGATTGCCGCGTAGAACTGGAAAGTGTGGGCAATCTGAGAAAAATCGTTCGACCGTCAGAAAATGCGTTACGAAGTGCCCGCCGAGCGGCACTTATCTGCACAATGATGACCATGGACCCAACAACACAGTCCGCTACGGATAGACAAGTGAACGAGACCGAGCTGGTTGAACGGGCTCAGCGAGGAGATCGGCAGAGCCTCAATACACTTGCCCAGATCGCCAGGGAACGCTTGAGGACGTACGTGTACCGAATCACCCAGAAGGACGATCTGACGCAGGAAATCGTGCAGGAGAGCTTGTTAGAAATGTGCAAGATACTGGGCAAGCTACAGAAAACCGACCGATTCTGGCCCTGGCTGTACGGCATCGCGACGAACAAACTGCATCGCCATTACCGGACGGAGAAGGCCCGCAAGCACGTCGCGGCTTCGGAAGAAAGGCGACGAGGGTCGGTGACCGAGCGTGAGGAGGGCTTCGAGGGCCTGGTCGGCGAAGAACTCAAGAACATCGTTTCCGGCGCCATGCAGAAGCTCAAGACCCGTCACAAGGCGGTGCTGGTCATGCGGTGTTACGATAATATGGCCTATAGCGATATTGCCGAATCGATGGGTTGCAGCGAGTTCAGCACGCGGATGCTCTTCGTCAGGGCCAAAAAGGCCCTGCAGAAGGAGCTCCTGAGCCACGGGTTCGGGCGGGGCTCGCTCCTGGCGGCCCTGATCGTGTTCGGGAAGATGACCGCCCCCAGCAAGGCGGCGGCCACCCAGCTCACCGTCCCGGCGGCAGCCCTGAACGCAGGTTTGGCCGCGAGCGTCGTGGGCCTGGCCAGCAGCAC
>CALEZT010000268.1 GCA_937927975.1 uncultured Phycisphaerales bacterium
GCCTGCTCTGGTATCGCCGTCTCCATCGCCTGAGCCTTTTGAGATAGTTACTTATGGGCGTCTTGTGGGAAGTCGTGCAGACGGGTTTGATGTATGGTCAGAAGCGGAAGTCCGATTCGGTGGAGGACCGGGTCCGCGCCCTGGAGGACCAACTCCAGTTGACGCAGAATACGCTGCGGTCGCTGGTCAAGAAGCTCGAACAGCTCCATGGCATCGACATCGACTAGGACGGCCGAGTGGGGTAGGAATTGACCTGAGACGTTGTTTCGCCCGCATACCATGCTGGAGGCCCTAACGCGAAAGACTTCCCAGGCAGGTCCGTTTCGGACCTGCATTCACACACGGGAACAGGGACCGCTGTTGGTTTGTCCGGTGTTTTCGGTGCGTCAGAAGTCCTGAGCACACCCCAGGTGCGACCCATTCTCCGATTGTGTTTGACGCGGGTCTTGCGGGTCCGTACAATTGCCCCCAGCTTTGAGTTGCACAAATGAACAAGCCTGAACAAGAGTGCTGACAGGAGGATGCCATGTTGCAGAAGATTTCATGTAAGCTTTTGTCTTGCAAGGTTTTAAGTCTTGTCGCTTCGATGCTGCTTTCGTTTGCGGCGGTCTCCGAGACGGCGACAGGCGAGCCATCTGTCGACTTCCGTCACGGCCGGCTCAAGGTCTCCGAAAACAAGCGGTTCCTCGTCCATGAGAACGGCACGCCGTTTTTCTACCTTGGCGACACCGCATGGGAGTTGTTCCATCGGCTCAATCGCGAAGAGGCGGACAAGTACCTGACGAACCGTACGAAGAACGGGTTCACAGTGATTCAGGCGGTGGTGATTGCGGAACTCGACGGTCTCAGGACGCCCAACGCCTACGGGTACACGCCGTTCCACGACATGGACAGCCGCCGGCCTAACGAGGCCTATTTTGCCCATGTGGACTACATCGTCAACAAGGCCGAATCGCTCGGCCTGTACATCGGCATGCTGCCCGCCTGGGGACGCTGGGTGGGCGGCGCCGACGGCGACCGGCCGGACAGCAACTTCTTCAACGCGGAGAATGCCGCGGATTACGGGCGTTTCCTCGCCCGCCGGTACGCGAACAAGCCCATCATCTGGGTCCTCGGCGGCGACCGTCTGGCGGACAGCACCGCGCAGGTGTGGGGTGCGATGGCCGCTGGCATCCGCGACATCGTCGGGAACCGGCAACTGATCACCTTCCACCCGCGGGGCGGCCGCAGTTCCTCGCAGTGGTTCCACCGGGCCGACTGGCTCGATTTCAACATGCTCCAGAGCGGCCACAGCGCCACGAGCACGAACTACACCCCCATCGAGCGGGACTACGCGATGGAGCCGCCCAAGCCGACGTTCGACGGCGAGCCCGCCTACGAATATCCGCCGGACGCGATGCCGGAGAAACGGCCCGTCGGCGCCCTGCAGGTTCGGCGCAACGCCTGCTGGGCGGTCTTCGCCGGCGCCCACGGCCACACGTACGGGACCCACCCCATCTGGCAGATGTACGACGAGGGCCGCAAACCGCTCTGGGACGTCGTCACGCCCTGGCACAGGTCGCTCGACCTTCCCGGCGCGACCCAGTTGATCCACCTCAAACGTCTGATGCTGAGCCGGCCGTACCTCACGCGGATCCCCGATCAGAGCGTGATCGTCTCGGAACCGCCGGCGGGGATCGAACGCATCCAGGTGACGCGGGACGGCCGGCCGGGGCAGAACGACGCGACGTACATCCTGGCCTATTTCCCGAGTCACCATCCGGTGACTCTGAACACCAGTCGAATCGCCGCCGCGACGCTGCGCGGCTGGTGGTACAATCCCCGCGCCGGCGAGGCGACCTCGATCGGCGAGATGGCCAAGGGCGCCACGATGCGATTCGAGCCGCCGACCAACGTCGAGGGGGAGGACTGGATCCTGGTCCTTGACGACGCATCCAAGAAGTACCCGGCCCCCGGGAAACCAGAATAAAGGGCCTCGCCCGACCGTCCCTCTGTAAGAGAGAATTCACGGATTATGCAGGAGAAGATCATGACACGAAAAACCACGATGTTCCTATTTGTCACTGCCCTGATCGCCGGCGGAGCGCTGGTCGCCCATGCCGATCCGGCGCGTCTGAAGGTCTCCGAGAACAAGCGATTCCTCGTCCATGAGGACGGGACGCCGTTCTTCTATCTCGGCGACACCGCCTGGGAGCTGTTCCATCGCCTCAACCGCGAGGAGGCGGACAAGTACCTCCAGAATCGTGCGGACAAAGGCTTCACCGTGATCCAGGCCGTGGCGCTGGCCGAGATCGACGGGCACAAAGACCCCAATCCCTACGGACACCTGCCGCTGATCGACCTGGACCCTGCCCGGCCCGCGGTCAAAGACGGTCCCAACAATGACTACTGGGACCACGTGGACTATATCGTGAACAAAGCCAAATCGCTCGGTCTGTACATCGGCTTCCTGCCGACCTGGGGGCGGTACTGGCACGACCAGGTGAAAGACGGCAAGCCGCTCTTCACCGTTCAGAACGCGGAGGTCTACGGACAGTGGCTCGGGCAGCGGTACAAGAACGCTTCGAACATCATCTGGGTCCTCGGCGGCGATCGCACCGTCGAGAACGACGAACAGAAAGAGATCATCCGCGCCATGGCCCGCGGGCTTCGCAAAGGCGACGGCGGCGCGCACCTGATGACGTTCCACCCGCGCGGCGGGTCGGGCTCGTCGAAGGACTTCCACAACGACGAATGGCTCGATTTCAACATGCGTCAGAACGGCCACAATGCGAAATTCAACGAGGGATACCAGAACACCCGGGCGGACTACGACCTCAAACCGATCAAGCCGGTCCTCGACGGCGAGCCGATGTACGAGGATCACCCGGTCTCGTTCCGGGCCAAGGACCTGGGCCATTCGATCTCGTCCGACATCCGCCGGCCGCTCTACTGGAACCTCTTCACCGGCGCCTGCGGCCACACCTACGGCCATCATTCCGTCTGGCAGATGTGGCAGCCGGGACGCGGTCCGATCAATGGCCCGCTGATGCCATGGTTCGAGGCCATCGACCAGCCCGGCGCGGGGCAGATGCAGTTCGGCCGGTGGCTCATCGAGTCGCGCCCGTTCCTGTCGCGCGTGCCGGACGACTCGATCATCGTCACCGACCCCGTGCCGACCAGCGTGCCCGGGGCCGGTCGCTACCGCTTCGTCGCCACCCGCGACGCCGAGGGCTCCTACGCGATGGTCTATGCCCCGATCGGCCGGGCCTTCAAGGTCCGCATGGACGCAATCAAAGGCGCCAAGGTCAAGGCCTGGTGGTATAATCCTCGAAATGGCCAGGCCACCGCGATCGGCGAGTTCGCCAACACGGGCGAGCGACAGTTCCTGCCGCCGGACAAGGGTGAAATGATCGACTGGGTGCTCGTCCTCGACGATGCGGCCAAGCAATATCCCGCGCCCGGCGCCTGGAAGAAGTAAAGGGCCCGCACGAGAAGGGTAACCATGCGTGCGGCCCAACCGCTCGAACGTCGTTCAGATGACCACTTGCATAGGACGGGAGATCATGATGATGCATCGAACCACAGTTCCGTGTGTGATTGATCCGGTGTCCAAATGTCGGTTTCCCGCTCTCGTGCTGGGACTCTGCGCCTCGTTCGCGACCGCCTTTGCCGGCGGGTCTGAGGGCTCGATCCGACGGATCGACCTGCGGCCACAATGGAACGACCGCATCGCTTTGGAGAATCCGCACAAGGGCTGGTATCACCACTATCCCGACAATCACGTCAACAAGTACCTGATCGGCCGGGACGCGGACCTCCTGGAATTCCCCGGCATGGACCATCTCTACCTGCGGCTCGCCTGGGCGTACCTCGAGACGCAGGAGGGCCGGTTCGACTGGGACGTGATCGACCGGATCATCGACAAATGGGTCGGCCACGGGCTGGGCATCGCCTTTCGCATCTCCTGCAAGGAGACCAGCACCGACCGCATCGAGCAGCAGTTCGCCACGCCCCGATGGGTGATGGAGGCCGGGGCCCAGGGCGGATTCTATCGCAGCGGCCAGGAGGTCGGGCCCGACGGTCCGTGGGAGCCGGTCTTCGACGACCCGGTCTTCCTGGAGAAACTGGAGAACTTCCTCCGCGTCTTCGCGTCGCGCTACGACGGCAAGCCGTGGGTCCGCTATATCGACGTGGGCAGCATCGGCGACTGGGGCGAGGGACACCTGCATTCGGGCAGTCGCAAGCCCTACGGCTACGAAGCCCGCAGGAAGCACATCGACCTGCACCTGAAGTACTTCCTCAAGACGCCGATCGTCGTCTCGGACGACTTCGTCTACGCGATTGCAGACAAGCAGGAGCGGGAGCGAATGCACCGTTACATCGTGGAGCGCGGCCTCACCTATCGCGACGACAGCATCCTGGTGGACTGGTACATCACCGCCCACACGGGGACGTGGACGGTTCGCAGCCCCGAGTACTTCGCCGACGTCTGGCGGGATCGTCCGACGGTCCTGGAATTGGAGCACTACGGACACGTCAAGCGCGCCGGCAACTGGCTCGGCGCGCCCGGCTCTTCGCTGGCGAAGTTCGGCAACGGACGCAGCGGCTCCGACTTCTTCCGCGGCGCCCTGGCCACCCTGCGCGCCACCTACATCGGCTACCACGGCGACGCCCGCGACTGGCTCACGGACAACCCCGATCTGACGGTCGAACTGCTGAACCGCTGCGGCTACTGGTACTTCCTGCACCGCGTCGAGATTCCCGAAACGCTTCACGCCGGCGGCAGGCACGCGCTTCGGCTGGTCTGGGAGAACCGGGGTGTGGCCCCCGCCTATCGTCCCTATGCACTGCAAGTCCGGCTGGTCGGGCCCGGGACGGTCGATTTCGAGTTCGATGCGGGCAACCGCCGCTGGCTCCCGGAGCCTCAGGACACCGTCTACCCCGAGGACTACGTCCTTGCGGTCCCCGAACACCTGGCGGACGGCCGCTATAACCTGAAGATCAGACTGTATGCCAAGCAGGAGGATCGGCCCGTGTTCGTCGCCCTCGATCCTTCGCTGCTCGATGACCAGAAGTACTACACCATCGCCACCATCGCCACCATCGCCCTGGAGCGGCGGGCGCGTTGAGACAATCGAACTCGGCGTCGGAAAACTTCCCGGCGCTCGGTACGCCAGGATTGCAGATCAGGAGGACGACAAATGCGACGGTTCATTCTGCCGACGTTGGTTCTGCTTGTCCCATTTTTCCATGCGAGGGCCCAGGATGCGACCCTTCTGGGCATCGACGGGACTCGCTTCACGCGGAACGGACAGCCGACGTTTCTACTTGGCATCAGCTACTACGGCGGTCTGGGGGCGAGCGAGGATTTCATCCGGCGCGACCTCGACGATATCCGGCGATCCGGCTTCAACTGGCTGCGGCTCTGGGCCACGTGGACCGCGTTCGACAACGACGTCTCGGCCGTCGACGCCCAGGGCCGACCGCGAGAGCCGTTCCTGGGCCGGCTCAAATGGCTCGTGTCTGAGTGCGACCGGCGGTCGCTCGTCGTCGATGTGACGCTCACGCGCAACAGGAGCGGAGTGCTGCCGGACTACGAGGCGCATCTTCGCGCGGTGGAGACCCTGGTCGCCGCTCTGAAACCCTATCGCAACTGGTATCTCGATCTCGCCAACGAGCGCGACGTCGGCGACGACCGCTATGTCGGCATCCAAGAGCTGAAGCGAATGCGGGACCGCGTGCGGCAGCTCGATCCGCAGCGGCTCGTGACCGCATCCTTCGGCGGGCACGACCTCAGCGACAAAGACGTGCGTGAATCGCTGCTGACGATCGGGCTCGACTTCCTCACCCCGCATCGGCCGCGCAGTCCCGAGTCACCGCGTCAGACCGAGGCGAAGACCCGCGAGTGCCTGGTCCTGATGAAGGAGATCGGCCGCGTGGTCCCGCTGCATCATCAGGAGCCGTTCCGACGCGGCTACCAGGGATGGGAGCCGACCGCCGCGGATTTCCTCACGGATTTGCGCGGAGCCGTCGCGGGCGGAGCCGCCGGCTGGTGCCTGCACAACGGGAGTCAGCGAAACACGCCGGACCAGCAGCCTCGCCGCTCGTTCGATCTTCGATCCCGGCGGCTGTTCGAGCAACTGGACGCCGAAGAACGCAAGGTCGTCGCGGAGGCCGTTGCGAATGTGCGTCTCGATAAGGAGACAACCCAATGACCACATCGACTCGCCGACAGTTCCTTCAGTGGACCGCTGCCGGCGTTGCAGGAATGATCCCTCTGGCCCCGGTTCGCGGCGTACCCTCGCAGACGGTCGCCGTCGGCGTCGGCGAGTTTCTCGCGTCGCTCGGCGCGTGTTCGGCCATCTCCCGACGAGGCGAGAAGCTGGCGAATACGGTCGAAGCCGCGAAGTATCTCGGGCTTCGCTGGTTTCGCGTCGGCTATGAGAGCAACATCCCGGTCGCCGATCTGATCGAACTGCACAAGCAGACCGGCGTTCGCTTCAGCTATGGGCTCATGAGCGGCGGGACGGATATCGCTCGACTCCTGACCGGCGCGAGAGAGCTCGCGGCGGCCGACGCCCTGATCGCCCTGGAGGGCAACAACGAGCCCAACAACTGGGGCGTGACATATCAGGGCGAAGCGGGCGGCAGGGACCGGTCCTGGCTGCCGGTCGCCAAGCTCCAGCGGGACCTGTACGCCGCGGTCAAAGCCGACCCGGTCCTGGCGAAGTACCCGGTCTGGAGCCTTTCGGAGAACGGCGCCCAGACCGACAACGTGGGCTTGCAGTTCCTGACGATCCCCGAGGGCGCCGCCTGCCTGATGCCCGACGGCACGCGATACGCCGACGCTGCGAACTGTCACAACTACATGACCCATCCCGCCTGGCCCGGCCTGCACGACAACCAGACGTGGATCGCCGCCGACCCGACCTCGGCCTGCAAGGTCGATGGCCTGTACGGCAACTACGGTCGAACCTGGCGGCGTCACTATCCAGGCTATTCCGAAAGCGAGCTCCTGACGCTGCCTCGTGTCACCACCGAGACCGGCGTCACGCTGGGCGGCCCTTTCACCGAGCAGGTTCAGGCCTCGCTGTACCTGACCGTCTTCCTGGCCCAGTTCAAGCGGGGCTGGAGCCACACCTGCATCTACCTCTTGCGGGACCGCACGGATGAGGCCGGCAATCAGACGTTCGGCTTCTACCGACCCGACTACACCCCGCGACTGGCCGCGACCTGTCTGCACAACCTGACGACGATCCTGGCCGACCGCGGTGCGGCCCGGCCAAGCGGGACTTTCAACTACTCCATCCCGAACCAGCCTGCGACGGTGCACGACCTGCTGCTTCAGAAAAGCGACGGCACGTTCGAATTGGTCGTGTGGGGCGAACGATTTACCGGCGGCTCGGACGACGTCACAATCAATCTGGGCGCGATCTGTACAGCGGTCGCAGTCTACGACCCGACGGTCGGCACGGCGCCGATGCAGACTCTGACCGACGCTGGCTCGGTCTCATTGACGTTGAGCGATCATCCTATGGTTGTTGAGATCGGATGAAGATGGTGCGTGGTACGCACCCTACCGGCTGCGGCCGCGCGTCTTTGTAGGGTGCGTATCACGCACCACTTAATTGATGACAGCGAAAGAAGCATTAATGTGAGGGATCCCCATGCGTACTGCGATTCTTCTGGTGGTGTCCGCGACGTGTGCTGTGCTTCACGGCGCACCGGCGAGTGTTGGTTTCGTGCAGTCTTCCGACGGCGTGGACTGCTATGATTTCATCGAGATCGCCACAACCGCAGGAAGCAGGACCCATCCCATAGCGGAGGATGGCCACACGACCCCGCCCGGGCCGGGTGGGGTCCCTGTAGGAATCAAGATCCACTGGGAAACCCTTCAGCGCAAGGGGTGCCGCGGCGACAACTGGTGCATGACGTGGGCCGCCGACGACAACATCTATGCCATGATGGACGACGGCGGCGGATTCCATACCTACAAACCGGAGTGGGGTACACGGCTCTGGTGCATTCCCGGAAACGAGGATTTCACGGCGGAGCAGGCTGTCCCCGTCCCCGGCTGGCCCTTCACCGACATGAGCAGCCCTTTCTACGGCTACGGCACCTATTCCGTCCGGGGCCGCATCTACACCTGGCTGTGGAAAAGCGAGACGGACAAGGGGTACAGACGCCCCGTCGCCAATCGCCTGCTGTACACCGATGATTTCGGCAAGACGTTCTTCCGCTGGGACGGCACGGAGGTGACCGCCGGCAACTTCAGCGACACCGGCAAGGAGTCGTTCTTCTTCTACCGGGAAGACCCCCGACCCAAAGCCGGCCGCGAGGCCTATGCGTTCAACTGGATCGCCTTCTGCCAGAACGGAAAAGACAACTCCGCCGCCAAGGATGAATACGTCTATATGTACTGCGTCGAACAGCACGACGTCACCAGATTGAGCATGATCCGCGTGCATCAGGACAAGGTCACGGATCGTTCGGCCTACGAGTACCTGCTGGATGTGGTCGGAGAGCAGGCCGTCTGGACCTCGGATATGACCCGGCGCGGCGCCACCATCACCTACCCGGCCAGGAACTACAACGGGGACGAGTGGTTGTGGTGCAGTTGGCATCCCAGTGTCGTCTATAACCCCGGCCTGGACCGCTACCTCATGGTGTCCTACGGAATCAGCGACGGTTCCAAAGACTTCTTCTCGGGTTGGTGCAGCCACTGCGGGCATTCGGCCACGGTTGGCATGTGGCACGCCAGGCACCCCTGGGGCCCGTGGACGCAGTTTTACTACGAGACCGAGTGGAAGACGCCCGGCGATCCGCCTGCCGAGTGGGGATTCTCCGGTGCGGCCAGCCGCACCTACCAGTTCAAGCTCAATCCCAAATGGATCTACGACAACGGACGCACCATGTATTTGATCTGGTCCGATGCGGGCGGGCGATGGGATTCCCCGCATTATGGCCACAGCGACTACTGGTACAAGTGGAATCAGGTGAAGATCACCCTCGATGTCCGGCCACCCGGATTCACCGACTCGACCGAGACGCAGCGGAAAAGCGAGCGGCAAGGTCCGTCTGGCGTTTCCGCCGGAGGGCAGGGTAGAATGACAGACCATTCATTATGAAAGTACTCCGATGCGCATTATGATTGTTCTTGTTGTGCTTTCGACTGCCGCCATGGTCTGTGCTGCCCCGGCGGGTGTGAGCTTTGTGCCATCCGCGCGGAGCGTCGATTGCTATGATTTCGTCGAGATTGCCGTGAACGTTGAGAAGCCGGACGCGGCGAATCCCTTCACGGACGCCGTCGTCGAAGGGCGATTCACGCGGGCCGGCGGGTCGCCGGTGCACGTGGACGGCTTCTGCGATTCCGCCGACGGGCGGGTCTTCCGCATCCGCTTCATGCCCACCCAGCCTGGGGACTACGAGTACGCCGTCACGTATCGACAGGACGACTACAAGACTTCGCACAGCGGCCGATTCGTCGTGCGCAAGGGCAATCGCCGGGGCTTGATCCGCGTGGATAAGGAGCACCCGTGGCACTTCCTCTGGGAAGGGACGGGCGAGCACTTCTTCTGGAACGGGACCACCACCTATTGGCTGCTCGGCTGGGACGACGAGACGATTCGCGGCAGCATCGACCGCCTGGCCCAGCTCAAGGTCAACCGCCTGCGCGTGGCCATCAACGGCCGGGTCAAGGACGGCCGCGCCTGGTTCGAGAATGTCTTTCCGACCGAGAGGTTCTCCTTCCTGATGAACCCCTGGGTTGCCCAGCGGCCGGACAGCGTCGAGAACCCCGGCTTCGATGTCACGCGGTTCAACCTGCCGCACTGGGAGAAGATCGAACGCCTGTTGCGGCACGCCCGCGAGAGGGACATGACCATCTCGATCATCTTCTACGTAGACGGCGCTCGGCCGGGCGTGGACCCGTTCGGCAAGGCCGGCATGGGCGGAGAAGATGAGCAGCGGTACTATCGCTACGCGATCGCCCGACTCGCGGCGTTCTCCAACGTGATGTGGGACGTCACGAACGAGTACCACCTGTTCCGCAACGAGGAATGGACCGACAAGATGGGGGCCTTCCTCAAGCAGTGCGATCCGTACGATCACGTGACATCGGTTCACGGCCACGGCCAGTTCCCGTTCCGCGCGTCCGAGTGGGCGGACTTCGCGATGTACCAGAGCTGGGATGAAAGCGGCGGCTATCGGTTCATGCTCAACAACCGCACTGAGCAGCAGAAGATCGGCCGGCCCATGCCGCAGGTCAATGAGGAATACGGCTATGAGGACCACTACCCCACCTGGGGCGGCGGTCGCCAGACCCCGGCCCGTTCCGCGGACAATCGCCGCCGGCTCGCCTGGGGCATGTACATGGCCGGCGGCTACCAGACCACCGGTGAACGCGCCGACACCGGCACCGGCTGGGGCCCCGACACCGGCGGCGGCTGGATCAACGGTCGCGGCGACGACTCCATGACCATGCTCCAGGGCTACGGCCACATCGTGGACTTCTTCACCGCTCTGCCCTGGTGGAGACTCGAGCCCGACAACGGTTTCTTCGAGGTCCCGAGTCAAACCGTCGTACGCACCGAACTGACCCACGTCGTCTACACGCGCGACAGCCAGGGCAAGGCCACGCTCTACGTCGTCGGAGAGCCCGTCTCGACCCAAGATGTCACCGGCGACCTGTCGAATTGGGACGACGGTTTCTGCCTGGCCATGGGCAATGAGCTGACGGGCGACCGGCCGTGGCTGGGCGAACTGCATCGGGTGGCTTTGTACGCCCGCGCGCTGGGGCCCGGCGAAATGGGTCGTGACAAGTCGCCCGCCGGAGCGGCCGCGCTCTATGACTTCCGCGAGGGGGCAGGCGACGTCGTGAGGGACACGTCAGGCTCGGGCGCTCCGCTCGATCTCAAGGTGAAAGACGCCTCTGCTGTCCGGTGGCTTCCCGGCGGCGGCCTACGAATCGTCGGCTCGGCGGGGATCGCTTCGCCGGAGCCTGCCGCCAGGCTGATTCAGGCCGTCAAGCAGTCGAACGCGATCACGATCGAGGCCTGGATCAGGCCGGCCAGCACAACGCAGGCGGGTCCGTCCCGGATTGTGACGCTCTCGAAAGACACGAGCGCTCGCAACTTCACGCTGGGTCAAAAGGCAGGAGCGTATGAAGTGCGTCTTCGCACGACGACCACCTCTCCGAATGGCGAGCCCTCGCTGTCCTCGCCGGGCGGGGACGAGAGTACGCCTTCGGTCGTCGGCCAGAGGACTCCCGCAGGCGATCTGGCGGTGCTGTACTTCGCCGCCGGCGGATCCGCGACGATCAAGCCCGGCTCGCTGAAGGGGAGCTCTCAGGCGAAGTGGTTCAATCCTCGCATGGGGCAGTACTCCTCTGCAAAGCCCGATTCGCAGGGCCGCTTCACGGCGCCGGACAAAGAGGATTGGACGCTGCTGCTTGGCTCCTCGGGGGCGGCCAAGAGGGCTGTCGTCAGGTTCAAGACGACCGCGAGCGACGGCGTGAGAATCGAAGGGCTCGGAGCGGACAACCCGCTGATCTACGACAACGACTGGTGGTTCGACACGCCGGACAAGGACTATCTGTGGGCCAAGGCGAGTCTGGGCCAGGCCAATCTGCGGGGCAACATTGTCACTCGCGACCTCTGGGACTGGCGAAAGGGAGGTCTGTACAAGCTGCAACAGGGCATGGAGGATGCCGCCAAGTCCCTCGGGATCGCGCGTCGCAGCGGCCTCAGGAACATCCCGGACGCTGTGCCCGGCTGCGAGGAGGCCTTCCAGCAGCCCGCGAGCGGCCGGGTCGAGGATACGAAGATCGTTCCGAGCAAAGGCAGCGAACTGATCGTCGCCGAGGCCCGCAAGGCCACGCCGGACAAGCCCCTGGTGGTCTTCGTCGGCGGGCCGCTGAACACGGTCGCAAACGCCTATCTGATGGACCCGTCAATTGCGGATCGAATGGTCGTCTTCATGACCGATCTCTGCGGCTACAACGGCAAGGACCCCTGGGCGAACCACATCGTCGCGACCCGCTGCAAACTGGTCAATTACGGCGCGCACATCTGGTGGCCCCAGCGGCCCGAGCCGCCGGTGATGCCGCTGGAGCGGTTCGCGGAGTTGCCCCGGAACGAGATGACCGCGGACCTTTATCGCATGGCCAAGTGGTTCTGGGATCGCAGCACGAAAAAGGACAAGCCCGACCGCGACGACGGCTTCGCCGACGGGGCGCCGATCTTCTACTTCTTCGATCACAGGACCTGGCTGGGCGTCCAGCCGCAGAGAGTCACCGGTGTCTTCAATGTTCAGGACACGAGTGACATGCCGTACGATCTGCTCGATGTCCGCGAACTCGACTACAAGCTGATGACCGAGGACTTCTTCCGGGTCCTCAAGGACCCGGCCGTCTACGGCCGGTAAGTTGAAAGGGCAATCCAGGGGTTTTGCGTTCAGCAAGAACCCAGGAAAGTGTCTTGCTTCAGGGGAAGTCTGCGATCCCAAACCGAGAACCCCCTGCGCAGGCGTCAAAACACGACAAGTCGTATCCTGAAGCCCGCCCCTGGATTGCCACGATGCGGGGCATGATGAACCAGTCCGTTGGAGGCGCCGTGCGGCCCCTAGCGTCCTTTGTGCGAGACCGCACGGCGCCATTCGAGAGAAAAGTAGAGGAGAGAAGTTGGTGTCCGGCCCAGACGGCCGACACGTGGCACTTAGAAGCCGATTGGCGGCAGGAATCGACGGGGGATTGGGGATGGCGCCCGAGGGGCCGCTGTGCGACCCCCCATGCTCCGACGTGGCCGAGCCCCGTGATCTGTTCGGGTCGGGACAACCGCGTCGGCAGCGGCCGAAACGTCCTCGTGATGAATCGATCCATCGCCATGCCTCGACATCCTGCCGGAGGCGCTCCTCCATTGGCTCACGGTCCTGCAATCCATCCACAATCGCAACTGAGGTGTGGTCTCCTCCATCCCTGGCGGACCCGTGAGCGATTTCCCAGCTTGTACCCGAGCGGCAACGCCGAGTCAATGGGAAATCCTGCGAAAATCAATCGAATACGCTTGATTTCCGGACGTTATTGAATTTGGACCGATAAATCGGAGTCCTGCCCTCGTTTGGGGCTATCCCCAAACGACGACAAACACAGGTCGCAACTATCCGATTTCCTGTTAAGAAACAGGACTCCGATACAGGCGTCAGCGAACCATGACCTGGCCGGAGTCGGCGACCAGGGTCTGGCCGGTGATCGTGCGGGCCTTGTCCGAGCACAGGAACACCACCGCGTCGGCGATGTCCTGGCCCTTGATCTCCCGGCGAAGCGCGGTCTTGTTCACGTAGAAGGGGATGACCTCCTCGGGCTTGATCCCGTTCTTCCTGGCGCAGACCTTGATGTAATCGGGGTTCCAGATCTTGGAGCCTTCGAAGACGTTGCCCGGCGCGATGCTGTTGACGCGGATGCCATATTCGCCGAGCTCCAGCGCCCAGCCGCGGGCCATGTGCAGCTCGCCGGCCTTGGTCGCGTTGTAGGCGGTGTTGTTCTTGCTGGCGTCCAGGCCGCTCTTGGAGCTGAGGTTGACGATGCTGCCGCCGATGCCCTGGGCGATCATCGTGCGTGCGGCCTCGCGCGCCATCAGGAAGTAGCCGGTGAGGTTCACTTCCAGCGCCAACCGCCACTTGTCCGCGGGCATGTCCACCAGCGCGAACGGCGGGGCGATCCCTGCCGCGTTCACGAGGATGTCCAGGCCGCCCCATTCGCCCAGCAGTTCGTCGAACGCGCCGCGAACGCTCTGCTCGCTCGTGACGTCGCAGCGGATGGCCTTCACCTGGTTCTTGGGTCGCTCCTTGAGGATCATGGCAGCGGTCTCCTGCGCCCCGGCCACGTCGACATCGGCCAGGCCCACCATCGCGCCGGCTCGCGCCAGGCCGATCGCCAGGCTCCGGCCCAGCCCGCTGCCGGCGCCGGTGACGATCGCAATGCGATTGCTCAGCTCGCCGGGGCCCTCGCCGCCGATGAGCTTCTTGCGGAACGCCTCGGACTCCCAGTTGTTGATGAACTCCTGCTCGCGTCTGCTCAGACCCAGGACGCCTCCGAAGCGGTGGGCGTTCATGCGGACGGTGACCGAGCCGTCGGCCATCTCGGAGGCCAGCGGGACGAGCGACTTGTCGGCCGCGATGAACAGGCCGAAGTCCTTGACGACGAACGCATACGGTGTCTTCTGCGTGCGGTCCAGTCTCATCTGGATCTTGCGGGCGATCTTCGCGGCGTCGGGCTCCTCGACCCACAGGGCCGGGCCGTTCGAGAAGACCAGCTCTTCCGGATGCAGGGCAGGGGCGTCGAGCAGGGCCTTGGCGTCCTTGTGCGCCATGAAGGCCGCCATGTTCTCCGTCGGCGCGAAGTAGCTGACCGGCACATACTGCCCGGTGACCTCGAAGACCGCCTTGCGGATCATCAGCTTGGCCGAGGTGATCTCGTCGGCCGGCGGCGTTTTGATCCGCGGCACGCGGGGCGTCTTGATCCTGCTCTTGCAGGCTTCGATGACCTTGGTCACGAGCCTCAGGGCGCCGCCCGCGCTGTCGGCGGTGACGAAGACGCCATGTTTTTCGAGGAACAGGATCGGGGGCTTGTCGCCGTGCTCCGCTACGTAGCCTTCGACGAGGGCCGCGATCTTCTTGGCGAGCATGTAGCCGGGGTCGGCATAGGGCACCCACAAGGGCGGGTACTTCTCGCCTGCGAAGAGCTTCGCCAGCTCCTTCTGGCCGTTCTGGGCGTTCACGTAGGCCGAGACGACCAGCGGGTGCAGGTGGATCACGTGCGTCTTGAGCAGCGCGTGGAGATGCGACTCGACCGAAGGCCTGGCGCCGTGTGCACAGTGGTCCTCGCAGGCGTCCAGCAGCCGGCTGACCACGTTGTTCTCGCGGGCGATCGGGTCGAGCTTGTTGAGCGACCTGTCCTGGATGATCGCCAGGACCGGCTCGATCCGCAGCCTTCGCCAGCCTCGCTGCTCGCTCATGTCCTTCAGGGCCGTGCCGCTGGCCTTGATGTACATGTGCCGGCCGTCCTCGGTCTTGACCGAGGTGTTGCCGCCGCCGCCCAGGACCAGCGCGGGGTCTTTGCCCGTGGTGTTCGAGATCCGAATCAAGTCAGCCAATGCCTTGTCCATCGCAGAGATACCTCACAAAACCCAGAACGTCCATCCAACGAAGCGGTCACTATTACCACAATCCGCCCCGTTTGTCCATTGCCGAGACGTTTGCACAAACGAACCCAATCCGCCGTTCGGCGACTCTCTCCCGCCCTTGGAATTGGCTTCGTTTCGCAGAATCCGCCTCACTTGACACTTCAAACTTGACACCCCCCGAAATTGGCTTCGTTTCGCGAAATTCACCTCACTTGACACTTGAAACTTCAAACTTGACACTCCCTGATTGGCTTCGTTTCGCACAAACCTCCGCCCGCCCAGACATAGATTCCGCCTGGCGACTCCCGGCGGCAACCGGACAACCGCCGTCCCGGCAGAGGCGTCCGACGGAAGGTCCGGAAGACAGGTGAAGACACGGATTCACACGGATGGACACGGATTTCAGGCATACCACGCCTCGCCCATCTGTCTCTGTAACCTCGGTGTCGAAGGGGTGAAACCACACCGGTCCCGGCGTACCGGCAGCCGTACCTTTCTTATAGACGCCCCCAGGCCCCTGTATGTTTCACAGTAATCCAAAATATCTGATATTTCTCCGACCCGTGGCGAGGGCGTCCCGCCCTTGCGTCGCGAGGCCGTCCCGGACTCACAGAGCCGTCGCGCCCCCCGTTGTTCTACACATCTCTGGCTTATCCTGTCGCCAGGGGGTTCAAGGCCCGCCCGAAGCGGTCGTGCAAAGGAGATTTACCGCTTTTCGCCAGCAGCATGATGGAGAAATCGGGATTTCATCCAGACAGCGGGATCGCCCAGACCGGCGAACCGGGCTCTGCCGGCATCATGCTTCTGGCCAAAGCGGAAAGGGGACCCAAACGCAGTGCATCGCGTTTGGGAACCCAATCTCCCTCACAGGCCCGCCGCAGGCGTGTCTGCTCCGCCAGGCAAGATGGGCAGAACAACGGGGGCTCTGCCCCCCGCCCCCCGGCATTTACCGCTTTGGGCCAGCAGCATGGTGAAGTGGCTCGTGGCTAGTGCCCCGTGCCCCGGATCACGGATCACGGGTCACAGGTCACAGGGTCGGACGAATCCCTCTTTACACCCTGTCGGCGAGGCTCTACAATGAAATGGCAGACCCAGAACGAAGGGACCTTGGCTGATACCGAGACAGGCCGGGGTCCTCGAGCGGAAGTACCGGTTGGAAGAAGGCGAAATGTGTAGGTGTGATCCGAATTCTTCCTATGTTCGTATGCGGGTCCATTTAGTTGTTGTTCTGTCATGAGGACATCTGACCCATGCGCGTCTACTTGAAACAATCCGACGTGGAGTCCGATGCGGGCAAGCAGTTGCTGGACCTGACGGTCCGCATCGCCATGGACGGCGAACTTGATCTCGACGAAATCGAGACTCTTCGCGATTGGCTGCTGGCCAACGAAGCCAACACTCAAATCGCTGCCATTGGGTACCTACGCGACATCATGACGCGTGTAGCCGCAGATGGTGTTATCGACCGCGACGAGTTGATCGAGCTTCATCTCGCGGTCGAACGTGTGGTCCCGCCATCTCACCGCCCGCCGATCGTTGAAGCACGCAAGAAGCGGGAGGCTGCGCGTCGCGAGCGTTCGAAAGAAGCCCGTCGGGTTGAGCGAAAAAGGGAGAATGAGGAGCGAAAGCGGCTTCGTGAAGAAGAGTCCGCGCGCAAGATGCGGCTACGTCACTCGTTCGCCAAGGTCGCAGGGGTAACCTTCCCGAACGATGATGGTTCCGAGCGTCAAACAATCATTCGTCGCTGCAAAGCAGGTGAGCACCTGATCCTTCGTCACGACCCCGATAACGAGTACAGTGAGTTGGCGATTCAAGTGCTGCGCGAAAATGGCGAGCAACTGGGCCATGCCCCTGAATATCTTGCAGAGCGGATCTGCCAGGAGATCGAAGCAGGCTACCAAGCCGTGGGGGTCATCAAGGATGTCACCGGTGGGACGTGGGACAAGCCGACCCGTGGCGTGAACTTCCTTACGGTGTTCCTGTCAGGGGACGTGAGCCGCGAAGAGCTTCAAAAGTATGTAGTCGACACCTTCGCCGCCGATGGCGTTGAATTGCCCGGGGGAGAGAGGGGCGATTTCGCCTTTAGCCCGTCGCAAGCACGCCAACCAGCCAAGCCTTGGTGGAAATTCTGGTAATTTAGGCCTAATCGGGGGATAGCATACTCAATTCGGGATCGAAATAGGTAAGCTGTTGCTGGAAATCCTCAAGAGGAAGTAGCGGTTGGAAGAAAGTGAAATGCGTAGGTGTGCCCCCGCTTCTTCGGAAGCGATAGACCAGTCCAAATACGCCTGCCGACCTAACAAGGTCGGGTCGAGAAAGGGGATTCTGATGAAGCGGACTTTGGGGATGATGATCGCTTGTACAGCCGGGGCGTGGCTGATCTTGACGGTGCCCTCGCACGCCGATGTCGACGACGGAAACACGACCGTGGCCTTGGCGGTCTGGGAAGCGAAAACCCATTCCGAGCGAGAGGAGTTGGTGTTGGCTTGGGGCCGGCAGTGCCGCGCCGAAGGCTACATGGGCACCGTGCGGGTGTGGTCGCAGGGCAAAGCCCTCTTGGCCACCCACGAGTGGGGGCGCTCCGTCGAACTGTACGACTACGCCCCGCCCCGAGAGCTGTTGACCGCCGCCGACCGACGGAAGCCCGACCAAGAGGCGGCGCAGTGGTTGCTGTATGCGGCGATCTTCGTGATTGCCTTTTGCCTTTGGGCTATGGTTATGCAGCGGGTCTTCCGCGTCAACCACATCGTGGCCTTGCTGCGTGAGATTCGGGAGGGCATTGAGACCCTCAATCGCCGCAACGTCGGGTGACCGCTACTCCCCCATCCTGAATCGGCTGCTCGGAAGAGTAGTGGCAGACCTACACATTTCACAAACCGGTACGGCGTAGGAGATACCGAAGACCGGGGTCAAGAACTGAAACAGGGCGTATATAATAATATAATCGGGGGACAGCATACTCAATTCGGGAGCGAAATAGGCAGGCTGTCCCGAATGGCGGTCCGTCAAGACTGCCCACGCCAGGGAATGGAGAAATAGGGGTCATCCTTAGGGCCTCCCGTTCTCCCTGACGCCCGTGCGGTAGGGAGAACGGGAGGTGGGGCTTATGCCATCTCCCACTGCTCCTGGAGCAATCGGACCATGTTGCGGATCAACCGGATGCGCTCTTCTTCAGGGAGCCCCTGCTTGGGATCCGCAGGATTCCTGGGCCAGCCGCCCTCAAAGCTGACGGCGCCACGGTAGCCGATCAGCTTCAACCCCTTGAATCCATCCACGTAGTTGTCGGCCTCAGGATGGACGCCGGGAATAATCCGTTGCTTCAGCCCGGCGATGTGCACATGTGTCAGCAGGTCGCCGGCGGAGATGAAGGCGCCCATGAAGCTGGTCTCCTCCAGGCCCATGTGCCAGAAGTCACCCATCACCGTACAGCCGGGGCCGATATCCCGGGCAATGGCGGCGCCGTCGGCCACCTGACGCAGGAAGGGGGTCTCGTTGCGGCGCAGCGGCTCCAGCACAATGGAGGTCCCGTGCTTATGGGCGTGTTCGGCCACCCGTTTGCCGGTGTTGGTGACAAAATCTTCTCGCAGTTCCTTGAAGCCCATGCCGGGATTGCCCCGGGCCGGACAGATGATCAGGCCGACAGCCTTCATCTTTCCCAGGGCTTCAACGATGGGCAGGAACTTTTGGACCTCCGCCTCGCGTTTCTCGGCCTCGGCATAGGAGAAATCGCTCGGCCCGCAGGCCGTGGCGATAAAGAGATCGCGTCCCTTCATCGCGTCGAGCAAGGCGTCGCAGTTGTCAATTGGCCAGTTGCCCGAAGGGATTTCCACGGCTTTGAAACCGTTTCCCTCCAGGAAGTCGAGCTTTTGTTTCATCTCGCCACCGGGGATCGCGCCCCACTGCAGGCAGAGATTCAGCTGGGCCGGTTTCTCCGGCGCTTTCAGTTTGGGCATGCCACCGTCGGTCGCATAAGCGGCGCCTGCCCCACACAAGGTTGTGACCCCCGCTACCGCTGAACTTTTCAGGAATGATCGTCTTTCCATTGGAATCTCCAAGCAATGCCCGTTGCCATCTATTTTTGTCCCACCACGCGAACCGGTTTTCTGACATTCCCCATCAGAGGTCAGAAACGATTCCTTTGACCTACTCTGGGCTCCATCATAACGCAACATGCCGTTCCATTTCAATGATTCTGATGGCAAAGTCGGGGGAAGTAAAGGGTCAGGTGATTCAGGCAATCCAGGTAATCGGGGGATAGCGTACTCAATTCGGGATCGAAATAGGTAAGCTGTCGCCAGAAATCCCGTCTCCGTAAACCGCTGGGGGAGGTGATACCGGGGACGCACCGCGGCATTGCTCGGTTTCCGTCTACCCGGCGCGCAGCCTGTGTTTGAGGATTTCGCTGATGAGTTCCTTGATGGGCTTGCGTTCTCTTTGGGCGGCCTCGTGGCGAGGGCATCCTGCCCTCGGACCGCCGGCAAGATGTCCGCGACACGCAAGAGCGGGACGCTCTCGCCACGGGCTCTCGCGGCGGCATCTGACCCACGCGGATCGCAAGAACGGCCATGCACCCACCGGTGGGGGACGGCATCTGTTTTCTTGTGGCATGGACTTTCAGCCCAGGCATCATCGGCAGGATGCCGATGACACGAAGAGCCACGGGCAGGATGCCCATGCTACGAGAGCCGCGTCAGCCGGATTGCTTCCACATCCAGGGCGTTGCGGCAGCGAACCAGACGATCGTCGCCAGCAGCATGACCCACTTGGCTGTGGGCAGTTCCATCCGCCCGGCCAGGAACAGGATCGAGGGCAGCATCAGAGCGACCAGCGAGAGCAACGAAACGATCACGAGGATGGTGGTAGTGCGCATGGGATGCCTCCTATGCCTGGGCCGCGTCCGGACGGATCTGCTGACGCGCCGCGACGGGGATGCCTTGTTTCTGGTAGGCCCGACTCAACAAGACGTAGATCGCCGACGCGATGAACCAGCCGGGCAGAGCGACAAAGTACAGCGTCCAACTGCCCACGATGAAGACGATGCCCAGACAGACGGCCAACGTCCCGAGCCAGGCGGCGCCGGCGGCCCAGTTGAAATGCCTCCCGCTCACTTGGGCGTACGAGCCGCGAAGGCCGAGCTTCGGAATCACCCAGAAGTCCATGAAGACCACCGCGCCCATCGGCATGAGCACCAGGCCGTAGAGGGCGACGAAGCCCAGCAGTTTCATCGCCATCGCGGGGAACATCGCGGCGACCGTGGCGATCGCGCCGGTGATCAGGGTCACGCGAAACCGCGAGTACTTCGGGACGATCGCCTGGAAGGCCAGGCCCGCGCGGTAGATGGTCGGATTGGCGGTGGTCCAGCCGGCGATGATGACGCAGATCAAGCCGGTAAAACCTGCGGCCTGATAGGCGAGCGGGCCGGGCAGCACGCTGGTGTTGGTCGGGTCCTGGTGCATCTGGAAGGCGTAGAGGATCGAGGCCGCCAGCCAGGCGAGGAAGTGGCCGAGGAACATGCCGGTTCCGCTGGCGATGCCGTACCAGGATTTCTTCGCGAACCGCAGGACCGACAGGTCCGACATGCCGACGTGCATCGCCATGTTGCAGAACCAGGCGAAGAACATCACGTGCCAGAAGGTGAATTTCACCTGTCCGGGCAGCGGATCGCCGCCTTTCCAGATGCTCGTCTGGGCCAGCGTCCAGACGTCCGCGAGGCCCGTGACTTCCGTGCCGGTGGCGACGATGAACTGACGCAGGCCCACGAGACCGAACGCGATGAAGATCAGCACCATCCAGGGCGCCGCGACGTTGGCGACCTTGGAAACGACCTGGTAGCCATAGGCCGCGACGACCGAGATCATCGCGCCGCAGGCCAGCACCGCGAGCACCCACCCGACGCTGTTGGGATAGAAATCATTCAGTTCGGGCATCGGGAACTTGAACCAGACGCCCAGGGCGGTGGCCGAGACGGTGACCATGGCGCCGGCCAGGAAGCAGAACATCACGCCGTTGGCGAGGTTGTACAGCGTCACGAGCTGGCGGCCGCAGATCTTCTCCAATTGGTAGTAGAGCGTCAGGCGTGCGCGGGTGGCGATCGGGGCGCACAGGAACACCCAGCTCAGCACGGCCAGGACGTTGCCTGCGATCAGGCCGACGACGACGTCGAACGCGCTGACGCCTGCGGCCACGAACAACGGGCCGATCATCAGTTCGGTGCCGGCGGTGTGCTCGCCGGCGTACATGCCGATGAAGCTCTTGAAGCCAAGCAGTTTGCTCTGCGGCACCGGCTCTCGTTCGAACTCGCTGCCGCTTGGGGTTTCTTGTGACTGCTGTTCTGCGGTCATCGTGTCCATCCTTCTGGCCGGCGGTGTCCCTCTTGCGTCGTCTCTCACTGCGCGGCCGGTTGCGCGCCGAGATAGTTACCGTATCCGACGATGATCGTCGACAGGACCAGCAGGGCCAGGCCCAGCGTCAACTTCCGCCGGGTGCCGAGGCCGCTGCCTTTCCATTCTTTCAGTGCAATGCCCCACAGCGAGCTGAAGAGGATGATGCTGGCCATGTGGAGCGTCCAACTGGAGAATTCGTATCTGCCCATGCGCATCTGGCCCATGCTGTAGAAGAAGAACTGCAGGTACCAGGTGACACCCGCCAGAGCGCTGAGGAGATAATTGCTCCACAGGGGCACCCGCTCGGGCGCATCGTGGGTCGTCTGGGGGCGGGTCGTCGAGCGATAGTATTGGGAGCCCGTCCGGTTTTTGACGTTCAGCGCGACGCACCAGATGAAGTTGGTGGTGAAACCGCCGAGCAGCACGACGATCAACACCGGCAGGTTCGACCAGAGATCGGAACGGCGATTCTCCTGGAGCACCTTGGCGGTGGCCTCCATGATGGGCCTGCCGTAGTACAGGCCGATGGCGAAGCAGGCGCTCAGCACGCCGGAGAACGTCGAAACCAGGAATCCCTTCGTGAAGTGGAATTCCTTGACCGCGGCCTTCTTCTGTTCCTCCGAGAGTTCGCGCTCTTTGCTCATGCCTGCAAGCCCGGCCATCGCGATGCCGGCCAGGCAGACGCCGATGCCGATCAGCGTGACGACGCCCGACCCGGTCGTCAGGAGTTCGCCCAGCTTGTGTTCGAGGATCGGCGGCGTGAGCGTCCCGACCGCGGCGCAGTAGCCCAGCGTCAGAGCCATGCCCAATCCGATTCCCAGGTAACGCATCGTCAGGCCGAAGGTCAGTCCGCCCAGGCCCCAGAGCACGCCAAAGGAATAGGCGAGAAGGAGGGTCCTGGCGTCGGCCTGGCGGAGGATGGCGATTGGGCCCGGCACGAGCGCCAGGGCGAACGCCCACGGCGCGAGGATCCAACTGAAGAATCCCCCGACGAGCCAGTAGACCTCCCACGCCCATTTCCGCACGCCGCGATAGGGCACGTAGAAGCTGCCGGCCGCCAGTCCGCCCAACCAGTGGAACGTCACGCCGAGGAATGGATTTGCGGTCATCCCTGCCAGGCCTCCTTAGCCGCGCGTGGCCAAGACGTCCTTTTCGTAGTTCTTCACGTCATCGATCCACGCCGAGCCGGTCGGCACGTTCGACTTCGTGCAATAGTAATCCCAGACCGCCCCGAAAGGCAAGGTCTTCAATTCTTCGAGCATCGCCAGACGCGAGGTGTGGTCGCCCTTGGCTTCGATCTTCTTGAGCTGGCTCGTGGGTTCGAGCATCGCCTGAAGCAGTGCCTTGATCATGCAGCGGGTTCCGATCACCCAGGCCGCGATGCGGTTGATGCTGGCGTCGAAGAAGTCCAGGCCGATGTGGACGCGGCCCAAGTAGTCGCCTCGGACGAGTTCCTGGGCCAGGGCGGTCAGATCGTCCGAGAGGGTGACGACGTGGTCGCTGTCCCAGCGGACGCCGCGACTGACGTGCAGCAGGATCTCGTCGACGAACGTCATCACCGCGGAGATCTTGTCCGCAACGGTCTCGGTCGGATGGAAGTGGCCGGTGTCCAGGCACAAGAGCAGGTTGTTGGCCACCGCGTAGCTCAGGTAGAATTCGTGCGAGCCGACGACGTAACTCTCGGAGCCGATGCCGAACAGCTTGCCCTCGACGGCGTCGAGCACGTAGTTGCGGCTGACCTTGTCGGCCAGGATCTCGTCGAGCGATTCCTTGAGCCGCTGGCGCGGGCCCTTGCGGTCGATGGGGATGTCCTTGTATCCGTCGGGGATCCAGGTGTTCAGCACGCAGGGGGTTCCGAGCTGCTTGCCCATGTAGGCTGCGATTTTGCGGCAGGCGATCCCGTGCTCGATCCAGAACTTGCGGATGTTCTTGTCGGCGCTGGAGAGCGTGAAACCGTCGGCGGCCTTGGGATGCGAGAAGTAGGTCCCGTTGAAGTCCATGCCGAGCTTGTTGGCCTGGGCCCACTGGACCCAGTTCTTGAAGTGCCTGGGCTCGAGCTCGTTGCGATCGGCCTTGCCCTTGGTCTCGGCGTAACTGGCGTGGAGGTTCAGGCGATGCCGGCCGGGGATCAGGCTCAGTGCCTTTTCGAGGTCGGTACGCAGTTCGTCGGCGGTCCGGGCCTTGCCGGGGTAGGCGCCGGTGGCCATGATGCCGCCGCCGCTGAGTCCGTCGGCGTTCTCGAAGCCGCCGACGTCGTCTCCCTGCCAGCAGTGCAGCGAGATCGCGACCTTGCGAAGCTGTCGCATCGCCTTTTCGGTATCGACGCCCAGCTCGCCGTAACGTTCGCGTGCCAGCTTGTATGCCTGCTCGATTTGCCTTGAGTTCGCCATGGCGCATTCATCTCCAGATATTGGCTGCTCTCTTGTCATCGTGAGGCGAAGCCGAAGGATCTGGGCCGCGGATGAGCGGTTTCTCTCGGTCGCAGGCCGGATGCTTCACTTCGTTCAGCATGACAAAAACAAGTCTTATGCCTCGTTATTTCTGCACTTGGATCGGTCCGACCTTCAACGCGTCCGGGCCCGGCAGCTTGGGGAACGCCGCGTGCGGCTCGGTCTGATACCAGTAGGCGACCGACGCGATGTCGTCCTCCAGCGGCAGATAGCGGCCGCCGTCCTGCCAGCCGAGCGCCTGATTCGTCACGCGGAGGTCCTTTTCGAACCGGATCGGATCGACGACGTGCCAGCGATACAGGCCGAATCGCTGGCCGACCTTGTAGATCTCGTCCGGCGGCAGGACCTGGGCCAGGCCGGTATAGGGCGTCGAGAAGGTCTGGTACTTCTTCGTGTCGCGGTTCTCGAAGTTGTACGAGCCGCAGAAGTAATCCTCGGTGCCTGTGCCGGCGATCGTTGGGAACTCCTTATCGCCGTCCATGAAGAACTTGATCTCGCCTTCGCCCCACCAGCCGGGGCTGTGGACTTCCCAGGCCATGTAGGTGCCGACGTAGTGTCCCCGGCCCTGGATGCCGTCCACGACCGTGTAGATGCCCTTGGTCTTGAGCGGCGATTCGCGTCGGTACTGGGCGTGGAAGTAGGCCATGCTCTCGGGCACGTCGGTCAGCGTGTAGTTGATCTGGTAATAGAGCACCATGTCCTTCTCGTCGAGGTTCTCCATGGTGACCTTCGCGCTCTTGCGGAAGGGCATGGGCCAGTAGCAGTTGAACGCGCTGCCTGGGTTGACGCAGACCGCCAGCGAGTTGATCTGGGCGTACTTGCCCCAGCCGCAGGCGAAGAAGTGGCTCATCGGGACTTCGACCGAAGGGGTCTCCTCGCCGTCCCAGTAGAAGCGGAGGATGTAGAGCTGGGTCTTGTCGAGCGGGGCGGGCGTCATCCAGATCTGCTGGATCGCGCCGGAGCCGTTGATCTCGCCCATGGTGAACGTGCTCTTGGCGGGAATCCGCACCGACGGCGAGATCTTCCAGCCCTGGCCCAGGTCGCGAGCGGCGTTCTTGCCGGTGCCTTCGGTGGCCATGGCGGCTTTGCCCTTTTCGCCGGTGAAGTTCTCGGGACTGATCGAACGCGACAGGGCGCTCGAGAGCCTGGGCAGATTGGCCAGGTCCATGCCCAGGCCGTTGAACTCTCGGCCCTGTGCGAAGAGTCCGCCTGTCATGGCACAGACGATCAGGAGGACTGTTGCCAAGAGTGCCCGATGACCACGTGATGAAGCTCCGCCCACTCGTTTCATCTCATTCCCCTTTCATTCTCGATCAACTCGCATGCTTTTCCAGCAACGTCAATTCCGCCTCGCGGGTCCAGAGGCCGTTGTTCAGGCACGCCGCGACGTCGGGCATTTTCTGCGAAAGCTCCTCCAGTCGGATCAGGCCCATGCTCCGACAAGCGGGGTACACCATGATCTTGCCGGCGATCAGGCGGTTCTCGACCGCGCGGATGCCCTCGACCGCGCCCTCGAAGCCGCTGATCGCCGCGACGCTGACGTTCGTGTCGAGCCGGTCGGACTCGACCTTCTCCAGCATGCGTTTCATGTCGTCGAGCGTCGAGCCGCTGGTGCCGATGAAGTACAGCCGCTTCTCGATGTAGGCGTCCAGGTCGATCTTGCCGGTGACGGTGGCGGGGATGCCCGCGAAGATATTGACGATCCCTCGCGGCGCGGCGCAGTTCACCGCGGTGGCTACCAGTTCGGGGACCGGGGCCATCAGCACGGTGTAGCTGTAGTTCTCTTCCATCTGCTCGTGGGCCGCGTTGTAGGGCTTGTACTCGACGCCGTTCTTGTCGGCCAGCGGCTGGACGATCTGGTTCAGCGCCGCCAGGCGGTTGTCGTCCACGTCGCCCGCGTAGACGGTGACGCCTTCGACGCCCTGGCAGACGTTGCGGATCACGTGCATCATGCCCATCGGGCCGCCCGCGCCCACCACGTTGACGACGTCGCCGTGGCGGATTTCGCCTGTCTTGGGGATGTACTTCATCGAATCGGCGGGGTCCGAACCTGCGGTGCCGATGATGCGAATGCCGCCGTAATGCACGCGGCCGACCATGGTGACCACCGGTGCGCCGAACCGCTCGCCGCCCAGGACGATATTGAACAGGCCGTTGGCTGCGACCTTGGGGAACAGGACCTCGGCGGTGCGGACCGAGGCGCCGAAGTAGATCACGTCGTCGTAGGCCGCGTCTTCGAGGTCGAAGATGCTCACGCCGTGAACGACCGCCGGGCCCAGGTCGACCGGCGGGAGCGATTTCGAGATCCAGGTTACTTTGCCGGGCGTGCCGTACTTCTGATAAACGCGGTGCATCCGCCCGTCGGGGACCGCGACGTCCGAGACGATCAGCATCCGACCGCCGGCCTTGATCGTCGTGCGTTCCTTCGTGACGTAGGCGTCCTCGACGCAGGCCCAGGGCTCGCATAGCGCGATGGCCGAGGCCGCGCGTTCCTCGGAGGCGGGGATCAGCATCGACTCGCCGTCGGGGGCGGTGATGACCCGCTCGTCCATCAGGACGTACTCCTGCAGGGCCCCTTCGAAGTTGTATCCGAAGGCGGCGTTGGAGGTTGCGGTGTGAAGCCAGCGGTAGTCGGTCTGCACGAGGTATCGTTCGCCGGGCTTGTGCCGCGTGACCTCGGGTCCGACCGCGACGATGCGCACGACGGTTTCGTGGCCGGGGACCGTGGGCGCCTCATCCGGCATGTAGCTGGGGATCTCTTTGAGGATCTCCAGTTCGATGCCGGAGACGACCGGTCCCTTGCGGACGTGGCCGGTGAACTGCTTGAGCAGCTTCAAGTCGGAGAAGCACAGGCCGACGACCTCGACCTTGGCGAGGATCTGGTGCGGCCCGGGCTTGAAGACGTCCTTGGACTGGTTCAGGATCAACTGGTCCGGCCCCACCAGTTGGACTGCGTATTGTTTGTCAGGTATTCTCGATTCCATCGGTGTCTTTCATCCTTGTGGTCGAACGGACCACTCGTTCTCTCGTTCGTAGTGTGCCCGCAAGGGCATACGTGTCGCGGGCATCCTGCCCGCGAGTGTCGAAGGCGTCCCGCCTTCGAGGCACGAGGGCCAGAGGCCCTCGGCACGCGCGGGCGGGACGCCCGCGACACGATAACGCCTTACGGCGTCACTACGAACCATGCGTCCCAAGCGATTACGCTTGGGCTACCTTCAGAACATCCTTCGGCGATGACGCATCGCCGAGTTCAGCCAGTTCATCTTCCCGCGCCGGCTTCAGGGTCGCGCCCACCTGTTCGAAAAACGCGTTCTTGCGTTCGGCGGGTCCGAAGTACTTGTCCGCCCAGGGGCTCGTGTAGCCCAGGCCGCACTGACGCTGGAGGACCGAATGGGCGTAGACGATGTGGGCGCCGGTCAGGAAGGCCGGCAGCAGGGGGGCCAGCTCGGCCGAGCTGAAGTCGTCGACGAACTTCTGGCCGGGACTGTTCATCTCGGTGCCTTCGACCAGGACGAGATGCCGCTTCTTCGCGGCCTCCATCACGTGATAGAGGTTCTTGACCTTCTGGTCCTGCGAGCCCGGCGTGTAGTTGCGGTCGGGGATCACGTTGAGCGCGACCGCGCCGGTGCTCATGGCCACGTCGAGCAGTTCCTCGATCGCCTGTTCGCCGTCGCTGGAGCCGTCGAGCCAAGTGTGGACGGGCATCCCGCCTGCGGCCAGGATGAAGCGGTTCGTGTCGGCCATGTTCGGGAACGAGCCGCTGTCGGGCTGGACGTAGCCGACGCCGCCGCGTTTCATCGTCTTGGATCGGATCGTGTTGATCAGGTCGCGGCCTTCCGGCAAGCCGAGCTTCTTCGCGTCGGTTCCGAGCTTCTGCGACCAGAACTGGGCGAGTTCTTCGGTTCCCTCGCCGAACGTGTCGCGGGCCTTGCGGGCGTACGCGACGCACATGTGCCGCTCGGTCGCGTTGCCGGCGGGCGTGAGCGTCAGGACATCGGCCTCATAGTCCAACTCGACAGGGCTGAGATGCTTGTTGACCCGCTCCATGAGGTCGCGGTTTCGCTGTTGGGCGGTCTCCTTGAGGCCCTTGAGGAACTCCCGCTGGGACGCGGGCGCCTTCGAGGTGGGGAACCCGACGCCCATGTGGTAGGAAATGCCCGGCTCGCCGGGCGAGTTGATGACCCGCGTCGAGAATTCTGGCACGTAAACCCGCGTTTCCAGTCCCGAGCAACCCTTGAGGCCCAGCAGCCTGCACGCCTCGCGGAATTCGTCGAGCGCGTCGAGCACGTCGAAGTCCGTCGTGCCGACGACCGCCAGGCCGGCCTTGCGGGCCAGCCACGCGAATTTCGTCGGCGAGTAGCCGTAGGCGTTGTACGAGAAGAACGTGTGACAGTGGATGTTCACGAATTGTCCGGTCTCGGGCAGGGCGATCTTCCCGGCCTTGACCTGATCCAGCAGTGACAGAAGCGTCTGCTTTCGCTGTCCGGCATCGAGGCTGTCCAACTGCTGTTCGAGTTCTTCAATCAAGATGGTTGTCTCCTTCTCTCGGCCAATCTACCGAATTCTGCATTCATCACAGGCAAGCGTCCCTGTGTTGGTAGTGTGCCCGTGAGGGCATATCTTCGTGTCGCGGGCATCTTGCCCGCGATTCGAGGACGGGACGTCCTCGACACTGAAACGCCTTGCGGCGTCACTACGAATGGGCGAACGTCTTGTACTGTTGCTCCCAGCGAGTCTTGTCCTGAGGCTGATACTCCTTCATCTCGAACGAATTGCGAACGACCTGGCGGGCCTCGTCGATGCTCTTG
Organism: uncultured Phycisphaerales bacterium; assembly: GCA_937927975.1. Classification (GTDB taxonomy): domain Bacteria; phylum Planctomycetota; class Phycisphaerae; order Sedimentisphaerales; family Anaerobacaceae; genus PLanc-01. Next base: position 28,803 of record CALEZT010000268.1, read on the forward strand.
ATCTGGCCGGTTGCTTTGGCCTGCAACAGGATGTTGCCGCTGGCGGTGGCTTCAATGGGGCCGGTGACGACCTTACGGCCGGTGGCGTCGGCGGTGAACTGGCAGAGCAGCTCGTTCTGGATGCCGCCGCCGACGATGTGGAGCGTCTCGATCGAAATGCCGGTGACGTCCTCGATGGCGTTGAGCACGGTGCGGTATTTCAGTGCCAGGCTTTCGAGGACCAGGCGAACCATCTGGCCCTTGTCCTGCGTGGGCTGTTGGCCTGTCTCGGACAGGCACTTGTTGATCCGCGCGGGCATGTCGCCGGGGGCGAGGAAGTCGCTGTTGTCGCAATCGACGTATCCGAAGAACGGCTTGGCCTTGCTCGCCATCGCGGTCAGCTCGCCGTACGAGAGATCCTGGCCCTCGCGCTGCCACTGTCGCTTGCACTCCTGGACGAGCCACAGGCCCATGATGTTCTTGAGCAGGCGGATCGTGTTGTCGGTGCCGCCCTCGTTGGTGAATTCGTAGGCGAAGCTCTTGTCGTTGACGATCGCCTGGGGGATCTCGACGCCCATCAGGCTCCAGGTCCCCGAAGACAGGTAGGCCCAGCGGTCGCCCTGGCCGGGGACGCCGAGGACCGCGGAGGCGGTGTCGTGCGAGCCGACCGCGATCAGAGGGATGCGCCCGCAGCCGATTTCCTTGGCCACTTCGGGCGTCAACTCGCCCACGACGGTTCCGGGCCGGGTCACGTGGGGCATGATCTCCAGCGGCAGCGACAGTGTCTTGAAGATCGTTTTGGACCAGCGGCCGGTCTTCATGTCCATCATCTGCGAAGTGCTGGCCAGGGTGTATTCGCCGAACGCTCGGCCGCAGAGGAAATAGGAGAACAGATCCGCCATGAACAGCAGTCTCTCGGTCTTCGCGAGCGTGTCGGAACCTGCCAGCCGCATGGCCAGGAGCTGGTAGAGGGAGTTGAGCTGCATGAACTGGATGCCGGTGTTCTCATAGACCTGACGCTTCGGCATCTTCGCGAAGGCCTTTTCCATCACGCCGTTGGTCCGGCTGTCGCGGTAGTGATACGGCTTCTCCAGGAGCCTGCCATCTTCGCCCAGCAGGCCGAAATCGACGCCCCAGGTATCGACGCCGATGCCCTGGACCTTGTCGCCTGCCTTCTTAACCGCCAGGCCGATCCCGGTCTTGATGTCCGACAGCAGCCTGTCGAAGTCCCACCGCAGCGAATCCTGCTCCTGGATGGGACCGTTGGCGAAGCGATGCGCCTGTTCGAGGCTCAATCGTCCGTCGGCCACCCGGCCCAGCATGACTCGGCCGCTCTCGGCCCCAAGGTCCACCGCGATGTAATTGGCGTTCTGTGCCATCGCCTGCTCCTTCCCGCAACGGTGTCACTCCTGCCGCGCAGAGGCGCGCGGCTTGCACACAAGATGAGATTAAAGGCCGAAACGGAAGGATCGTCAACCCTAAAACCCGTTCGACGAAAGGAAGGAGACTTGCCGATTTGGGGGGAAAGTGATAGCGTACAGTAATCATGAATCCAATCGACGACGATCTTCGACGGCAGGTCAACCAACTGGTCGACACGTACCGGGATCGGTGCCTGTGGTTTCTTCGAGCAGACTACTATCCGACCGATCTGCAGGACGTGCTTCGCACCTTGGACTACATCCGCCGGTATGGCGACCGGAAAGCGTTCCGCAAAGCAGGGGAGTTGTTTCAATGGCTGTCACCAGATTCCAGCAGGCCATCTGTCGCCTCGTAGCAGCCAACCGCGGCACAGGCAGGCATGTGCGTGCTGCATCGTCGGGGGGAGCTCTATCGCGGGAGTCTGACGCAACTCAGACAGGATCTTCCAGAAGGGAATCTTGTCTTCCACGCCGGAAGCATTCGAGGAGCTTATCCCGAGATCAGTCGATGATCTGTGCCGAGCCCAATCAGGACGCCACAGGAGTCGGCCGGGGTTGCGGCTGGAAACGGACCTTGGCCTGGCCGATGAGGTAGAAGCTGCCGGTGATGCAGATGAGGTCCTCTTTGCCCACGGCGCTGCGGGCCAGGAGCAGGGCCTCGCCCAGCGTGTTGGCGACCTGGCACATCTTGCCGCAGATCTCGGTGTACTGATCGGCCAGTTCCTGAGGCGAGACCGCCTTATTCGAGCTGCTCCGCGTGAAGATGACCTTGTCGGCCCCGTACTGGAGCTCGTTGAGCATGCCGGCGATGTCCTTGTCGCTGTTGCAGCCGAAGATCATGACCATCGAGTCGTAGGGGATGTTCTGGCCGATGGCGTGGATCAACGCGCGGATGCTGGCGGCGTTGTGGGCGCCGTCGATCATGATGCGCGGGTCCTGGCAGATCATCTCCATGCGTCCGGCCAGTTGGACGGTGGCCAGGCCGGTAGCGGCTTTCTCGACGTCGATCTGATAGCCGGCCGACTTGAGCTTGTCCAGCATGGCCAAGGCCAAGCCGCAATTGATCGCCTGGTGTCGGCCATAGAGGGGCACCCGAAGGTGCTCGAACTTGCTCGTCGGGGTGGACAGGCAGATTCGCGTGTGCGGACCATGCTCGCGGGACGTCTCGAACCGGTAGGAAAAATCGATGTCCGCGCCGGTGACGCTGAGCGGCGCCTTTGTGGCCAGCGCCTGAGCCTTGAGCACAGTCATCGCGACCGGCTCCTGCTGCACGGTGACCGCCGGGACGCCTTTCTTGAAAATGCCGGCTTTCTCCATCGCGATGCGGTCGAGCGTGTCGCCCAACTGCTGCTTGTGGTCGATGCTCAGGCTCGTGATGCCCACCACCTTGGGCTGAATCACGTTGGTGCTGTCCAGGCGGCCGCCGAGACCGGTCTCGATCACGCCGATGTCGACCCGGCGGTCGGCGAAGAACGTAAAGGCCAGCGCCGTCATGATTTCGAAGAACGTCGGCGGGTTGTCCTTCGAGAGTTTCTCGATCGGGGCGTACAGGCGGTTCATCAACGCGAGCATCTCGTGCTCTGTGATCATCTGGGAGTTGATGGTGATCCGCTCGTGCAAGTGGACCAGGTGCGGCGAGGTGTACAGGCCGACGCTGTAGCCGTTGGCTTCCAGCATCCGGGCCAGCATCGTGGCCGTCGAGCCCTTTCCCTTGGTGCCTGCGATGTGGACGGTGTTGATCTTGGTGTGCGGGTTGCCCAACAGCGACAACAACTTCTCCATCCGCTCCAAGCTGAACGTCGTCACGTTATAGCGTACACGCTCTTCCTTCTCATAATCGGTTCTATCCACGAGATAAGCCAACGCTTCCTGATAGGTCCTGAAAGCCCTCTTGGCTCGAACCGGGGCGACTCTGGAAGAGTCCTTGTTCGCCTGTTTCTTTCCCGTTGTCCTTGTCGTCTTGGCCATGAACCCGCCATAGTAGCAAATCGCGTGCTTGCAGTCAACTGCCAACCTGGACTCAAGTCCGGGAATTCTGGTGCTCCCGGCCTGGAAACGCAACGCAACTTCTTGTCAATAATGGTCTTACAAATAAAGCCCTATAATTGGGCTGTCCGGAATAGTTGTGGGCTCGATCAGTTTGTCTAATCGAATTATTAGCCTGACGCATTGTGAGCAACCCTGTTTGATGCCTTCCAATCCCTGGTCAGTATTTGTCGTTTCTTAAATAGTAAGACGCAGGGGCGGACTCGTTTATTTCAGGATCGGCTCCGATCCCGGCCGGGATCGGCCAGGTTGTCGGGATGATGTCGATTTGGGGCCTGGCACTGACCGGGTTGGGATCGTGACGGTCCTGCAGATTCCTTCGATTCGAATCCAGCGAGAGAACCACCACTGGGGGAGCGTAAGATCGGCGATGCCGCCGGCATGGTCGATCTGGGGATGGTCGCGAGGAGACCGGGGTCCGCGTTTGTCGCGTTTCAGAGGCGACGTCGGATGGCGAGCAGGCCGCCGAGCGCGAGAATGGCCACCGTGGCAGGCTCCGGGATCATCATGGCCGCGGAGAAATGGACGGGATCCACGTGAGGACTGCGGAAGAGAAGCCCTCGAATCGCGGCGTTGGGAGCCAGTGGCTGCCCCTGGGCGTCCAGCAGGTCCGTGATCGCAAAGGCTACTCCACCGATCGGCTGGCCGCCATTGCAGATTCCGACTCGATCCAGACCTGTGTAACCCCACTGCGTGCAGGGGATGGTGACGGTTTTGCCGAGCTTGCCGTCGGCCAGGATGGCCTGGACTTTCAGAGAATCGTTCATGCCCGCCTCGAACACGAAGAAATCGGGGGCATCTCCATTGGTGTCTGTGTAGGTGTCCAGACCGCCGATCTTGGTGACCATCCAGACGCCCGAGGCGTTTCGCGTGGCCACCGAGTTCAGATCGAAATCGTCGACGTTGCGAATGGTGGTCAGCAGCAGCGCCGAACCGGTGCTCTTGCCCAGAGCCAGGAATTCTCTCGTGATGGTGAAATCGCCGACCGTGAGACTCTCGAGCATGTACGGCGGCCTCCCGTCCACCCCGGCCTGCACGCTGGTGATCGGCACGATCGCCGCGGACGACATGCCGACTGTCAGCAGCGTCAGAAGCACCGCCGGAATTCCGGAACGCGTAAGCATGCTCATCTCATCTCCTCCTTCTCTCAGACGCTGAAGCCGACAGAGACGATTTCTCCCGTTATCGGATTGTGACCAGGCAACTGCCGGCGTAGGACCTGCCGTCCTTGAGCTTGCCGGCCACGTGGACCTCGACCTCGCCGTTGGTGGTCACCACTTCCATCAGCTTGGTCTTGCTGAACGCGGTCAGGATCTTGAGCGAGTCGTCCACCCAGACGAACGCGGTATGCGCGGTGGCTGCAATCGTGCCGGGCGAGAGCGTCGGGGTGCTCGTCGGATCCCAGTCCGCCAGGCCGATCCCCTCAGGCAGTCCGATCAGAGCGGTCAATTTGTCCGAGCCGCCCGATCGTTGAATCGTCGAAGGCAGCATCGCCAGCGTGCTCTCGACATCGCGCACCTGGCCGCCTCCGGTGCCTGGATCCGTGGACTGGTAGGGCGAACCCAGCTTTCCCTTCTCGATCAGGAAATTGTCGAGGTATACGCTCGTGCCGGGCAAGGTCATGGATTCCGACTTGGCCGCGAGGAACACGTAGAGCGGAGGCCGCTTCAGCGTGCCTTTGACAAAACCGGAAATGGCCTTCCACTTGCCTTCCGAACCATATCCATAGTCGCTCAGGTAAAGAATGTCGTACCAGGAGTCATACGAAATATACAGCGTCACAGTGGGTTTCACACGACCGACGAAATCGACCCTTCCGATGTATCCGTCATGCCATTCCGCCCAGTAGTTCTGGAAGACGCCGGAGCACCCGATCCCCAAAGCTGCATAGAGGTCCTGGGGTCCCGCTGGCTCGGCAGTCACGCCGAAACAGACCCAGCCGCTGCTGTAGGAGAAGACGTCGAAGGTCAGATCGATCTTCATCTGGAAGTCCTGGTTCGGATCGATCCACCATTTGTCGCCGATGTAGCCCATGAAAGGCACATCGATATCGGACGTCGTTGAGAACTGAAGGCGTTTGTTGGTTTCGGTCACCGTGGCTTTGGCGCTGGTCCCGAACACTTTCCAGAGCGTGCCCTTTTTGTTGTCGTCGAAGTTGTCCTGCAGGACCGGAGTGCTCGTTGTCTGACCCAATGCGACGCCGGAGTGTCTCGGGCAGACTCCCATGCGGCCGGCAATCACCGCGACGATCACGAACAGAACGACATTGCGGTTCATAGTGTCCTTTCCCCCTTGTTCTCGGCTGACGCTCACGGATCCGTCCATCGAGTTCTTCTCGTAAATGCACGGACGTTCAACGTGCCCTGATTCCCGCGTTTCCAAGGGCGTGACCGCCCCCGGATGCGCGCACCTGCTTTTGAGCCCCTCCGGACCAACCGTGAAACGCTTCCTGCCTGCCGGCCGGCGGAAATGCTCAGCATAAGCTGATGGGCAACCGGATTCCATTCGGCCGCTCCTCCAGATATTGGCTTATTATAGTTCACTCTGGAGGAGATGTCAAGCAAAGTGTGTCTCGCGACATCTTTCCCGGATTGCCCAGATGGGCCATATTTCTCTGTTCTTCGAGTCTTGCATGTTCTCAAGTCCTTATTCAATCAGAGCTTATGGTTCGGTTGCAGGGGTGTTCGGCGTCGCGGGCTCACGGAACCCGGACCTGGGTTGGGCCAAGCGGTTTTCGGGGATTTGTCGGGGGATCTGTCGGCAATCCCGACGGGAGGGGCTATCGACTCCGGCGTCGAGCAATCTTCAGTATTCCCGCGACAAGAAGGATCAGAACGGCCGCAGGGGGAATCAGGTGCTTCCAGGACAGGGCCCACTCGTCGGCAGTGGCTTGGGTATCGACTCGTCCTGGGAGGTGGGAACCGGCCGTCTGGCGGTCCGGCTCAGGCTCCTGGCGGTCATATGCCGTCAGGACGCTGGTGGCGGTGTAGCCTGGACGCGACCACGTGAGGAACTTGACAGGGCCCCTTCGGTAGACCTCTTTGACCATGCCTTGGGCCGTCGGGTGGTGCCACTGTTCCCGCTCCTCTGTGAAAGGGATCTTGGCGATCTTGAGGTTGACCGTCGAGGTCGTCACGATCCGATAGTGCCGGCAGTCGGCAAACTCTCCGGCGGGCGTCACAACGGTCTCGTCCGCCAGTCGCTCGGTGACGATCTTGCTGGGCAGGGTGAAGTCCGCTGCGTCCATCCGCAGGGACGTGGAGATTGTTTGGGTTTCTCCCACGGCCATCGCCGGTGGGTGGTAGGGGATGAGCGGGTCGTAGCGGAGTCGGGCCGTCTGGCCCTTGTCGTTTGAGACTTCGATGGCTTCCAGGAGTCCGTCGGCCCGCACAAGCAGTCGCGCGATCGTCTGTTCGTCTCGGCTGAATCGTTCTTCCACGACCCGCAGTTCGCCCCCTTGGCCCTCCACACGGGCGAGCACCCACACGATTCGCTCGCCGTCGATGGCGTTCGGCTCGACGCTGCCGGGACGGGGGCCCTCGTGTCTATAGAGCCACCGCTGTCCGACATCCAGGGACTCCTTGGGCGTGGAGCCTGCCCAGACGGCGGCGCACACCAGGCAGGACGCCAGGACCAGGCGGTGTGCAGCGACATGATGGCTGTATTGTTGGCGGGACCCCATCGGTGCAGTCCTTTTCCCTGTTCTCTGTCGTCGCGTCGTCCCCTTGTGCCTGGAATTGCGAGGTCGTCACATCGAATGGGCGGACGATTTCATCAAGGTCAGATAGTGCGAAGGGTCGCCCGTCTTGAAAAGACTTCGCCAGGCTTCGAGCGTCGGTTCGCTAAAGACGTTCAGTTGTTTGAAGATGTGGTACGCGAAGTCCACCGGCGCAAGCCCTCCGGCGGTGATGACCAGTCTGTCTGTGACCGCCGGCTCGTCCTGGTACAGATCGCCGCCACGATAGCCCGTGCCCTTGAGGTACTCCCGCATGTTGCTGGTGTGACGTCGGGTATCGAGCACGCCGGCTCGGGCCAGGGCTCCCGTGGCGCCGCAGATCCCGGCGACCGGAACTTCCGCGTCCAGAAATGCCAGCGCCTTGTCGATAGCCTCGGTGTTCTTGCCCTGGTCCCAGGTGATCCCGCCCGGCAGGATAAGCATCGCGCTGTCCTTCGGATCGAGCGAATCGAGCGTCATGTCGGGTACCAGGGTGAATCCGCCCATGGTCTTGACCGGCTCGACGCTGATGCCGACGGTCTTGACGACGTACCGCCCGGGCTGCGACTGAAACATCGGATTGTTGATCCCCGCCACCGCGTAGCCCGGCTCCCAATCCGAAAGCGTGTCGAACACGAAAACATGAACTGTCTCTTGGCGCATATGTCCTTCCGTTCTTCTCAGTTCTTGCTCTTCGAACGTCCTTTGGTCGGGGCAGCGGTGAGTTCCTTGACCAGGCGGTCGGCGGCGTAGACCTTTCGCAGGGCTTCGAGGATGCCCGCCGAGTGGACGGAGACGGCGCGGGCCTGCTCCTCGGTGTAGATGAAGTCCAGGACCAGCGAGTGGATGTTCCCGTCGAAGATGATCCCGACGATCTGGCCTTCGCGGTTGACGACGGGACTGCCGGAATTGCCGCCGATGATGTCGGCCGTCGAGACGAAGTTGAAGGGCGTGTTCAGGTCGAGCTTGCCCTTGCGTTTGAGCCACCGCTGGGGCAACTCGAACGGATACACGTTGCCCTGTTCCTGGGCCCGCTCGTAGAGGCCCGTGAAGGTCGTCCAGGGCGGGACCTGCTCGCCCGCGTCCACGTAGCCTTTGACCTGCCCGAAAGCCAGACGCAGCGTGAACGTGGCGTCGGGGTAGACGTCCGTGCCATAGATTGCGAACCGCGCGTTCGCCAGCTTCGCGTAGGCCTGCCGCATGGGCTCTTCGATCTGCTCCTCGTAGGTTTTTCGCAGGGCTCTCGCGGGAGCATCGAGCAGCAGAGCCAGTTGGATCATGGAGTCTGTCGACTGGCGAAGGGCCTCCGGGCTCGCCTGGGCCAGTTCCCTGCGGGACTCGACGCTCTTGAGCTTCGTGCCCTCGATCAACAGGGCCGCTCGTTCCCGCGGCGACTTGCCCGCCAGGATCTTCTGGACCAGCGGGTCCTCCATGCCCTTGATCTCCACCAGCATGGTCAGCGAATCGGCCAGCATCACCGTCTCCAGGTCCTCATAGATCGGGGCCTCGGAGAACAGCTCGAACTTGAGCGATTCGAGGTTCGACTCGCGGTATTCGCGGAGCCGCTGGGCGTTCGGTACGGCGGATTCATCGACCAGCCGGACGAGCGTCCGGGCGATGCCGAACCATTTGCTCCGGAAGGCGGCCCCGTTCTCCAGGAGGTCCCAGTCGTAGTAGATGCCGTCCCAGGTTTTCAGCGCAGCGGCCACGTCGGACCAGGGATCGCCGATGGGCTCTTTGAACTGCGATGCTGTGTCGCGGGCATCCTGTCCGCGATCCGAGGGCGGGACGCCCTCGACACGAGATGCATTCTCCTGCACGGCCCGGCGGAGCTTCTCCTCCTCGGCCTGCTTGCCGCCCATGAGCGTGGGGTCCTGGAGTCCGGCGAGCATCCCCATGCGGGCCTTGCGGCTGTTCTGAATGCCGAACAGGTCGTCCATGGCCCGGCGGGCGTTCTCGCGGCTCTCGGCGCTGAAGGCGGCCAGGACGACTTCCCAGCGGAAGAGCTTCCGCAGTGCGTTCGGGAAGGTCCTGTCGCGAAGGAATTGGATGTGGTCCATGGTGTTGAGACGGTTGGTCCGGCCGGGGTGGCCCGAGACGAAGATCAATTCGCCGTCGCCGGCGCCCTTGGGGCTCCAGGCGAGGTAGTGCTCGATCCTGGCGGGCTTGTCATTTTCGTAGACGCGGAAGAAGCAGATGTCCAGGTCGTAGCGGGGGAACTCGAAGTTGTCCGGATCGCCGCCGAAGAAGGCGATGCCCTTTTCCGGTGCGAAGACGAGGCGCACGTCGGTGTACTTCTTGAAGCGGTAGAGGTGGTAGAGCCCGCCGTGATAGAGCGTGACCACGTCGCTGCGCAAGCCCGTGGCGTCGAGCGACTCCTTTTCGATGGTGTTCATCACGGCTCGGCGGGCCTGCTGGGCCTCGGCCGGGGTCATTTCGGGCTTGACCGCTGCGTTGACGCGCTGCGTCACGTCCTCGATGCTCTGCAGGACGTTGAGCTCCAGGTCCATGCAGCGGACTTCCTCCGCGAGGGTCTTGGCGTGGAAACCCTCTTCCATGAGGTCCCGGTCCTTCGTGCTGAGCTTGTGGAGGCAGTCGGCGCCGACGTGGTGGTTGGTCATGACGAGCCCGTCGGCCGAGACGAACGAGCCCGACCCGCCGCTGTTGAAGCGGACGCTCGCCCGCTGCAGGTGCACGTACCAGTCGTCGGGCGGCGCGAAGTCGTAGCGTTCCTTGAGCAGTTGTCTCGGCGGGTTGTTGAACAGCCACATCCCCTCGTCGGCCGAGGCCACCTGGGGCGACAGACTCGTAATCGCGATCATCAAAGTGACTCCACTGATCCACTTGGTCGTATGTTTCATGGCGATTGCTCCTTTCGCAATTCGGACAGCCTGATACTGTACCGGCAAGCTGCCGAGGGAGGAATCATCAATTTCCCGAATTGTAGTCTCGGTCGAGGGGACGCCGTGAGAAGTTGTCTGATGAGTTTTGACGAGCAAGATCGGCAATCGAACCGTGTGGCACCCCCGCCCTCGGGGGTGATCCCAGCGCTCCCAGCCGGGGGCGGCTGGGCTACATTCCTGTCGGCTGAAGGGACTCCGTGCCAGGCGCACGAAGTCCGCCAAAGTCGTGGTACACGCTACCGAACTTGTCTGTCAGAACTCATCAGGAGTCTCAAGTGTGAAGCCAGAGATCGCGAGCCGTCTCTTGAAACTTGACACTTCACACTTGGAACTCCTTCAGATCTCCACGCCAAAGAGCGTTCGCAGGAGGAAGCCGACGAGGAAGCTGAAGGCGGCGACGCCCAGGCTCAGGCCCGCCATTTCGAGGAAGCGGCTCTTGAACGGCTCGCTCCGCGCGACGGAGATGTAGTAGTTGAACGCGGCGATGATCCCGATCGCGGCCGCCAGCGTGCAGGCGAGACTCACATAGTAGTTCGACAGGACCAGATAGGGAAAGATCAGGACCACGACGGTGAGGATATAGGCCACGCCGGTATAGACGGAGGCCTTCAGCGGATTCTTCGTTGTGTCTTCGGACTTGGTCGAGAGGTACGACGACGCCCCCATCGACAGAGCCGCCGCGATCCCGGTGACCGAGCCGGTCAACGCGATCAGCTTGGCGTCCCGCAGGGCGAGCGTCAGGCCGGCCAGGGCCCCGGTCAGCTCGACCAACGCATCGTTGAGTCCCAGGACCATCGAGCCGGTGTAGCGGAGTCGCTCCTCGTCGAGCATGCCGAGCAGGGCGGTCTCGTGCTGCTGCTCATCCTTCATGATCGCCTCGGCCTCGGGGATCACACCGACCAGTTGTTCGTAGCCGCCTTCGGCCTTCTCCTCGGCGTTCTCCATCAGCTTGACGCCGAACGTGAACCCCAGGATCCGGCTGATCCAGAAGTATTTCGAAATCGCCGCGTGGTCGGGAGCCACGCTCTCGCCGGTGTAGCTTCGCCACAGCTCATAGTGCCGCATCTCGTCGGCGGCGATCTTCTCCAGCACCTTTCGGTTCTCGGGCGATTTGACCGTGCCCGCCAGCCGGCTGTAGATGTGATTCTCCGTGATCTCGATCCGCTGAAAGGTCAGCAGTTTCTGTCGTACTTCGGGACTCAGTTCCATTCTTTGGTTCCTTTTGCGGCCCGGGCGATGCGGGATGGCTCTCGCGTCACGCCTTTCGATCGAAAGACGGACGCGTGCCTTCGACGAATTCCACGTGGGCTCTGCCCTGGATGCTGTGCGCGTAAACGGCCTCCAGCTTCCCGTACGCGGTCGGATACGCGAACGTCGGCTTGCCCAGCATGACCGCCAGCATCAGGCAGTGCAGACGATCGGTGTGGACCTCCGACGCCGAACGGACGAGGTCGACGAAGTATTCGAAGGAGCATTGCGACGCGTCGCACACCTTCAGAGGATCGGTCTTGCCGGCGCGCCGGGTCACGATCGCAAATCGTCCTTGCTGGTGAGCCTCGGTCCATCGGCTCCGAATCCTCCTCCAGATGAAGTGCGGCAGCAGACCGCTTAAACGGAGCATCCTGCTCTTGCGGTTCATGGACGCCTCATGGTCCTGGCGGAACGCCGCCAGGACATAGTCCTTCGTCGCGGCTTCTCGGTGGGCGCGAATCAGGTCCGAATCCCACAAGTACAGCGCAGGATCGTGCGAGAGCCCGGTCTCGATCCGGTCGCTCAGTCCGCATTCCCGCAGCGTCGCATAGCTCTGCGAATCCCTGGCAAAGAAGCCCGTCACGTTTGCGGTCGACTCCTGGAGGGCTTTCCGCCAGTGCGTATAGCCCAACTGGACCGTGGTCGGACCGACCACGAATTCCTTGTCGGGCCACCTGGACCAGACCTCTTTCCAGATCGCGACGTTGGCATGCCACATGGTCTGGTTGCCGCCGGGGATGAGAACGACGTCCGCCGTCCGAGGGTTCAGGGTCCTGGCGATCTTGAGGTCTTGAAGGAGTCGCTCGGTGCCCAGCCAGATCAGAACGTCGCCGCTATTGCCGTTGTAGGGCTTGAGATAGAAGACCCGATCCTTGCGGCTCACCAGGAATCGGACGTAGGGATCGTCCTCTGCGAAGAGGTCACGACCCGGATTGCGTTCGTTCATCGTTTGCATCCGTTGCAGTCAACTCCGGCGACCGGCATCCGATGCGTCCACCTACGTCAGCCGGCTGGCCGGCCAGCATATCCAGCGTTCACTGGGTCGTCAAGTTCGAATCCGCTCCTGAGGGGCTTTGTTTGCGACTACGTTTCATGGGGCGTGGGGGCGCCCACTCTGTCATCCTGAGCGAAGCGAAGAGCCTGCCCTGAGCGTAGTCGAAGGGATCCGGGCACGGAATGCGGGCGTGCATTCGTTGCATCCGAAAGCCAGATGCTTCGCTTCGCTCAGCATGACAAATGCTCATCAGGCCCCCACGAAATCTAGTCGTACCCGTGGCTTTCGGATGGGCGTCATTTCTTCGCTTGTCGCTCCAGTTTCGTGAAGAAATCCCGGAAGATCGGGTCGCGGTTGACGAAACTCACCACGCGGATCAGGTGCCGGGACTGGTCGAAGCTGTACGTGTAGTTGTCCGTCACGATCGGGCTGTGCACCAGGTTCGAGGGCAGCCACTTGTCGTTGACCAGCCACGCGATCGCGGTCATGTCCCAGAGCACCTTGGACCAGGCGAAGTGGTCCTTGTGATAGTCCTTGAAGATCTCCAGCAGGTAATCGCCGATCGGGCCCCGACCGCCGACGTACCGCTCCATCTCGGGCACGGTTGTTGTGAAATGCGTCACGACAGGGGTGCAGGGCAGTTGCACGACCGGCACGCCGCTGTCGAAGAGGGTGCGCGAGGCCTTGAGGTCCTGTTGGTAGTTGAACTCCCGTTGATTGGGCCAGTTGTGCCCGTTGCCGCCGAGCCAGACCACGACGATGTTCTGGACGATCGAGGGCTCGATCAGGATGGCGTTGGCGACGTTGGTGATCGCGCCGACCGCCGCGACGTACAGCGGGTCCTGCGGACTGCTCTTCTTCGCCCGCTCAATTAGATCGAGGGCGGCGGGAGATCGTTCGGGCTCTTTCACATCCTTGATCCAGCCCAAGCTGCCCTTGAAGACAAACCCCTCGGGCGACCGGCCGAGCCTGTCGAGGACCCGCAGGATCTCCTCGTAGCTCTTCTCCATCCCATCGCCCGGCCCGCTCGAACGGTTGTTGTGAAACGGCGCCGCGTAGAGCGCCTGCACATCCAATTCCGGCGAGATCAGAGCGTAAACCACAGCAAACTGATCGTCGATCTCGTTATAGGTATCGGTATCCAGCACCATCCGCACGGGCCGCTGCGCCGGCGGCCGAAGCATCTCAATCCGCCGGCTCTCCGAAACCGTCGGAAACCGCTGCGCCAATGCCGATTCTCCCATCACGATGGTGCCCAACGCCAACGCCGCGATAAGTCCCTGTCTCATGATTGTCCTCCTGCGTTCCGCATTTTGTAGGGTGTGCCGTGCATGTTGACGCAATCGAAGGCATGAAGCCCAATTGCGTTCATGTTGTCTCGTCGCCAAAGCACTCATGCGAGTCAACAAGACTCGGGTTTGATGGCCTTCACCATCGGCCGAAGAGTCGCAGGCACAAGGCAGTTGCTACCGCGGACACTGTTGGAAGGAATACCTTTCGCCAATTCACCATGTTGAATATTTCCCAAAACGGTGCCTCATACTCGCCATAATTTGCGCCCACGTACATCGCCACAACCGGGAACACAACTGAAACGAGGATCATCGTCAGTGCGATGATGGCGGGCGGAATTGGCGAGATTCGCCGTGCGACGATGACGGACAAGACAGTCGTCGTGATTACACATGAAATCCGCTTCTCCCACCCCAACAAGGCGAGGCCTGCCACGGACACCAGAAAGAGCAGTCCTAGGACAAGAGTTGCGACGACTTGTCTGACCCGGTTGTTCATCCGTTCTCCAATCTGTCGTTCCCGTAACCTTGTCCGTGTGCCTACAGCACCTTCGTCGTTCCCGGCATGGCGACGGGGTAGTTGCCTTTGGCGTCGGGCAGGACCGGGGCCGGGGTGTCGAGGGTCCAGTTGTCGATTCCCGGCGTCAGGTCGAGGTTGGAGGCCATCGCTTCTTCCCAGGTGACCATCTGGCCGGACTCGGCGGCCATGCGCCCCAGGATGCCGACCATCGCGCCGTAGCAGGACCGCTCTGTTTCATTGTGAGGTTTGTTTTTGCGGATCGCGTCGAAGAGCCGGTCGTGCTCGACCTGGTACTGATTGCAGGGCGGGCCCTTGTATTGCCAGATCACGTTCTCGGGCGTCTGGTTGTAGCCTTTGAAGATCCGCGGGTTGCTCACGCCCTCGCCGAGGACGGCCGAGCCCTTGGCGCCATGGATGATGTCGCCGAAGAAGCCCCAGCAGTTCTCGATGTGCCGGCCCTGGGCGAAGAGCCGTGTGCCGTCGGGGAAGTGGTACTCGACCGCGTAGTGATCGAAGAGCTGATCGGGGTTCGTGCGCGTCTGGCGGCCGCCCTGGCCTTGGGCGCTGACCGGCCAGGCATCCTTGCACCAGCAGCAGACGTCGAGGTTGTGGATCAGCCAGTCGAGGATGAAGCTGCCGTTGGCCCAGGTGAAGCAGTGATAGTTTCGGATCTGGTGGGCCAGTTCGCTCTCGCCGGGACGCTTGTTCGAGAAGGGGACCACGCCATGCACGCGATAGGCCCAGCAGGTGATCAGGTCGCCGATCAGGCCTTTGTGAAGCTGATCGACCGCTTCCTGCAGAGGTTTGGAGTGCCGGCTCATCAGGCCGCCTGCGATCTTGAGGTTCTTTTTCTCGGCCTCTTTGCCCGCCTTGAGCACGCGTCGAATGCCTGGCGCGTCCACCGCAAAGGCCTTCTCCATGAAGACGTTGACGCCCCTGGCGACCGCGTACTCCACGTGCAGAGGCCGGAAGGCAGGCGGGGTCGCCAGCAGGACAACGCCGCCGGGGGCGATGGCGTCGATCGCCTTCTTGTACGCGTCCATGCCGAGGAACTGGCGGTCCTGGGGCACGTCCACCTTGTCGGCGAACTGGCCCTTGAGGCTCGCCAGGCTCGCCTGCATCCGGTCGGGGAACACGTCGGCGACTGCGACCAGCTTCGTCGGGCCCTGGGTCGAGAGGGCGTTGACCGCGGCGCCGGTTCCCCGCCCGCCGCAGCCGACGAGGGCGACCGGGATGGTGCTGTTCTCGCCGGCGTAGGCCCGGGTGTGAATGGCGGTTGTCAATGCCGCTCCGGCCAGAACTCCGGATGTCTGTTGCAGGAACTCCCGACGGGAAGTGGAACGCGTTTGCCTGTCGCCTCGCAGGTTCATCTGGCACCCCTTTCGTGGTCTCCGTTGAATGGTAGCGGGGCGGTCGGCTCCCGGCCGCCTCTGAAACGGTCCCATTATCCCGACGAAAGCCGCACAAAGCAAGCGAAGATGGTGCATGACCGTTCTTGTGGTCCCCTTGGCGTAGTGGTCTTCTGACAGAAATCCGGGACGTGCGTTTATCGCTTTTTGGGGTACCAGCGGAGAGGGGGCACAAACGCGTCGTCAGAGTATCCGCGAATCCTTCGCCTCTGGCCGCTGGGAGGTTCGGCACACCTGGGATCGCGCGAGGGGGCCCCCAGCGAGCCTCGGGGCATCCCAGCCACACGTCCGCCAGGGGAAGACCCGTATTGGCCACGCACGGTCCACCCTCGGTGTCTGGCGTGCCCTCCCTCTCTCCGCTGGTACCCCCAAAAGCGCCAAACGCACCCCTGGAACGTGATTCGCCGCGATTGCGTGAAGGCGCGGAGCGGCGCCGGCCCCGTCCGACGCAACCGCGTGACGAAACGAGCTTCGCACCCGTGAGACGACGATGCGTCATGCAATTGACGACCGAATAAGCGTGGATGGAGTGCTACAAAGATGGACCGCCGGCGGGTATGATGTCGCTCGATTGTCGTCCTGTATGCTTGTTCAGTTGGAGGTCCGATGACGGACATATTCGAAATCGCCAAGGAAGATCAGTCCCGAGCCTGGGACGTGGTCCGGGAGGCCCGAATCCAGGAAGCCTGGAAATCCATCGGGGCCGAGATCAACCTGGTCGGCTCGCTGCGGACCGGGCTTCTCATTCGCCATCTCGACATCGATTTTCACGTCTATACGGAGCCCATGGACCTCGCCGACAGCTTTCGGGCGATGGCGATCCTGGCACAGAATCCCAGGATGCGGCGGGTCACCTACGCCAACCTGCTGGACGCGGAAGACATGTGCCTCGAATGGCACGCGTGGTACGAAGACCCTCGCGGCGACACCTGGCAGATCGACATGATCCATATCGCGAAGGCCTCGCGGTACGCGGGCTACTTCGAGCGGGTGGCCGACCGGATCAACGCCGTGATCGACGAGGAGCAACGACAGGCGATCCTCTCGATCAAGTACGCGATTCCCGAAGACAAGAAGGTCATGGGCGTCAAGATCTACATGGCGGTGATGCGGGACGGCGTGCGGGACTACGCGCGGTTCGTCGAGTGGGAGAAGAGCCACCCCGAGGAGGGGATCTTCTCCTGGATGCCGTGAAGAAGCAGGGGCGACGCACGCGCCGCCCCTGTGAACCAGTCGATCAGATGTATTCCACGGTGGCCGGGGGCTTGGGCGTCAGATCGTACAGGCAGCGATTGACGTCCGGGACTTCTGTGGTGATGCGATGGCAGATGCGATTCAGTGTCTTCCAGGGCAATTCCGTGGCCGTCGCCTGGCGGGCGTCGATGCTCTCGATGCAGCGGACGACGATGATCTGCCCGAATTCGCGTTTGTTGTTGCGGATGCCGGTGGCCCGGTCGTTCAGCAGGACCGCCAGGTACTGGAAGGCTTTGGTGTCCGCCAGTTCCTCTTCCACGATGGCGGTGGCTTTGCGGACGGTGTCGAGCCGTTCGTGCGTGACCTCGCCGATGATGCGGGCCGCCAGGGCGGGACCCGGGAACGGAATGCGATGGGTGATCTGGGCCGGGAGTTTCAGGAACTCGCAGACGGCGCGGACGTCGTCCTTGCGAAGCGTCTTGAGCGGCTCGACGACCGCGTATCCATAGGCCTGGTTGGTGTCGATGCCGAGCTGCGAGAGGATATTGTGCTGTCTCTTGATGCCCGCCACGGTCTCTTCGATGTCGGTCAGGATGGTGCCGTGCAGGAGGAACTTGGCGCCGGACTCTTTCACGAGCCGGCCGAAGACGCCGGAATAGAACGTGTCGGTGATGGCCTGGCGCTTCTGCTCGGGATCGGTCAGGCCTGCCAGAGCGTCAAGGAATTCCTTCTTCGCGTCGACCAGTTCGACCGGGATCTTCAGGTCCGCGAACATCCGGACGACTCGCTGGGGTTCGCCTTCGCGCATGAGATCGTTGTCGATGAAGACCGTTCGAAGCCGATCGCCCAGGGCCCGATGGCCCAGGACCGTCACGAGCGAGCTGTCCACGCCGCCGCTGAGGGCGTTGATGGCGGCGCCGGTGCCGACGGTCTTTCGGATCTCCGCGATCTGTTGTTCCACGAATGCCTTGCAGTCCATTCTGCATCCCTTCCTATGAGGTGCGTCGTTCGAGCGTCGTCCGCTCGGGATCGAGCCAGTCTAGGGGGCCGGAGACTGGCTGTCAAGCGACGGGAGGACGCGAAGTTGACAGGATCGGATCACGCGGGAACAATGGGCAAGCAGGGCGTGTGAAGAACCGTTCCTGCATGAAAGGAGATTCCATGAAATCGTTTTCGAGAAGTGCAGGGGCTGCAATCGGTGTATCCGCCATGATGGCGGTTCTCGTGGTGTTCGTTGTCCCCGGCTGTTTCAGGCAGAACCAGGACAATTCCCCCATCAGCATCAACAATTCAGCGGGCCGGCCTGTGCTGAGCGTGACGTGCAGTCAGGACGGCTCCATCGCATATGTCGCGGATGGCCGGAACGTCTATCGATACGATCGAGACACGTCCGGCGCCGGCCCGTCTTGGGAGTGCATCCTGTCTCAGGGGCAGCGGCTGGAAATGGCCGCGAAGCACGACTCCCGCGAACCGTTGCCTTCCGACACGCAGGAAAAGGGCTCTGAGGTCAAGTCCACTCCGACAACGCCGGAGGACAAAAGCTAGCAGCACGAGCGGAACGGGGCTCTGCCAAAGGGATTGAGCAGAGCCCCGGTATGGGTCAGGTCTCAAATGCCTGCGGATCAGCTCGTCGGCTCGGGAGACTGGGTCAGCAGGGCCATGGCCAGCGCCTCGACCGCGGTCTTTCGGTCCGTCTCCTTGACGCCGAACATGATGCTGATCTCCGAGGAGCCCTGGTTCATCATTTCGATGTTGACCCCGGCGTCGGCCAGGGCGGTGCAGGCCTTGGCCGCCATGCCGACCGCATACCGCATGCCCTCGCCCACGATCATAATCAGCGCCAGGCCGTGCTCGATCGTCACGTCGTCCGGGTGCAGTTCATTGCGGATGTGGTTGAGGATCTGCGGCTCCTTGTCGTGGATCAACGCCGCGGTGCGGAGGATCACCGACATGTTGTCGATCCCGGTGGGGACATGCTCAAAAGACAGCTTCTCCCGTTCGAGGATCTGGAGCAGCCGACGGCCGAAGCCGACTTCGCGGTTCATCATGTACTTGCTCAGGAAGATCGAGCTGAAGCCGCCCGAGCTGGCGATGCCGGTGACGGCGCCCTGGCGGTACTTTCGTTGAGGAACGACCATCGTGCCCGGGGCCTCCGGCCGATTGGTGTTCTTGATGCAGATGGGGACCTTGGCCTGTACGGCGGGGATGACCGCCTCGTCGTGGAACACGCCGAAGCCGGCATAGGACAGTTCCCGCAGCTCGCGATAGGTCAGCATCGCGATGGCAGGGGCGTCCGGAATGATCCGCGGGTCGATGGCGTAGACCGAATCCACGTCGGTGAAGTTCTCGTAGACGTCGGCCTTGACCGCCGCGGCCAGGATTGAGCCGGTGATGTCCGACCCGCCGCGCGGGAAGGTCGCAACCTCGCCCTTGAGCGTATACCCGAAGAAGCCCGGGAAGATCACGATCTCCTGGATCTCCTTGAGCGTCGCCAGGCGGGCGTACGATTCCGGGAGCACCTGGGCGTTGCCGAAATCCTCGCTCAGGAGCATGCCGGCATCGCGAGGGTCCACGTACCGGGCCGAAAAGCCTTGTTTGACAAAGACTTGCGCCACCAGCTTGGCGCAGTTGTCCTCCCCGGCGGCCTTCATGGTGTCCATGAACTGGGCGTTGTGGGTCGAGCGGTTGGCGACGCGACCTCGCAGGTCGTTCTCGATCTCTGTGACGATGCTCGAATCCAGGCCCAACTCCTGCTGGATCTCCGCGAACCGTTGAACCAGGACGGCCAACTCGTTCTCGAAAGGCTGACCGGCGATCACCGCGTTGGCCAGGGCGATCAGCAGGTCGGTGACCTTGGTGTCCTTGGGGTGACGCTTGCCCGGCGCCGAAACCACGACGATCCGGCGGGCGCTGTCCGACGTGACGATACTGACGATCTTGAGGATCTGCTTGGCATCGGCAACCGATGTGCCGCCGAATTTCACGACCTTCATGCTTGCTCCTTATCCATGCCCATGCAACACTAGACCTGCCGCACTTGGTTCCACTGCGGCTGATGGCCCCTCAAAACCCGCCTCGCTGACATGCTCGGATTGTACCGGCCGCCCGATCCCCAGGCAAGCGGAAAATGGCGGAGGATGGCGCTTGTGCGATCCCCGGTCGAAGGGTATTGTGCAAGAGCAGTCGAGAGAGTGTCGAATCCTCAGTCCATATCGGAATCGTATGCGGAGAACGCCATGGTTGGGAGTGTGGGAAAGTCGGGAGCGTCGTGTCTGTTGGCGCTGGTTCTGTCGAGCGTCCTTCTTGCGGCCGGACAGGCCGATCGGACGAGTATCACCACCGGGTCGCTGTTTCAAGAGATGATCGATATGGCGAACCTGGCGAGGTTCCCTTCGCCGGCGTTCCGCACCATCCAATTCTCTTCGTACGACCGTCGCAGCAAGCTGCCGGGCGGGCCGGACTGGTTCGCCAACTCCGACGGTTTTGGAGGCGAGCCGATCCCCAACTTCGAGAAAGTGCTGAGGGCCCCGGACGCCGACGGTGTGGGCGAGTACCTGATCGCGGACATCGAGGGGCCGGGAGCGGTGGTACGCTTGTGGACCGCGGCCATCTCCGGCCAGGTCCGGGTCTACCTCGATGACGCGGCGGACCCACTCTTCGAGGGCAGTGCGGATGAGTTCTTCCGCCGGCCCTACGACCGATTCGGGCAGATGAAAAATCTCGATGCCGAGCGATTCCGTCGGACGATCTACCAGCGGGACGCTTCGTATGCTCCGATTCCCTTCGCCAGGCGACTCCGCGCCGTCTGGACCGGCAATATCAAGGAGATCCATTTCTACGAACTCCAGGTGCGTTTGTATGAGCCCAAGGCGTCCGTGGTCTCCTTCCGACCGGAGGATATTCGCCAGTATCGCCAGACGATCGACAAGGTGACTGCGATTCTCTCCGATCCGGACGGTAGTCTCTCACCGGCCTCCGAGCCGAAGGCATTCGAGGCGAGTCTCAAGCCAGAGGAGAAGGTTCAGCTCGTTCGCCTGGAAGGGCCCGCTGCCATCGCGCAGTTCAGTCTTCAACTGGCTGCGAAGGATCTGGACCAGGCCCTTCGTCAGACTCTGCTGACCGTCACATTCGACGACTATCCGTGGGGCCAGGTCCAGTCGCCAGTGGGCGACTTCTTCGGGGCCGCTCCCGGCGTCAACCCCTATCGGTCTCTGCCGTTCACAGTCCGGCCGGACGGCACGATGGTGTGCCGATTCGTGATGCCGTTCGAGCGGTCGTGTCGCGTGGAATTGCAGAACTTGGGCGATCAGCCGGTCACGGCCAAGGGCGATGTGCAGACCATGCCGTTCGCCTGGGACGAGCGGACGATGCACTTTCGGGCTCGGTGGCGGGTCGATCACGATGTGATCGCGTCGAATCGCGACGTGCAGGATCTGCCTTTCCTGCTCGCCCAGGGCAAGGGCGTCTACGTTGGGACGAGCGTGTACCTCATGAATCCGTCTCCGATTCCCACGCCATACGGGAACTGGTGGGGCGAGGGCGACGAGAAGATCTTCGTGGACGGGGAGGCAACGCCCTCGACCTTCGGGACAGGGTCCGAAGACTACTTCAACTACTCCTGGTCGTCGCCGGACATCTTCCTGTTCCCCTATTGCGGCCAGCCGCGAAACGACGGGCCCGGCAACCGCGGATACGTGACGAACTATCGTTGGCACGTGCTCGACGCGATCCCGTTCCAAAGCAGCATCCGTTTCTATATGGAGCTGTTCAGCCACGAGCGGACGCCGGGGATGTCGTACGCTCGGATCGGATACCACTACGCCAGGCCCGGCGTGACCGACGACCACCTGGCTTTGATGCCCAAGGACCTTCAGTTTGTGCCGCTGCCGGAGAACTGGCAGCCTGCGGCCCGCATGGGCGCGGCCAGATCGGTGTTCTTCCAGGCTGAGGGTGTTTTGGCCGATGCAGGCGAGACGACGCTGAGAGAATCCCGCCTCTGGGCCGGCGGCAAGCTCCTGGTCTGGACCCCTCAGAAGAAGGGGGATCTCAAGAGCTTCAAGATCCCGGTCGCCAGAGAAGGCAAGAAGCAGATCCACGTCGCCTTGTCGCTGACGCCTGCCTCCGGTCGCGTGGCCTTCCACCTTGACGGCCAGCCTTTGCCGCTCGGGAACGGTGCCACCTCCCTCGATCTGCGCGACCTGCACAGGACGCTGCTGCGTAGCATGGATATGAAGCCAGGGGAACTGACCGCGGGCGAGCACGTTCTTGCGATCGAGTCTCTCGACGAACCCGGCTCGTCAGGCAAGCCGGAGATTGGCGTCGACTTCATCTGGGTGCAGGATCGATAGAAGCTTCGCGGCAGCGCGTCAGGCATTCTGGTCGGCGCGGACGCTGAAGGTCTTGCTGCGCTTGTCAGAACCCGCCATCTCCCCCGTCGTACGGGTAATTGACGTTCAAGTGTTCTTTCAGTAGAGTTGCCGCGACCATGAAACACGAGCAGAACAACAAACCTCGCCTGTTGGCGCTGGAACTGACGCGCCGCTGCCGGTTCAATTGTCGTCATTGCCGCGCGGACGCCGGCGCCGAAGCCCGCGCCGAGGAGATGACCACGGACCAGTGGATGCGGATTCTCGACGGCATCGCCGCCTACGAGAAATGCGTCATCATCCTGACCGGAGGAGAGCCCCTGGAACGCGAGGACATCTTCGATCTGATCCGCCATGGCCGGAGCCTGGGCCTGCGCGTGGTCATGGCCACCTGCGGCTACGCCATCGACGACCGGTCCGTCAAGGCCCTTCAGGAGGCGGGGGTTATGGCTCTGTCGTTTTCGCTCGATGGCGCCGAGGCCCGCACGCACGACGCGTTTCGCCGCACGCCGGGGGCGTTTGACACGGTGACGAAAGCGGCCGAGGCCGCGCGCCTGGCCGGCATGCGATTCCAGATCAACACGACGATCACCCGGAGCAACTTGGCCGAGATTCCCCAAATTGCCGAATTGGCCCGGCGGTTGGGAGCCTATTGCTGGAACCCGTTCGTCCTGGTTCCGACCGGGCGGGGCGAAGAGATGGCCGACGAACTCCTGGAACCCCGGCAGTACGCCGAGCTTCTGGCCGATCTGCTGACGCTCAAGACGCAGTCGCCCATCGAGCTTCGCGTGACTTGCGGACCGCAGTACGCCAGATTGTATCGGGAGACCGAAAGCCACAGGCCGGAGACGGCGGGGCGTCCTTCCGCCTCCATGCCGCCCAACGGCTGCATGGGTGGTCGGGGATTCGGATTCGTCAGTTATCGCGGGGACGTGCAGACCTGCGGATTCCTCGACGTCTCCGCGGGCAATCTCGTCGAGAGCGGATACGATTTCGCGAAGGTCTGGGACGAATCGACATTCCTCAACGAGATTCGCGACGTGTCGTCGTACAAGGACAATTGCGGACGCTGCGCGTACGTGAGAGTCTGCGGCGGCTGCCGGGCGCGGGCCTACGCTGTGACGGGCGATTACCTCGCAGGCGATCCGATCTGTGGGTATGAGCCGAGGGGCACGCCGTGACTGTCGCGATGACCGACTTTCAGAAGCGGCTCTGCGTCCGTCTGCAAGAGGGTTTGCCTCTGTGCGACGAGCCGTTCGCGGAGATAGCGAAACTTCTGCACAGCACGGAAGCAGAGGTCCTGGAAGAGACCCGCAAGCTCAAGGAATCGGGCTTCGTTCGTCGGCTCTCTGCCGTCCTGAATCACCGAGCGTTGGGCATGGCCAGTACGCTCGTGACCGCTCGCGTCCCGTCGGATCGGATCGATTCCGTCGCTGCCGGGGTCAATGCGCTGCCTGGCGTATCGCACAACTATCTTCGCGAGCATTCGTACAATCTCTGGTTCACGCTCCAGGGCCGTTCTCCCGACCAGATCGACGAGATCCTGCGCGATCTCCATGGCCGATTCGGCGTCGAATTCCACAGTCTGCCCGTCACGCAGGTCTTCAAGCTCGACGTTCGCTTCGATCTGGAAGACGACGACGTTCTGACGCATGAGCAGTACGATGTCCCGGGGGCAGAGCCCGTTCACCTGCGATCCGAGCACAGGCGGGTGCTCGATGGATTGCAGCAGGGGATCGAAGTGGTTCCGCGTCCGTTCGATGCGATGTCTCAAGACCCTGCAAATGGCGGGAATGTTGTGTCGTTTCTGGTGGAGTTGAAGAGTCTGGGCGTGCTGCGACGGATTGCGGCGGTGTTGAACTACCGCAAGCTCGGGTACACCACCAACGTGATGCTCGCTGCTGAAGTCCCGACCGAGTCCGTCGCCCAGGCAGGCCGGAGTCTCGCCCGGTTCCGAGCCGTCAGCCATTGCTACGAACGGCGGGTCTTCGAAGGCTGGCCCTTCAATCTGTTCGCCATGCTCCATGCCCGATCCGAAGCAGCCATCGCGCGAATGATCCACGAGTTCACGGAAATTGCGAACGTCCGTTCCTATCGTCTCTTGCCCACTGTCGCGGAACTGAAGAAGCAGCCTGTCCGTCACACGTTCATCTGACACGCATCACGAGCGATTCGTCTCTCGGACGGGGCTACGGGAATCAAGCTCAAAAAGAAACGGGGCGGCTTTCGACGGCCGCCCCGTGTGTTTCTGACGAGATGTGGGACTTCGATCAGTCCTTCAACTCGCGGAGCCAGACGTTGCGGAAACGGACTGGATTGCCGTGATCCTGGAACTGGATCGGGCCCTTGTCGCCATGGGCCTTGTAGTCCGTGACGGCGTGGGCATTGATCCAGCCGGTGCCGCCTTCGAGCACGACGTGGTCCTGGATCAGAACGCCGTTGTGGAAGATGGTGAACGTGGCCTTGCGCGTCACGTTGCCGTCCTTGTCGAAGATCGGGCGATGGTAGATGATGTCATAGCTCTGCCATTCGCCGGGTTTGCGGGAGGCGTTGACCAGCGGCACAGCCCGCCCATACAGAGCGCCGCACTGGCCGTCCGGATAGGTCTTGTTCTCGTAGGAATCGAGGACCTGGACCTCGTACTGGCCCTGGAGGAAGACGCCGCTGTTGCCCCGGCCCTGGCTGCTGCCCTTCACGGTGGACGGCGTCGCGAACTCGACGTGGAGTTGACAGGAGCCGAACTGTTGCCTGCTCTGGATGTACCCGGCCTTGGCGACCGACTCCATGCTCCCGTCCCGGAAGACCCACTTGGCGGGGTTGCCGTTCGTGTCGGTCCAGTTGGCCTTCATGGAATCTTCGGTGCCGTCGAAGAGCACGACCGCGTCGGAGGGCGCTGCGCCGCAGGTGTCGCCGGGCGTGATGATGGGCGGTGCGGGCCGATTCGTGTCGTGGACCAGCCACCGGCCGGTCGGCGTGTCCAGATACTGCCTCAGCGGCTGGGGCTTGGCTTCCGCCTGGGCGGTTTCCACCTTCACCGGTTCGGCTGTCTTGGTCTCTTTCTGCGTGGCGCATCCCGCGACGATCCCCAACAGGGCGATCGCAGCGGCCACAAGCAACGTCGTTCTCATGAGCACTCCTTTCTCAATCGACTATCTGCTATTGACGATTTACGATTTGCGTCACCTTGCACGAGGGTGCCAATGATAGATCGCAAATAGTAAATAGTAAATAGAAAATGTGAAGCGTCACTTCTTCGGGCGATTGCGGAAGGTCGCGGGATCGAGCGTGCCGTACGGGGTGAAGCTGCTCCTTGTGGTCAGGCGGATGGCCAGCGCGACGGTGATCGCGGTGCCTGAGAAGATCGAGATCATGATCGCGATCTGGTACTTGATCGCGGTGGCGGGGCTCGCGCCGCCGAGAATGACGCCGGTCATCATGCCGGGCAGGGACACCAGGCCGATGGTGGCCATCGTCGCGACGGTGGGGGCCAGGGCCGCCTGGGTGGCCTTTCGCACGTAGGGCCGGCTCGCCTCCGGGAGCGACGCGCCCTCGGCCAGGCTCTGGAGAAAGGCCTTTTCCGTCGAGCGGATGGACTCGTAGAACGTGCGAATCCCCACGATGTCGGCCCGCAGGCAGTTGCCCAGGATCATACCCCCGATGGGGATGGCGTACTGGGCGTCCAGGAGGTTCGTTCGGCGCAGGATCAGCCCGGTGAAGAGCGTCAGCGGGATCGCGGTCCCGGCGCTCAACGCCAGGAACACCGGCCAGGCGATCTGCCGGAACCGCAGGCCGCAGGATCGTACGATCGAAACGTCCGCGACGAGGACCATCACCACCAGCCACGCGGCATTGAGCCACAGGATGTTCAGGCGAAAGATCACCTGGAGATAGAGGCCGACGAGCAGGAGTTGGACCGTCATTCGGATCAGGCTGGTCACCGTCTCGCCCAGCATCGGGACGCGGTACCACAGAATGATCCCGAACGGGAACGCCAGCAGCAGGTACGCTGCTGCAAGTTGCCAGGGACCGATGTCCACGATCTCGTTCATGCCGTGTCCCTCGCCTTGGAGTTGCAGGGAAGTTCGATGATTCGACGCACGAAGGAGAACACCTCGGGATCGTGAGCGACGATCAGCGCCGCCGCGTCGTCACGCTCGCGAAAGTAGTCGGCGACCGCCTGCTTGCTGACTTTGTCCAAAGCGGAGGTGACCTCGTCCAGCAGGAAGATCTTGCGGTCCAGCAGGATGGCTGAGACCAGAGCGATCCGTTGCTTCTCGCCGCCGGAGAGCGAGCCCACGTCTTTCTGCAGCAGGTCCCGGCCCAGATGGAATCGTTCGAACAGTCCCGGAATTCGATCCAGATTTCGTTTCAGGCCGGCATTGGCGCGATAGTGAAAGGGACGTTCGATGGCCTGAGCAGCCGTCCCGGTCCCGAGGTCGGGCTCCTGCCCGACGTAGGCGACATGCTGTCTCAGACGCCAGACTGTGTCGGCGGTGAGCTCCACGCCGTCGATGGACACCGACCCGGCGTCCGGGACGACGAAGCCGAGGAAACATCGGAGCACGGTGGATTTCCCGCAGCCGGAAGGGCCGGTCAGCATGGCTTTGTCGCCCGGCTCCAGCGACAGCGAAAAGCCCTGCAAGACCACCTGCCCGCCGAAGCGGATCTCAACGTTCTTGGCTTCCAGCGCCTTGGACATGCTCGCGATACCTGCCGGTCATTTGTTCTCGGCCAGGGCTTTCTCCAGATTGCCGAACCCGTCCTGCCATTCATTCAGGCGGGTGACGTTCTTCTTCTTCGCGATGGTCATGAACTGATCGAAGGCCGCTTGGATCGTGTCGGGCATCGGCCACTTGGCGTTCGTGCTCTGGGCGGTCTCCCGCAGGTTCTTCCACCGCATCATGACGGCGTACAAGGTCGGCAACTGGGCCGTCTGCACGCGAAGCCGCAGGTCGGGATCGTTCACCACCGCCTGCTCGGCCGCCTGAAGGTGCTGCCAGCCCCGCGAGAGCGTGTCGAGCGAGAGGAACTTGGCGTTGGTCTCCTGGAAACAGCCCAGCCAGTCGCCGGCGGCTTCGACCGCGTCGTGCGTGACCTTGAGGTATGCCTTGATGTGCGGGGCCGCAGGGCCGTAATAGCCGTCGAGGAACTCATTGGTGAGGGCCTCCCCGTCGCGGGCGGGGTCCCAGAGCAGCTTGGCGAGGACCCAGCCTCGAAGCTCGGCCATCTCCGCTGCGTTGGTCGTGTACGCGCCCTGCTCGAAGATGCCGGCGACGCTGTGGTCGGCGAAGAACTTCACGTTGGGCCCGAGGACCCGAAGGTTCGGGTGAGGCAGGAAGTAGTGGCGGAAGTTGGTCGTGTAGTCCCAGATGTACAGGCGTTCGCTGATCTTGGACCATCCGATAATGTCGTCACGGAAGGCCTTGTTCCGCTCGTCGGCCAGCGGTTTGCTGAACGAGCATTCGATGCTGCACAACTGCACAATGACGTTGGGCAGAGGCCTGGTGATCTTCGGCGGCTTTCGCGTGTACTGATAGGCCAGGGTGCTCAGGGCGACGTTCGGGAACTCCTTCTCGATGTCCTGGGCGACCGCGTTGACGAAGCGAAGCATCAGGCCCGCCGGGCTTTCTTCCTCCTGCTCGATGGCCTTGCAGGCGGCGCACTCGCAGTTGCCGTACCAGTCGTTCTGGGAGACCGAGGCGATGGTCGCCTGCGGATTGTTGCGGAGGTTCTGTTTGAGATTCCTGACCAGTTCCTGCCGCATGGCCTCGTTGGTCAGGCAGAGCTGCGCGTGCTCGTGCTTGCGTTTGCCGTTAATCTCGCTGAACCACTCGGGATGGTCGGCGAAGTATTTTTCCGGCGGGATCAGCGGGAAGAAGGTGTGCACGAAGCCCTCATAGATGTGTTTGCCGCCGTGACGGGTCTCCAGGCGGTGAGCCTGGCCGTTGGCTTTGTTGCGCGCGGACCAGTCGCCGTCGAAGGCGTCGGTCCAGAAGGGCGAGCGGTACTCCAGCGGCGGGACGTAGCGAACGTCGAGTTTCTCGATGGCGACCGTCGATTTCTTCGGGATCGTGCTGTCCGTCGAGGACCACCATCGGCAGCCCAATTGGTCTTCGAGGAAGGTGTAGACGGCGTACAGCGTCCCTCGCGGCCGCCCGCCGGCCAGGATCAGGTCGTCGCCGACCGTCTTGAGAACGATGCCTTCGGCGCCGATCCCCTCGGTGGAGAACTGTTCATCCGCCCACTTCGCCGCGCCTGGCCCGACGAAAAGGCACGAGGCTTGCTCGTTCTTCCGGTCGACCACCTTGAATTCCCCGCCGGTGATCTGCCCCAGGAATTGGGCCAGTTCCTTCGCTGCATACTGCTCGGGCTCCGAAGCGTCGGGGGCAACCACAACGACCGCCTGCGCCTTGCCCTCCTTTGAGATTGTGACCGCCAGGACCAGCGAATTGCACAGGGCCAGGATCAGGCCCACACATCCGATTCGTCTCATGCTCAACATCGGTCTGTCACCTCCCTTGCAGGGTGTGCCATGCACACCATCTCCATCGAACCGGACCAGGCCAAGGTGTGCACGGCACACCCTACATTGTCGCCCGATCCCACTGGCGGCAGAGCCGTTCGAGGTGCTCGATCACGCCGGCGTGTTCCGGCCGGCCATACAGATTGACCTTCTCGCCCGGATCATCTTTCAGATTGTACAGGGCCCCGTCCTTGTCCGCCACTCGTTCGTCCATGAACCAGATCAGCTTCCATTCCTTCGTGCGGACCATGACCCGCCGGCCGCTGCTCTGCCTCAACTCGTCGTACATCGACAAGCTGTGGTCAATCTCGCAGAAGCAGGCCTCGCGCCACCGGGTGACCTGGCCCCGGATCAAGGGGATCAGGCTCCGGCCGGCAATTGTATCGGGGACCTCCAAACCGCTCAGGTCCATCAGCGTCGGGATGAAATCGATCATCTCCACCGGTTCGTCGATCACCTTGCCCTTGGGAAGCAAGGCGGGGCAACTGAGCACCAGGGGGGCCTTGACGTTGTCGTCGTAGAGGACTCGTTTCTTCCAGAGCCCGTGCTCGCCCAACTGCCAGCCCTGGTCGGAGTTGATCGCGACGATCGTGCTGTCGAGAAGGCCCGCCTTGCGCAGGCAGTCCACGAGCCGACCCACCTGGTCGTCGACGAGCGAGACCATGCCGTAATAGGTCCCGCGGGCGATGCCGATCTGCTCAGGCGTCAGGTCCAGGCCGCCGGCGTAGACGCGCAGTTGCTCCCGCTCGAATCGCGGCTTGCTCGCCAGTTCCTCCTGCGTCGGCACAGGCAGGTCGATCTTCGCAGGGTCGATGAAGTGCGACTTCGGCACGTGGCAGGCGACGTGAGGGGCATGGAACGAGACCCGAAGGAAGAAGGGCTCATCCTTGTCGATCAGGTCGCTGAGCGTCTTGACGGCCAGGTCGCCGAGCCTGCCGGTGGTGGTCTCCTTTGGCTCCATGGGCACGACGCCCCCGATGGCCCAGCCGTGGGTCTTTGTCACGACGGCCGGGTATGTGCAGCCGGCGTCTTTGAGCTTCGCGGCCAGTTGCGCATCCCGAGGCCGGCCGAAGACATCGAAGTCGGCCGGGACGTCCTGCTGACGGCCCCAGTCTCGTGTGTAGGCGTGCGTTTTGCCCACGTTGACAGGGGGCATTCCAACCCGCGTCCAGGCAGTCAGGAGGTTCGGGACCGGGCGGGCTCCCTCCGCGTACGCGGGCGCCACGACGGCGGGCTTACCCATCTCCATCGAGTTAAAAGTGTGCGGGTAGTGCCCCGACTTCATCGACCAGCGGGAGGGCACGCACACGGGGTTCTGGACGATGGCTGTCTCGAAGCGAACGCCGCGGGCTGCAATCGCGTCCATGTGAGGCGTCTTCGCCCAGCTTCGCCCGTAGCAGCCGAGCGTATCGGCCCGCGCGTCGTCCATCGTGATCCAGAGGATGTTCGGCCGCCTGCGAGGGGATCGCCCCGAGGCGACCGCCACGCCGCAGATTCCGACCGCGAGGCTGTTCTTGATGAAGTCGCGACGGTTCATGTTTGTCCTCCGAGGGTTCTTAGCTTGCGTAGCTGTGCAGACCTGAGAAGATCCTCGACAAATTCACCCACAGCAGCGTGATGATGATCGCAGCCATGCCGGCAATTGCCCAAGCGCTGTTCCATCGCGGGCGACGTGTGCCGAACATGTAGCGCCAGTGGAAATATCCGACGTAGATCAGCCAGGACGCCAGCGACCACAGCTCCTTCGGGTCCCAGCCCCAGGAGCGGCCCCAGGCCAGCTTGCCCCACCAACTGCCCAGGATCAGGCCTAGCGTCAGCAGGGGAAAGCCGATGGCGATCAACTCGTAGGTCGCCTGCTCCGGCGGGCGCAACGTCCCCTCGATCCGCGGCTTTGAGAACAATCGCTCGCCTGCCTGGAAGGCGGCCTTGAGCATGAAGACATAGGCAAGCATGTAGACCGCCACGTGCGGGGCAAACAAGTGGCTCTGCAGGGCCGGCGGAAGCTGCTGCGGTTCGGCGTGGAAGACAAAACCCGCCGGGAAGAGCACGATCACTCCGATCAGCATGTCCGCCCAGCCGCCGCCGATCCGCAGGATGCGCCGACTGAACCAGGAAATCGGATAGCAGGCCACCCCCAGGGACAGGAAGACCTCAAAGAGGTTCTGCAAAGGGACGTGTTCCACGTGGACCCAGCGGTAGATGAACGACGCGGTCGCCAGGATGAAGCCTGCGAGAAAGACCGCCTGTCCTGCACGTGGGCGTTTTGCGACTGTCGTGACGAATGCCGTCAGGTACGCGGCGATCGTCGCGTAGATCAACAAACCCTGGACTGTGTACTTGATTTCCATAGGCGCCTTATTGAGAACCTGCAAGGGATGTGCTTCGAGTCTTGATTCGGTCCAGGATGCGTCGGCCCCAGAAGTGCCAGAAGATCCCGCCGATCAGCAGGACGTAGCCGCCATAGATGGCGTTCAGGCCGGAGGCCGAAACGACCAGAAGGCCGGTGAACGTGCCGAATTCATCTGCGCCGCCGGGCTTGTTCTGATAGATGTGATAGCCCCCATAGTACAGGGGGTGATTGACCTCGATGTTCTTCGAGGCCACAACCTCGCCATCCTGCACGATCTCCAACTCGCTGATGTAGTCCTTGATGCTCCTGCGGTAGACCATGGCCAGCGGATCGTTGGGGTTCGTGTGTCCCGGCCGACGCTCGAAGACGTACCGCCTGCCCGGCTTGGCCCCTGGTTTCTCGATCGCGACTTCCAGAGCGGGATTGGACCCGTTCGGTTCGTCGTACGCCACAGGTTCATCGGCTTTGATATCGATCTTGAAGTTCTTGAACACGCGGCGAATCGTGACGGTGCCCAGTTCCTCGCCCAGGAACAGGCTTCGTCCTGCTTCCGCCGGCATCCGCCAGTTCCGCTCGTCGCGACTGTAGAGCGAGAGCTGTCCCGGCTCGTAGTACTCGATCCGAAAATCGTTGAGCCGGACGAAGAACGGCAGTTCTCGAAGATCGTTGACGTCCGTGACCAGGATGCGGTTCTCGTCCACGCCTTCGTACAGCCACAGCTCGGAGACCGGGATCTTGTCGACGCCGAAGAGCCGCTTCTGGAGGGCATGGCCGGGTTTGGAGCCCCACATCATGCCCAGCACGACGAGGATGCAGCCTGCGTGCATCAGCAAGAGCGCAGGAACTCGCAACAACCGGCGGAACAGGGCGATCCCAGCGACCAGCAGGGCGACCGAGGCAAACCAGTACACCGCCAGCGGCACCGAGGTGAAAAACGTCTCTGCCCGGTCGGCGCCGATGAAGGCGCCGTAGATCGATAGTCCGGTCAAGAGGACAATCGCCGCCAGGACGGCCCAGAGCACCGCCCGTCTGAATCGATTCATTCGTTCTCCTTATCTGGCCCCCAGAGGGCACCCATCAACGATTCTATTATCCGGCAACCTCCGCGGTTCGCAAGCGTAATCACCAGCAAGCGTTTCTTTCATGTACGAATGGAATGGAACGCGACGGATTTGTCGGTATCATGTCTTTCGGCGACTGCGGGTTCTGGACGGCCGACTCGTTCCGCAGTCAACAGTGATTCGGTCCTAGATTCGTGAGCCAGGCAGTGAACGACAACGGCAACATCGAGAGAATTCGGGAGCAGGTCAAGGAGTTCCCCACCGGCCCCGGCGTGTACTTCATGAAAGACGCCGACGACGTCGTGCTCTACGTCGGCAAGGCCAAGAACCTGCGGTCCCGCGTCGGCAGCTACTTTCAGCCCAGCAGCAACCTGGAGGCCTCGCGCGGTCCGCACATCGTCGAAATGGTCAACAAGGTCGATCACGTCGATTGCCTCGAGACCGAGAGCGAAGTCGACGCCATGCTCAAGGAGGCCCGTCTCATCAAGGACATCCGGCCACCCTATAACATGGATTTGATGGACGACAAGACGTTCCCTTACCTGGAGATCACGGTCCGCGAAGATTTCCCAGGCGTCTACATCACCCGAAAACCCCAGGAGAAGGGGACGTTGCTCTTCGGTCCGTTCACCAACGTCCGCGACTTGCGTGCGGTGCTCGTCGAACTGCAGAAGGCGTTCAGATTTCGCACCTGCACCCTCGATATCGACGCCCGGGATGAAGAACGTCGGTCCTTTCGACCGTGCCTGCTCCATAGCATCCACCAATGCACCGCGCCGTGTGGGGCCCGAATCGAAAAAGAGCAATACCGCGAGAACGTCCGAGAGTTCGTTCGTTTCCTCCGGTCGAAGCGTTCGACCGTGCTGCGCCAGATGTATGAGGAGATGACCGCGGCCTCGAAGAACCTGGAGTTCGAGAAGGCGGCGATGCTTCGCGACCGCATCCGCCTGATCGAGAGCCTGGACAAGCGAGGCACGCCGGACGAGCACGTCCAGCCGGAGGTGTTCGCCGCCGATCCGACTGAGGGCCTCGTGAAACTCCGCGACATCCTCCAAACACCCAACCAGATCCGCATCATCGAGGGGATGGACATCGCCACCATCGGCGGGTCCGAATCGGTGGGCTCCTTGGTCAAGTTCATCGACGGCCGGCCCTTCAAGAACGGCTATCGGCGGTTCCGCATCAAGACCGTCAAGGGCATCGACGACTACGCGATGATCGCGGAGGTCGTTCGCCGGCGTTATCGCTACGCGTTGCGAGGGGAGGAACTCTGGCCGGACCTGATCCTCATCGACGGCGGTCTGGGCCACCTGCACGCCGCCGAGGCCGCGCTCCAGGGCATGATCGCCCAGGCGGTTGCGGCGGGCGAAGCCGTGGAGATGCCGCACTCGAAGATGGCCTCGATCGCCAAACGCGAGGAGGACATCTACCTGCAAGGCAGCACGCAGCCGCTGAAGCTCCCGGCCAATTCCCCGGTCCGCAAGCTCCTGCAGTACGTCCGCGACGAGGCCCATCGCTTCGCCCAGCACTACCACCACATCCTCCGCGGCAAGAAGATGTTCAACGAAGGTTGACCCCGCCGACGCGTGGTTCCGTCGGAAACATCGGCCGGAGCGACTGTGGTACCCCTTCCCAGTGACGACTGATTCGGATTTTCGGATTTCGCCTTGACTGCCGTGACATTCATTCGGTAGAATAGAATCATGTGTTGAGATTCCGCCGGATGCAGCTCATCGGTCTGGTGATGTCGGCGGTTGTCTCTCGACGGGAAGCGTCGAGTTTGGGAGAGCACCCTCCGTTCGGTTTGCAGTGGAGCGGGCGAAGACGAGGTAAGTGCGTATGAGCATGTGGAGTTGGTGGAGAGGAAGAAAGAAAGCGACGAAGAACGCCCCATCCTCGCGGCCGGCATCGGTCGAGCCGCTGGAGCCGAGGCTTCTTCTCAGTTCGGATCCTACAGGCCTGGGATCTTTGGTTCCCCCCGAATCTCCGGCCGACGGGGCTGTCGTGTGCAGAAGCCTTAACGGGGACACCGGCCAGGGTCAGGGGAGCGAAACGTCTTTGCTCCTGTCGCTGCTGGCCTCTTCGCCGGATACGGGGGCCTGGACACACGAACTCCTGATCGATGCCAACCAAATGACGGCAGGGCCTTCGCCCTGCATCACAGAAGTTAATGGCGGACTGTTCTTCATCGGCGACGCAGAGACTACCGGGCAAGAACTATATCGGTATGATCTGACGACCGGAGTCACCACGCTGGTCAAGGACATTAGACCTGCTGCAGAAGATGCGGGTATCGCTTTCATGACGGCGGTGGGCGACACTCTGTTCTTCACGGCCAACGATGGGGTCAACGGGAACGAACTCTGGAAGAGCGATGGCACCGAGGCCGGAACCGTCATGGTGAAGAACATCAAACCAGGCTCCGAGAGTTTGGCTTCGAACTGGGTCGTCGCCATCGGAGGCACTCTGTTCTTTGACGTGATGCTGGATGTCCACAGCATGGAGATCTGGAGAAGCGACGGCACCGAAGCCGGCACGGTGATGATCAAGGAGATCGGAACCGGGCAGACGTACGCGATGGCGTCTGACTGCGCCGTTGTGGGCGACACGTTGTTCTTCACCGCCAGCAATGGCACAAACGGCTATGCACTCTGGAAGACCGACGGCACGGAGGCCGGCACCGTGATGCTCGGGGGCGAAGACGCGTCGAGCCTGATCGTCATGGGTGGGGCAGTGTACTTTCGCGCCGGGAATGTGTCCACTGGATACGGTCTTTGGGGAAGCGATGGTACGGCGGATGGCACAGTGATGGTCAAGAACATCGCCCCGGCCAACCTGACGGCGATGGGAGACACCCTGTTTTTTGCCGCAAACGATGAAGTTCACGGCACGGAGCTCTGGAAGAGCGACGGCACCGAGGCGGGAACGGTTATGGTCAAAGACGTCCTCCCCGGCAATTCGAGCATCTATCCGCATCAACTGACGGTGGTAGGAGACACCCTCTTCTTCGTGCCCAGCAATTGGTATCACTGGGGAGAGTTGTGGAAGAGCGATGGCACCGAAGCCGGGACTGTGAAGGTTAAAAGTCTGACCTTCGAAGACGATGTTGTGGCGGATTCCTATCCGGTGGCCCTCACAGCCGCTGGTGGAATACTGTATTTCGTGGCCAGCGACGGTGTTCATGGCGAACAACTCTGGAAGAGCGACGGCACCGAGGCCGGGACTGTGCTCGTCAAAGGCACATTGGCCAACGAGGTTTGCTCCTGGCCATACGGTCTAACTGCCGTGGGGGACAGGTTGTTTTTCGTGGGGCACAATGGAATCGACGGCCATGGGCTCTGGCGGACTGACGGAACGCCGGGGGGAACCGTGATGGTCACGAATCGTGTGGCTGGAACGCTCAGTGGAGAGCCCTCCAACGTGAAAGTGATGGGGAATCTCGTGTTCTTCTCCGTCGACAACGGTCCCAACGGGCGAGAACTCTGGATGACGGACGGCACGCGCACAGGGACCATGATGGTCAAAGAAATCCGCGGGGATTTCTGGGATTCGAGTCCGTCTGATTTGACCGTCCTCGGAGATCTTCTATTCTTCACGGTAGATGACGGGGGCAACAGCAGGGACCTCTGGCGGACGGATGGCACCGCCGCCGGCACCTGGCGGGTCAGCGAATGCTATGCCAGGAATCTGACCGTCATGGGAGATACGCTTTATTTTCTCGCGGACGGCAAGCTCTGGAAGAGCAAGGGTACTGCGTCTACCACAGTGAGGGTGGATACGGGAGGATTCACCGACGCAGTGTTCCTGACACGCGTGGGCGACACGTTGTTCTTCTCCGCGGAGAACAACGCCGGCCGGGAACTCTGGAAGAGCGACGGTACTGCGGCTGGCACTGTGAGGGTCAGGGATATACAGCCCGGCCCCGCGGGTTCGGATCCTTGTCGCCTGACTGCCGTGGGCGACACCCTGTATTTTTCCACAGGAAATAGATATCCGAGCTACTCCGCATTGTGGAAGAGCGACGGCACCGAAGCCGGAACCGTGATGATCGCCGTGGTCACGCCTGAGTATTTGTTGGCCGTGGGCGATGTCCTGTTCTTCTCGGGTGACTCCGGGATCGACGGACAGTTCGAACTCTGGAGGAGCGATGGTTCCGAAGCCGGTACCGTCAGGATCAAGGATATCCAACCGGGCGCCACGGGCTCCGCGCCTTCCGATCTGACCCTGGTCAAAGGCGTGGTGTTCTTCGTCGCGGACGATGGCATCCATGGCCGGGAACTGTGGAAGAGCGACGGCACTGAAGAGGGGACCGTAATAGTGGCGGATATTCGTTCCGGGGCCGACGGTTCCGATCCCTCGAACCTGCTAGCCGTGGGGGATCTCGTAGTGTTTGCGGCCGACGATGGCGTTCACGGCACAGAGCTCTGGGTGAGCGACGGCACGGAGGCCGGTACCGTGATGCTCTTCGACATCTGGTCCGGCTCGTCCGGCTCCAGCCCCTCGTATTTGACCGCCATCGGCAACACGATCTACTTCAGCGCTGATGACGGGGTCGCGGGACAGGAATTGCACCTTGTCACGATTCCGAACGAATTGCCCGCTCGGCCGGCGACGGTTTCGCCGGCGAACGGTGCCGTCGACGTTGGGGTGACGCCGACGTTGGAATCCTCAGCGTTCTCCGATCCCGACTCCTTCGATAGCCATGCGGCGACTCAGTGGCAGATATCGGAGACGGCCGATTTCTCCGATCTGGTCTGGCACGATCTGGACGAGGATTCGAGCCGGACCACCCAGACTGTGCCGGACGGCGTGCTTCTGTACGGCAAGACCTACCACTGGCGCGTGCGGCATCGGGACACCAGCGGCGCCTGGAGCGAATGGTCCGTCCCGAACACGTTCACGACCGAATCCGGGCTTCGCCCTGTCTTTCGGTTCTGGTCGCCCGTGTTTTCACATCACTTCTATACGATGGACGAGCAGGAACGCGATTGGCTCATCGCCAACTATTCCCACGTATGGACCTACGAAGGGGAGGCCTATCATGCGTACGCGGACGATGCCCTGCCGGGCGTTGCCCCCGTCTATCGATTCTGGTCAGGCGTACTGAATGCTCATTTCTACACGATCAATCAGACCGAACGCGATTGGCTCATCGCCAACTACTCGCATGTGTGGACTCCTGAAGGCGTTACATTCTACGCCTATCCCGAAGCATTTTGCCCGCCCGGCAGCCATGCCGTGTATCGCTTCTGGTCTGGTACGCTCAATTGTCACTTCTACACCCGGAGCCTGGAGGAACGCGACTGGCTCATTGCCAATCACTCGAACGTATGGACCCCGGAAGGTATTGCCTGGTACGTGGTGGATGCGTAGCAGCGGCTGCGAACCGGATTGGCCATTTTGCGAATGGGGATTTACTAACCGAACGGGCGGAACTAAGATGACCGAGTGGTTATGACCGCGAACTTGAAACTCCTTTCAGAAAGGATGGGTTGAAGATGTCAATGAGGACATGGCGGTTGGCGGCGTTTTCGGTCGTGGTGGTGGGAGCCATGCTGGTTCTGAATTCGTGCAAGTGCCCCTGTGGCAAGGCCGACAAGCAGGCAAAGGCTGCTTTGGACATCGACGTCACGGCGTTCGGCAAGACGCCGGAAGGGCAGGAGGTCAAGCTGTATACCCTTCGCAACGTCAACGGCGCCAGCGCCAAGATCATGACCTACGGCGCGATCGTGACGTCGCTGGAGATGCCGGACAGCCGGGGCGAGATGGACGACATCGTCCTGGGCTACGACAACCTGGACGCATACCTCAAGGCGAGTCCCTACTTCGGGGCGATCGTCGGCCGGTATGGCAACCGGATCGGCAAGGGCACGTTCACGCTGGACGGCGTGGCGTATTCCCTGGCTCGCAACGACAAGGAAAACCACCTGCACGGCGGGATCAAGGGTTTTGACAAGGTGGTCTGGAGCGACAAGCCGGTGTGGAGGTCCAACGCGGTGGGCGTCGAACTGACGTATCTGAGCAAGGACGGCGAAGAGGGATACCCGGGGAATTTGAAGTCTTCGGTGACTTATCTGCTGACGAACAAGAACGAACTGCGGGTGGAGTACGTTGCGACGACGGACAAGGCGACGCCGGTGAACCTGACGCACCACGGATACTTCAACCTCACCGGCGGCGAGCGGGACATCCTGGGCCATGAGCTGATGCTGAACGCCAACAAGTTCACGCCGGTGGACGCGGGCCTGATCCCGACGGGCGAGCTGCAGTCGGTGAAGGACACGCCAATGGATTTCACGAAGGAGACTCCGATCGGGGCCCGGATCGAGGCGGATTTCGAGCAACTCCAGGCCGGCGGCGGATACGACCACAACTGGGTGCTCAATCGCACCGGCGACGGCCTGATCCTGGCGGCCCGGGTCGTCGAGCCGACGACCGGACGTGTGATGGAGGTCCACACGACCGAGCCGGGCATCCAGTTCTACGCCGGCAACTTCCTGGACGGCACCATCACCGGCAGAGACGGC
The DNA here is from genome assembly GCA_937927975.1 of uncultured Phycisphaerales bacterium. Classification (GTDB taxonomy): domain Bacteria; phylum Planctomycetota; class Phycisphaerae; order Sedimentisphaerales; family Anaerobacaceae; genus PLanc-01. The sequence continues at coordinate 67,354 of CALEZT010000268.1, forward strand.
AAAGTCTACAAGCATCGCTGGGGCTTCTGCCTGGAGACGCAGCACTATCCGGATTCGCCGAACAAGCCGAACTTCCCGTCCACGATCCTGCGGCCGGGCGACATGTACAAGACGACCACGGTGTACCGCTTCTCGACGAAGTGACGAACCGCGAAACGAACCGCGTGAAACGATGGGACGCGCGGTCGTGGTTCGAGTGAGACAAGCAGGGCTCCCGAATGCCGGATGGTGCATTCGGGAGCCCTGTCCATTTTTGGCATTACTGGCTTTTCACGGGGGACTTGCTCTGGCCGTCGGGGGCGCAGAACCGCCAGGAATCCAGCCGATTCACCGTCTGGACCCGGCCGTCGAGGAAGACCGCGTTGACCACGCCGTCTTCGAGATCGGCCTGGCGGGCCATGTGGAACGTACCGAAGCTGTCCCACACCTCGTAGACGCACATGGCGGTGTCGTTGAAGGCGTAGACGTTGTAGGGCTTGGTGATCCAGAGGTTCTCTTCGGCGAAGAAGAAGAGGTTCGAGTGCCGCTTCATGGAGGTGATCTTCTTCTCGCTCAGATAGGAGTTCATGGCGTAGTCGTAGTTGGGCTTGATGGGCACCGTCGCCACGTGCTCGGGGTGCACCGGGCCGAACTCCTTGGCGATGGCGGGAAAGGACGGGCAGATGTGGATGCCTTTGCCCTTGAGATAGGGCCACATGGGACCTGCGTATTTCGGATACTGTTCCAGATCGTAGTCGGGATTATGCCATCGGCAATAACGGTGGGGTTCGCCGTCGTAGGTGCGCTGGCTGTAGAAACTGGTCCAGGCGTTCGGCATCCGGTAGTCGTTGTCGTCGGCGTACAGGAAGGCCATCAGGCCGTAGGACTTGAGGTTGGCCTGGCAGCCGATGAACCTCGCCTGCTTGCGGGCTCGACCCAGGGCCGGCATCAGGACCGCCATCAATACCGCGATGATGGAGATGACGACCAGCAGTTCGATCAGGGTGAAGCCGGCGACAGCAACGATCGACGACCAAGGACGACCAACGCGAGAGAGGCAAGACAGTTCGCTGTCGGAGGCGAGTCTGGACGAGCCGGTTCGTTTCTGCCATCGCGTCGCATGTGCACACAACCTCACGTTTCACCTCGCTTTCCACTTTCGCAGGTCCAGGCAGAGGACGTCGCCCGCCGCATTACGGAGGTAGAGGCGGCCGTCGGCGAGGGATGGCGCCGACCAGCAGCGTCCGGTGAGAGTTTTGGCCTCGGCGAGGGATCGGTACGCCTCGGGTGTCGCTTCGACGATCCGCAGCGTGCCGTTCTCCTGGAGAACGATCAACTTGCCTTCCGCCAGGATCAGCGAGCCCAGGCCCAGCCGGGGACTCGACCAGCGGACTTCGCCGGTTTGCCAGTCGAGGCATTGGAGCTCCTTGTCGTCGAAGCCGTAGAGCGAGCCCTGCCAGAGGACGCAGTTGCTCAGATAGACGGTATCGATATTGTCGCGGTTGCCCAGCTTGTAGGCCCGTCTGCCTGCGACCGCGATGCATGAGAAACCCGTCCCAACGGAGGCCTTCCAGAGGACCTCTGGCCCCTCGGCGGGCCACTGCCAGTTCAGGCCTGTTTCAGGCGAAATCCCGTTTCGGGCTGGTCCTCGCCAACCGGGCCAGTCAGCAGACAAGGCTGGAACAGCGGTTACGAAGGCGATGATTGCTGCCAGTTGACGATTTCGCATTCAGGTTCTCCAAAGGAATCGGTATCGATCGCAGGCCGCGATCGTGGATGGATGATGTCCGCTCGCTGACGCAATGTCAAGGAGGATGGGTTTTTGTCGCTGCGACGCATCTCTCAAGTTCTTGTTTTGAAATGACTTAAGATGGTTCCTGGCGGTTTCGATTCGCGTGGGGCCAGCTCCCGTGGGGCGATCCGCTCGAAAGTCGGGGAATCCTGAAACGGCGGCTGGGTCGTCGCGTCTTACTCGTGAGAGCTGACGGTCCAATGATGCAAAGGCGGTTCGGGATATGGCGACAATCGAGAGAACGCAGAACGATGGTGTGGAATTGACGGTGGGGCCCAAGGCGGAGGGGGCCCCGGCCGTCGATCATGGTCAACTGATTGCCAAGCTGCACGAAGGCTGCGCCAGGCTCAAACGCCAGGTGCATCAGGTGATCGTGGGGCAGGACGAGGTGATCGATTCGGTGGTCTGCTGCATGCTGGCTGGCGGGCACTGCATCGTCCAGGGCGTGCCGGGCCTGGCAAAGACGCTCATGCTCCGCTCGATTGCCGATGCGATGAAGATGCGGTTCAACCGAATCCAGTTCACGCCGGACCTGATGCCCTCGGACATCACCGGCGCCGACATCATCCAGCGGGACGCCCAGTCCAAGCAGCGAAAGTTCGAGTTCGTCAAGGGACCGATCTTTGCCAACATCGTGCTGGCCGACGAAATCAACCGTACGCCGCCCAAGACGCAGGCGGCCTTGCTCCAGGCGATGCAGGAGCGGGAGGTCACGATCTCCGGCCGCACACACAAACTGGCGGAGCCCTTCTTCGTGCTGGCGACCCAGAACCCGATCGAGCAGGAGGGGACGTATCCGCTGCCGGAAGCGGCGCTCGATCGCTTCATGTTCATGGTCTACATCGACTATCCGACCGCCAAGGAAGAGCATTTGATGGTCAAGCAGACCACCACCGGCAAGAAGTACTCGATTGCCCCTGTGCTGGATACGGAGGACATGGTGCTGTTCCAGGAAATCGTGCGGATGGCGCCGGTCAGCGACACGGTGATCGGGTACTGCATCCGCCTGGTTCGCGCGACCCGGCCGACGGACCCGCTGGCGACGGCCATGGTGAAGAAGTACCTCAAGTGGGGGGCGGGTCCCCGGTCGGGGCAGTTCATGACGCTGGGGGCCAAGGCCCTGGCTTTGACCAAGGGGCGGATCACGCCGAGCTTCGACGACGTCAAGGCGATCTGCAGGCTGGTCCTGCGTCATCGCGTAATTCCGAACTTCAACGCCGAGGCCGACGGGATCAGCACCGAGGCGATCCTGGGCGACCTGGTGGAGAAGGTGGCGACGCCGAAATGAAGGGCGGCATAGGACGTATAGGACGGATGGGACGATGACAACGTCAAGTCGGGAATACCTCGATCCGCTGTTCTTGAACAAGCTGGCGAACCTGGAGTTGGTGGCTCGATGCGCGGTGGAGGGGTTCTTCTCCGGGCTGCACCCGAGCCCATTCCAGGGCTTCAGCGTCGAGTACAGCGACCACCGCGAGTACCATCCCGGCGACGAGGTGAAGTTTGTCGATTGGAAGGTGTACGCCCGCACGGATCGGCTCTGCATCAAGCGGTTCCACCAGGACACCAACACGACGGTGTACGTTCTGCTCGACGTCAGCAAGAGCATGTCGTTCGGGGGCGGCTCGATCCGCAAGATCGACTATGCCTGCTGCCTGTCGGCTGCGCTGACGTACCTGATGCTCAAGCAGGGCGACAGCACGGGACTGATGCTCTTCGCGGAGAAGGTGATCTCGCAGGTTCCTCCGGCCTCCCGCCGGACGCACATCCACGCGATCCTGCAGGCTCTGGACCGCCAAACGACCGCAGGGCAGACAAATCTGGCCTCGGTCCTGCATACGGTCGCTGAGACGACCAAACGCCGGGGTCTGGTCGTCCTGATCTCCGACCTGCTCGATGACGAAGCCGACATCTTCCGCGGCCTGGCCCACCTGAAGTTCCTCAAGCACGACGTGATCGTCTTTCATGTGATGGATCCCCGGGAACTGGACCTCAAGTACGAGGGCCTGATCCAGTTCGAGGACCTGGAGACCGGCGACAAGTTCCGCACGTTCCCCCAGTCGATCCGCGACGGCTACCAGCAGCGCGTGGGCGACTTCCTCGACAACGTCAAGAAGACCCTGGGCAAGAGCGGCATCGACTACTGTCTGCTGGAGACCTCGCAACCCCTGGACCGGGCTTTCCTCGCCTATCTGCTCAGGCGAAGGAGGCTGATGTGAGCTTCCTGGCGTGGACATTCCTGTTCGGATCGGCGGCGGTGGTCGGGCCGATCCTGGCGCACCTGCTGGCCAAGCCTCGCTTTCGCCGGGTGCCGTTCACGATGCTGCAATTCCTTCGGGCCGGCCGGCAGGAGAGCCACTCGCGCCGAAAGCTCCGCGACATTCTCGTGCTGCTCCTGCGCTGCGCGATCATCGTGCTGATCGCGGTGCTGTTCGCCCGGCCGGTGTTGAAGGTTCATTCGCCGCCGCAGTCGCACAAACCGATTCTCTATCTGGCCCTGGACGACTCGGCGTCCATGGCCTATCGCGATCGCGGAGAGAGCCTGTTTGCGAAGGCGGTCGAGAAAGCCGTCGGCCATGTGCGTCAGGCCCCGTCTGATGCCGTGTTCGGCGTGTGTGGACTCGCATCGGGCAAGACCGCCGAGGGATTGACTCGCAGTCAGGCCCTTGCGGAGATCAGGCGATTGACCGTCGTGCCCAGGATCGCACGGCCTGCCGACTTCGTGAAAGCACTGGAATCGCAGGGCTCCAGTGCACTTCGCGCCGATGTGATCTCCGCGGTCGTGCTCAGTGATTTCAGTCCGGACGTCTTGCGGGAGTTCGAGCGGATTCGCAAGCCCGCGGCCGTCGACGCGTTGTCGCACGAAATCGTCGTTCCCTCCTCACCCGTGAGCAACGTGGCGATTGCCGACGCAAATCCCATCGAGACCGCAGACAACAAGCTCGACATCGATGTGCTCGTCGCCAATGGCGGCGACAAGCAGGAGCGTCGCAAGCTGATCGCCAAGTGCGATGATCTGAGGCCGATCCCCACGGACGTCACACTGTCGGCAGGCGAGCGGAAAGTGGTTCGTGTCCGGATTGATCTGGGGCCGCGAGGGCAGGGAACCGGTCGGTCCTGCCTTCCGCTGGAACTGAGTCTCGACCCCCGGGACGGCCTGAAAGCGGACGACGTATTCCGTCTTGGCGTGTGCATGCCTCAGGCCGCGGCAACGAAGGTCCTCGTGGTCAGTCGAGGGGATGAAGCATTCCTGTTTGAGACCGCCGTCGAGGCGCTCATGGAGAAAGGCGCCGCCGGCGGCATGAGTTTGCGGAAGACCCGCGAGAGCGACCTTCGCAGCGACGATCTCTCATGGGCGGACGTTGTCGTGTTTTCCTGCCTGCCGACGGACGCCTCCTATCCTGCGAGTCTTCTGAGGAGTTGCCTCGCTCGGGGCGGGCGGCTCGTCTTCTTCGCGACGGAATCAGGCAATCCGCAGATTGCGGACATGCTGCTGCGCGAGGGGCTGATTCCCGCCGTGCCACAGAGATGGAGCCAGGGAGTTGCGTGGCCCCAGCCGCAGCCCGTTGCCGCCGAGGGAACCGTATTCAGCGAGGCGACGATCCAAACCCTCGCGAGCTACCGATTCGACAAGATCGCCCTGAAGGGGCACTGGCTGTGTCGGACGTCGAGCCAGGCACAATGCGTGTGGCGACTGGCCAATGACGCTGCGTTCGTCTACGCCCAGCCTCAGAATTCGGGCGTCTCGATCCTGGTGAACACGAGCATCGACGATTCGCGAGGGCTGCTCGCCAAATCTGCGGCTTGGGTGGCGTTCTGCAGGTTCTTGGTCGGCGAGGGCGAGCGGGTCCGGCGGCTCTGCCTGCGTTCGGAAGACCGTCCGACGCTCGAACTGCCCGCCTCGATGCGTGTGGTCGGGCGGACCCTCGTCAACGTGGAGAATTGCGATGGCGGAAAGGCCCGCGCCGCGATAGAAGGCGGCAGACTGGTTCTGCCCGCTCCGCAGGGACTTGGCTGGATGCGAACGCAAGGTGATCCGACGCTGCGCGTCGGGGTCAATCTGCCCCAGGGCGAGACGGATCTTCGCCAACCGACCGAGGCCGCGGTCGCCGCCGCGATCAAGGGGGCGTTCGTGGTCGGGCCCGGTCAGGAGCGGTCGCTTGCACAAGGGATTCCGCCCCTGCAGAGCAAGCCCGTCTGGAGAGCATTTGCCTGGGCGATCGTGGCACTGCTGCTCTTGGAGCCCGCAGTCACAAACAGACTGAAGAGATGAAGTATGGCCGCTGCAGTTGACGACATTCTGGATGATCTGATCGCACGGGTGCGACTTGTGCGGCGGTGGCTGCTGGCCCTCAGCGTACTGCGGATTGCCGCCTTGGGACTGGCTTGTGTTTCGCTGTACATCGGCGGATACGCCTGGCTCGACCATCGCATCCACTTCGGTTCGATTGGCAGGTTGTCCTCGCTGGTCCTGTTCCTGGCTATGTTGGCCGTCGGCCTGTATTTCATCGTCCGCGTTCTCCGCCGCGACATGACCTATGCCAACGCCGCCAACTACATCGAGGGCAAACGCAGCTTCGACCAGCAGCTTGTGGCGGCGGTGGAATACTACGAGGGACGCGGCGATTATCCCTACTCCAAGTCGCTTGCGGCTCAACTGGTCCGGCAGGTTGACTCTGTGACACAGGAATACCGCTTCGACTCCACGATCGAGAAGTGGCAAGGGTATCTCCTCGCGTGCTGTGTTCTGCTGGGTGCGTGCGTCGTCGGGTTCTTCGTCCATCAGAATGTGCTGTTCTTTTCTTCATACCTCGCCCGGCTGCTCCGGCCATTCTCGGCGGTCGCGCCGGCGGCTGACACAGTCCTGGAATCCGCCACCGGTGACATCGTCGCAGGCGTGGACGACCCGGTGACGTTCGAACTGGCGGTCGAGGGCCGTGTCCCGGAATCAGCATCGCTCGTGCTGACGCGGCGTGATCCGAACGATCCGAATGCCCCAACCGAAGCCCTCACTGAGAGGATCGAACTCACACGCAGCACGGGCGCCGAGGGCAGGACGAAATTCACCGCGACGAAGTCCTTCGACGCCCCCGGCCGGTTCGAATACCGGTTCGAAACGCCTCAGGCTCGCTCGGATTCGCACGAGCTTCGCGTGTGCGAGTCGCCTTCGATCGATCGCATCACAGCCAAGGTGTTTCCGCCCGGCACGCCGCAGAATGGCGGCGACCCCGATCCAAACGGAACGCCCGCGACGCAGATGCAGCCGTATGAGGTGGAGCTGACGGACAAGCCGTTGGAGGTGCTGCCTCACAGCCGTGTCGAACTGACCGCCCAGACATCGACCCCGCTTCGCGAGGCGACGATGACGAGGTCCGACGGAAAACCTGTCACGCAGCCGCTCAACGGCGAGAATCGCTTCGGCTTTGAGTTCACGGCCGACAAGTCCTCTTCGATCCAGCTCAACGTCGTCAGCGCCGACGGCCTGACCGGCGACCGGGCCAAAGAGCTTCAAGTCGTGCTCAAGTCGGACGCGCGCCCCGAATTCAAGCTGGTCTCGCCCGAAGGCGACTGCCTGGCCACGGACGTCGCCAGCATCCCGATCGCGTTCGAGGTGACGGACGATTTCGGGCTTGAGCGGGTCGAATTGCTCTGCGAGTTGCCGGGCCGCGAGGCAATTGTGCTGGAGTCGGCCTCGCCGCAGGGGGCCAGGCAAGCGGCCCTGACCCACGTGCTCGAACTGGAAGAACACGAGTTGCGCGTGGGCGATGCGGTGCTCTTCTACGCCAGAGCCAGGGACATCGACACAGGCCATCGGCCCGCCGACGCGAACGTGTGCAGCGAGGTCTATCTCATCGAGGTCAGGCCCTATCGGCAGTATTGGCATCAGGAGTCCGGCGGCAACCAGTCGAACCCCGCGCCGGGACTGATCCCCGAGGATCTCATCACGGTTCTGGAATACACGCGGGCGGTGGTCAAGAAGACCTGGATGCTGGCCCGATCGCCGCAGTCGGCGGCAGAGGACGATCCCAGGCTCCAGACGCTGGCGCAAGACGTTCAGTACTGTGCCTCCCGGCTGACCACGATCCGCGACGATCCGGAGAAGAGCTTCGGCGAGGGCGACAAAGCCGTGATGAATCGCGTGCTGGAATCCTATCGGAAGGCCGAGACTCACCTGAAGAACGCCGATGCGAACGCTGCGTTGCCTCCAGTCCAGGACGCCTATCGCATTCTCCGCATGTTCATCGACGAGCTGCATTTGAAATGGACCCCGCCGGAGAGCGGAACCAGCGTGCCGCAGGAGACTCCCGAGAAGGTCAAGCTCCAGGAGCAGCCCCAGGACCCCAAGATGGACAAGGACCGCGTCGAGAACCAACTTCAGGAGATGCAACAGAAGATCGATTCGCTTGCGAGGCAGCAGGAGTCGCTCAAAGCCGATGTCTCCAGAGCGATGCGGCAACAGAAGGATTCGAAGTCGCAATCTCAGTCCGCGAACCCTTCCGGCGGCGGAGACGGGGGCGCATCTCAAGACCAGGCAGGCGACAAAGAGGCGCGCTCGTCCGGCAAGGGAGATTCCGGCGAACCGACCGGTGAATCGGGCTCGTCGCAAGGATCGCAGGGACACAATGGCGGCGAACAAGCGGCGTCTTCGCAGCAGGCCCAGTCGGGGACACAAGGGAGCCAGGGGCAGCAGCAGGATGGCGGGCAGGCGTCGTCGGGAACAGGCGGCTCTGGGGAATCGGGCAGTCAGGGGCAGTCTCCAGGCTCCCAGCCCGGCAGCCGGACTGGGCAATCAGGACAGGGACAGAGCGGACAGCAAGGGCAGTCCGGACGGGGACAGAACGGGAATTCACCAAGCAGTCCCAACGGGTCGGAAACCGGGCAGGCAGGTAGCGCGCCGGGGCAAGGCTCTTCCCAAGCGGATGCGCAGATGCGTATGCTCCAGGCCCGCCAGAAGGCCCTGCGTGAGCAGGCTTCGCAAATCAGCAAAGATATGAACGGGCTGGCTGCTTCCGATGGTTCTTCGCAGGGGCAACCCGGTGGGGAGGCCAAAGGACATCTCGACCAGGCGGTCGAGGCGATGCAGCGTCTTGAAGGACGTCTGGAGGACGCCCGGTACGGGTCCGGCGAAAAGTCCGGATCCGAGGGTATGGCCGATTTGGCGGATTCCGCGGCTCGTCGGTTGGCCGAGGCGGGGCGTGCGATCCGCCGTCAGCGCACAGGCGAGGGAGAGGGCTCGCCGGACGAGGCTCGCGAAATGGCCGAACAGCTCGCGCGGGATGCAGAAGCGTACGACGAATCGCTCAGCGAGGCCGAGAAGCAGAAGATGCAGGATCGGCTCAAGGCCGCCGAGCGGCTGTTGGAGAGCATGGCGGGCGTGCAGTGGACCACGATGTCCAGCGGAGGCGGTCCCGGCGTGGGGCATGTCTACACGAAGGACCCGCATGCCTCGCCCGCGGAGACCGCTCGCCTGCTCGCTCGCCAGTTCTGGTCGATGAGTCTGAAGGGACAGAACCGTCGAAGTCGGCTCATGGAGCAGGAATCGTCCGACGTGAAGTTCTTCGAGGCGGAGAGCGAGTTCTTCGAGAATGCGGCGAAATTCGGATCGCAGAGCGTGCAGAAATGACCTTCGCGGATTACCCAGGACATCTCGTTGCTTTGGGGCTGACACTGGCGGCTGCAGCGGTCGTCCTGGTCGCCTTCCGCGCGGGCCCGCTGCAGACACCGCAGCGCAACCGATACCGCCGGCTCCTGGCGGCTCTACACTATGCCGCGATTCTGCTGATGCTTGTCATCCTCTGGAACCCTTCCGCCTGGCAAGAGGAAGAGACGTTCGGGAAGAACACCGTCCTGGCGGTCTTCGACACGAGCGAGAGCATGTCCGTGGCCGACGACGGGCGGCAGTCGCGCCTCGATCGGTCGCTGAGCCGATTTGTGGAGTGCTTCGACAAGCCGGGCGGTGATGGGCCTCAGTATTGGGTCTACGGCTTCGACGATCGCGCCTACCACTGCGGTTCCGCGGACCTGCTCCGGCGGTGGGGCTCGCGAAGCAATCTGCACGAGGCGGTTTCGCTCACGGCCGACTGCGTCGCACGAGATACGCAGAGTCCGACGCGGGACGAGCCCACCGGTTTGGTCATCTTCACGGACGGACGGGCCGACGACCGGGATCCGCGGCGCTATCTGCCTGCGCTGCGGGAAGACCTGCCGATCCTGATCGTGGGCGTGGGGGCCCGAAGTCCGCGGCCCGACCTGGCGGTCGAGACGCTCCTAAGCCCGGCGGCCGCCTGGGTCGATACGACATATGACGTTGGCGTGGTGGTGTCCGCCGCGGGTGTGCCGAATGCTCCCGTGACGCTTGAATTGCTGTGCGACAACGACGTCGTCGAGAAACGTCAGATCGATCGCGAAACCTTCAAGGCCGACGGCGCAGGGCCCGCACAGGCGACGCTCAGGTTCACCGTCCCGGCGCAGGGGCTCGGCGTCCACGTGTTGACCGCCGGCGTCCAACCGGGCCGGGGCGAGATCAACCTGGGAAACAACGCCCGCACGACGTCGGTCGAGGTGATGCAGGAGCGTCCGATGCGGGTCCTGCTGTACTCGCAACGGGCGGACTTCAACATCGGCAAGATCCGCCAGGCGTTGTCGCGGGACAAGCACATTCGACTGGACCTGGGTTTCGACGTGATCAAGAACAAGCCTCTGTCCGATCGGGCGACGCGGGCCACAGGGTATGTGACCCTGGCGGACCTCGATGCGTCCCGCAGCGAGTACGACGTCATCATCAAAGGGGCCTGCGGCGTGGGTTTCGAGCGGAGCGACTCGTACGATTTCTTCGCCAAGCGGGGCGGCGCCATGATCCTCCTGCCGGGTGAGACGGTGCAGACCCTGGCGACGGACAGCCAGGAACGCGGCCTGTCCACGTTGCCGGTTCTGTTCTCGCGGCAAGAGCAGGGCGCCTTCCCCACCACGGCGGTTTCGAGTCCGGCGAGGGTCTGGCCGCCGCAGCGGGATGCGATCAAGCTGTCCTTCGAAGCCGAGATCGCGCATGTGTTCGATCCGAGCGTCTTCGCGGAGTCGCAGTATCGGGTCTCGCCGTACTATGGGATCGCCGCGACAAAACCCGCGGCCACGACGCTGGCGATGGTCGGCGACACGCCGATCGTCTCGGTGCACAGGGTCGGCAGGGGACGGGTGTGCCTGCTCAACATTTCGAAGCTATTCACGCTCTACCGCGAGGACAGGCAGGGCGGCGCGCTGAGCGAACTGATGTGCGGCCTGGTGGCGTATCTGGGCCGCACGCCTGCGCAGGGGGCGAACGTCGAACTGTTCGCCGAGCGGGTGGCCGAAGACCCGCGACGTGTTCAGTTCAACGCGTACATCATGGACAAGTCCTTCCTGCCGGCTCCGGGGGCGAACGTCCTGTTGACCGCGGGCGAACAAGTCGTGAGCATGGAGCCGACCGGGCGGGGGTATTACCTGGCGACGCTCGACTGGGGTTCGGGACAATCGGTCGTCGCCAAAGCGCAGGCGGAGCTCAACGGCTCGTTTCTCGGCGAGCGGACTCTTGCGACGACCCTGCCGGCGGTGCGCGACGAGATGTCCTGCGTCGATCTGGACGAACCGTTTCTGCGTTCGCTGGCGGGAAGAATGAAGGCTCGTTATATCCACATCGACGACTTGAGCGAGAAGGCCGCGGAGATCTTCGAATCCCGACGTCAAGTCGGCACGATCGAGAAGGTCACGAGCATTTGGCCGCGATGGCCCTTGCTGGTGGTGTTGTGTTTGTTGCTCTCGACCGGCTGGTTCATCCGCCGGGCGATCGGGCTTGTATGAGGAGTGTCGGGATGGCTCATGGAATTGTGATTACCGCCTGTGTGGTGTCGCTCGCGATCGCTATGGTTGCACAAGACCGCCTCGAGGTCGAGACCTATGCGGTTGTCGTCAGCGGGGTCGGCAAGGACCCGCAGGACCTTGTCGCCAGGGGGCAGGTGCTGAGTGATTTGCGAACGTATCTGAGCGAAAAGGCTTTCATCAAGCCTGAACGGTTGACAGTCCTGGCGCCCGATGCAGCAACGGCACAGGAGGTAAAGAAGGCGATCGACGCGGTTGCCCGGTCCGCACGAGAGGCCGATCGATTCATTCTCTACTACATCGGCCAGGCAAACCTCGCGGGAGGCTCGTTGCGATTCAATCTGCCCGGCCCGGATGTCACGCAGGACGATTGGACCCGGTGGCTGTCGGGAGTCAAGGCCAAGACCCAGCTTGTCGTTCTGGACTGTCCCTGCGCCGCGGCAGCGGCCAAGGCCCTTGCCCGTCCCGGCAGGGTCGTCGTCATGCCTGCGACCGAGACGCAGGTGTATAGCCCTCGATTCAGCATGCATTTCGTTCCGGCCCTGGCCCGACCGCAGAGCGACACGAATCGTGACGGCCGCGTAAGCGTGCTCGAAGCCTTTACCGCGACGGCTCGCGAAATCGAGCAGTGGTACCGTCAGATGAAGCTGCTGCCCACGGAGACCCCGTGCATCGAGGACAATGGCGACGGTCGGCCCTCGGAGCAGCCCTGGCGCTATTCGCAGGATGGCTGCGACGGCCGATTGGCCGCAGAGTTCGTACTTGCTCCAGGGTTCTGAGCAGGGGAACCATCCATAAGGTGTGAGGTGACACAATGGAATCGATAGGACGACGAGACTTCCTCAGGCTCGCGCGCGGCGTGCTGCTGGGCGTGGCCGCACAGGGGGCCAACAGACCTCGCCCAGTCCATCCCGATACACGTCCAGGGGCAGCGAATTCATCGTACGATCCTGGCGCGCCTGCCGAGCCGACCGATCTGGATGAGTACGATTTCATTCTGCCGCGGGTTCGCGTGGTGGAACTGGCGTTCAAGGGGCGAGGAAAAGGACCCGACGTCTGGAACGTCCGCCCCGGCGGCGACGCCAATCTACTTCGCGAGTTGGCCCGCATCGTGCGTTGCCACATCAAGCCCATTGTCGGCGCGATGGACTGGCAACCGCAGTACGCCTACGACGGGCAGCTCAACGCAGCCGTGACCTTCGACGACCCGGGATTGCTTCGCCATTATCCCTTCCTCTTCATGACCGGCGAGAACCACTTCGAACTCAACTCCGATCAGAAGGGCAACCTCAAGGATTTCCTCACCGCCGGCGGTTTTCTCCTGATGGACGACTGCGTCGTTGGTTCCGGCGGCGATTTCTTCTACGCGAGCTGTTTTCAACTGCTGGAAGGGCTGTTCGGCAGGGGCTCCGTCAAGGCGATCCCCCGCGACCACGAGGTCTTCCACAACGTCTTCGACCTGGGGGATACCGGGCTTCCGCATCTGCAATACGCCGGCGGGCGGGGCACGCACGGCCAGAATCACGGGGCCCGCGGATTGTTCCTGGAAGACCGCCTGGCCGTCTTCCTCAGCTCCAACGATCTCCACTGCGGCTGGTGCGACAGCCACGGCGTCGAGTGGGGGCCTGAGGGGTACCGCAAGACCATTCAGATGGGGATCAACATCATCCTGTACGCGATGACGCACTGATCGTCTCTTCAGGGTCGTGGAGACAAACGGCCAGGAGGCCGATCGAAAAGCAGATCTGCCGTAGACCGAGGGAAGATCGAACAGGCAGGCCTCAACCAGTCCCCTTCAGAAGAAACTGCGCCCGGCAGGATTCGAACCTGCGACCCCCGGTTTAGGAAACCGGTGCTCTATCCTACTGAGCTACGGGCGCGTGTTTCATAAGTCCTTCTACTGTAGCCACTTCCTACGTGGGCCGTCAACCCCCATCCTGGCGAAATCGACGCCTGGTTCTTTCCGGGCTTCTATTCGAGCAGTCTTTTCGCGGTGTGGTCGTCCGTTACGAGGACGTTGATCAGCCTGCCTCGCAGGGCCGCACGAATCGCAGGACCCTTCTCTGTCCCGCCGGCGACGGCGATGACGCGCTCGATTCGTTTGATCTTATCGAGGTGGGTTCCGACGATTCGGTCGTTGATCGGGTGGTCCACCTTGTGGCCGTCTGCGTCGAAGAACTGGAGGGCGATGTCGCCCATCACGCCATGCGCCTTGAGATCCGCGATCTCTTCAGCGGTCAGCGTGTTGCCGTTTGACAGCAGGGTCGAACCCGGTTCGAGAGCGCCGATGCCCACGATGGCCACATCCGCGCGGGCGGCCAGTTCCAACGTGTCCGCGACCTGGGGGTCTGTCGCCAGCGCATCGCGGATGACTTTGTCTTTGACGATTCCCGGCGCGTGAATCAGACGGGGTTTGGCTCCGAGTGTCTGGGCCATGCGGCGGGCCAACTCGGCCCCGTGCGTCTCGGCCTCCAGTTCGCCCAGGCCACCGAGGAACTGGACCACGCGAACATCCGGCAAATCCATGGGCGCCAGGGCGTTCACCGTCGACAGGACCGCAGTGCCCCAGCTCAGCGCCAGGACCTCATGGCCCTGAAGGCATCGGGTCAGACAAGCAGCCGCGACCCGGCCCAATTCGGTAATGACTGCGCCGCTCCCGCGGGTCGGGCATGTGACGACCATCGCCTCCTTGAGCTCATACTTCTCCTCAAGATGGCGTTCGAGGTCCGCGTTCGAACCCTGCGGAGAGGCGATCGTGATTTGCACGACTTTGTCCTCTCTCGCCTGGCGAAGCAGCCGGGACACCTTCACTCGCGACAGGCCGAATCGATCCCCGATCTGCTGCTGGGTCAGGCTGTCGTCATAGTAAGCCCTGGCGATCTTGTACAGGATTCGTCTGTGTTCCAGTTCACTCATCATAGCTTGCACATCTGTTCATTGTCGGTTAGGGTTTCGGATTGTCCACGCGACAAGTCCCTGTGTCAACCGAGATTCAGGTTGACAGAAAGGCCCATCGGAGTCCATTATGTACATACGTTCAGTGATGAACAAGTGTATTTTGCTTTTGTACGTGCCCTCTGGAAAGGGTTCCCATGCGTGCTTTGCGATGGATCTGCGTGTCGGTGGCGGTCGCTGCTCTGGTCGCAGGCGGAATCTCCTGCTCCCGGCGGGGCGATGCCCCGGCGAAGGCCTCTGTCTGTTTTGCCTTCCAGGATCTGGAGACGGAGTTCTGGGTCGCCGGGCACAAGGCGATCACCGAGACGCTCAAGAGCAAGGGCATCGAGGTTCTCGAACGAAACGCCAACCAGGACGCCAACCGGCAGCTCGAACAGGTCCGGGCGGCCATCGCTCGCGGCGTGAACGGGATCATCATCATTCCGCAGGACGGCGAGAGCGCGGTAACGATCGTGGGCGAGGCCAACAAGGCGGGCGTCCCTATCGGCGTCTTCAACAGGCCGCCGGCCAACAGGAGCAAGCCCGCCATCGTCATCGTGGCCGACAACGAGCGGATCTCGGAGTCGGCGGTGTCGTACATGGCTGAACAGGCCAGGAAGCTGGGCCGCAAGGCGACGCCCTTGATTCTGGTGGGGGACCTGGGCGACAACAACGCGGTGGCCCGGCGAAAGGGCTTCATGAACGTCATCGAGAAGAACCCGGACCTGTTCAACGCGGTGATCGAGGTGCCGACAAAGTGGGACGCCGTGACGGCGCAGGCGAATTTGGAAGCCGCCATGCAGAGCAATCCCGGCGTGGACTTCATCTTCACGTCTTCCGATCAGATGTACCCGCAGATCCGGGCGGTTCTGGAGCCGCTGGGCAGGTGGAAGAAGATCGGCAACCCTGGGCACGTCATCCTCGGCGGGGTCGACGGCGACGCAAGGGCTGCACGCTGGATGAAAGAAGGCTACGTCGACGCCACCGGCGTGCAGGATCTGTTCTACGAGGCCGATGTGCTCCTGACCGAACTTCTCAAGTCGATCGAAGCCGGCGAGAAGACCCCCGACAAGTGGATCGAGGATCCGGGTTTTGCGCTGACCCAGGCCAACATGGCCGAGAAGGCGATGGACATGTGGGGCTACAAGCTGTTCGCCGAGCAGGACCCGGCGGCGGCCAGGTAGGGGACGCACGACAGGTCGTTTTATCTTCGAGGAACAAGTGGACCACTCAGACAGACAGACAACGGCACAGGACATGGCACGGCGTATCCTCCGCCGGGGCCTGCTGTCTGAGAATTTCGTACTGTACCTGAGCATCGTTTTCTTTGCGATTCTGTACCTCTTGATGCCGTACATCGCCAGCGGGCGAAACCTGACGAACCTCTCGTCCAATCTATGGCCGCTGCTGGCTCTGGTGCTGGGGCAGATGTTCGTTCTGATTCTGGGCGGCATCGACCTGTCGCAGACCTCCATCATGGCCCTGACCAGCGTCGTCGGCGGCATGCTCATGACCACGCAGCTCGAGCCGACGCTCTTTGCGAAGAGCCCTCTGTGGGGCATCCTGCTCTCGCCTCAGGGCAGTCCGATCAGCGGCACGGTCCTGGCGGTTCCTCTGGGGATACTGGCGATGCTCGGGGTCGGGATGCTCGTGGGCTTGCTCAACGGCCTGGCCGTGGCGAAAGGGCACATGCCCGCCTTCATGGTGACGCTGGTGTCGATGATGTTCTTCAGCGGCCTGGCGATCTTTCTGACGAAGTCGGAGAACATCATGTATCTGCCCGGCGGGTTCACGATGCTCGGCGCAGGCGAGATCGGTCCCGTGCCCTATTCATTCTTCGTCGTTCTGGCGCTTGCGGTCGTCGCGCAGGTGGTGCTCAAGCACACCGTGCTGGGGCGGTGGTTCTTCGCGGTGGGCAAGAGCCTTCGGACCTCGGTGGTCTCCGGCGTGCCCGTCGAGCGAGTCATCGTCCTGGGCTACGTCTTCAGCGGATTCTGTGCGGCGGTCGCCTCGATTCTGTACTCGGCCCGCCTGGCTTGCGGCCGGCCCACGCTCGGGCAGAACCTGCTGCTCGATGTGATCGGAGCCGCGGTCATCGGTGGCATCAGTCTCTTTGGCGGCAAAGGCAAGGTGCTCTGGGCCTTCTTCGGCGTGCTGTTCTTCGTCCTGCTCTCGAATGCCTTGAGCATGCTCGCGCTGCCGTTCTACGCGGAACCCGTGGTCAAAGGGACCGTGATTCTGCTGGCGGCCCTGCTGGATGTCACGCGGACCCGTCTGCTGGCCAGGGAGGTCGTCGCCTGATGACCGAGACGATCCTTCAATTCGACGGCGTGTCGAAGAGCTTTTTCGGCGTGCACGCTCTGCACGACGTGACGTTCTCGCTGCCCAAGGGCCATCTGCTCGGCCTGATCGGAGAAAACGGCGCGGGCAAGAGCACCCTGATGAACATTCTCGGCGGCGTTGTCCAGCCCGATTCCGGCGGCATGACCCTGCGCGGACAGGACTACTCCCCGCGCAATCCGTCCGAGGCGACCGAGGCCGGCGTCGCTTTTATCCACCAGGAACTGAACCTCTTCACGAATCTGAGCATCGCGGACAATCTGTTCATCGACCGCTTTCCCCGGCTTGGCAGGTCGCCTTTCATCAACAAGCGGGTTGCGAAGGCCAGGGCCCGGCAGTTGCTGGAGTCTTTGAATCTGCCTCTCTCGCCGGATACGCTCGTGGATCGTCTCACGCCGGGAGAGCGGCAACTGGTCGAGATCGCCAAGGCTTTGAGCACAGGGGCCGAGATTATTATTTTCGACGAGCCCAGCACGTCGCTGACCGCCGGCGAGACCGAGCGGCTCTTTCGCATCGTTCAGGACCTGCGGCGGCAGGGCAAGTCGATGATCTACATCTCGCACAATTTGGGCAACGTCCTGGAGCTTGCGGACGAGATCGTCGTCCTCCGCGACGGCCGGGTCGTCGATCAGGGGCCCAAGGACGGTTACACCGTCGACCGGATGATCTCCCGCATGGTGGGGCGGGACATCAACCAGGTCTTTCCGCTTCGCCAGTCGGGACCGATGGATGAGATTGTCCTGGAGGTTCGCGGCGTGTCCATGCCGGGGATCGTCAAGGACATCGATCTGACGCTGCGTAAGGGCGAAGTGCTCGGGCTCTTCGGGTTGATGGGCTCGGGCCGCACGGAGCTGGCCCGCATTCTCTTTGGCCTGGAGCCCTTCGAACGCGGGGAGATTCGTGGCCAGGGCATCTGGCCCTTGCATCATGACGCAGAACGCAAGAAGGACAAGGGCGGGACGCCCTCGCCACGGGAGAGCATCCGCCGGGGGATGGCGTTTGTGACGGAGAATCGTCGTGAGGAGGGGCTGCTCATGGAGGCGACGATCGTCGACAATATCGGCCTGGCGTCGTTGCCTGCGTTTGCCCGTCCTCGACCGCCTCGCCTGATCCGAGGCCGGGGGCTTCGGGAGGCCGTGGCGCGGGTGGCCGAGTCCCTGCGGATCAAAGGCGGACCTGCGCACCGCACCCTGGTCAAGAACCTCAGCGGCGGCAATCAGCAGAAAGTCGTCATCGGCAAGTGGCTGTTGTCCAAGCCCAAGGTCTTCATCCTGGACGAGCCCACCCGGGGCATCGACGTCGGGGCCAAGTGCGAGGTCTACGGCATCGTCAACGACCTGGCGGCCAGAGGGGCCGGCATCCTGCTGATCTCCTCGGAGATCGAGGAACTCATGGGCATGTGCGACCGCATTCTCGTGATGAGCAAGGGACAGATCCGGGGCGTCTTCGGTCGCAATGAGTTCGACCGCGAGCAGATCCTCCACGCGGCGTTCCAGGGCCATCAGGCACATCAGCGAGGGACGCAGTGATGGGCAAGCGCCGAGGCACAATGCTGATCGCGGTGCTCAGGTACACGCCGCTGATCCTGTTTGCAGTGATCTTCCTGACCTTCGGTCTGCTGTCGCCGCGGTTTCTCAGCTATCAGAGCTTCGAGAACATCGTCAAACAGGCGTCCTACATCGGCATCGTTGCGGTGGGAATGACGTTCGTCCTGCTGACTGCGGGCATCGACTTGTCGGTTGGCTCGAACATGTATCTGTCGGCTGTCGTCGCGGGGCTCCTGATCAAGCATCATGGTTTGCCCGTCACGCTGGCTCTGGTCGTTTGTCTGGCGGTCGGCCTGCTCTTCGGGCTGGTGAACGCCTTGGCTGTCACGAAGCTGCGAATTCTTCCTTTCGTGGCGACGCTGGGGACGCTCTGGATCGGCCGCGGACTCGGCCTGTGGCTGACGAAGTCCGCCCTGGTCGAATACCCCGAGAGCGTGACGCGAATCGGCTCGCAGCGTCTGTTGGGTGTCGTCCCGCTGCCGGTGGCGGTGTTCCTGGCGGTGGTTGTGTGCGTGGCAGTCCTGCTTCGATGGACGACGCTGGGCCGGCAATTCTACGCGGTGGGCAACGACATCGAAGCGGCGAAGAAAGCCGGCATCGACACCGCACGGGTGCGGGGCGCGGCCTTCGTCATCTGCGGCGTCCTGGCCGCTTTGGGCGGCTTCATCTCGGTCTCGCAACTGGGGATCGTCAACGCGGGCTTCGGCGAAGGCCGGGAGTTCGACGCCATTGCTGCAGCGGTGCTGGGCGGCACGAGCCTCTTCGGCGGCATTGGCAGCGTCTTTCCCGGCACGCTGCTGGGGGCCGTCCTGATTCAGATGGTGACCATCGGCCTGGTCTCGGCCCAGGTGGATCTTTATTTGCAGCCGCTGGTGCAGGCGGGGATCATCTTCCTGGCCGTGCTCCTGGACAGCATCCGGACGCGGCGACTCACCTGGCTGGGCCGGCGGCACATTCGAGTTGAGGAGACTCCCTGATGAACCGACTCTGTTGCCTGATTCTGCTTGTCACCACGATCTGCGGCTCGACGTGTCTTGCCCAGGACCGGGTCGGCGTGTGGATGAAGTACGAGAAGCAGTTCGAGAGCGGCAAGGCGTATGAGAACCCGCTCTACGACGTGAAGGAGTTCGCGGCGCGGTTCACGTCGCCCAGCGGCCGGGTGAAGAAGATCCATGGCTTCTGGAACGGGGGCCGGGACTGGAGGGTGCGGTTCTGCCCGGATGAGAAGGGGACCTGGACCTTCGAGACGAGTTGCTCCGATGCGCAGAACAAAGGCCTGCACGGCGTCAAGGGCTCGTTCGAGTGCGTCGCCAACGAGAGCAAACTGGACATCTATACGAAAGGCGGGATCGTCCGTCCGAAGGGCTGCTACTACCTGACGCACGCTGACGGCACGCCGTTCTTCTTCACGGCCTGCACCGCATGGAACGGCGCGCTGAAGTCCACGGACGAGGAATGGCCGCGATATCTCAGGCATCGCGTCGAGCACGGATACAACGTGATTCAGTTCGTCACGACCCAGTGGCGGGGGTGCGACAAGGACGCCGAGGGGCGGGTGGCGTTCGAAGGCAGCGGGAAGATCCGGATCAACACCGATTTCTACAAGCGTCTCGATGGCAAAGTGGACCAGATCAACGAACATGGTCTCGTCGCGGCGCCGGTGCTGCTGTGGGCGTTGCCGGTGGCGGCGGGCAGAGAGTTGAGCCCGGGCTACTATCTGCCGGAGAACGAAGCGATTCTGTTGGCCCGCTACATGGTCGCCCGGTACGGGGGAAACCACGTGATCTGGTTTCTCGGCGGCGACGGCCGCTACGTCGACGAATACGAACAGAGATGGAAGACTATCGGACGCGGCGTCTTCGGCGACGAGCATCCGGGCGTGGTCGCGCAGCATCCAATGGGCCACTCCTGGATCGGCAACGCCTATGCGAATGAAGACTGGCTCGACCTCGTCGGATACCAGTCGAGTCACAGCAGCGCGCAGGGCACCGTGGACTGGATCACGAAGGGCCCGATGGCCAAGAGCTGGGACAAGCTGCCGGCAAGACCGACGATCAACCTCGAGCCTTGTTACGAAGCGATCAGCTCCAGGATTACCGAGAAGGACGTTCGCAGCGCCAGCTACTGGAGCATTCTGGCGACGCCGACCGCTGGCATCACCTACGGCGCCAACGGCATCTGGCCCTGGATCCGCAAGGGCGAGCAGATCCTCAACCACGGCAACAGCACGGGCGTGCCCACGTGGGATCAATGCATCGATTTCCCGGCCGGCATTCAGATCGGCTACCTGGCCGAGTTCGCGCGGACGCTGCCCTGGTGGCGGCTCAAGCCTGCGCCGCAGCTCCTGGCCGAGCAGCCGGGCGACAAGACCTTCAACCATTTCATCTCGGTCTCGCAAGCCGACGAGTGCGGCACGATCGTCGCCTATGTCCCCGCCAGGCTCACAGTCAAGTTGTTCAACCCGCGGGGACACACCTACGAGGGCGAATGGTTCAGCCCTGTGGCGAATGATCTGATCGGCGCGACGCTGACACAGAGGGACGGAGTGATCGAGGCGGTTCCCCCGCGGGATAACGATATGGTTCTGGTTCTTCACAGAAAGTGACGGTTTTCGATGGCAGGACAATCGGCAACGAAGTGGGTGGAAAAGGCACGCGAGGTGATCGCGTGTGAGAGTGCGGCGATCCGGGCGCTGACGGAGCAGGTCGATGAATCTGCGGCCGAGGTGGCCCGGCTGATGTTCAATTGCAGGGGCCATATCCTGGTCGCAGGGGCCGGGACATCCCGGGCGATTTCGCAGCGATTTGCGCACTTGCTGAGCTGTTGCGGCACGCCGGCGATTGCCCTGCATGCAGCCGATTGTCTGCACGGCGGAGCCGGGGCCATCACGGGCGACGACGTTCTGTACGTCATCTCCAAGGGCGGCCACAGCCGGGAGATCAACTGCCTCGTCGAGATCGCCAAAGGCAAGGGCGCCAAGATCATCGCCCACACGGAGAACCCGGATTCCCCGCTGGCGAAGATGAGCGACGCGGTCTATAAGGTCAAGGCCCCGGAGGACGTGGACCCCTATGGCATGATCGCCACGGGCAGCTCGCTCGTCAACGGGGCCGCGTGCGACGTGCTGTGCGTGCTGCTGCTGGAGATGCGCGGCTACACGAAGGAGCAGTTCAGCATCACGCACCCGGAAGGGGCGGTCGGCAAGAAGATCGCGGAAGGAAAGTGAACGAGGTTGGGAATGAAAGCAGCATACTTGACAGGGCCCAGGACGGTCGAATTGCGGGATGTCCCCGAACCGGCGGCGCCGTCCGGCGGGCTGGTGCTGGCGGTCAAGGCCTGCGGCATCTGCGGCTCGGACCTGCGGCGGTGGAAGGAAGGACCGCCCCAGGGCGTTGACGGCGTGATTCCGGGCCACGAGGTCGGCGGTGTCGTGATCGAGGCCGGTGCGGGGCTGACGCGGTTTGCCGTCGGGGATCGACTGGCGATCGCGCCGGATGTCCACTGCGGCCGATGCTACTACTGCCGGCGCGGGCTCTACAATCTGTGCGACGATCTGCGATTCGTGGGCATCAACCCCGAATTCCCTGGCGGTCTGGCGGAGAAACTCGTGCTCTCCGAGCAGGTCCTGGTCAACGGGATCGTGCACAGAATGCCCGAGGGCATGTCGTTCGCCGAGGGCAGCCTGGCCGAGCCGAGTTGCTCGGTGATCGCCTGTCACGACAGAGCGGGAACCGGGTTAGGCGACACAGTGGTGGTGATGGGCGCGGGACCCATCGGCTGTTTGCATATTGTGATCGCCAAGGCTCGTGGGGCTTCGGTGATCGTTTCGGAGCCCAGCGCCACGCGACGTGCGCTGGCCGAGAGGTTCGAGCCTCTGGCCGTGATCGATCCGACCGGCGGGGACCTCAAGTCGCAGGTTCGCGACCTGACGCACGGGGTCGGCGCCGACATCGTGATTTGCGCCAACCCGATCGCCCAGACGCAAACCGACGCGGTCGAGATTGTGCGGAAACGCGGCAAGGTGGTCCTGTTCGGCGGCCTGCCCAAGGCCAACCCGATGGTGACCCTGGACAGCAATCGGATTCACTACGGCGAGATCGAGGTCTGCGGGTCCTTCTCGTACCATCCCACGGTGCACGAAACGGCCCTGGATCTGATCCATCGCAAAATCATACCGGCGGATCTGCTGGTGACGCATACGTTTGGTTTGAATGAAGCAGGCAAGGCATTCGAGGCCGCCGCGGCGGGCGAAGCGCTCAAAGTGGTGGTCACGACATAAGAAGAAAAGGGGACATTCTGCTTTATGGCGGCAGACAAGCGAAAAAGTAGAATGTCCCCTTTTTGCCTCTTGGAGAAGACACTGTGATTGGTTTGAATGAGGAACTGGCCGCCAGACAGGCGGCGGGCAAGCCCGTCCGGATCGGTATGATCGGGGCGGGGCAGATGGGCGTCGATGTCGTCGCCCAGGTGGGGATGATGAAGGGCATCGACGTGGTCGCTGTGGCGGACGTCAACACCCAGCGGGCCCAGGAGGCCTTTCGCATCGGTATGCTCCAGGGCGAAGTCGTCGAGGCGGGGTCCGCCAAGGAGGCGGACGAAGCGGTGGCCGCTGGCAAGCGGGTCTTCACGAGCGACTACCGCGTCGTCACGGACATGAAAGAGGTGGACGTGATGCTCGAATCGACGGGCGTGCCGGAGGTCGGGGCCAAGGCGGCCCTTCGCTCGGCGCGCACCGGCCAGCAACTGGCGATGATGAACGTCGAGACCGACGTCACGGTGGGCCCGTTGCTGTGCTGGTATGCCCGGCGTAAGGGCTCGCTGTACGCGCTGGCGGCCGGCGACGAGCCCGCGGCCTGCAAGGAACTCTACGATTTCGCCGAGTCCTTGGGCTTCACCATTGTCGCGGCGGGCAAGGGCAAGAACAATCCGCTCGACCGGCACGCCAGGCCCAGCGACGAGAAGTGGGCCACCGAGGCCCGGCGTCGCGGCCTGAATCCGAATATGCTGATCGAGTTCGTCGACGGCAGCAAGACGATGATCGAAATGGCCGCGGTCTCCAACGCCACGGGTCTTGTCCCCGACATCCGCGGCATGCACGGGCCCAGGACCACACGCGACAGACTCAATGAGATCTTCGCTCTCAAGAAGCACGGCGGGGTGCTGAGCCGGCAGGGCGTCGTTGATTATGGCATCGGCGGCATCCATCCCGGCGTCTTCCTGGTCGTCACGACCGATCACCCTCGGCTACGGCAGGCCTTGGTCTATCGCGACATGGGCAACGGGCCTTACTACACGCTCTTTCGGCCGTACCACCTGTGCAGCATCGAGGTGCCGCTGACGTGCGCCATGCTCGCCATTCGCAAGAAATCGAACATGGTCCCGCTGAGTCGGCTGGTCTCGGAAGTCTTCGCTGTGGCCAAGCAACCCCTCAAGCCCGGCGACGTCCTCGACAGCATCGGCGGCGAACGGTTCTACAGCCTGATTGACACCTACGAGGTCGCCCGTAAGGAGAGACTGCTGCCCGTCGGGTTGGCCAAGGGCGCGACGGTGGTCCGGCCCGTGCCGCGGGATCAGCCGATCACACTGGACGATGTGAAGCTTCGCGAGCCCTCCACGCTCCTGGATCTGCGAAAGCTCCAGGACGACTGGATGGCCGGCCGCGTGAGTGAAGAGATACTGGCATCAACGCTGGACAGGATTGCCATCGACTGAGATACAGATTATGCTGCCCGCGGCAGCCTGTTTGTGGTGTGCCCATCAGGGCATGTCTTTCATGTGTGATGCACCCGTGAGGCGTAGAAGACAACGTCTTACCGCGTCACTACGAACGCAAGCGAATACGCATCGATGATAGGGAGGTATAGAATGTCAAACGCGGTGCTGGCGGCGATTGTTGGGAATCGCGACTTCTTTCCGGATCGGCTCGTGGCCGAGGGCCGGCAGGATATTCTGGCGCTGTTCAAGCAGATGAAGATCGAGCCTGTGATCCTGTCCGAGAAGGACACGAATCTGGGCGGCGTCGAAACATGGCAGGACGCCAGGAAGTGCGCGGACCTGTTCAAGGCCAACCGCGACCGAATCGACGGCGTCCTCGTCCTTCTGCCCAACTTCGGCGACGAGCGGGGCGTCGCCGAGACGATCAAGCTCTCCGGCCTGGACGTGCCGATTCTCGTGCAGGCCTATCCCGACGATCCGGACAGCTTCGCTGTGGAGCGACGCCGCGACGCCTGGTGCGGCAAGATCTCCGTCTGCAACAATCTGCGGCAGTTCGGCTATCCATTCTCGCTTACGACCGACCACACGGTCCGGCCGGACTGCGAATCGTTCAAGGCCGACTTGGAGCGGTTCGTTGGGATCTGCCGGGTGGTTCGCGGCCTGCGGAAGGCTCGACTCGGGGCCATCGGCGCCCGGCCCGGCGCGTTCAACACGGTCCGCTACAGCGAGAAGCTGCTCCAGGCCTGCGGCATCAGCGTCAACACGATCGATCTGTCCGAGCTGTTCGGAGTCGCCAACGCCATGAACGACAGCGACGCCAAGGTCAAGCAGCGGGTGGACGCCATCAAGGGCTACATCAAGACCGGCGAGGCTCCGCAGGAAAGGCTGGTGAAAATGGCCAAGCTCGGCATCGCCATCGATGACTGGACGGCCGCCAACGATCTCGACGCCACCGCGATCCAGTGCTGGACCTCGATCCAGAAGAACTACGGCATCAACGCCTGCACGCTGATGAGCATGATGAGCGAGAAGCTCATGCCCAGCGCCTGCGAGGTGGACATCACCGGCGTGGTCTCGATGTACGCCCTGCAACTGGCCTCCGGCACGCCCAGCGCCCTGGTGGACTGGAACAACAACTACGGCGACGATCCGGACAAGTGCGTGCTCTTTCACTGCGGGAACTGGGCGAAGAGCTTCTTCCCCGAGGGCGATTTCACGATGACCGCCGCCGAGATCCTCGGCACGACGCTCGGCCAGGAGAACACCTGCGGCGCGATCACCGGCCGGGTGCCCGCGGGGCCTTTCACGTTCGCCCGGGTTTCCACGGACGACCTTAACGGCGAGATCATCGCCTACGTGGGCGAAGGCCGCTTCACGGACGACCCGCTCAAGACGTTCGGCAGCCGGGCGGTGGTGGAGATCCCCGACCTCCAGACGCTGATGCAGTACGTCTGCAAGAGCGGCTTCGAACATCACGTCGCCATCAACAAGGGCAACACGGCTGCGATCCTGGCCGAAGCCTTCGAAACCTACTTCGGATTCGACGTTTATCATCACGAGACCTACCTGTAAGGGTGATATCCGCGAATCATGTGGGGTGTGCCGTTCGTGTGAAGGAGAAACATTCATGTCATTGATCGGCCTGGATGTGGGGACCACCGGCTGCAAGGCGATCATCTTCGATCCGGCGGGACGTGTCCTCTCGCAGGCGTCGCGCGAGTATTCGATCCTGACGCCGCAGGCGAACTGGGCCGAGCAGGACGCCGAGCGCGTGTGGACGCTCGCCTGGGAATCGCTCAAAGAGGTCGTCGCGAAGAATGAAGGCGATCCGCCGAAGGCGTTGGCTCTCTCGGTCCAGGGCGAGGCGGTGATCCCGGTGGACGCTGAGGGACGAGCCCTCTGCCATGCCATTTTGGGCATGGATACTCGAACGGGCGACGAGAATCGATGGCTCGTCGGACGATTCGGAGGCGAGGCGCTCTTTGCCCGCACCGGGATGCCGGTCCACACGATCAACACGCTGCCCAAGCTGCTCTGGCTCCAGCGTCACGAACCCCAGGTCTGGAAGACGGCGCGGCAGTTTCTCCTGTATGAGGATTTCTTTCTCCGGCGGCTGGGCGGCAGGGCGACGATCAGCCATTGCCTGGCGTCGCGGACCCAGATGTACGACCTGGCCGCCGGCGGCTGGGCGACAGACATCCTGGACACGTGCGGGATCGATCCAAGCCGTCTGGCGCCGCTGGCTGCCCCAGACGTCGAAGTCATCGGTTCGCTTCGCAGGGACCTGGCCGACGAACTCGGACTCAAAGGCGAAATCCTCCTTGCCGGCGGCGGACATGACCAGGCCTGTGCGGCTCTCGGCAGCGGTGTGATTCGCGACGGCCTGGCGATGGTTTCGACGGGAACCGCCGAGGTGGTGGAAGTGGCCATGCAGACTCCCAAACTGGCTGCGGCCCTGCGGGAAGGGGGAATTTCCGTCTACCGTCACGTCGTTCCGGGATTGTACGTGGCCATGACGCTCAATCACAGCGGCGGATTGCTGATGCGATGGTTCCGCGACACGTTCTGCCAGGCGGAGATCGAAGAGGCCCGCCGGACCGGTCGGGACGCTTACGACCTTCTGCTGGCGGGGAGTCCCCAGGGACCGACGGACCTGATGGTCCTGCCACATTGGGCCGGCAGCGGCACACCCACGCTCGACACATCCTCCCGGGGGGCGATCCTGGGTTTGTCCTTCGCCACGAGCCGATCCTCGCTGGCCAAGGCGATCCTCGAAGGGCTCGCGTTCGAGTTGCGGATCAACCTGGATTTGCTGCGGGACTGCGGCATCGCAATCGACGAACTCCGCGCAGTCGGCGGCGGGGCTCGCAGTCCGCTCTGGCTTGGGTTGAAGGCCGACATCTGTGGCGTACCTCTTCGCGTGCCGCGAGTGACGGAGGCCGCCTGTCTCGGCGCGGCGATGCTGGCGGGCGTGGCTAGCGGCGTGTATCGGGATATCGAGACTGCGGTGAACAGCACGGTCCGCCTGGATCAGCACGTGGTCCCCGATCCGCAAAGCGAGACGGCTTATGCGGTCCGCTTCGAAACCTACAGACAACTGCATCCTGCCTTGAAGAATCTCCACATTTGCGGTACATAGAGAGCCGATGCCGATTCGCTGGAGTCGGCGGGAATCACAAGGCTCTTCGATTCGGAGGATTGCCGTGCGCATCTTGGGGCTCATCCTGTCATACTTGTGCTGGACCGGACTTCTTCACGCCGCCAATCCGATCATGCGAGGCGCGGACCCGCACGCGATCGTGCTGGGCGATACGGTCTGGCTCTATCCCACGTGGAACGACGGCCAGGGAGAGCGGTTCTTCGTCTTCTCCTCCAAGGACCTTGCGAATTGGGAGCGTCACGGCCCGTTGCTGGATCTCAAAGATGTGGCCTGGATCAAGGACGACGGCCAGGAACGGCACCACGCCTGGGCTCCGGCAATGCTGACCCGCGAGGGCAAGTACTATTTCTACTATTCCGTGGGGCCGCAGAACCCGACTCCGTCTCGGATCGGGGTTGCGGTCGGCGATTCGCCTGCTGGGCCGGTTCACGACTGCGGAAAGCCCCTCGTGACCGGCGGGGACGGCTTCGAGGCGATCGATCCGATGGCGTTTGCCGATCCGAGGTCGGGCAAGGTCTATTTGTACGCCGGGGGCAGCGCAGGGGCGAAACTCCGTGTGTTCGAGCTGAATCCGGACCTGACCAGCATTGCACGAGAAATCCCTGTCGAGACCCCGCCGCAGTTCACGGAGGGGGCCTTCATGCACTACCACGACGGGCGATACTATCTCTCCTACAGTCATGGCAGTTACCGGCATTCCTCCTATTCCGTCCACTACGCGACCGCCGAGACGCCGACGGGGCCTTGGACCTATCGCGGCGCGATCCTCAGCAGCGATGCGACGCGCAAAGGGCCGGGACACCACTCCTTCATTCGCAGCCCGCTCAATGGGCAGTGGTTGATCGTCTATCATCGCTGGGAGAACCAGAGGGGCGATGGACCTTATCGCGGCTCCCGGCGGATCTGCATCGATGCGATGGAGTATGACGCCGACGGCTTGATCCGCCCGATCAAGATGACGGGACAACCCGCGGAAAGAGCGGCCGGGACGTTCACCAATCCGATCAATCCCGGCCCGGACCCGTGGATGACGTACCACAAGGGCAACTACTATCTCACCACGACGCAGGGGGATTGCATCCGGATGTGGAAGGCCCCGACGGTGGCGGAACTGAAGACCGCTCGCGGCGCGGTGGTCTGGCGGGACGACGACCCCAGCCGTTCGCATGGGATCTGGGCTCCTGAGTTCCATTTCGTCGACGGTCGCTGGTACCTGTACTACACCGCGATGGCTGCGACCAAGGTGGATACGACCCATCGTATGCACGTGTTGGAGAGCGAAGGCGACGACCCGCTGGGGCCGTACCATTACAGAGGACGGCTCTTCGACCCGGCCAACGACTTCTACGCCATCGACGGTTCGGTCTTTCGCCATCCGGGCGACGGCGCCTGGTACTTCCTCTGGGCGGCGCATCCCGGCCACCGCATCCGCATCGCGAAGATGGCCAATCCGTGGACGCTCGATGGTCCCAGCGTACAACTGGAGGCCTCAGGCTTCGGCTGCGAAGAGGTTCGCGAGGGGCCCGTCGTCCTGCATCGCAACGGCAGGCTCTTTCTGACCTACTCGGCCTGCGACACCGGCAAGCCCGACTACAAGCTCGGCATGCTCGTCGCCGACGAACTCGCAAACGTCATGGACCCCAAGTCCTGGACGCAACACCCCGAGCCTGTCTTTGAACGCAACGATGAGACCGGCGTATTCGGGCCGGGACATCACGGCTTCTTCCAGTCCCCCGACGGTACGGAGGACTGGATCGTGTATCACGGCAAGACCTCATCGAACTACACCTACGCCGGACGCACGACGCGGGCCCAGAAGTTCACGTGGAACGCGGATGGCACGCCCTATTTCGGCAAGCCGCTGTCGCTCGATGTGACGCTGGCGGAGCCGTCGAATCGCGGGACGCAGACCGGAACCGGCATGACGTTGGAGTACGAGAATCCCGTTTGGGACGGTTATCTGGCCGATCCTCAGGTCCTCAAGACCCGCGGCGAGTACTATGCCTATGGCACCGGCCCCGAACACCAGGGCCGCCAGTTCCCGGTGCTGCACTCGAAAGATTTCGCGAAGTGGGAGTTCGTGGGCAATGCGTTGGAGACGCTGGCGGACCCGAAGGTGAAGGCCTACTGGGCTCCGGAGGTTGCGCAGAGAGAGGGCAAGTTCTACCTTTACTATGCCGGCGAGTACCAGATGCGCGTGGCGGTTGCCGATCATCCGGCCGGTCCCTTCAAAGACACAGGCCGAATCCTGTTCCCAGACGAGCCCTTCTCGATCGACGGTCATCCGTACCATGATCCCCAGAGCGGCAGGTGGTATCTGTTCTTCGCGAAGGACTTCCTCGACCAGAGGGTGGGCACTGCGCTGGCGGTGGCGGAGTTGTCCGACGACATGATCTCGACGGTCGGGCCGGTGAAGACCGTTCTGCGGGCCGTCGGCGATTGGCAGATCTATGAACGCAACCGCACGATGTACGGCCGGGTCTTCGACGCCTGGCACACGGTCGAGGCTCCCTTCGTGGTCTTGCACGAGGGCCGATACTACTGTTTCTACTCCGGCGGCAACTGGCAGACGCCGGGCTATGGCGTGGGCTTCGCGGTCTCGGATCAGGTAATGGGGCCCTACAAGGACGAGGCCAATCTCGAAGGGGCCACCGTGCTCAAGAGCATCCCCGGCAAGTTGATCGGGCCGGGACACAACAGCGTGATCCTCGGTCCAGACGACCGCACGCATTTCATCGTGTATCATTCGTGGAACCCCGAACGCACGCGACGCCAGATGTGCCTGGACCCGATGGAATGGACGCCGCAAGGGCCGCGGCCTGTCGATCCCGCGCGAGGGAAACGCGTGATTCATCTGCCTGTGAGGACTGGAGCAAGCAATGAGAATCCTGTACGTTGATTGGAGGCGTGTCGGCCTGGTGGCCATGACGGCGATGGGGCTGATGGGCGTCCGGCCCGCCGGGGCAGCCGAACTTCGCTACTCTGTCTCCTGGCTCGGCAACTCCTTTTCCGGGGCCAACGACAAGTGGGTGCAGAACTTCTTCATCCACACGAAAGTCCAGTCCGACGGAACGGTGAACACCTGGAGTCATTGGGATGAAGGCGGCAGGAGGTTCGGCGTCTACAGGGACGGCGACGTGATCGGCAACGCGGACGTGGGCGCCAACAGCCTCGAAACGAGAGACAAGGCCAGCCGCCTGTGGAAAATCGAGTTCGATTATGTCGAGCGGGAATTCCACGAGTACGACATCAAGCCCAAGGGCATCACCTGTGACGGCGTCCCGATCGCGTTTCCCGATCTCCACGAGCCGATGGCCCTGGCGCTCGCCAACGACGGCCAACTCATGGTCGCCGATTCGCAGACGGGCCCTCGCCAGCAGGTGCTCTTCTATGACATCACCGAGCCGAAACAGCCGAAGCTGACTCGCACGTTTGGCGACTATGGCGGCATCGCCAGCGGCACGCCCGGCGAGGTTGCGCCGACGAAGTTCTGGGGCATTCGCGGCATCGGCATGGACACAGAGGGCAATTTCTACGTGGCCATGAGCGAGATGGGCTCGTCGCTTCGCAAGTTCTCCCCCGACGGCAAGCTGCTCTGGGAGTTGCGAGGAGATTTCTTTGTGGACCTGGTGTGCGCCGACCCGAGCACCGACGGCCGCGACGTGTGGGGGATCCAGGAGCACTTCGTCATGGACTATTCGCAGCCGGCCGGCAAGGAAGCCCGGCTCGTCGGCTACTCGCTGGATCGGCACAAGTATCCCAACGATCCGCGAGGTCTGACCTTCGTGAAGCAGAACGGCGAGCACGGCCTGACATCGCCCCAGGTGGTCTACCTCGATGGGCGCCGGTTCCTGTTCGTCGGCGGCATGTTCGCCAGCAACTTCATCAACATCTTTCGATATGAAGGCGAGGTGGCGATCCCCTCGGGCCTGATTCTGCAGTGGGGCAACGCTCTCTATCGCACGGAGCAGAAGTGGCCGCCGAACAAGCCCAAGGGCGCGTCGATCTGGCGAGATCTCAACGGCGACGGCGATTACCAGGCCGACGAATTCTCACCGAACACCGATCGCGTGCATCCCGGCCCCTTCTGGGTGGACAAGAAGGGCAACATCTGGATGGCCTACGGATTTTTCCGCTACGACTTGCAGGGCCTCGACGCCAGAGGCAACCCGATCTATCAGGCCGACAAGATCACTGTGCTCGATCCGCCGCAGGGCGTGAAGAAGATCGCACGGGTTGTATACCTCGACGACTCGGACACGCTTGTTGTCGCGGATGAGGGACGGGACATGCGTCATATCGGCCGGGTATTCGTCTGTAAAGGATACCTCGCGGGCAATCGCCAGACCATTTCGTTCGAGTCGGCCGCCGGCCGGGAGGCCGCATGCGTTGCGGCGGCGGGGGACTACGTCTTCACCGGTGGGTGGAAAGAGCGGGGCCGCGTCTTCGTGAATCGTCTGAGCGACGGTGCGGCGGTAGGGGTATTCGATCCCGGCCCCGCAGTCGGCGGCGTCGAGAACACCGGCTGGATCGACATTCTCACAGGCATCAGCGCGCACCGCCGAGCCGACGGCGAATACCTGATCTTTGTCGAAGAGGACTACAAGGCCAAGGTGCTGCTCTATCGCTGGAAGCCCTGATCTTGTCGCATCTTCGGCTCTCAGTCTTCGACGCCAAACTCCAGTTCGTTCGCCCAGTGTGTGGACCAGTCGTTGTGGAAGGTCAGCGGGTTGTCCTTGGAGACGCTTCGACCCACCGCCAGTTCATATGCGGCCGGGCCGTTGTTGATTCGATAGGAGAACTTGATCGTCCGGCCCGCGTCCAGCCGCTTTTTGACCAGCGGCAACTCGCTCCAGGGGATCGCGCACTCGAAGATCCGACCGTCGCCATCGGGGCGGACGACGAGCGAGCCGCTCTTGACCGGGCCCCCGTCCGTCGGCGCCTGGGGCTGGCGCGGGTAGAAGTGCTTGCGAGGCGCGCCGGGCTTGAGCAGGCAGACGATCTCCGTCCCTCCGCCGTACTGATCCCCCACTTGGTTGAGGGCAAATTCGTAGTCGGTGTCCATGTAGGACATGAATCGGGGCATCGTCCCAGGCGGATGCGTCAGCATAGGTTTGTCTTGGGGGGGAACGACGTTGAAGGCGATCTGAATATTGAACTGGCCGTTGCCTGAAGGCAGGTCCGGGTCCCGGCGGTAGGAGAACCGCCGCACGCCTGCCGGCCAGAGGAGTTCCTTGCCTTGGTCCGTCGCCTTCTCGGGATAGAAGTAGCTGTCGTCGTCCCGCGTTTCAAAGCGGATCATCCCTTTGCCCTTGCCGCTGACGCGGGCCGCGAAGTAGAAATGGTCCCGGTCACACGCGAGCCACGCGGTCGCAGCGCCCGGGCCGCGTGATTCGTCCACCTTCTGGAAGGGCAGATAGGCCGCTTCCGTCATGCTCCGGCCGATTCGCTGCCCTTCATCGACCGGTTGTGGGATCGCGCCTTGCCAATCCTCCAGACTTCCGTCGACCGTGATCGTGCGCCGGGCGATCGCGTTGACGCGTATCAGTTCGTGGTGTTCGGCCTTGCCGTCGGGACCCGCGTCGAAGGTGACCGACAGCGGATAGCGGTTGTCCGCCGCGGGCCGACCTTCAACGATCTTCAATGTGACTTCCCGGGTCTGGTTGGCTCCGAGTCGGATGTCCTCGCTGGAGTTCTGGATTTGCAGGTCGCCCAGTTGGACGCTGAGTCTCCCTGTGACACGCCGATTGAGCACGTTGGTCAGCCGCAGTTTCACCGCAGGCCTGTTCCCGATTGCCGCCGTCATATCGCCGGCGATGATCTCCACGGGGGCATACCCCTCGATGCGAGCCTGCATCAGTTCTTCTTTCAGTCTCGTGAAGGACCCCTTGCTGCCGTCGGTCCGAAGGAAGTAGCCCAGGCCGTTGAGCGGAACGACGATCTTGCCGCCTGCCGAGGGCACGGGATTGCCGTAGAAATCTATCAGCCTGCTTGTCCCGCCGCTGTCGGAGATCGTCAGCTTCGCATCGTCGTTCACGCGAACCAAGCGAAAGAGCGACCGGTTCTTGTCATAGGCGCCGCCAAGGTCGCCCACAACGACGATCGTCCCGTCATCCTCGCCGTCGATTCCGTCGAATACGACGATCCAGGGCAGGCCGTTCTTGAAGAGAAGCTCTCGAAAGGTCCTCTGCCCGATGAACTTCTGGACGGCGGCCACGCCCGCCGCGGGGGCGCAGGCCTGGACGATCGCGGTCTCCTGGCCATCGAAGCGATGTTTCTGTGATTCATATACGTTCCCGTGGTAGATTCCGGCGGTGCGGCTCTGGCCCATCGCGCGCATTGTGGCGATGACCGCGGCGACCCGATCCTCCGAGTTGGCGACCCAACTCTCGGTGTCCCAGACCCGCACTGGGCCGTATTCGCTTTGGCGATGGACCCACTTCGGTTCAAGGGCTGCGTCGGCCGCCAGCGGCTGGTAGTGGATGCTGACGAAGTCCAGGATCGGCAGGAAGTCATCGGCGCCGTCGCAGAAGAGCTTGTCTCGCGTGTTGGAAGACGAGCACGCTCCGCCGATCAGCACCTGCACGCCAGCCTCTTTCCTGGCGTCCAGGACCGCCTGGGCCATATGCCGATAGATCTCTCGGAATCGCAGGCAATCGGCGCCCCAGCCGGAGATGGAGACGCCCTCCCACGGCTCATTCCACAACTCGACCGCGTTGATCGGCCCTCTGGGCCAGCCGTGCTGCACGAGCACGTTCTTGAGATACCGTTCGAACTCCTTGTCGAAGGAAGGCAGCCACGCCAGGTCCTCCTTCACTCCCTGCTTCATTGAGTTGTCGTCGTTGAGCCAGGGGCGACCCCGTCCGAGCGGTTGCTGCTCCCGGGGCGTGGCGGCGCAGCCGACGGTCAGCATGAGCGTCAGGTCGTTCTCCATCGCCCAATCCACATGCGTATGTTCGATCGAGCCGTACCCGCCTTCGGTGCGGGCCCCCTTGATGCCCAGACGCTTGAACAGCCGGTACACCTCGACGCTCATCTCGTGCGGCCAGGGCAGGTCCAGGGCGTAAGTTGGGAACTGGACGCGGCCCGGATCGGCCTGGGGCACGCGTACGCAGGTCGCGACGAACGCCTTGCCGCGATTACCGAGGTCCAGCGTCAGCCCGTAGGCTCCGAACGTCTCCGGGATTCTCGGCTGCACCTGGATTGTTCGTGCTCCCCGTGCCGGGACGTTCACATCGATTGTCACCGTCTCCACGTCGGCTATCTTGAAGACCTGCGGTTTCCATACGTCTCCGGGTCGGCCGCGCGTTCCATAGTGGACGACGTGAATCCTGCCCGGCCCCTGGATAGCCCGATCGCCCTTGTTCTCAATGCGAAAGGTGAAGGTCGCATGGTCCCCCGGCCAGAGCACGTTCGCAGGCACGCTGCACGCGATTTCATACGCAGTCCACTCCTGGACCTGCGTCCCTTCCAGCGAGAACACCTTGGCGAAGTCCTCCATGTGTCTGCTGGTTACCATCTGCGCCTGGGTTGTGGGAGCCAACGGGCCGAAGACCAGACAAAGAACCAGTGTGGAGCCCAACCTCCCGGGGGAACGATCGACTTGTGAACGCTGCATGCGACATCTCCTGCGGAATCATCGTGTGTAATTGCCCCATGAGAACTGTCACGACCAGTCTTGGCAAGGAAGAACTGCGTAGTGGAGGGTGTATTCGGCCGCGACAGACCAGAAATCCGGTCATTCTCTGAGACGATCTGTCCAAAAATCTGGGAATTGTGGCCTCAAACGGAAGATTGCTCTTGCCCAGGAAGCCTTGAATGCCGATAATCAACACATCGGCTGATGCCGTCTTTTTTTGTGCTCGGTATGAACAGGTGTGCATCTATGAACAAATGTGCAGCCTTGCGGGAACCAGGCGGGTCTGGCGAGGTCTGTGAAGCGAGGAAAGGAGAGATGGAGGATGCAGCGCAGAGGAGGCTTTACCCTGATTGAACTGCTGGTGGTGATTGCGGTCATCGCCGTGCTGATGGCGGTTCTCATGCCGGCGTTGAGCAAGGCCAGGGACCAGGGACGCACCATTTCCTGTCGCTCCAACCTCAAGCAGTACGGAATCGCCCTTCGGATGTACCTTGACGAAAACCGGTTCTACTTCCCGGACGCCCACAAGTGGCTGAAGTCGGACGGTCACGACTGGGTCCGCAAGGGCGAGACGCCGACCGGCGTGTTCTGGCCCTACGTGAAAGACCTCGACG
This sequence comes from uncultured Phycisphaerales bacterium, assembly GCA_937927975.1. GTDB lineage: Bacteria > Planctomycetota > Phycisphaerae > Sedimentisphaerales > Anaerobacaceae > PLanc-01. Next base: position 102,926 of record CALEZT010000268.1, read on the forward strand.
TCCACCTGTGTCCGAAGTTCTCACAGTGGGCCAAGAGCACCCAATGGCAGGACACGGCGGTCAGCTACGTGATGAATTCCTACGTCGGCAAGAAGGGCGAGATCTGGTCCAGTTGGCTGGGCGCGGGCGTCAAAGGGGTCTCGAAAGAGACCGAAGTCTATAACCCGGCGATGGTGATGGTGTTCACGGAGGAAAACCCCTGGGCCATCGAGGGATACAGCGCCGCGCCGTTCAACGACACGCATTTCACCGTGGGCAATCGAACGCGGCTGATCGACAACTACGCGACGTTTCACAATACGCCGGGAGATCGCGACCGAGGCGGGGCCAACCTCGTTTTCGTGGACGGCCACGTGGATCTCCTGAGACGCGTGGAGGATCTGGACGAGGGGTTCCGCCTGGCTTGGCCGAAGAAGAACCTTCCGTACTGAACTAGGGATTCATGTCTTTACCCCATCTTTGGAGGAGTGGAATCAAACGACCAAGAGAATGGACGTGACAATCGAAATAACGGTGGATGGCGATAGTCGCTTCCGCCGGAACAGCAGAATCTGATTCGATGGAGGACTCCTATGCAGCGGCTCATGGTCGCACTATTTCTGGCTCTGGTGATGAGCCTGACGTCCGCGATATGCGGCGCCGCGGTTCCCACGCCGATCATCAATGTGGGGTTCAACGAAGGGTCCGGCACCGTGGCGGCCAACAACGGTTCCGCAGGCGGCACACTCACGCTGACCACGCCGATCCCCACGTGGTCCAGCAACGTGCCTGCCGGCGTCGGCGGCCGCAGCAGTGTGGATTTCGGCGCGACCCATGCAAACTACTGCGTCGAAAGCCCGGCCAACTACGCGCAACTGACAGGCCTGACCAAGTTCACCGTCACGGGCTGGGCCAACTGCCGCAACAGCACCGAAGGTTCCGGCGGCAATCGCCTGGTGACCTGGATCAACCATGGAGGCCAAGGCGTGGACGTCGTGTACAAGTCCGACGGCAGCGTCCAGGTGGGCATCAACCAGTGGCCCGATGGCGCACCGCCTCGTTCCACGGGAGGCAAGATCACCACCGATCCCGCTGCGGGCGTGGACAACTGGCGGTTCTTCGCGGTGACCTACGATTCCACTCTTGCCAGCGGCCATGTGAAGTTCTACTTCGGCAGCAGTACGGACCTGGCTGCGTTTGACGTGGCAAGAGACTATGCCCGGGGGGCAGTCGGGACCAACATCAGCCGTTTGTGTATCGGCCACTTCAACGTGGCGACCCGCAGCTCGGCGCTGGACCGCATGTTCCGCGGACTGATCGACGAAGTGAAGGTCTTCGGCGACGCCCTCACGCTCGAGCAGATCCGGGAGATCCAGCGGGGCAATCCGGAGACCGCCAAAGGTCCCAGCCCTGCGGATTCAGCCCAGGATGTGCCGAGGGATGTGGCCCTCGGTTGGACGGCCGGCGCGTTCGCGGGGACGCACGACGTGTACCTCGGGACCAGTCTGACGGATGTGGAGACCGCCAGTCGGCAAAGCCCCATGGGCGTTCTGGCCAGTCAGGGCCAGCCGACGGTCGAGTACGATCCACAGGGTCTGCTCGAATACGGCCAAACCTACTATTGGCGGATCGACGAGGTCAATGCGACTGCGGATAACACGATCTTCAAGGGCAAGGTGTGGAGTTTCACCGTCGAGCCGTTCGCCTATCCCGTCAAGAACATCACCGCCAACGCTTCCAGCAGCAGCCGGGCGGACACACTGGCGCAGAACACCGTCAACGGCTCCGGCCTCAACGCCAGCGACGAGCATTCCACCGAGTTGACGCACATGTGGATGAGCGGCTCTGCGAAGCCCCACTGGATCCAGTATGAGTTCGACGGGGTCTACAAACTCGATACTCTGTGGGTTTGGAACTCCAATCAGATCATCGAAGCGTTCGTCGGTTTTGGGGCCAAGAACGTCACGATCGAGTACTCGACCGATGGCGCCGCATGGACGGTCCTGGAAGGGGTGCCGGAATTCGCCCAGGCCAGCGGTCTGCCGACCTATAAGGTCAATACGATTGTCGATTTCGGCGGTGTCATGGCGAAGTCCGTCAGACTGACCATCGACAGCAACTGGGGTACCGCCGCACCGACAAGCCTGAGCGAAGTGCGGTTCTTCTACGTCCCGGTCCAGGCCCGCGAGCCGCAGCCGGCCGACGGGGCGACCGGTGTTGCTCTCGACGCCGAACTCAACTGGCGACCCGGCCGCGAGGCCCAGTCGCACAAGGTGTACTTCGGCGCCGACCAGGCTGCTGTGGCGGAAGGCTCGGTCGCGGCGCAGACCGTTACCGAGCACAGCTATACGCCTGCCTTCCTGAACTTCGGAACCAAGTACTTCTGGAAAGTGGATGAGGTCGGCGACGCCGGCACATATGCGGGCGATGTCTGGAGTTTCACCACGCAGCAGTACGCAGCGATCGATGATTTCGAAGGCTACACCGACGACGAAGGCAGCCGGATTTATGAGGCTTGGATCGATGGCGTCACGGACAGCGTGTTCGGCGGCTCGACCGTGGGCTACATGGACGCCCCGTTCGCCGAGAAGACGATCAAGTATAGCGGCGGGCAGTCCATGCCGTTGTCTTATGACAACAGCGCTGCGCCGTTCGTCTCCGAGGCGGAGCTTGCCTTCGCCACCGCCCAGAACTGGACGACCAACGGGGCCGAGAATCTCGTCGTCTACTTCCGCGGCCAGGCCCCGGGCTTTGCTGAAATGGCGGATGGCAAAATCATCATGGGCGCTATCGGCGCCGATATCTGGAACAACGCCGACCAGTTCCGCTATGCCTACAAGACCCTCAATGGTGACGCCACCATCGTGGCCCGCGTCGAGAGCATCGCCAACAGCAACGCCTGGGCCAAGGGCGGCGTGATGATTCGCCAGAACACTGAAACGGGTTCCGTGCATGCCTTCATGCCCATTACCCCGGGCGGCAGCGGCGCCGGTAACGGCGCCAGCTTCCAGCACCGGCTCACAGCCGCTGGGGTTTCGACGAACAACGACAACACCGGCGCGGTGGTGGGACCTCCCTACTGGGTGAAGCTGGAACGCAAGGGCAACGCCTTCACCGGCTTCATCTCCCCCGATGGCGTCACATGGACGCAGTTGGGCACCGCTGTGACGGTCCCAATGACCGGTCCGGTCCTGATCGGTCTGGCGCTGTGCAGCCATGACGCCGCGATCCCGACGAGCGCGGTCTTCTCCAATCTCAAGACGACCGGCAACGTAACCGGCTCCTGGCAGCATGCAGAGATCGGCGTCGAACAGCCCGTGGGCAACTCGGCCGAAGGCCTGTACCTGTCCGTCAAGGACAACGCGGGCAAGACCAAGGTTGTGCAGTATCCGGACGCCTCGGCGACCGCGACCGTAAGCTGGCAGCAGTGGAAGATCCCGCTGAGCGAGTTCACCGCGGCCGGGGTCAAGATGAATGCCGTCAAGTCGCTCGTGATCGGCGTGGGCAACAAGGCCGCTCCGACCAAGGGCGGCGCCGGCATCGTGTACATCGACGACATCGGCTACGGGCGTCCGCTTCCGTAGGAGTCTGTCGGACATAGCGTCATGCTGTCCCTAAGAGGCATGATGCATCCATGGAACACCCAGGCGGGACCTCCGTCGTAAGACACGGGGGCCCGCCTTCTTTTTGTCCTGGAGATGGAGATCGGTCCCGGGTGGGTCTTGCCGCCGGACGGGATTCTCGTCGCGAAAGTCCGTGCTCGGCTGTCAAATGCGTTTGCGGGCGGCCATCCTCTCGACGGCTTCGTCCAGAACCGGGACCAGATTCCGCCACTCGAATCGCCTTAGGCGAGTTCTCAGAGACTGGGCAGCGTCCGGCAGCGAACCGTCACGTTCCAGGCGGGTGGCCAGGCCGGCCAGCCTGGCCGCGAGGTTCTCCGGCGTGCCGTCGTAGAAGAAATCGTCATTGGGCCAGGCGAAGATGTCGGGGTACGCAAGGCGGCGGGGGACGAGCGGATATGCGCCGGCCAGCGAAGCCTCCACGGCGCTGAGGCCGAAGAACTCGTGCCGGGCGGTCGAGACGAATACGTCGGCTTCCAGCAGGGCGGCTTCATAGTCGCTCCGTTGCGGTTGATAGCCCCAGCGGTCGATCCGATCGGCAAAGAGCGATTGCGCTTCGGCAAAGACTCTGGGAACCTCGCGAAACTGCTCCCCGACGACGCTGATTCGGAAAGGGATGTCCCGATCCTTGAGCTTCGTAACGGCTTCGAAGAAACCCTCGGGATTCTTGTCGTGCTCCCAGCGTGCCGCCCATAGGATGCGCAAAGGACCCGGGGGGCGATTTCGCCGAGGGGGCAGTGGCTTGACGCCGGGCGGATGGATCTCAGACTTCTCGCGGATTCGTTCGATGGCCTCGACGGGCTGATGGTCGGGCATGCGGTTCAGCAACGAGCCCAGGGCGTCCAGGAACGAGTCGCGATGAAAGGCCGAATTGAACCAGACTGCGTCGGCGGCCAGGGCGCTGGTCAGATTCGTCATCGCGAACTGGTAGTCGCGTTCGTTCTCGCATCGGACCGGATACGTCAGTTGGTTCTCGTGGAAGTAGACGACCGTGGGCAGATCCCGGACTCCGCGGGGGGCCAGGCCGAGAAACTCCGCCAGATTCAGCATATCCGAACACAGCAGCAGGTCCCAGCGGTCTCCTCGGGCGAGTTGCCGCTCCACCTGGTGGGCGAAAGTGACGGCGGCGTGGCGCATCCGCCATTTCCATTTGTAGGGAGGCAGCGACAGCACGGACCATGTGTGTCGTCCCGCCTCCGACCATCCATCGAAGAAGGCCTTGTGGCTGCCGCCGTAATAGGGCTCCAGTGCCAGAATCCGCATCGGTATGTCACCCGGTCGCGTTCGGTTCCCGGCCGAAGCTCGGGCGGGTCTGTACCCGTCCGAAACGGACTGCTCCGACCGTGTTGCGACCCAGTGTACCAGTGCCCATGACGAACGCAAGTCGCTCCGACGTCTAGTCGAAGGCGTACCAGGAGACTCCCTCCAATTTCCACACCTCAGAGGACTGTTCGACGAGGTTCTTCTTCTCGGTTTCACTGATCGTGTAGAAATGACGGCTGTTCTTCTGGGACCAGAAGTGATACACCGGCTTGCTGCCGACCGGCGCCTGGTCGGGCGGGTACGCATAGAAGACGATTCCCTCGAAAGTCCAGGTCTCCGAGAATTCGCGGATCAGCCTGTCTTTCTCGGCTTCGCTGATCGTGTAGAAATGCGTGCCCAGCTTGTCGGACCAGAATCGATAGACCGGCGCCAGGCCAGGGTCGTTGGCGGGTGCACTCTGTGTCGTGAGAAGCTCGAACGCCAGGTCCCAGGCGACGCCGGCAGGATTCTCGATGGAGGAACCGGCGACCCAGCGACTGCCCACGGCGGGCGGCCAGGGACTCGTCGCGCCGCTGGGAGGGGTGACTGCCGAGACCTGCACGGCGCCTGTGTCGGAGAACAGCGGCCTGGTGGTCCAGCCCCAGGGATGGGCAGGCGTCGAAGAGGTCGTGTCGTAGAGAACCGCGATGCTCAGCCAGTAGTCGGCCGGGATCGGCGCGTTGCTCTTGTCTCTCGCCAGGGGCGGATTGAACCACTGGTCCTGCGAGAGCATGCAGGTGAACTGGAAGCAACTGTCGTCGGCAAGCCTGCGAGGGTCGCTGTGATAGCCGGCCAGACTCCAGGTCCAGTCGGTGCAGAACTTCTCCCAAACGAGCGTGTCGGGACGCCCTTGGCCGGAGTCCGTCCACATCGCGATCTGGAAAGCCAGGGGCAGCACCGGCGGGAGCATAGGTTGGGTCCAGCCGTCAAAGGCTCCCCACCACTGAATGGCGGTGATCGGGCGCTCGTCCTGGTGTTTCCAGTCGTCGGCGACGATCCGATGGAGGTTCAGGTCCGACCGTTCGCTCCAGCCGTTGAAGATGAACGGGGTCGCTGCGTCGAACCGTTGGGTCGCCTGGCTCCACTTGAGTCCGCCTTTGCCCGAGTTGGTCTGCGGTTCGAACTGCTGGGCCAGGGTGATTCGGTAGTCCTCGACCTCGCCGTCGTCGGCCAGGCCATAGTAGGAAAGAAGCCCGCGGGTATTGAAGCGGAATCGCGCGTAGGTCGATCCCGCCGCTGCGGTTGCCGGGATGCGGAAGGTCAGTCGATTCACTCCCGCGTCCACGAGTTCGTCCGAGAAGATCTGTTCGCCGGGGTCGGCGAAGTCCCCGTCTCGATTGAAGTCGATCCATGCGTTGATATAACCGGTGGCGGAAGCGGTCGCCTCGAGGGTCGCCGACGCGCCCGGCAGCAGGGGCGAGGTGAACACGATTCCATCCTCGTCGGCGCTGTCGTGGAAGTCGTCGCCCAGCGCCGTCGTGTCGGGCCTTCCGTCGGGTTCGACGTCACAGGTTCTGCCCAGGTAGACGCCGTTGACTTTGACGTGTCTGGCGCCGTCGCTGGAGACGAGGGTCTTGTAGCTATTCGGCGCGTCGCCGAAGTCTATGCGGCCTCCAATGCCGGGGGTGCCATCGTCCGCGATGCAATCATCGCAGGAACTCTCGGGCCCGAGCCATTCCAGAGGGGACGGGCACTCATCCTCGTACGTGATGGTGCATTCGCCGGTCTCGCGGTTGCAGCAGGCGCCGGGTCTGGCCCGGCACTTGTGCATCGCGCCTCGGAACAGATAGGCGTTTCGTCCGCGGACCTCGATCGAAACCCACTCGGGGTTGTACTCCTTGATGATATGGCTGTAGATCGGCTCGATCGTCCCGATGTACCAGCCGTCGACGAGGTACACTCGCCGGGACGCCATGTACCGGGCTTCCTGGTCTGCGGTCGCGGCGTCGCCGGGAAGCGGAGGGCGGTTGAGTCCGAGCTTGGACCATTCCGGCGTCGTCCAGTTGAAGTTGACTTCGACGTAGGTCAGTTTGGACCGGTCGATGGCCTTGATGTAGACTTCGTATTTGAGATACCCTTCGCGGTTCTCGCTGAAAGGCTCGTTGTAGTACCACTGGCGGTACCACCCGGTCTGGGGGTAGTGGTACCAGGCGCCGTTGTTGTAGCCGTGTCCGTCGCCCTCGACGAGTTTGCCGTCGGAACCCAGCAGGATGCGGAACCAGGCGCCGGGGTACAAGTCGGGATTCTCGTGGTCGTTGTATTGCGCCCGGACGAAGGGCACAGCGACGGTCGACACGATAAGGAAGGTGAACAGGAACAACTTGCGAGCGTTCGAGAGACTCATACACGTATTCCCATCTCAGGCTTTCCAGGGGTTCATGCGTCGAATCGGATGCGGTCGCCTTGGTCGTGCCTGGACGGAGCCTGGCTGCATCCGGTTCCCAATCGAATCGGCGTTCGGAGCGTTCCCCTGGAGCACAATGCCGTCGGGCAGAACCTCGCCTGATCCACGATGGCGAAGAAAGGGCCTCCCTGAGAACGGCAAGATGCCGTTTGCGACCGAGAAAGAACCGCGAATTGGGCCTCGAAAGGCCGGCGGCGATGCCCGACCCTGCCACGGACCGGTTGACCCTCGCTGTCGCGACCCCTTCGCGGAGGGCTCTCTATGGCCCCGGAGCGTCCGAGAAGATCGGGGCAAGTCGGCGGGATGAACCTCGGGCCGGCCAAGGTGTATAATCTCGGTGCCCGGTCCGTTTCGGGCGATCGATTGCAGCCGGGGTCCCGGGGAGATTCACAGGACGATGATTCAAGCGGAACGAATCCAGCGGATCAACCGTCAACCTGTTCGAGAGGGTCGGTACGTCTTGTACTGGATGCAGGCGGCCCAGCGGGCTCGGTGCAACCATGCCCTGGAGCACGCCATCGACAAAGCCAACGAACTGGGCAAGCCGGTCGTCGTCGCGTTCGGCCTGGCTGCGGATTTTCCCGAGGCCAACGCCCGACACTTTCACTTTCTGCTCGAAGGATTGCGAGGCACGCAGCGGGAACTGCGAGAACGGGGCGTTCAGATGGTTCTTCGTGCGAAGTCGCCCACAGCCTGTGTTCCCGATCTCGCTCGAGAAGCCTGTCTGGTTGTGGCGGATGCAGGGCACCTGAGGCTTCAGCGTCAATGGCGCGCCGAGGTGGGGCAGGCCCTGGGATGCGCCCTGGTCGAGGTCGAGACGAATTTGATCGTTCCGGTCGAAGAGGCGGCGGACAAGGAGAACTTCTCCGCCGGGACATTCCGCCCGCGAATTCACCGGAAGCTCGACGCCTACCTGGTCGGACTGAAGCCTCGCACGGTTCGCAAGGACTCTCTGGGTTTGAAGCTCGACAGTCTTGACCTGGGCGACGTCGACCGGCTGGTGCGAAACCTCAAGGTGGACACTTCTGTAGGCAAGGCAGGGGGATTTGTCGGCGGGGCCGACGAGGCGCAGAGGCGATTGGACGAGTTCCTTGCGAACCGGCTCGACGCCTATCCGACGGATCGCAACGATCCCAATCTCGACGGCCAGTCCCACTTGAGTCCCTATCTGCATTTCGGGCAGGTCTCGCCGCTCGACGTGGCGTTGCAGGCCAGACAAAAGAGGGGCGGGGGGCTGGATGCGTTTCTGGAAGAACTGATCGTCCGCCGGGAGCTGAGCCACAATTTCGTTCACTACAATCCTCGGTACGACAGCTTCGAATGCCTGCCGCCATGGGCGACGCGGACGCTGAACTTCCATGGTCGCGACAAGAGAGAGCCCGTTTACACGCTGGAACAGTTCGAGGCCGCACGGACGCATGATCCGTACTGGAACGCCGCTCAGCGGGAGATGGTCCTCACCGGCAAAATGCACGGCTACATGAGGATGTACTGGGGCAAGAAGATCCTGGAGTGGTCCGAGACTCCAAACGAGGGGTTCAGGATCGCATTGTATCTCAACAACCGGTATGAGCTGGACGGGCGCGATGCGAACGGCTACGCGGGCGTCGCGTGGTGTTTCGGCAAGCACGACCGGGCCTGGGCGGATCGATCTGTTTTCGGCAAGATCCGGTACATGAACGCCGCCGGACTGAAACGCAAGTTCGATCCCGACGCATACGTCGAGAGGGTCGAGCGATTGGGCGTTCGGGAGTAGGTGGACATGGCCAAACGCATCGTGATTTCCGGGGCGACAGGGTTCATCGGCAGGACGCTGTGCAGAGACCTCTGCGACCAGTACGAGATCGTCGCGCTTTCCCGCGACGCCAAGCGGGCGGCGAACCTGCTTGGAGACCATGCCCAGGTGTGCGAATGGGACGGGAGGACCGCGAGCTTCTGGTCTGCCCAGGTGGACGGGGCATATGCGATCATCAATCTGGCGGGTGAGAACGTAGGGCAGGGCCGGTGGACGCAGGCCAAGCTGGACAGCATCGCACAGAGCCGCTCCAGCGGCGCCGTCGCGGTTGTGGACGCGGTGGCTGCGGTGAAGAACAAACCCGCGTTGGTGATCCAGGGTTCAGCGGTCGGTTATTACGGCTCGCGGGGCGACGAGATTCTCACGGAGAGCTCCGCCCCCGGCGCATCGTTCTTGGCTGATGTGTGCCGACGGTGCGAGTCCATCGCGACGCGGGTTGAGAAGCAAGGGGTTCGATATGTCGCGATCCGCACCGGCATTGTGCTCGGCCGGGACGGCGGGGCCCTGCCCAGATTGATGATGCCGTTTCGATTCTTCCTGGGAGGGTACGTCGGCACCGGCAAGCAGTGGTTTCCCTGGATCAGTCTGGAGGACGAGGTCCGAGCGATTCGTTTCCTGCTGGAGAACCCGAGCCTCCAGGGGGCGTTCAACCTGACTTCCCCCCATCCGGCCACTCTCAAGCAGGTCGCCCGCTCGCTGGGGCAGGCGCTTCGCAGGCCGGCATGGTTCAGGACGCCGGCTTTGGCGGTTCGACTGGCGATGGGTCGGATGGTCGACGAGACGCTCCTGGCCAGCCACAGAGCGATTCCCCAAAGATTGACCGACGCAGGGTTTCAATTCGAGCATTCGCAACTGGATTCTGCATTCGCAGCCATCCTTCAAGGAGAGAACTATGAGTCTGAGTGATTACTTCAAGAACGTGGAAGGGATTGGAATCCTGGCGACCGCCGATCGGCAGGGCAACGTCGATGTGGCTCTGTACGCCCGTCCGCACGTCATCAGCGAGGATGAAGTGGCGTTCATCATGAGCGATCGCCTGAGCCACGACAACGTCGCAGCCAATCCGCACGCGGCCTATCTGTTCCTGGAGCAAGACGCGCAGCGTTCCGGCGGCTACAACGGTCTGCGTCTGTACCTGACCCGCATGGAGGAGGAGACGGACCCTCAGAAGATCGAGGCGATTCGACGAGAGAGCCGCAAGGGCCGGGACTACGGCGACCAGAAGAAATTCCTCGTCCATTTCACGGTCGAAGGGACTCGCCGCCTCGTCGGAGACTGACTCGTTCGGTGTCGCTTGCGGTTGACAGGTACATTAGAATTGCGGGTGTGTACACAGGGGCTGCATTTTTTTGTGACGAAGTGAATAAAATGTAAATACTTGTGCTGTAAGGATTTGTATTGAAACGCCTTTGTGGGGAACGAGAAAAACCGACGTCGCGAGGTTGACAGTCTCAGAGCGCCTGCCTATAGTGACATCATCCAGCTTGTGAATGTGAACGCAAGCACGAATGGAGTGTGGCGCGCGATGAGGTATCGGAAAATCCCCGACGAAACGGTGCGACGCCTGCCCGTCTATCTGAGAGGTCTGCTGTTGTCGGCCGATCGTGGTCGAGAGCACATCTCCAGCCAGGTCCTGGCGGATTTCGTGGGCGTCCAGTCGTGGCAGATTCGGAAGGACTTTTCCTATTTCGGGGACTTCGGGACCCGTGGCGTCGGATACTCCATCGAGAAGCTCGCTCGCGAGATCAAGCGGATCCTGCGGTTGGACGTGATCCGCAAGGCGGCCCTGGTGGGAGTCGGCGATTTGGGGACGGCTCTGCTGGCCTATCCGGGTTTCTGCGGGTACGGCCTGGACATCGTGGCGGCCTTCGACGTCGATCCGGACAGGGTCGGCAAGGTCGTCAACGGGGTTCGGGTCGAGGATGCGTCGCAAATCGACGCGTTGCATGAGCGGGGCGTCATTTTGGCCATCGTCGCCGTTCCGCGGGCGGCGGCGCAATCGACGATCGATCGACTTGCGGAGGTGGGAGTCAGGGGGATCTTGAACTTTGCTCCGTGCAAGGTCGTGGCTCCCCGTCGGGTCAAGGTCATCTCTCTGGACATCGCCATGGAGTTGGCTCGCTTGCCTTATTACATGCCCACCGGAGGGGTCGGCGAGCATCCCCTGGGGAGCCGGAGTTCGCGGCAGAGAGCGTCGTAGCGTCATGAAACTGTTTTCGTGGTTTTTGGAGCCGGGATTGTCCCATGAGTGTGAAGAAGATAACCAAGAGTGATTTCGCAGACTTCGTCTATGCCCTGATCCAAACGGAAAACGTGATCGGCGTGCAGGCGAAGGGTGACCGGTTCGATTTCGCCCCTCTGGAATCGGCGAAGGATCTTCGGCTGGATTACGACGTCACGCTCCAGCCGCCCAAGAAGTACTTTCTGCCGCCGACGGAGGTGCTCCTGACCTTCGAAGTGGGCGGGGGGTACAAGTCCCAGATGGATGGTCAGAAGTTCATCCTGCTGGGCGTGCACCCCTACGATATGATCGCGATCAACCAGATGGACGAGTTGTTCCGCCAGGACAATTACGACGCCCATTACATGACTCGTCGCAACAACGCGACGATCATCGCCTGCGATGTGGCCCGATCCTCCGATCATGTCTTCGCCTCGTCGATGGACACTGCGGTTGTGAGAGAAGGCTTCGATGTGCTCCTGACGGATCTCGGCGACAGCTACGTGATGGAGGCCGCCACCGCCAAGGGCGAGGATCTGTTGGCTCGGGCCAAAGGCGCGGTCGAGGCCGATCCCCAGGCCCTTCGTCGCAGAGAGGACATCTGGGCCCACAACAAAAAGTCGCTGAGCAAGCACCAGCTCAAATGCGATCCCGCCTATCTGCCCCGCCTGCTGGCCAAGGCCTACAAGCACCCGGTTTGGGAGGAGCGGGCCAAGACGTGCTTCGCCTGCGGGTCCTGCAACCAGGTGTGTCCCACGTGCTATTGCTTCAACGTCCAGGATGACGTGAATTGGGACCTCAAGACGGGCGAGCGGGCCCGCGCCTGGGATGGCTGCCTGCTGGACGGATTCACCAAGTGCGCGCCGAACCACGAGTTCCGCAAGGCCCGCGCGGACCGTTTCCGCCATCGCCTCTATCGCAAGGGCGCTTACGTGCCGCAGAAGATCGGCGGACAGGTCGCATGCGTCGGCTGCGGGCGCTGCGTCGGCGCTTGTTTGCCGGACATCGCCAATCCGGTGAGCGTGTACAACCGTCTGATCGATGATCTGGGGATCGGATAGGAGGTCTGAAGTGTGAAGTTTGAAGTGTGAAGTGAGATTCAAACTTCAAACTGGAAACTTCAAACTTGGAACTTCAGTTGAAAGGTCTAACGAATGTGTCAGTGCTGTGCTGAAAAGAAAGACATCTATCTGCCGCAACTGGCGACCGTCGCGGACGTCAGCCAGATGAACGCCACGGAGAAATACCTGCGGCTTTCGATGGACGACGGCATGTTCGACTTCCTGCCCGGCCAGTTCGTGGAGGTCTCGATCGCGGGCATCGGCGAGGCCCCGATCACGATCAGCTCCTCGCCCACCCAGAAGGGCGGGTTTGAGCTGGTGGTGCGGAAGATCGGCAATGTCAGCGCCGCCATCCACAACCTCAAGAAAGGCTCCAAGCTGGGGATTCGCGGGCCGCTCGGCAAGGGCATCTACCCGGTCGAGGAGGCCCAGGGCAAGAACCTGGTCTTCATTTGCGGCGGCATCGGCCTGGTCCCCCAGCGGTCGTTCATCAATTACGTGCTCCACCATCGCGGCGATTTCGGCGACGTGTCGATTCTCCAGGGCACCAAGAACTACGACTTGCGGCTGTTCTCTTCCGAGATCGAGGCCTGGAGCAAACGCGGCGACGTGCAGATGCTCGAAACCCTGGACGAGGGGCACCCGGCGTGGAAGGGCGACGTCGGCGTCGTGACCAAGCTGATCCGCAGGGTCAACACCGACCTGAAATCGGCCAAGATCCTGGTCTGTGGGCCGCCGGTGATGTACAAGTTCGTGCTCATGGCCCTCGAAGAGTTCGACGTGCCGCACAGCAACATCTTCCTGAATCTGGAACGCAAGATGAAGTGCGGCGTGGGCAAGTGCGGGCATTGCCAGATCAACAACGTCTACGTCTGTATGGACGGTCCCGTGTTCCGATATTCCGATTTGGCTTCTCTGCCGGAGGCGATTTAACCATGGCCAAACCCAAGATTGCGATATTCGATTTTGCCTGCTGCGAAGGGTGCCAGCTCCAGATCGTCAACCTCGAGGAGGAGATTCTCAGCCTGCTCGGGGGCGCGGACGTCGTGGAGTGGCGCGAGGCGATGAGCGAGAAGAGCGACGAGTACGACATTGCCGTCATCGAAGGGTCGATCACCCGCCTGGAGGACGAGGAGAAGCTCAAGCTGATCCGAAGCCGGGCCAAGGTGCTGATCGCCCTGGGCGCCTGTGCAACCATCGGCGGCGTCAACAAGCTCAAGAACAACTTCGACGATCTCGACGAGGTGAAGAAGTGCGTCTATGGCAGGGCCGCGAGCAAGCCGCACCTGCGGACAGGCTTGACCAAGGCCCTCGACGAAGTGGTTCAGGTCGACTTCTACGTCCACGGTTGCCCCATCGACCGGAGTGAATTCACGTACATCGTGCGGTCCCTTCTGCTGGGCAAGACGCCGGAGATTCCCGATTATCCCATCTGCGTCGAGTGCAAGGCCAAGGGCAATCCCTGCCTGTGGCAGTACGACCAGGTGTGTTTGGGACCGGTCATCCGGGCCGGCTGCGGCGCTCGATGTCCGTCGAATGGGTTCCGTTGCTTCGGGTGCCGTGGGTATACGAGCAACCCGAACGTGGACGCCGCGAAGGACGTGATCACCCGTTACGGCCTGAACCTCGACGACCTCAAGACCAAGATGGTTCTCTTTGGAAGCAAGCAGGAGCCGACGATCTATGAGTAAAGGAACAGTCAACATCAACGTTCATCATGTGACGCGCATCGAAGGGCATGGCAACATCGTCCTGAACGCCGCCAGCGGCAAGATCGAGAAGCTCGAATGGCAGGTGCCCGAGGCTCCTCGATTCTTCGAGGCCATGGTCCGCGGTCGCAGTTATGAGGACATCCAGACCATAGTGACCCGCATCTGCGGGATCTGTTCGATCACCCACTCGCTGGCTTCGACCAAGGCGGTCGAGAACGCCATGGGGATCACGGTCTCCGAGCAGGCCGACAAGGTCCGCATCCTGATGCACTACTCCGAGCAGTTGCAGAGCCACGTGCTGCACGTCGGCTACCTGGCGGCGCCGGACTTCTTCGGCGTTCCGTCGGTGGTGCCGCTGGTGGCGATGGCGCCCGACGCGGTCAAGACGATCATCGGGCTGCACCGGCTGGCGAACGACTGGTCGGATCTGATCGCCGGCCGGACCACGCACCCGGTGACGCTCAAGCCAGGCGGCCTGACGAAGTTCCCCACGGAGAAGGAACTTCGCGCCTTGCAGGATCGGCTCAAGAAGAGCCTGCCCGACCTGAAGGTTGTCGCGGAGGTCGTGCTATCGGTGGCCGGCAACATCCCGAAATTCCAGCGACCGACGGAATACGTCGCCCTCAAGCAGACGAATCCGCCGACCTACACTTTCTATCATGGCGACATCACCTCGACGGACTACGACGGGACCGTGGCGATCAACGACTGGAAGACGGTCGCCAACGAGTACGTCAGCGATCAATCGACCGCCAAGTGGACGAAGTGGCACCGCAAGTCCTACGCGGTCGGCGCCCTGGCCCGGTTCAACAACAACGCCGAACACCTGTCGCCGACGGCCAAGGCGGTCGCGAAAATGTTCGGGCTCGAGAAGGGCAACTGCAATCCGTACATGAACACGGTCGCCCAGCTCATCGAGGCGGTCCACGTGGTCGAAGTCAGCATCCAGATGATCGACGAGCTGCTGACCAGGGGGATCAAGCCCGAGACGGTCAAGGTCGGCCCGAAGGCGGGCAAGGCCAGCGGTTGCGTCGAGGCCCCTCGCGGCATCCTGTTCCATGAGTACGAGTTCGATCGCAAGGGCAACTGCGTCGGCGCGGACATCTGCATTCCGACGAATCAGAACCACGCCAGCATCCAGGAGGATTTCGAGGCGCTGGTGCCGCAGATCCTCGACGAGCCCGAGGACAAGATCCGCCTCAAACTCGAAATGCTGGTGCGGTCGTACGACCCGTGCGTATCGTGTTCGACCCACATGCTCGACGTGAAGTTTGTGAAGTGAGCGTGAAGTGCAAAGTGTGAAGTGTGAAGTGAGAATGGAACTTCAAACTTCAAACTCGAGACTTCGAACGTCAACAGTCGTGCTCGGCCTCGGCAATCCGCTGATGGCGGACGAGGGGATCGGGGTATGCCTCGTCGTGCAGTTGTCGCGGCTTGCCGCCGAGCATGCGGATGTGGAGTTCATCGACGCCGGAACGGGCGGATTGGCTATCTTGCACCATATTCGTGACCGGCGCAAGGCGATCTTCATCGATTGTGCGTACATGGGCGAGCAGCCCGGCGTGATCCGGCGGTTCACGCCTGAGGACGTGTGCAGCGACAAGGTGCTCGCCCATCAATCGCTCCACGAGGCCGACCTGCTGCGGATTCTCGATATGTCGCGGCAGCTTGGCCAGACGCCGGATGAAGTGGTGATCTTCGGCATCCAGCCGGAACGAATCGAACCGGCGTTGGATCTGAGCCCGTCGCTCAGAAGCAGAATCGACGAGTATTTGACCGTGCTCTTGAAGGAACTGAAGCCATAACCGGCAGGGGTGTGCCGCGCATGCCATTTCTGCCAAGGAGGACACATGAGAGAAGGCAGGATTCTGATCATCGACGATGATCCGGACATCACCGAAGCGATGTCGGTCGTTCTGAGGAACAAAGGCTACGACGTCCGCGTCGCGCACGACAGCGACCAGGGCCGGGAGCGTCTCAAGGAGATGAAGCCGGACCTGATCATTCTCGACGTGATGATGCGGACTTCGCAGGAAGGTTTCGAATTCTCCCGTGAGGTCAAACAGGACGCGCAGTTCAAGGACATCCCGATTCTCATGCTGACCGGCGTGAAAGAGAAGAAGGGCATCGATTTCAAGAGCGCCGCCGGCGATGAAAACTGGCTCCCCGTCCAGGCGTTTCTCGACAAACCGGTCAGGCCGGACGCGCTCCTCGATAAGGTGCAGGACCTGTTGGCCACGCCGAAGGCGTAGACATCTGCGATCCGTTGTTCTCGATTTACGATTTCAAGCACGATTTCCGTGTTGCGTACCGGGCTCGGGGGTTGCTTCAATAGTAAGTCATCAAGTGTGAATAGTCGATTCCTATGCAGGGCCTGCTCAAGAGCACCAGCCTGGTTCAGAGGGCGTATTGGCTCATCCGGCTGCGGTGGGTGGCGATCGCGGCGCTGGCTGCGGCTGCCTTCGGGGCCAGCGAGTTCATGGCGGTGTCTCTTCCGGTTGCGCGTCTGTACACGATTGCCGCGGTGGTGTTGCTGTACAATCTGGGCCTGTACGCGTTGCTTCGGTATTGGACGCAGGGCGGCAGGGAGCCCTCGGACGCGAGGATCGGAGGCATTCTGGCGATGCAGATCTCCGCGGATCTGTTCATCCTGACCGCCATTCTGCATTTCTCGGGCGGGATCGAGAACCCGTTCTTCTTGTTCTTCGCATTTCACATGATCATCGCGAGCATCCTGCGGTCGAGACGTCAGAGCTATATGCAGGCGACGCTGGCTGTGATCCTCTTCGGCGGGCTGGTCGTGCTGGAGGCGATCGAGGGGCTGCCGCATTACAGTCTGAAGGGGTTCGCCGGGCATGGGCTCCATCGGGATGGTCGATATGTCCTGGGCACCTTGTTCGTGTTCAGCATCACGCTGTATCTCATCGTGTATATGACGACATCGATCAGCGAGCAACTCCGGCGGCATCAGGAGGCCCTCGAAAAGGCCAACGCGCAGCTCCGCGAGAAAGACAAAGTCAAGAACGAGTACGTGCTGCGAGTGACGCATGACATCAAAGGGCATCTGGCCGCGGTGTTGGGCAGTCTGGACGTCATCAGCGGCGAGATGGTCGGACCGCTCAACGCCGGGCAGAAGGACTTCGTCTCGCGGGCCCACCGTCGGACGACCAGTTGTCTGGAGTTCATCGGGGCGCTGCTCAAGCTGACGCGGATGAAATTGACCGGCCGGCTGGAGATCGAGCAGTTTTCGCTCAGAAAGTGCGTCCTCAACACTCTGTCGCTGGTGCAGGGCCGCGCCGCCGACAAGTCGATCACGCTCACTCACCGGATGGACCCGGACATCGACTTGATCTGGGGCGAAAGCGTTCTGATCGAGGACACGATCGCCAACCTCCTGCTCAACGCGGTCAAGTACACGCCGCAAGGTGGCAAGGTGGACTTGGAGGTCAAACGCGACAACGGCTTCGTTCAAGTCCGCATCGCAGACACCGGCATCGGCGTTCCGGAGTCGGCGCTTCCGCGACTGTTCGAGGAGTTCTACCGGGCCGACAACGCCCGCGCGACCGAGCGGGACGGAACGGGACTCGGCCTGGTCTTCGCCAAGCAGGTGGTGGAAAGGCACGGCGGGCAGATCTGGTTCCAGGACAATCCCGGCGGCGGAAGCGTTTTCACCTTCACTCTGCCTGCGGCGCCTTCCGACGGCGAATCGCCTCCGGTTCCGAAATGACAGCGCAGCGACTTTCGGTTATGCTATTGTCTTCGTGACGGTGCCGAACGATTGTTCGGTCGAGTTTCCGAAGGTGCCGATGACGCCTGCATCGCTATTGCTGAAGGTCTACTACGAACGCCTGCACGAACGCATGGAGGAGCGACGATCCGAGCTTCTCCGGCGGATCGACGACCTCCTGATCGAGGAACTCAAGAAGGAGGGGCTTGACATGGATGCCGAGAAAGTCGCGGCGTATCGGGAGGCCTGCGAAGCCTTCGTCGAAGAGCGACTGGAAATGTACAATCCGATCGGCGTTCAGTACACGTTCGGCAGCGTCCCATCCCATCTGGCGACGGAGTTGGAGCTCCAGTTGAACTGGTATGACGCTCGGATCGAGTTCGAGGAACTCGTGATCGTGGCCCGGTCCCTTGTCGCAGATGGGGCACGCGACGACGCGCTGGGCGGTCTGGCCGAGGAGTTGATCCAACGGGCCGGCGCATTTCCCGACCGAAGCATCCTCGCCGGTTATCGTGCGGAACCCACCCTGCTGAAGCTTCCCGACTACATCGTTGCCCGCGGGATCGAGGCGATCGTCTGCGGACACGATCCTTCATGGTCAGGATAACGTACTGTCTCCGCTGTTCTTGAGGTGACGACAATGTCTTTGCATTCGCAGCATCGAGTTCCCATGCACCTGCTCTGGGTGTCTTGTGTCGCCCTCGCATGTGTTCCATTCACGGCCCGGGCGCAAGATTGGCCGATGCTGGCTCGGGACGCCGCCCGCTCGGGGACCGCGACGACGGAGATTCGCCCGCCGTTCGAGCGCAAATGGTATCGGTTGTTCCCCGACGAGGGCCTGATGGCGGGCGTGCAGCCGGTGATCGCTGAGGGCAGAGTGTTCGTCGGCACCTTGCGGGGGATCCTCCATGCTATGGACTGCGACACGGGAGCCGATGTGTGGGTCTATCGCTCAGCCGGGGCGATTCTGCACACCTGCGCCGTCGGCGATGGCAAGGTGGTCTTTGGCGACGACGCAGGGGCCATCTGCGCGGTGAATGTGGCCGACGGCACGCTCGCGTGGTCGGTTCAGACTGGGGCCGCGGTATGGAACGCGCCGCTGATTCACCGGGGGACCGTCGTCGTCGGAAGTCGGGATCGAAACCTCTATGCCATCGATATGGACACCGGACGCATCCGATGGAAGGCGACCGTCGGTGGGCCGCTGCTGGCCAGTCCTGCTCTGGATGCCGGCAGGGGCCGTGTGTACGTCGGGAGCGAGGACATGCACCTCTACGCTTTCGACTGGAGCGATGGGCGACTGATCTGGAAAAGCGCGAAGCTCCCGGGCGTCAGTTTGCGGGGGTATCATCCGGTGATCGCCCCTGACGGGTCGGTTCTGGTCACGACCACGCCTGCGATCTGTCTGGACTCCTTCGAGCCCATCCTGATGGACATGGTCAAGGAGATCTTCGGCGATTTCGCCAGTTGGCGGCACAAGAAGGACGAGAACGACCGGCTCCGCGCGGCGAACTTCAAGAAGATGGCGGAGTCGGGCGTTTACGATTCGCAACTGGACTACATCCGCAAGCGGCTGACCGCGGAACCCGTCTACCAGACGTTCTTCGTCCTGGACCCGGAAACTGGGCGGCAGAACTACGTGACGCCAGTCGTGTACGCCGAGAGCATGAACGGGACCGGCGCCCCTGCGATCGTCACGGCTGACGGCAAGGTCATCGTGAAGTATCAGGCCTTGCTGCGGAGTCGATACGAGCACTACTCGCCATTTCTGAACGTCGGGTATCTCGACACCGCGACCGGGCACATCACGCCGATCATGGACCAGTCGCGAACCTACGGCTGGCACGACAGTCTGCTCCTGGTCCACGACGAACAGAGCCAGCTCTCCGCGGCCGGGCGTGTGCTCATCAACACGCATCAGGACAACGTCAACGCCATGGATCTGGACACGCTCCAGGGATATGGTCAGCCGTTCTGTCGGGGGATGCACGAGCCGCAGGCGGGCGAGGCGGCAGGCATCTGGGCGGCGATTCTGCGAGGGGAGTCTCTCCCGCTCGGCAAGGAATGGCTCGCGCGGGGCACCGCGGTCTATGGGGGCGGGTCCGTGATCGACACCGCGGTTTCGATCGCGGGCGACAGCTTCTACTTCGTTCCGACGCACGAAATCAACGCCGGCGTCGCGGTCATCGCCTGCAAGATGTCGCCCACCGGCGCCGCAAGCCGGGAGTCCAAGCCGCCTTCGGCCAAGCTGACCGACGAGGAATGGACCAAAGTGCAGGAGTTGCCCTGGGATTGGGACACCCTGCAATCTCCACGGCTCAACCACCTGCTCGCTGCCTTGCCGGGGAAAATCCCAGGCACGACGCAGCAGCCGCTCACGGAAGAAGCGGCCGAACGAGTCGGTCGGATATCAGACGCGGAGCTGAACCGGTTCATCTGGGAAGTCCGCAGGGTGGAGCCGTCCGACGACGCTGGGTACGCCGGACTCAATGCCATGCTTGCATCCGAGGTGCGCGAGCTGATCTCGCAGCGGTGGCAGCCCTTGATCTTCCCGCCGGGCAAGCATCCGAGGGAGGCGTACCGCATTTTCGCCGATCCCGCTGAGACGCTGTTGGCCTTGGCTCTGGCCTATCCGCGCGTTGATTCGGATTTGCAGGCGGGAATTCGGGCTTACGTCGAGCAATGGGGGCTCGCGGGCGACCCGCCGGACAAACCATCGGCGGGGGCGGTGCGGTCCTACTACGACATCCAGCCGGAGAAGCTGTTCCGCCTGATGGACGACATCGTCCGCAGCGATGTGGCCCGTCTGTACCCCTCGTGGCTCTGGGCCCACGCGACGGGCGACTGGTCGAACATCGAGCGTAACTGGCCGCGATGGAAGACTCTCGTCGGCCGGTCCGCCAACAAGATGGAAGAGGACTGCCGCAATGGGCACGTCGCAGGCTTGATCGCCTACTGTCGGATGGCGGAGCGCATGAAGGACCAGGACGCCGTCGCCAAGGGCCTGGAGGCGACCCGAATAGCCCTTCGTGAGCGACTGCGCTATGAATTCGCCCACACTCGCGGCGGGCTCATCGCGTCGGCCCCGGTCTCACGGAACATCTTCGCCCGCTGGCGGCATCTGACGCCGGAGGTCGGTCGGATCCTGGCTCATTACGCCGAGCCGACGCACAGGCGCCTGATGGGCGTATACGTGGACTATCATCGACCCACGTGGTCGCTGGCCTGGGGCGTCGAGACGATGTGGCGGAACGAGTCGCCTTTCGCCCTCCCGACCATGTCGGCCGAGATCTTCGCCGCCAGGGCGTGGATTCTCGATGAACCCGCCGGCCGACTGGCCCGCGTTGTGGACATCCCCTGGTGCCGGGCCGACCTGTTCCACATTCAGAAGCTGGTCGCATGTTTCGAGGCGCACGGCTCTGTCTCCTGGCAGAGACCGTCGGATTGACCTGATGAAGGGAGGTGATTCAAGAGCCGCTAGTCTTCTCGTGTGCGACTACGTTTCGTGGGTGTGGTCGGCATTCCGTGGCAGATTCGGCAGGTTCCTGTCCGGGTGGCAGCGACAAGCGGAGTCTTCGGAGCTTGTCGATGGCTCTCTCGCGTTCACAAGAACCATCGACAAGCTGACGCTTGTCGCTGCCACCCGGAATCGAATTCGGACTCCTTACACTCCTCATGCCCCCCAAGAAATCTAGTCGCACACGTTTTCTCGGACCTAGTGACCGCGACATTGACTCGACGGCCTCTTTTCGGATAGAATAGAAGCACTTCGCCTCCGATGTGCGAGGGTGTTGTGAGTCGTTGATCGGATCGCTGCATGGATCGCCGGGCGAGATGTGCAGCTTCGCGAAAAGGTCGACAATGCGCGTTTCCATCAGTGCGTTCCTGTCCTTGTTTTCTCTGTTCCTGCTCGCCTGTGGCTCTGTCTCTCTCGGCGCCTGGACGGTGGCCATCAACGAACTGATGGCCAGCAACGAGAACGTCGTCGCGGATGAGCAGGGGGACTACGACGACTGGATCGAACTCCACAACTACGGAGACGATGCCGTCGATGTCGCAGGCTGTCTCTTGAGCGACGATCCGGCCGATCGGACCAAGTGGCGGATTCCCGCGACGGGGGCCGCCGTGACCACGATCCCGGCTCACGGCTACTTGTTCCTCTGGGCCGATGGCGAAACCGACGAAGGACCTCTCCACGCGAATTTCAGGCTCAGCGCGTCGGGCGAATCCGTCGCCCTCTACGATCCCGAGGGCGGTCTGCTGGATCAGGTAACGTTTGGGAGCCAGTCGCCCAACACGTCTTACGCCCGACTTCCCGACGGCAATGGCCCTTGGCAGGTCTGCACCACCCCGACTCCCGGCAGCTCCAATGACGGCGGCCCTGGCGGCGTCATCCTCGCCGAAATCATGTACCATCCGTATCACCGACCCTTCGCGTCCGAGGACACGCGACGAGAGTGGATCGAACTGCTCAATCGCGGCTCTGAGCCCGTCCATTTGGCGGGCTGGAGATTCACCGACGGCGTCGACTTCGTGTTTCCCGACGTCGCGATCGGCGCCGGCGAGCGTCTTGTGGTCGCGGCCGACACGGATGTCTTCCGATCGCTGCATCCGGACGTGCAGAACGCAGTCGGCGGCTGGACCGGCTGGCTGAGCAATTCCGGCGAGACGCTGACGCTGGTCAACGCCCTCGGCGCGGTCGTCGATTCGATCCGGTACGCGGACGAGGGCGACTGGTCCGTGCGGGAACTGGGACCGCTGGACTTCAGTCAGCGTGGATGGCGATGGACGGGCGACCATGACGGCGGCGGCAAGTCGCTGGAGCTTGTCAATGCGGTCCTGCCGGGCCGGTTTGGACAGAACTGGGCGGCCAGTCTGACCGATGGCGGGACCCCGGGACGGGCGAATTCCGTCGCATCCGAGGACATCGCTCCTTTGATCCTGAAGGTCCGCCATTCGCCTGTGATTCCAGGCCCTGCGGACGCTGTGACGGTGACGGCGCGCATTCTGGATGAACGGGCCACAGGCGTGACCGCCACACTGCGATACCGGCTCGATGCGTCCCGATACACCGACCAGATGCTCTATCCTCGCCACGATCCAGCTTCGTATGCCGGCCTGACGATGTACGACGACGGATCGCACGGCGACGGCGCAGCGGGCGACGGCGTGTTCGGCGCCTCGATTCCGGCGCAGGCGGACGGACAGATCGTGGAGTTCTACGTCGAGGTTCGCGATGCGCAGGGCAACGTTCGTACGTGGCCGGCTCCCAGCCTCGTGGATGGCGCCGTCGAGCAGGTGACGAACGCCCTGTACCAGGTGCTTGGGTCGTTCGACTCCAAAGCCCCCTGGGCGGCAGGCAGCCAGCCGATCTACCTTCTGATCATGACCGAGGCCGAGCGGGCCCGGCTCGTGGACATCGGCAACGGGACCGGCGGTCCCGGCCCCGAGAACGACAGGGACAGCAACGCCCAGATGAACGGCACCTTCATCAGCGTGGACGGGACCGGCATCGAGCTGCGATACCGGGTCGGCATCCGCAATCGCGGCAAGGGCAGTCGGGACACCGCCGGCGGAAGATACCGGAATAACTATCGCGTGAACTTCCCCACGGACGCCCGATGGAACGATGTGACCGCCATCAACATCAAGAACCGTTTCGGACACGTCGCGGTCCTGGGCAGTGCGGTCTGGCGGATGGCCAGTCTGCCCGCCGAGCGGATCACGCCGATCCAGGTCCGCGTCAACGGGGTCAACCAGGCCTTGGCCGACAGTACGATGTTCGGCTCGTACGCGCTCGTGGAGGTGATCGACGACGAGTTCGTGGCCAGGCACTTCCCCAGCGATCGCGAAGGCAACGCGTACCGATGCGCCAACGACGTGGCGGACCTGGGTTTCGAGGGCTCGGACCCCAATGCCTATCGCGCCGGTTACGAGAAGCAGACGAACACCGCGGCCAACGATTACAGCGATCTGATCCAACTGACGTACGTCCTGAACAACACGCCGTCGGACAAGCTCGTGGAAGAGGTCCGCAAGGTCATCCATCTCGAACAATGGCTGCGGTTTCTCGCAGTGGACGCGCTTTGCGGCAATCGCGAAGGCGGTCTGACCACCCCTCGCGGGGACGACTATGCCATGTACCGCGGCGTGGACGATCCGCGATTCTGGCTGATCCCGCACGACCTGGACACCCTGTTCGGCCAGGGCGACAACGCGCCGGACATCCATCGCAACGTGCACGTGTACGCCGGGCTTGACGGATTGCACGAGCTGCTCACGCACCCCGACGTGCTGGCTCTGTATCACACGCAGTTTGTCGATCTGATCGACACCGTATTCTCGCCGGAGCGGTTTGATCCCCTCGTGGACCACGTGCTGGGCGGATGGGTCCCTGAGGATACCCGCGCTCGCATCAAGCAGTTTGTCGTACAGCGTAATGCCGCCGTGCTCGCCCAGATTCCGCAGCAGCTTACGGTCAGCAGTCCTTTGCCTGTGGTGAACGGCTATCCATACACGACGGCCAAGACCTACGCGTTGTCGGGCCGGGCCGACGCCACTCGCACGCGGTCGGTCCTGGTCAATGGCGTGCCGGCTTCCTGGTCGGCTCAGTCGGGGACGTGGCAGTCGGCCAGCGGCCTGCGCCTGGCGGAGTCCCTTGTGCCCGCGGGCTCCCAGTGGAAGTTCCTCGACGACGGCAGCGATCAGGGGACCGACTGGCGTCTGCCGGAGTTCGATGACGGCGCCTGGCGCAACGGGGCCGCGGAACTGGGTTATGGAGACGGGGATGAAGCCACCCTCGTCAACAGTGGACCCGCCTCCAATCGGTACATCACCACCTACTTCCGGAAGTCGTTCCTGGTCAGTCGGGCCTGGCAATATCTGTCCCTGCGTCTGCGGCTGCTGCGCGATGACGGCGCGGTCGTCTATCTCAATGGAGTGGAGGTCTGTCGCAGTGGGATGCCGGAGGGGCCGATCGGCTACCTGACGCTCGCCACCGCCAACGTGGCGGGGGTGGACGAGAGCACGTATGTCGAGTACGACGTGCCTGCGGGGCTGCTGCTCGAAGGAAGCAACACACTGGCTGTCGAGGTCCATCAGGTCTCCGCTTCCAGCGTCGATTTGAGTTTCAATCTGTCGCTGGAAGGGTCCCGCCTGAACGTGGTGGATGCGTCTCTGACGCCGGGGATCAACCGGATTTGGATCGAGGCCTTCGAGGGCGGCAACGGCGCCGGCGGCAAGGTGGAAGAGACCTGGATCGACCTGTGGTACGACAACGGAAGCCTGTCGGAGATTTCGGGCACGCTGGAATCCGACACGGTTCTGCGGGCGTCGCTGGGGCCCTGGCATGTGGTTGATTCGCTGACCGTTCCGGCGGGCGTCACGCTCCAGATTGAGCCGGGCGCGACGCTGTTCTTTCATCCCAATGCGAGTCTCATCGTCCACGGCCGGCTTCTTGCGGAGGGTTCTCTCTATCGTCGGATCACCTTCACGAAGGTCCCCGACCTGACCAGTTGGGCGGGACTTCGGTTCCTGGATTCGCAGCAGGAGAGCCGCCTGGCCTATGTGAACATGGCGTATTGCGACGCCGGATCATATGCGGTCCTCGCAGATCACGCCAAGGTCTTGCTGGACCGTATCATCTGGAGCAACCACACCAAGCAGTACTTGAACTTCGAGGATTCCTCGATCGTCCTGAGGAACTCCATCCTGCCGGACATCAGCGGTACGGAACTGATCCACTTCTGGGGTTTTCCGGCCGATGGATGCGCGCTGTTCGAGGGCAATCTCTTCGGCGGCACGACCGGCTACAACGACATCATCGACTTCACCGGCGGCCAGCGTCCGGGTCCCATCGCCCGATTCCTGAACAACACGTTCATCGGCGCCAGCGACGACTGCATCGACCTGGACGGCGCCGACGCCCACGTCGAGGGCAATGTTTTCCTGCACATGCGCAGCGGCGGCAACGGAGACAGTCTGTCCCACGCGGTCACCACCGGAACCGAAAACGGCCAATACTCCGAATTGACCGTGGTGCGGAATCTCTTCTACGACGTGGATCACGCCATGCTGTCCAAGGACGGCGGGTTCATCACCGCGGTCAACAACACCGTGGTGAAGGCCAACCGGGCGGCCGTGAACCTGTACGAGGCCCGGTCCGGCCAGTGGCAGGGCAAAGGTTTCTACGGCGACGGCAACATCTTCCACGACGTCGCGCACGTGTTCGCCAATCCCGATTGGGCGGGCCATCCGACGTCAATCACGATGAACAACTCGATCTTCCCGACGGTCGAGGACGACCCGATCGTCTGGGGAGGCGGAGGAAACCTCGAAGGCGTGGATCCGCAACTGTGGAAGGCTTCGAGCATCGCCTCGCCTTACAGAGACATGCGGCTGCTCGCCAGTTCGCCTGCGGTCGGCGCCGGACCCAACGGCCGGGACATGGGCGGACTCGTGCCGCCCGGGGCCTCGATCGGCGGGGAGCCCTTCCCGGTGACGTGGCGGACCGACGCGACCCTGACGGTGGGGGGGCCGGACCTCTTTGCCTACAAGTATCGGATCAACGACGGGCCCTGGAGCGAAGAGGTCCTCCGGCCGGGAGCGGGGCAGCCGGGCGATCCGATGCCCATGCCCCCGATCGAGCTGACGAATCTCCAGAACGGGCAGCCATACACGGTGTTCGTCCTCGGCAAGGACTCCGCGGGCGTCTGGCAGAACGAGCAGACGCCGACCGCCTCGCGAACCTGGATCGTGGATGCCTCGTTCCGGAAGCTCGTGCTCAGCGAGGTGCTGGCCATGAACGAGTCGGCGGTCTCGAACGGCGGGACGTTCCCCGACATGATCGAGTTGTACTACGATGGTCCGGCGGCGATCAACCTGTCCGGAATGAGCCTCAGCGACGATCCGTCTGAGCCTGCGAAGTTCGTCTTTCCGTCCGGCGCTTCTATGCGTCCCGGCGAGTACCTCGTCCTGTTCGCGGACAACAGGTCCACAGGCTCCGGCTACCATGTCGGTTTTGGTCTCAACGCGGAGGGCGACGGCCTGTATCTGTTCGACAGAACAGGCGAGTTGATCGATTCCGTCGAGTTCGGCAGTCAACTGCCCGACCTGTCGATCGGACGTGTCGGCCCTGAGGGTTTGTGGCGTCTGACGACCCCGACGTTCGGCCGGGCCAATCTCCCGCATCCGTTGGGCGATCCTCGCAGGATTCGGATCAACGAGTGGCTGGCCGCGGAGTCCGTTCTATTCGAGTCCGATTTCATCGAACTGTACAATCCGCATCCATTGCCGGTGGACCTCGGTGGTTTCTATCTGACGGATACGCCGGAGACTGAGCCCGATCTGCACCGTCTGACGCCGCTCACTTTCATCGCCGGCGGGGGATATGCGGTCTTTTCCGCCGATGATGGAGACGATCCTGGCCACGTGCGGTTCAAGCTCTCCTCCGATGGCGATATGATCGCCTTGTTCGACGCTGCCTCCAACGAGATCGACAAGGTGATATTCCTCGCCCAGACGACCGACATCTCGCAGGGGCGGATTCCCTACGGAACCAGTCAGTTCGGTTTCTTCCTTCTTCCGACGCCGGGACTGCCGAACTTTGCATTGCCCGAGATCACCGTTACGACATTCGCCCTCGTCACGGAAGGGGCGGCCAAGCGGGCGATCGTTCCGACCTCGTCCGGTCAGATTCCGGATGAGTGGCGAGTCCTTCCCGGTGTCGACGACTCCGCCTGGCTGAGCGTTTCCGGCCCTCCGGGTGGCGTGGGTTTCGAGCGGAGCACGGGCTATGAACCGTTCATCGGCCTGGATGTCCAGTCGGTCATGTATGGCAAGAATGCGACCTGTTATATCCGTATACCGTTTCAGGTGGGAGGCGATTGGATTGGGACGTTCTCCGAGTTGCGTCTGAGCGTGCGGTACGACGATGGTTTTGTCGCGTATCTTAACGGCCAGGAAGTAGCTCGCGTCAACGCCCCGGATACGCTTCTGTGGAACTCCGCAGCCGCCGGCAGCCACGAGGCGAGTTACTCGGCGTTCGATGAGATGTTCGATCTTTCCGACCGAATCGAGTTGCTCCATGCAGGTCCCAACCTGCTCGCTTTCCAGGCGATGAACAGCTCGGTGTCCAGCAGCGACTTTCTCATTTCCGCGGCCCTCGAAGCCACGAGGGTCGAGGGAACGGGCGGCGACTATCCCTATCTGAATCAACTGCTCCTGCTGGAAGGGCTTCGCGTGACGGAGCTGATGTACAGCGCGCCGCAGGGAGAGCAGCTCGATTACATCGAACTGCAGAACATCATGACCGTGCCGCTCGACCTGAAAGGCGTCCGATTCACGGCCGGCATCGACTTCGTCCTGCCCTCCATGACTCTCGAACCGGGCGGCTGCGTCGTGGTGGCGGGCGATCCGGTCGAGTTTCGCAAGCGATATGGCAACGATATTGCCGTGGTGGGACCCTATGCCGGGCGTCTGAGCAACAGCGGCGAGGAGATCGTCCTGAAACTGCCCTCGCCCTTCGAAGCCGCGATCCTGCGGTTCCGGTATTCCGACCGATGGCATCCGACCACGGACGGCGGCGGCGAGTCCCTGGCGATCAAGGACCCCACCGCCGCAGCCGTGACCTGGAGCGCCCCGGAAAGCTGGACGTCGTCGGTGCCCAGCCCGGGGAGGCCATGACATTCTCCGTCAGTTCTTGGCGTACAGCACGGTCTGGTCTTCAGTCTGGGGTCTGACATCCAACGTCGTGCAGGCGTCCAAGGCAGCCACGATCGTCTGCACATCGGACGCTTCGATGGTGTAGATCCGTCCCCCGGCCTGTTCGTGCTCAGCGGCCACCCTCGCCCAGTTCGTGCGATAGGTCTCGTAGATCCTCTGTCTGGAGCTCTCCTGAGCGGCCAGCGATTCGATCGCCTCGGGATTCCAGTACTTGATCAACAGACCTCGGTCCTTCAGATGGAAGTCCGCGCTGACAAGCTGATTGTCGATCATGAGGATTCGATTGACGCTTGCGGACTCGATGCCCCTGGCGAGAAGATGCCCCCGGATGATGTCCCTTCCGTCCTGCGGGCGGGGCGACGGCGTTGTGTTCTGTGCGTGCCCAGGCATCGACCGCGACCCGCGCGAGCCATCGCGAGAAGACCGCACGGTCCGCGCGGCTCCAATGGAATAACTGTAGCCGCCGTAGCGTGAAGAGGTTCCGTAACCGGGAACCAGGCCGGAATTGCGGTAGGTGAAGGCATAGGGCGTGTAGTCGACCCCGCAAGGGACGAGGCCGGAGTTGCGGTAGGTGAAGGCGTAGGGGGTGTAGCGAACGCCGCAACTGTAGCCATACCCCCAGGCTTCGCTGACGCCTGGCGTCAGGGCCAGCAGCGCCACCACGAGAGAAATCCTTTTCATGTGATGTTCCTTTCCTCAGGAAGATGACCGTTCGATCCATCGCGTCATCCCCTCCTCCCAAGTACTCGGTGCTTCTCTCTAGCGATCCTCCTTTCGTTGCCTGAGGCAACCGCAAACCACCCGCCTTGACTAAAGATCGCAGTTTTACACGTCTCGGTTTGGGCTATTGGGTATATCGATTCACAGGAGCTCTTTTCTTTAGGACGTCTCCCGCCAAGGAAATCCAACTCCCCCCAAAAAGACCGTCTGTGCATACATTCCAAATATGAGGGCCGTCGCAGGGCTCTCTGTCTGTTTTACGTGTGACAGTGGGATGGGTTCAATCGCCGGGAATGCTTCAGCTCCGGCCGAGTTGTCCATCGAGTCGGATCTCCTTGCCCTTTCGGGCTTCGACCTGAACGGCTCTGTCGCCGGAGCGGATCGTGCATGGGCCGCCATGGTCACTGCGGATCACTGCTTCGACGAGTTTCCCGCCGGCCCAAGTCATGTCCAGTTCGAAGCCGCCGCGAGCCCGCAGGCCCTTGACTTGGCCGTCGGGCCATTCGCCCGGCAGGGCGGGCAGCAGGTGAATCTCTCCTGCATGGCTTTGCAGGAGCATCTCCGCGATGCCGGCGGTCCCGCCGAAGTTGCCGTCGATCTGGAAGGGCGGATGCGTGTCGAACAGGTTCGGCAGCGTCGATTTCGCCAGCAGGGCCACGACGTTTTCGTGCGCCTTCTCGGCCTCGCGCAGACGAGCCCAGAAATTGATGATCCAGGCGCGACTCCAGCCGGTGTGGCCGCCGCCGTGGGCGAGCCGATGCTCCAGGGATTTCCTGGCCGCCGCTGCCAGTTCCGGCGTTCCGGTCACGGAGATCTGCCGGCCCGGGTGCAACGCGAACAGGTGCGAGACGTGCCGGTGTCCCGGCTCGGCCTCCTTGAATTCCTGCGACCATTCGAGAAGCCGCCCGTCGGAGCCGATCTGGGGGCCCAGCAGCCGTTCGCGCGCGATGCGAACCCGCGAGACGAAATCGTCCTCGATGCCCAGGACCCTGGCGGTCTCCAGGACGTTCGTGAACAGGTCCCAGATGATTTGCTGATCCATCGTGGGTCCCATGCACAGGGAACCCCGCTGGCCGTCGGGCGTGATGAACGTGTTCTCAGGTGAGTTCACCGGACCGCTGACGAGCTTGCCGGTCTTGGGGTCCTCCACGAGGAAGTCGAGATAGAACTCCGCGGATTCCCACAGGATGGGGCGGACCCGCTCCAGGAACTTCTTGTCGCCTCCGAATGCGTAATGCTCCCAAATGTGCTGGCAGAGCCACGCTCCGGCGGCGGGGAACAGTCCCCAGCCGGGCGATTCGCCGGGCGAGGTGAAGCCGAAGGTGTTCGTGATCGTGTGCACCGTCCATCCGTCGGCGCCGTAGTGCACCTGCGCGGTCTTTCGGCCGCTGGGGCGGAGCGAATCGATCAGGTCGAACAGCGGCTCATGGCATTCGGAGAGGTTGCAGACTTCCGCCGGCCAGTAGTTCATCTGCACGTTGATGTTCGTGTGGTAGTCGCCGTTCCAGGGCGTCTGGATCGTGTCGGCCCAGATGCCCTGCAGGTTCGCCGGCAGGTTGCCGGGCCGGGAACTGCCGATCAGCAGATACCGCCCGAACTGAAAGTACAGGACCGCAAGGGCCGGGTCCTTGGCCCCGTCACGCAAGGCCTTGAGTCGCTCATCGGTGGGCGCGTTCATGGCGTCATTGTCTGCACCCAGGCCGAGACTGACGCGTCGGAACAGCCCACGATGATCCGCTACGTGTCTGCTGCGCAGGCTCTGGTAGGATCTCTTCATCGCTTTGGCCAGTTGCGATGCAGTGGTTGCACGAGGATCTTCGCCGCGATAGTCGGGCGGCTGGAGTTTGTAGTCGGTCCCGGCGGCCAGGAACAACGTGACGGAGTCCGCTCCTTCGACGCGAAGGCTGTCGCCGTCGGCGCTCGTCTTTCCGCCTTTGGTCGCGGCACGCAGGCGGACGACGTATCGGAGACCGCGGGTTCCGTTTCTGCCGTCGTGCATCTGTCCGGTCATGATCAGACCCCCGCTGCCGTCGGCGCTGGTGGCGAATCGTTCCGGGCGTCTCAGGACAGCAGTGAAGCTGATTTGCCTGGGCTTGTCGCAAGTCAACCGCACAACGAGGACCTGGTCGGCGGCGCTGGAAAAGACCTCGCGAGTGAACGCGGCGTCGCCCCGACGGAAGGCGACCGTGGCGACCGCGGTGTCGAGCTCGAGCTGCCGACGGTACTCTGTGGCGCCCTCGAATCCCTCAAAGATGAGGGACAAATCGCCGAGCGTCTGGTAGGAGCCATAGGGGACTTTTGCGCCGTTGCCCGAGCCCGATCCGGGGCCCTTGCAGATCAGCGTCTTGGACGCCAGCTTGTTGGCTTGGGCGTACTGCCCCTCGAAGATCAATCGGCGGATCTCATGCAGGGCCGGCAGCGCCTCGGGATTGTCGGCGTCGTGGGGACTGCCCGACCACAGGCTCACTTCGTTCAGTTGCAGCCGCTCGTTGGCGATTCCGCCAAAGACCATCGCGCCCAGGCGGCCGTTCCCGACCGGCAGAGCCTGCGTCCATTCCTTGGCGGGTTGGCGATACCAGAGCTTCAGTCTTCCCCAGGCGTCGTCGTCGTTCGCGGTTCCTGTGGTTGTGCAGATCGCAACTATCGCAAGGACGCATCCGATCCATCGCTTTCTTTCGTGGGACTCCATCAGTCTTTCCTTTCAGCACAGGGACGCTCATTTCGAGGGCACGAGAGCATATCTCACGCCGGGTTCCGTCTTGAAGTCAACGATATTCGCAGCAGGCCGGACTGCGGACACGTTGGACGCTTCCGTCCGGATCTCGACAGGCGCAGTCGTGCGGACTGTGCACGTGCCGCCGAGTGGGGATCGGATGGTCGCCGCGGCCAGCCGGCCCTCCTTCCATTCAATGTCCACTTCGAATCCGCCGCGGGCCCGCAGGCCTTTGACCGAGCCGCTCGGCCACGCCTCCGGCAGGGCAGGCAACAGGTCGATGATGTAGCGGCCCTGCCCGTCCCGGCGGTGGCTCTGGAGGAGCATCTCCGTGATGCCGCTGGTGGCGCCGAAGTTGCCGTCGATCTGGAAGGGCGGGTGGGCGTCGAAGAGGTTGGGATAGACGCCGCCGCCTTTGTAGTCGGTCAGGGGCGAGGTGGTCAGGGTCAGCAGGTTCTTGAGCATCAGGTGGGCGTGGTTGCCGTCGAGCAGGCGGGCCCAGAAGTTGATCTTCCACGCGCGGCTCCAGCCGGTGCCGCCGTCGCCTCGGAAGACGAGCGACTGCCTGGCGGCCGCAAACAGTTCCGGCGTCTCCGGCGTGATCTCCTCGCCGGGGAACAGGCCCCACAGATGCGAGACGTGGCGGTGCTCGTTCTTCGGATCGTCCTTGTCCTCCAGCCATTCCTGAAGTTGGCCGTGCCTGCCGATCAGGTTGGGCGCGATCCGACCCTGCATCTCGTCAAGCCTCTTCGCGAGTTCTTCATCGACGCCCAGCGCGCGGGCGGCCGAAGCGGTGTTGGCGAAGAGGTCGCGAATGATCTGATGGTCCATCGTCGGGCCCATAACCAGTCCCCCTTGCTCAGGGCTATTGCTGGGCCCGCTGATCAGCCAACGCTTGTCGCTTCGCGGGTCCTCGATGAGATACGCGACGAAGAACTCCGCGGCGCCTTTCATCAGGGGGTACGCCCGCTCGGCCAGGAAAGTCCTGTCGCCTGTGTAAAGGTAGTGCCACCAGAGATGCTGGCACAGCCATGCGCCGCCGGTGGGCCAGATGCCGTGATCGGAGGCATTGATGGGAGCCGCCCCTCGCCAGAGGTCGAAATTGTGGTGCAGGACCCAGCCTGGGGCGTCATAGTGCTTGACCGCGACGGACCGGCCTGTCTGGCTGAGGTCGACCAGGGCATCGAATAGCGGCCGGCCGCACTCGCTCAGGTTGGTCGGCTCGGTGAGCCAGTAGTTCATCTGGGTGTTGATGTTGATCGTGTACTTGCTGTCCCAAGGCGGAGCGACGCTCTCATTCCAGAGCCCTTGCAGGTTCGCGGGCTGGCCGCCTTGACGCGAGCTGGCGATCATCAAGTACCGCCCATACTGGAAGAAGAGGGCCGCCAGGTGCGGGTCCTCTCGCTGGGCGTACTTGAGCACGCGTTGATCGGTCGGCAGATTGCGCTCGGGTGCAGGACCCAGGTCGAGCGACACCCGCCGGAACAACGACTGATGATCCGCCAGATGGGCGTCGAGTATCTGGCGGGGCGTCCGCCTTGCGGCCTTCTTGAGCACATCGGCACACAGTGCCGCGGGATCGGCCGAAAGGTCGTTGTAGCTCTTCACGTTCGTTGCCAGGGCCAGCACCAGCGTTGCGGTGGTGGCGTTCTCCACGAGGATCCGTTTGTCGTCGATCGAGGTCTTTCCACCGGTAACGATCACGCGGCACCGGCCTTCGAATCGAACCTGACCGGGAATGGTGACAGAGTCGCCGCGAGGTCTGTAGTCGCGCGCCCGGCCGCGAACGGCCAGGGTGTCGCCGTCGAAGGCCTGCGTCCGCACATCCTGATTGCGACTGATCCACGTTGCGGCAAAGCTGATCGCTCCCGGACGGTCGCATCCGATCCGCACGATGATCACCTGATCGGGCCAACTGGCGATCGCCTGGCGGGTGTAGGTGGCGCCGTCGACCCGATAGGTCGTGGTGGCGATGGCGGCGTCGAGGTCCAACTCCCGGCGGTAGTTCTCCACTTTCTCGTGGCCCGGGAATGTCAGCCTCAGGTCGCCGAAGGGCTGATAAGGCATCTGACGAAGTGGCACGGACATGAAGTGCTCGCTCGCCAGTTGCTGCGCCTCCTTCTGTTTGCCCTCGAAGAGCAGCTGGCGGATTCTCGGCAGGTACTGAGCCGCGCCCTCGTGGGCATAGTCGCGAGGCCCGCCGCACCAGAGGGAATCCTCGTTGAGCTGGTAGCGATCCTCCGCGGTTCCGCCGAAGACCATGGCCCCGATTCTGCCGTTGCCGATCGGCAGAGCCTGCGTCCACTCCGCGGCCGGCGAGTCGTACCACAGCTTGAGCTCCGATTGCGCATGGCCGGCGGTCAGGCACGTCACACACAGGACTTGCACGATCCAATTGCCCATCTCCGAACCTCCACTTGCGGCGTCTATTCCAGAAAGACGTGCCGGTGCTTGACGTCGAACAGGACTTTATGCGAGACGACCACCTGCTTGGGCGACAGGCCGATCAATCGCAGGGGATTGTAGAAGAACATCTGACCGAGCTCGCTGAGACCCGCCAGGCCCAGCGACGCCAGGTGGTTGGCGCAGTCGAGTATCGTCGCGGATGACCCGGCCATGTATCCGGTCATGGGGTTGTGGAGTTTGCCGTCGGCCTCCAGGCGGACGCGGGCGCCCATGGACCAGTATTCGCCCGCCGGCAGGCCGGCCAGGGGCGAGGCGTCGCTGACGACGATACAGTGTTCGGGCCCTTTGGCTCGGAGGATCGTCTTGAGGATCGAAAGGGGCAGGTGATGTCCGTCGGCGATGATCATCGCGTCCAGGCGGTCGGCGGTCAAGCCCGCCCAGATGGGGTTCTCGTGCCGGGGCAGCAGGGCGGGCACCGCGTTACCCAGATGCGTGAGCGCTTTGGCGCCCACAGCGACCAGCCTCGCCAGGTCCGCTTCATCGGCCATGTGATGGCCGAGCGAGACCGCGATTCCCCGGCTGGTCGCATGGCGGGACAATTCATCGGCCCCTATCTGATCGGCGGCAATCGTCAGGAGCAGGATCTTGCCGTCGGACAGGCGGATCAGTTCGTCGAGATAGGCCGGGTCCGGGTCGCGGACCCATCGGGCGTCGTGTGCCCCTCGTGCGCCGTCTTGCCGCGAGATGAAGGGGCCTTCCAAGTGAATGCCGAGCACGCGGCCGCGGAATTCCTCCGCGTCGAGCGTCCTGGCGATCAGGGGCAGATTCCGCTCGTAGACCTCGGCGGGACTGGTGATCAGGGTCGGCAGGAACGCGGTAGCGCCCGCGGCGAGCATGTCTCGGCATGCCTGTGCAAAACTCTCTTCGGTCAGGTCGCCGCCGGAGAAGTCCACGCCTTTGTAGCCGTTCACCTGGAGATCGATCAGGCCAGGTAGGATGCAGGAAGGGGACATGCCTGACGCTTCGCCGGTTTCGCCTTCTTCCAAGTTGGGAGTCTGTTCCATCGGTCGGTCGCCTTCCCAGTTGCTACTGTCCGCCCGACAGCAGCGACGCCGAGAGTTCGTCGAGGAAGATCGAGCAGTTCGGATGCTGCTGAAGGATCGACGCAGGACACTGAGGCGTCACCGGTCCTTCCAGTGCGTTCTTGACGGCCCGGGCCTTTCTCATGTCGGGCACTGTGACCACAAGTTGCTTGCTCTTGAGGATCTGGCGAATGCTCATGGAGATGGCCTGGGAAGGGACGTCCTCGAATCGGGGAAACCAGCCCTCGCCGAGCTGCTGCTTGCGGCACTGCTCGTCGAGTTGGACGGTGAGGTACGCCTCCTCGGTCTCGAAATCGGCCGGGGGATCGTTGAAGGCCAGGTGGCCGTTTTCGCCGATGCCGATGCAGGCGACGTCGATGGGGTTGGCTGCGATCAGGGCGCCCAGTCTGCGGCACTCCTCAACGGAATCCTCCGCATCGCCTCGGACGAAATACACGGCCTTGAGGGGCGTCACGGGATCGACGAACCGTTCTTTCAAGTACTTGCGGAAGCTGGCGGGGTGGTCGGTCCCCAGTCCGATGTACTCGTCCAGGTGGAACATCACCACCTTGAGCCAGTCGATTCCGTGGCTGGCGACGAGCTGTTCGAGCATTTCGAACTGGCTGGCGCCGGTGGCGAGAATGATGTTGGCCTGTCCCTTGCTGCGAATCGCACTGCGGATCGCCTGGGCGGCGCTGTTGGCCGCGGCGGTGCCCGCCTCCTTCTTGTTTCGGTAGATGTACTTGTTCATCGGAGAGCCCATTGAATCGACTATCTGCTATTTACTATTTACTATTGCACCTGCGCCCCTTACAAAGGGCATCATGGCTTTCGGCCAGTGAGAGTCTGAAGGGTAAACGGTGAATCGTCAATAGGAAATCCGAGGGTGCACCATGAGACACGTGCTCGCGTTGGTCGTTCTTCCTCTGGCTGTCGTTTGCTCGCGTGACATTGCGGACGCTGCGCAGCCTGCCTCCGTCCTGTCCACGCTGGAGGCTCGTCATCCCCGACTCATGCTCAAAGATGCGGATCTGGCCCGGCTGCGGGCCGTCTATCCGGAAGACCCTGCACTACGGAAGTGCGTGCTCGACACGCTCAAGGACGCCAACGACTGCCTGAATCGGCCTCCCTTGGTCCACCGGCTCGAAGGGCCCCGCCTGCTCAGCGTCAGCCGGGATTGTCTGCGGCGGATCTACTCCCTGGCGATGGCCTATCGCTGGACGGGACAGCAGCGGTACGCCGCCAAGGCCAGGGAGAACCTGTTGGAGGTCTGCAACTTCCCTGACTGGAATCCGTCGCACTTTCTGGACACCGCGGAGATGTCCCACGCGGTGGGCGTCGGGTACGACTGGCTCTTTGACTACCTCGATTCTCAGACCCGCGACCGCATCCGTACCGCTCTGATCGAGAAGGGGCTCAAGCCGGGCCTGGAGATCTACGACAAGAACGGCTGGTGGGCCAAGAGCGAACACAACTGGAACCAGGTCTGCAACGGTGGGATGATCGTCGGAGCCCTGGCGATCGCGGAGACTGACCCGAGCTACGCCGAGCGGACTATCCCGGCCGCGGTCAAGTCGCTGCCGCTTGCGCTCAAGAGCTACGCGCCCGACGGCGCCTGGGGCGAGGGCCCCGGTTACTGGAGCTATGCGACGCACTACACAGCCTACGGCCTGACGGCGCTCGACACCGCCTTGGGCAACACCTTCGGGCTGCTGGAGGTCGATGGTCTTTCCAAGGCGGGACTGTTCCCGGTTTACACCGCCGGACCGACGGGCCTGTACCTGAACTTCGCGGACGTGGGGGAACGCAGTTCCCGCCGGCCGATGCCCTGCATGTTCTGGCTGGCCCGCACGTTCCACAATCCGCTGTACGCCTACTCCGAGCACGAGCAGATCGCCCAGCGGTCGGCGAGCGCCGCCCATCTGGTCTGGTACACCGCGAAACCCCGAACGGCCCGCAAGCAGCTCGACTACTACTTCCGCGGCCAGGTCGAGGTTGTGACCATGCGAAGCGCGTGGGATGATCCGAATGCGCTGTTCGCAGGCATCAAGGCAGGCTACAACCAGGTCAACCATGGACATCTGGATCTTGGCAATTTCGAATTGGACGCGCTGGGCGTTCGCTGGGTCCGCGACCTGGGCTCCGAGAACTACAATCTGCCGGGCTACTGGGAGAGCAAACGCGGCGGCAAGCGATGGTCGTACTACCGGCTGGGTTCGGCCAGTCACAACGTGATCATGCTCGACGGCCAGCACCAGGATGCCCTGGCGAAGTCCTCCATCGCGAAGGCCGAGATCAATGGCGAACGACCCGTGGCTGTCGTGGAGTTGACCGACGCCTACGACGATTTCGCAAGCTCTGCTCGTCGCGGCATGGCGATGATCGAGGGCCGGCGGGCCGTGCTCGTCCAGGACGAACTCGACATCAAGACGCCATGCGAACTGGCCTGGGGGATGACTACCGACGCTCAGATTGACGTCCAGGGACCGGCCGCAACGCTCAGACTGAAAGGCGAGAAGTTGACCGTTCGGCTCCTCAGTCCGGCAGGCGCGATCTTCGTGGTCGAGTCGGCCGAGCAGGAGCCGCCGCAGCGCAAGAACGCCGGGGTCAAGCGGCTCGTGGTGAGACTGCCGCAGGCGAGCGGCAGCACGTGTGTGGCGGTGCTCTTGTCGCCGCAGTGGAAGGATGGCAAGGTTGTCGAGACGGCTTCGGTCAAGCCGTTGGCGAATTGGTGATTCGTGCTTGTTCGAGAGAGGTATGCTATGCGATGCATGTGGATGGTCGGGATTGTCGTTGTGCTCTTCTCCTGGTCGGTGCAGGCTGCGGTGGAGGAGCCGCAACTGTGCGTGGGCAATTATCAGAGC
Source organism: uncultured Phycisphaerales bacterium (assembly GCA_937927975.1). Classification (GTDB taxonomy): domain Bacteria; phylum Planctomycetota; class Phycisphaerae; order Sedimentisphaerales; family Anaerobacaceae; genus PLanc-01. The sequence goes on from CALEZT010000268.1 coordinate 141,254, forward strand.
GAGGAGCAGGCGAAGGAGCAGCTTGCGCGGTTCGCCGCGACGTACTCGACCCAGGCCGAGTGGCAACAAAGGGCTCAGCGGATTCGCGAGGGGATCCTCCGCGGCGCGGGTCTATTGCCGATGCCCAGGAAGTGCCCCTTGAACCCGATTATCCACAGCCGGCGCGAGCACGACGGGTACACGGTCGAGAACGCGGCCTTCGAGAGCCTGCCAGGCGTGTTCGTCACGGGCAACCTGTACCGCCCGACGAAGGGGACCGGACCATTCGCGGCGGTGCTGTGCCCCCACGGTCATTGGAGCGATCCCAGCGACTATGGTCGGTTCCGGCCGGACATGCAGAAACGCTGCGCCGCGTTCGCCCGCATGGGGGCGGTGGTCTTCGCATACGACATGGTTGGCTATGGCGACTGGGCCAACGCCGGCTGGAAGCACACGATGCCCGACGTTTTCAAGCTGCAGCTCTGGAACAGCATTCGGGCGGTGGACTTCCTCACGTCGATGAAGGACGTCGATCCCAAGAGGATCGCGATCACCGGCGCCTCCGGCGGCGGGACGCAAAGTCTCATGCTCGCGGCGGTGGATGACCGGGTCGCGGTGTCCGTCCCGGTGGTCATGGTGTCGGCGCACTTTTTCGGCGGGTGCGTCTGCGAAAGCGGCATGCCGGTCCACAAGCACAAGGGCCACGAAACGAGCAATGTGGAGATCGCAGCTTGTGCGGCTCCTCGTCCCTTGATGTTCGTCTCCGACGGCAAGGACTGGACGAAGAACACGGCGAACGTTGAATACCCCCACATCCGGAACGTCTACAGCCTGTTCGACGCCGAGGACAAAGTGGCGTATCTGCACCTGCCCGATGAAGGACACGACTACGGGCGATCCAAACGCATCGGCGTCTACAAGTTCCTCTCGAAGCACCTGGGGTTGTGCCTAGCGGACGTAATCGACGACAGCGGCTCCATCAATGAAGACTTCGTCACGGTCGAGCCCAAGGATTCGCTCTACGTCTTCGACCGAACTCATCCCCGACCGGCCAGTGCGGTCGACCCTAAGGTTGCCGAATTGCCCTGGACCTGGTAAGCTGATCGCAGCTTGTGAGCATGTTTATGAGGGTAGTATGGCGATTGAAGACATCGACCGTGTGGTCAGGGAACTCATTGAGGAGCTTGCTCCGGACGTTGAGGTGGTTCGAGTGTATGCTTACGGTTCTCGCGTTCGGGGCGATGCAGATGTCGGATCCGATCTTGATCTGCTCGTCGAGTTGCGAGAAGTGACTCGGACGGCTAAGCGGCAGATTCTGGATCGAGCCTGGGAGTTGAGCCTCAGGGAGGGTTACGTCGTTTCCGTCGTCATCGTGAGTCAAGAGGACTTCGAGCGAGGTCCACTCTCACGTTCTGGATTCGCAAGAAACGTCCGGCGTGAAGGTATTGAGATTGCCGCATGAAGGAGCAGGAGCACAGAGACCTGATTAAGTACCGCTTGAATGAAGCGAATGAAGCTCTGGAAGATGCGGAGTTTCTGCTGGTCGCCGGGCGGTACAGAAGTGCGGCCAATCGATTGTACTATGCGGCTTTCTACGCCGTTATTGCGGTCCTTCTCACCAAGCGTTTGGAGTATGCCCGGCACTCTGCGGTGATCGCCTTCTTCGATAGAGAGTTCATTCGTACAGGAACTCTCCCGAAGGAATACTCACGGACCCTGCATCGTGCCTTCAACGAAAGGCAGCAGGACGACTATATGCCTTTCGTTGAAATGGATCCCGACGAACTCAGGCTACTCCTAGTGGATGTCCGAGACCTGGTCCGCGGCATTTGCACGTACCTCAGAGAGACTGCCTGACTGCATGGGACTACTCGCCAGACATAGCAGGTGTTTGTTGCAGTCTCTCACCCGCGATCCGGGTTCTTGAGGTCCTCGGCTTTGGGGAGGTCCTTGACGGAATTCAGACCGAAGATTTCGAGGAACTTCTTCGTCGTGCCGTAGAGCATGGGGCGGCCGAGAATCTCGGCCCTTCCGGCGATCTTGACCAGGCCTTTGTACATCAGACTGCGGATCACCTCGCCGACCGCGACGCCGCGGATAGCTTCGATGTCGGCCCGGATGATCGGCTGCTTGTACGCGATGATCGCCAGGGTTTCCATCGCGGCGGGGCTGAGCTTGCTGTCGCTGCGGACCTTGACCATCTTCTTGAGCCAGGAGTTGTAGATGGGCTGCGTGAGCATCTGGTAGCCGCCGGCGATCTGCTCGATGCGGAAGGCGTTGTGGTTGGCTTCGTACCTGGCGTTGAGGCTATCGACGCACTCGCGGACCTGCTTGCCGGTGGTCTCCACGATGCCCGCCAGCTTGCTTTCGGGCAGGGCCTCATCGGTCGCGAACAGGACCGCTTCGATGACGGATTCGATGGTGGGAGAGCCGTCCGAGGCGGGAGTCTGGAGTTCGGAGGCCGGGGCAACCGCGATCTCGGCGGCATCTGTGGGTTGTTCACCTTCCGCAGGCTTCTGCCCGGCGTCCTGGGGCTGAGCGGCGTCGAGGTTCTCGACCAATACTTCACCGATCTGCGCGGCAGGCTCCTGTTCAGAGCCGTCAATGGGAGGGGCGGCTTCAGGTTGCCGTTCAGACTCTTCGGGGCAAACCTCGGACACTACGTCGTCGTTCGTTTCCGACGCGGCGGATTGTTCGATGTCTGTCTGATTTCCTTCGTTCGATGTCTCTTTGGTTTCGTCCGTCATAACCAAGCTTCGCGTGTAGGGTGTGTCGCGCACACCTTTACTCCATGGCAATGGCGTGCATGGCACACCCTGCGATCTCAAACATTCTTCCAGGTAAACGGGTCCGCGTCTTTCCTGCTGACCTTGACGTTCAGTTCGCCTGCGAGCCTCTTCACCTGAGCGGCCACTTTCTTCAGAATGAACCGTTCCGAGACGGTGTGGCTCAGGCAGATGCAGGTCAGTCCGGCCTCCTGGGCCGCCAGGGCCTGATGGTGCTTGAGTTCGCCCGTCAGGTACAGGTCGGCCCCGCCGGCGATGACCCGGTTCAGAATCTCGCCGCAGGTTCCGGCACAGACCGCCGCAGTTCTCACGAGCCGTTTCCGGTCGCCCACGAGCCCGACCGCTTTGGCCCCTGTGCTGCGCTTGACCTGCTCGATGATCCGATTGAGCCGCGCCGGCCTGGCCAGCGGGCCGATTCTACCCAATCCGTACCGGCTTGCATAATCGAAAAGCTTGATTACGTCGAAAGCCGGCACTTCGTAGGGGTGCGCCTTCTTCATGGCCTCGACGACCGCCTGAACCTTCGCCGCCGGGACGATTGTCTCGAAGCGATATTCCCGGACCTTCTCGAGTTTGTCCCGGCGACCGATCGCGGGATTGGATCCCTTCAGGGGCAGGAACGTGCCGGTCCCTTCGGCGCTGAATCCGCAGTCGCGGTAGTTGCCGATCCACCCGGCGCCGGCTTCGAAGACCGCGTTGGAGACCTTGGCCAGCGCGTCGATTGGCACGAAGATCACGATTTTGCACGCCTCCTGGGGCGAGTACTCGACGTAATCGCCCAGCGGCTTGGGGTCCTCGATTCCCAGGATCTCCGCCAGGCCATCGTTGACGCCGCCCTTGACGGCGTCGAGGGCCGTGTGGATGCAGAAGACCGCGATGCCGGAGCGAATCAACTCATATACGGTTTTCGATTTGTCGTCGGTCCGGATGCGTTTGAGGCCATCCCAGATCACCGGGTGGTAGGCCAAGATCAAGTCCGTCTTGAGCGACTTGGCCTCCTCGACCACGGCTTGCGTGATGTCGATCGTCAGCAGGACGTTCCTGATCGGCCGCTCGGGGTCGCCGATGAGCAGCCCGACGTTGTCCCAGGACTGAGCCAGGCCCAAGGGGGCGATCTTCTCGACCACGGCCGCGATGTCCTTTACTCTCATTGCTGCCTCCCACATTCCTGCTCGATTGTTTGTGCAAACGCTTCCCGCAGCTTCCATGTGACGGGGCCGACCTTGCCCTCGGCGACCGTGTGTCTCTCCACCTGGATCACCGGCAGCACTTCCATGATGACGTTCGTCAGGAATACCTCGTCGGCACCGAGCAGATCGGCGATGAACAGGTCCTTCTCGACCGTCTCGATGGAATGCTGCCGGGCCAGTTGGAGGACGGCCTTCCTGGCGATGCCCGGGAGCACCGGGGTCTGCACCGGCGGCGTGTACAAGATGGAGTCCTTCACGAGGAACACGTTGCTGACGCAGCCCTCGGCCAGACGATTGTCCGTCGTGAACCACAGCGCCTCGGCGGCCCGTTTCTGGTGGGCAAGGTTCAGGGCGAGCAGGCGAGGGTAATAGCTCGTGGTCTTGTGTCCGCACGTCGGGTCTGTCTGGTTCTGCCGAAACGGACAGAGCACGACCAGCACGCCCGTCTTATAGTGGTCGGCGGGATACGGACAGAACTCCGCGGCGGTGATCAGCAGCGTGGCCTTACGCTGTTCCTCCGACTCCGCCAAGGGACCGTTCGTCAGCGTCAGCCGCAGGCGGGCGTCCTTGAGCTGGTTGGCTTCGAGCACCTGATCGATGGCCCGGCCGATCTGCTGCTTGTCGTGTGAAGGCGCGATGGAGAGCGCCGCGGCGCTGAGGAACAGGCGATCCAGATGGTCTTGCAGGCGGAACACGACCGCGTTGCGGCTGCGCATTGTCTCGAAGAGCCCCGCGCCGTACAGCAGACCGCCGTCGGTGACGGACACGCCGGCCTTGTCGATATCGATCAATCCGTCATTCAGAAAGACTTTGCTGGGCATACTCCGTTCCCACGGCTCTGATTCCCGCTACGAGCGCTCGCGCCTTGACGATCGTTTCTTCCCACTCGGCTTGTGGGTCGGAGTCGGCCACGATGCCGCCTCCGGACTGCGCGAACGCACTGCCGCCGGCGATGATAATCGTTCGGATGGCGATGTTCAAGCAAACGGTCCCGTCCAGCCCGACAAAGCCGATGGCGCCTGTGTACACTCCGCGGGCCGTCGGCTCGAGGTCGTCGATGATCTCCATGGCTCGGATCTTGGGGGCGCCGGTGATCGAACCGCCGGGGAACATGGCCTTGAGGATGTCGCTGAAGGCGACCTCGTCCCGCAATTCTCCCTCGATGGTGGCGACGCCGTGATAGACGGTGGGGTATGCCTCGATGGTCCTGGGCTGGATCACCCGGCGGGTGCCCGGCTTGCAGATCCGGGCCACGTCGTTGCGTTCCAGGTCGATGATCATATTGAGTTCCGCCTGTTCCTTCTCGCTGACGAGCAGGTCGTGGAATCGCTCGGCGTTGATTCTCGATGCCTCCGGATGGGAGCTGTCGAGTCGCGGGCGGGTCCCTTTGATTGGCTTCGTTTGGATGAAGCCGTCGCGGACCGTGACGAACATTTCGGGCGACGCGCTGACGATCTGAAAGCGGCCTGCGTCAACGTACGCGGCGTAGCCGCTGGGATTGAAGCGATTCTGCCAGTGAAACAGATCCGCCGGGCGGCCCTTGAAGGGGAGTTCGAACCGATGCGAGAAGTTGACCTGGTAGACGTCTCCGTCGCGGATGTGGCTCTTGATCCGCTGTACGGCCTCCAGGTACTGACGGCGCGGCATGTTTCGTCGGATGCCGGCCAGGTCCGCGTCGCCGATGGGGGTGCGGGAGAGCTTCCGGAGCCGGAGGTTCTGGGATCGGTGCAGGCGACGCTCGACGGAGGCGAGTTTGTCCGCAGGCGTCTGTGCGTCGTCGGGCATCGCCAGGGCCACGGCCCAGAAGACGCCGGAGCGATGGTCGTACGCGAGGAACCGGTCGTAGAAGCACAGGCGGATCATGGGCAGATGGAGGTCGTCGACAGCCCTCTTTGGCAGTCGCTCGATGTGTCGGCCCAGTTCGTAGCCGAAATACCCGATCCACCCGCCCGCGAACATGCCGGAGGGCAGGCCCATTCGGTGAGGATCGGAACACCCATCCGCGAGCCTGTATCGGCTCAAGACGCTCTGGAGATGCGGAAATGGGTTCGTTTGTTCAGCGGGGAATTCGAAGATCTCCCGCGGTTCGGCTGCCCAGTAGCTCAATCCGCTGCTGTCGATCACCGCGGGATTGGCGCCCAGGATGGAGGGCGACCGTCGTTTTGCGAACATCTCGCTGATGGCTTGCAGGGGGGCCTGGGCCTGGATCGTGCGCCAGTGCAGTCGGCAGGGGATCGATCCGTCGTCAGCCAAGGGGGCTCTCCCTCTCGATGGTGTAGAGCCACCATCTCATCTTGCGCTGTGCTTTCGACCTTGCCTGGCGCTCGAAGCACAGCGTCATCTGCGGGCCCTGCTCTGTGGCGATCTTGAACCAGTGCTTGCGGAGGTACATCTCGCCGCTGCCATGCCGGCAGGGCCCATCCTCTTTCCAGACCTGCAGGACCACCGCCACGGTGTACTCGTCGCCCCTCCAGACGAAGCGGTGCGGCAGGCCCGGCTCGCCCCGGACCATTCCCGCCGTGTCGAACGTCCCGGCCACCGGCTGGATCGGCTCACTGATGAATTCCTCGGCCATTCTCTCGCATCTCCTCGACGATCGCTGCGCCGGAGGACGTGCCGATCCGATCGGCCCCGGCGGTCAACATGGCCAGGGCCTGCTGTGCGGTCTTGATCCCGCCGGAGGCCTTGACCTTGCAGCGGGAGGCCGCCTGCTTCATGAGGGCCACGTCTTCGATGGTCGCCCCGCCGGCAGGGTGAAAGCCTGTGCTGGTCTTGACGAAATCGACGCCTGCCTGGTCGGCGACCTGGCAGGCGAAGATCTTCTGTTCGGGGGTCAGCGCCGCCGATTCGATGATCACCTTGAGCAGGACCGCCGGTCGCATCGTCCGGCAGGCCTTGAGGACGGACATCAACTGGTGCAGCAGGTACTTCTCGTCGCGCTCGATGATCGCCGCCAGATCCGCCACCACGTCGATCTCATCGGCCCCGGCGTAGACCGCGTCCTGGGTCTGCGCGACCTTGACCTTGGTCGTATCGGCGCCCAGCGGAAAGCTCACGACGGTGCAGACGGCCACCGCCGTCCCCTGCAATCGGTCGGCCGCCGCGGACACCCACCGGGAATTGACGCAAACCGCGTGGAAACCATGCGTCACGGCCTCCTCGCACAGCCGCAAAATCTCCTCCCGCGTGGCCGTGGCCTTCAAGAGCGTGTGATCGATCCGTCGCGCTACGTCGCTGTCTGTCATGATGATCCCTTCGAGAACGGCGGCTTCTGCTGCAAAAGCTTAAGGACCTCCTTGCGAATGCGCCGAGCGATCTTGACTGCCTGACGCGCCTCAGTCAGCGAGATCGGTTCATAGTTGCCAGGGTATCGCGTGACGGTGGCGTATTCGGTGAGCCTCGCTTGTTCTCCCTCATCGAGGGATGGACGAAGGCGGATTGGTATCAGAAGCATCAGTTCTCCCAGATCGTGGATCTTCCGGAAGCTGATGCCTTGCGCAACTAACAGCGCCTTCATGTACTTCTCCACGCATTGCTGTGCGTGGAAACAGATTGAGTCGGTAGGGCAGTCCTCCATTGTCAGAAGGTGCGCGGCGGATTTCAGATCGCTTTCCGCCTTCTCCACCCACTCCCAGGCAACCACCATGCCTTCTCTATCCCCGGGCATAGAGAACTTCTCCTTCATGCTCAGCCGGATATTCGATTGTACCTACTGTATTCTTCCTCCACTGAAACTCTTCGGATCTGCTAACGATTATATCCTTGGGAACGTGGATATCCTGCAAAGCAATCCTGATTTCCAGTTGCTTAGCCCTTTTTGAACCCTCCACGGACATCACGACAAGCAAGTCTACGTCGCTGTCCAGACCAGCTTCGCCGCGGGCATGCGAGCCAAAAAGTATGACCCTATCCGGGGCAAACTCTCGAACAATTCGCCGGACCATCTGCTGAATCTGTTTTTTTGCTGGCCTCCCCGCTCTACTCATGGCATATCCTTTCACGGCTACGTGGTCCGAAGTCTGGGGCCACAACCAGCCTCTCTTCTACCGTTCTCAAGATACAGGGAGGATGAGGTATTGGCAAGGCAGAGGTAGTATAATGCCGCTTGCCGTCGAGTTATGTTGCCAGTCCACCGTCAGAGAAGAGACAACGCAGTCGAAGGTCCTGGATGTCAGGAGATATCATGGCGAAATCGCGTGCTTACACCGATCTATACAATGATCTGCCGAAGAAGTCGGGGCGTATTTGCATCAATGCAAAACCGGACGAATCCGGCGAACTCCTGATTTGTGGAGATCCGGAGGGGCTTCGATACCTGGCAGCGGTCCTCACTTGGCTGGCGGGTTTTGATCAAGCCAAGAATCCTGACCCCGTGGGTTCTCGCGAGCACTTGCACTTCAGACCCGGGGCCCAGTTGGACGTGCCGTCCTGTCCTGTTGAGGTCTGTCGGGCCGATGCCAAGGGAACGGGCGAACTGCCGAACTTCATGAGGCAAGAAAAGGACTGAAGAGCCGACAATGTCGGGTGCGGGCGGATCAGGAGGCGTATCGCTTCTGCAGGTGGTCCACGGCTTCGGAGACGCTGGTGAAGACCTTGTTGGCGGTCTGGGTTACGAAGACGGAGGGGCTTTGCTGGGCGGTCCAGATCACGTAGACTTCCTTGGCGGCTTCGTGGGCGTGCTGGAGTTCCCGCTCGACGCCGCTGGAGATGGCGGCCCGGCCGTCGGGCATGGCGGGCACAAAACTGACGATCATGTCCGCCTGGTCGATCAGCAGGAAGTCGCGGGCGTAGATCTGGTTGTTGATGTCCCGCTCGATCTGCAGGACCTCCTCGACGTCCAGGATCGCCCGTTCGCATCCCGCTGTGAACTCAGCGGTCTTGAGGCCCTGTTCGCGGGCCTGGCGGGCGATGGCGGGCAGGTGGGACTCCTCCAGGTCGCCGGGATCGAAGCAGATGAACAGGTCCTTCATCCGTTTGCGGAACTGGCCGATCTCGTCCATGACGCTTTGGAGTCGTGCCACCGCGGTCATCGGGAAGCTCAGGTACGCTCGCTTGCGATTGCGCTCGAAGGCCAGGCGGTAGAAGGTGTCCACGGTCGGCTCGTCGCTGCCCAGGGACAGGCAGTAGAAGGGGACCTGGTCGTTGATGCCCTTGCAGAGCATCTCGGTGCTGATGATCTCCTCTTCCCGCCAGACGATCAGGTCCTTGAGGCTGTGCTCGACCGCGTGCTGATCCACGAGCCGGCGGTGCATCGCGACGACGCCATCAACCAGGCAGATGTACATGTCCGCGTTGAGCTGTCGCATCTGGTCGAAATCGACGGCAGGGAAGAGCCCGTGCCGCCAGCGGAAGGTGGCGTGGGTGTTGACGATCAGATTGGGCGCCTGGCGGGCCCGGACGATGATGTCCTTGAACACGCTGCGGCGCAGCGAGGCCAATCGTTTGAGAGAGATGTCCAGGATCTTGCCCGGCGGCACGTCCGGCGCCTCGGCGTACATCATGTCTCCGACGCTGCGAAGCTCGACCGGCTTGCCCTGTTGCCGGGCGTATCGACAGACCTCCTCAAGATAGCTCTTCTTGTTGAGGCCCACCATTCCTGTGACGACGATGATCATCTGGTCTTGTAACGTCCTGTGAATTCTGTTGCCACAGAGAAGAACACACAGAACGAACCTCTGTGGTCTCTGTGTCCTCTGTGGCCAATTCCTCTTCTTCGCGAACTTCGGTTACTTGGACGCCGCGGTGCCTGCCTTGGGCGACAAGTGCAGGTTCTTCAACCTTTGCTGCCGGTCGTGTTCCCGCAGGGCCTCGATCAGCTCGCCCATGTTCCCGGCGATGATTTTGTCGAGGTTGTACAGCGACAGGCCGATGCGGTGGTCGGTGACGCGGTTCTGGGGGAAGTTGTATGTCCGGATCTTCTCCGACCGGTCGCCCGAGCCGATCATGTCGCGCCGTTGCGAATCGCGTTCCGCTCGGCGCTGGTTCTCGTACAGCTCGAAGACGCGGCTTCGCAGGATTCGCCATGCTTTGGCACGGTTCTTGTGCTGGCTCGACTCTTCCTGCATATTCACGGTGATGCCGGTCGGGATGTGTTCCAGACGGATGGCGCTGCTGACCTTGTTGACGTTCTGGCCGCCGGGCCCGCTGGACCGGCTGACGTGCTCGATCACATCGGAGGGAGGGATCTGAACATCCACTTCCTGCGCCTCGGGCAGCACCGCGACGGTGGCCGCGGAGGTGTGGATGCGGCCCTGCGCCTCCGTCTCGGGCACCCGCTGAACGCGGTGGCCGCCGCCCTCATAGCCCAGTTCCGCCCAAACGCCTTCGCCCTTGACGTTGACGATGATCTCGCGGAAACCGCCCATGTCCGAGGGGCTCAGGTCGAGCTGCTCGATGCGCCAGCGGCGACTGGCCGCGTAGCGGCTGTACATGTCGTAGAGGTCCCTGGCGAAGAGAGCCGCTTCTTCGCCCCCGGTGCCGGCTCGAATCTCCATGATGACCGAGTCGATGTGCATGTCGTCGGCCATGATCAGGGTGTTCAGGAGTTCATCCAGCAACAGGTCCTTGCGGCCCGTCAGTTGCTCGACCTCCTCTTCGGCCATGGCGCGAAGGTCCGCGTCCGCGGTCTCGTCCGCAACGATCTGCTGCGCCTCGGCCAGTTCGCCTGCCGTCTTCTTGTACTCGCGGTACTTCACGACGATCGGGCGGTTCTTGCCTCGCTCTTTCGAGAGCGCAATGAGCTTGGCCGGCTCTCGGGAGACGGCAGGATCGGAGATCTGCTGCTCGACCTGCTCATACCGCGCATCGATCTCGTCAAGCAGGGCCAACAGGTGGTCGTGTTCTTTGTTCATCGGCACTCAGGGGCACAAGCGCAAACACAACACGGCCCGCTCGTGGCGGGGCCGAAGCCTTCCCGGCATAAGAAAAGCCCCTGCCCCAGGTGCGGGGAGCAGGAGCTCGTCAGATACTCGGCCGGAGCAGCTATTGCTGTCCTTCTTTGCCCTTCTTCATGTACGACGTGCCGTACTTCTTCTGGAACCGCTCGATGCGTCCTGCGGTGTCCATGAATCGCTGCTTGCCCGTGTAGAACGGGTGGCACATCGAACAGGTTTCGGCGTGGATCTCATCGGCGGTGCTGCGGGTCTCGAACGTGTTGCCGCAACCGCAACGAACCACAACCTTATCGTACTTCGGGTGTATTTTTTCCTTCATATCCATTGCTCCGAAAGATTCTCGAAACCAACGATTCTACCGTTCGGGTCCGGCTTTTCAAGTGGAATTTTGCGATTTCCCGCCTTTTGCCCGGTCGGGAGAGAACTTCTTGCGAGAAGAGCCGTGTTACGATACAATACGCCCGACTGGAAGGTTCCTCAGTCCGATTCCAATTTGGGAGTTCACGAATGACCGCAAACGGGAGGATTCTCGGGGGTTTTCCCCGACGAGGAGGGGGGGATTCTTGCGTTGCCTGGGTGTTTCTGACCATGTGCCTGCTGGCCGGCGCGTTGACAGGGTGCCGGCGTGAAGCCTCTGTGCGAGACGCTCTGCCTGTGCAAGTCGATCGCTCGACAACCGTCGAGGTTTCCGCGGTGGATCCCGCGGGACCCGATTCCCCCGAGGAGCCGATCTCGACGGGACAACTGGTCGAGGTTCAACCAGTCGTTCTGAGGCCCTCCATCGCGATCGAGAAACCCCTCCTGGATCTGGGGGAGATCGGCACGGATTCGAAACGCACAGGCGAATTCCGCTTCACGAATACCGGCAACGCCCCCTTGAAGATCCTGCAAATCCATGGCTGCTGCGGAGTTACGACGCGAGGAGTCGAAGCGGGTCAGGAATACGCCCCCGGCCAACGCGGCGTCCTGGAATTCGAGCTTCCTGCCGGCTCGATGCCGGTTTCCGGTCGGACGTGGGAACTCCGCCTCCAGACGAACGATCCCGAACACAGCCTGGTGTCGCTGGTCATCAAGGCCTCCATTGTGCGTCGGGTGGTGGTCGATCCCCTGAGGATCACGCTCTTTCTCAAAAAGGAGAATGCCGGTTGCCGCGACATCACGATTCGCAGCCTGGACGCCATACCCTTCTCCATCGCCAGCGTGAAATCGATCGGGAATGTGATCTCGGCCGACTTCGATCCGGCCGTCAAGGCCACCGAATTCGTGCTGAAACCACGCGTCGAAATGGCGAGGCTCTCGACCAACCGAAAGGGCTCGGTCAGCATCGACCTGACGCATCCGGAGTGCGCCAATCTGCGAGTGCTGTTCGACGTTTTGCCTGAGTTCACGGTCAATCCGCTGAACCTGATGATTTTCAATCTGCGGCCGGATCAGCCCGTCCAGCGGGAGGTGTGGATTCTGAGCAATTACCAGGACGATTTCGAAATCGAATCCGTTTCGTCCCAGAATGGCCGCATCACGCTGCTCGAAAAGAAGAAGGTCGGGAACCGCTATCAACTGCAGGTTCAGATCAAGGTCCCTCCCAAAGAGGGCGATACTACGATAGCTGCCGACGTTTTGAACGTGAAGATCCAAGGTGGCGAAACCGTCTCGATACCGTTCCGAGGGTTCTATGCGGGGGGATGACTCGATGTTGGCCCGACGGAGACTGAGTATGAAAGATTCATCGCGATGTCGCTGGGTGGCGTCCCTGTTGCTGGCAGGGTTGTTGGCAGGTTGTCAAGGTCAGGCGACGACCGAGAAGCCTGTGGTCGAAAGACCTGTGGTGGAAGAACCCGTGGCCGACAAGCCTGTGGAAGCGGCCCGTTCGGTCGAGCCGATCCAGATCGAAGCGACTGTGCTGGCGCCCCGGATTGCCATTAAGGAGCCTGTCATCGACCTTGGAGAGGTCGGAACAGACGCCACATGCACCGGGCGGTTCGAGTTCACCAATGCCGGCCAAGCTCCGCTGAAGATCCTCCAGGTCCACATGTGTTGCGGCGTTTCGGTCAAGGGGGTGGAGGCCGGTCAGGAATTCGCCCCAGGCCAGACCGGGGCCCTGGAATTCTCGTACGAGACCGGTTCGAGCCCGATTCCTGCGATTACGCGGGAAATCCGCATGCGGACCAACGATCCCGACCAGGTCATCGTCTCGTTCACGATCCAAGCGGCCATCGTGCGTCGTGTGGAGTCCACGCCGAAGAGGCTCAGGCTGTTCCTCCAGAGGGAGAACGCCGCCTGCGAGGACATCACGCTTCGCAGCCTCGACGGAAAGCCGTTCGCCATCACGAGCTTCCGCTCCACCGCCAACGTGCTGTCGGCCGATTTCGATCCCAACGTCATGGCAACGGAGTTTGTGCTCAAACCCCGTGCGGACATGGAGAAGCTCCCCCGCAACGTTCGAGGGGTTATCAGCGTCAACCTGACGCATCCGGAGTGCGGCAACGTCCGCGTGCAGTTCGACGTCCTGCCGGAGTTCACCGTCAATCCGGGCCAGTTGGTGATCTGGAATCTGCGGGCCGGAGAGACCGTTCAGGAGAGACTCGAAATCTTCGGCAACTACCAGGACGATTTCGAGGTCGAGTCCGTCTCGTCCCAGAGCGGGATCGTCACGCTTGTGGAGCAGAAGAGACTGGAGGATCGCCGGGAATTGCGGATCGAGATCAAAGCTCCCCAGCGGAAAAAAGAAGAGGCTTTGCTGGCGGACGTGATCGAAGTGAAGATCAAGGGCAGCGAAACCGTGTCGATCCCCCTCCGCGGGATCTATGCAGGGGGATGATCCCAGGTGTTGAACGCTCGTCTGATGGTCGCCCGAAGTGCCCGCCTGGCTCTGGGGCAAGAGAAGATGACTCTCGCATTGGCAGGGACTTGCCTGCTCCTGGCGTGTCTGTCCTGCCCATCGGAAACCACTGCGCCCCACCCGCCTGCAGGCCAGGCGGACAGCGACGCCCCGTTCGTGGTCTTTCTGACGGGAAACACGCTGGGCTCGCTGCGTCCCTGCGGCTGCTCCGGCGGCCAGCTTGGCGGCCTGGAAAAGCGTCCTGCGATTTTCGACCGGACGCCTGCCTCGAGCCGGGTGGTCGTCGATACCGGGAGCTTCGCCGCCGGCGATGGAGAACAGGATCTCATCAAGTTCCGCGTTCTGTTCGAGGCGCTTCGGCTTCTGGACTATGACGCAGTCTGCCTGACGGACGAAGACATCGCCATGGCCGAGCGTCTGGGTTTGTTGACGAATCCGCAGCGGGCGTTCACGCTCCTGAAGGATCGGGATGCCTCGCTTCAGGTGTTCACGAAGAGATTTCCGGACCAGGGCGTGACCGTCAAAGTCGCGACGTTGGATCCGCGGATCACCCCGCTGGAGCGCGTGGGAGAGATCTTTTCGAGAGAGGCAGGGGATAGGACCGTCAACATCCTGATCCTTCGCTCCCGAGAGAGCAGCCTGCTGGCGGATGTCGCGGCCAGGGCGCCGGGCGTCGATTGCATCGTCTGCCCGTCGGAGGTGGACGAGCCTGTGCTCTTGAGCGGGCCGGGCGCGATGCCCATGGTGGTCACGACCGGGCGTCTGGGGCGCCACATCTGTCGGCTGGACGTCGCCATCCCGGCCTCCGGCGGCAGGCCCACCTTGCGGTTTGCGGATATCCCGGTCACCGAAGACCTGCCCGACGATCCCGCCCTTGTCCGACTGTACAAGCAGTATCAGCAACTGGTCGGCGCCGCCAACCTGCTGGAGAGCTATCCGAGGATTCCGCTGCCCGAGGGGCTGGCGTTCACGGGTTCGCAGTCCTGTAAGCGGTGCCACCAGTACGAATTCGATGCGTGGCTGACCAAACCCCATGCGGACGCCCTGAGTTCGCTGAAGAGGGTGGGGTCGGATCGCGATCCCGAATGCGTGGTCTGCCATGTGATTGGAATGGAATACGACAGCGGCTACATCACGGAGGAAAAGACGCCGCACTTGAAGGACGTAGGGTGTGAAAACTGCCATGGTCCGGGCTCCGAGCACATCGCCTCGTTCGGCCAAAAGCCTACGCGGGAGCCGAAGATGAGCTGTCTGACGTGCCATACCCCGGAGAAGAGCACCGGTTTTGCCGGACACGAGGAGGAGTACATGAAGAAAATTGTCCATTGGAGGGAACCCGCAGCCGTCGGCAATGTCAAAGACTAGGGAAGGGGTGTCCTTATGGTCAAGATATTGCAGATAACGGGTTTGGCCGCGGTGGCTTTCGCTGGCTTGGTTCTGGCTTCGGTTCTCGGACCTGTCGCGTTGATCCATCTCGACAGCAAGAACGATCAGCGAATCGGCAGGGTGCAGTCGTCGCCCGGCGCCGTTGAACGGTTTCAGGAACTGCACGGGGATCGGAATGCGCCGAACCAGGACACCAAACCGCCGCTGGTGAAACAGGCGGAGCTTTTCAAGGACATTATCGACCCAAAGCCTGTGATCGAGGACAGGCCGGTGGCCCGCGCCGAGCCTCCCGCTCGTGTGACGCCGGGACTCGCGCCCAGGGCGCCGGTCACCGCCAAGTTCACGCTGCTCGGAACGAGTCGTTCGACGTCGAATCCGAACGCCTCTTTCGCCTATATCCGTCTTCCCGACAACACCTATCAGTGGGTTCAGTCCGGCAGCGAGATCGGCCATCTGACCATCAAAGAGGTGCGTGAAGGCTCGCTGCTGTGCTGGGATGGTCAGCGGGAGAGCGAAGTGTCGATGGAAGCTGTCGTGGATCGGGTGAGCTTGATGACCGCGGACGAGGCGGCAGTTATCCCAACGGAGACGCCGATTCCCCAGGCTGTCCCTGCGAGGTCTTCCATCCCGGTGAAGATCAGCGAATCTCCCGCGGTCGTGCCCCAGGGAATGCCACAGCCGGCTCCAGCCGCGATGCGGAACGGCTCCTCGAAGATGACTGAGGAAGAGCAGCGGGCCGTCAGCGAGCTGGTCGAGAAATATCGAAAGATGCAAAGCGCCTCCGGCGACGCCAACGCAGCCACCGCGGCCGACCGGATCGCTCTGGCCAACAAGCTGATGTCCGAGATAAGGTCGTCCCGCGTCAGTCCGCAGGAGACGAGGAAACTGGAGAATCTGGGCGACCAGATTGTCCAGGACAACGAGCGGGCCCGCGAAGGGCAGAATCGCTAGTCCCCGAAAGAGCGAATTTCCCGAATCCCCGGCGGGCGGGATCGGGTTTCTCCGTACCCCCTTGCCGTCTCGATGAATCCCCCCTGGCGAGTCGGCTTTCGACATCATGTGGTTATCCGACGCGCCGGTCCTTTCCCGTGTGCAACCGGCACAGACCTCAGAACCCCTGCGTTCGCTTACGCTCGACCGTTTCCGGCCGGCGCCAGTGCTGGCGTTCACGTTTTTTCTGGGCGACGCGGGAACTTTCATGGTTTCTCCCTGTCTGACTAAGTAGATGACGCCGCATGCTCGGTCCATCCGGAGGACGGTGTGTCCGCCGCGACCGCGTCGGCGTTCTCGTATTGAAGTATTGGATTCTCGACTGACGTCGAAGTAATGGAGCAGGGTGACTTGGATACGAGGTACGAAATGATGGAAAGGCTAGTCCTCCCAAAGGAACGGTGTCAATCGTTCGCAACAGTCGTCCTTTGCGTTTTGGCGTTGTGCGCCGGGTCGCTGCAGGCGGCCGAGGAGACCGCCCTGTCGGGCGGGATTCGCCACGTCGCGGTCTCGTTGCAGCACATTACGCCGGAACAGGGCCGGGACTTCCTGACCCGACTGAACATCGCGACCGTATCCAGGATGCCGGGGGTCAACTCGCTGCTGGTCACCGGCGACGAGGTCGAACTGCAGAAGGCCGCGGCGGTCCTGGAACTCGTGGACGCGCGTATCGAGTTCGACGTCCGCACGCTCGGGCCCGCGACGCCGGCGACCCCGTCCCAGGCGGAGATCGCGGCGGCGATCGGCGGCGTGTCCGTCGGCACGTTCGCCCATCCGCCCAAAGACAAGACCAAGATGAGAGCCATCGTCGACGTTCACAACGGAAACGTCGTCGTGATCGCTTCGACGATGCAGATGCAGGATATCCGATACGCCGTGGAGCTCGGACCCAACATTCTGAGGGAGCGACGGACCGTCTCCAGTCCGGCCAAGGCCCCGAGCGTTTCACTCTCGCAGGCGACCGCGATGCTCGAAACGTCTCTCGATGGAGAGCCCAAGTTCTCCATGCTGCCCAGCGAACTGCAGGAAATGCGACGTCGAGCGGCGGAGCTTCGGGCCCAGCGTCAGGGCGAGCCGAGGGCGGGCTCGCGTCCCCTGTCCGAGGGAGCGGACGCGATGGGCGACGCCAACGGCCTCGATGCGGTCGTGCCCGCCGGACTTCAGCATGTCGGCGCTGCGTCGGATCAGAATGTCCCCGATGAGAGCCTTCCCGAGGCGGTGGCCGCCAGGCCGACGACCGGAGGCAGCGGTTTGGCGCCGGGGCAGATCGTGCCCTCCGACGCCGGACGGATCACGGCGCCAAAGATCGAGCCCAAGTCCATCATGGATGGCAACGGTCCCCTGGGACTGACGCCGACGGCCTCTGTGCCGCCGGTGCCGTCGTCGCTCTACGAGCCTGCCGCGATGCCCGACGGCGAGGAGGTCCTCGCGCTGAACCTGCCTGAGCGGGTGGCGGTGATCGATCTGCTGGACCTGGTGGGCAAGCACCTGAACCTCAGCTATCTCTACGATCCGCAGAAGGTCGCCGGCGAAGTCGTCTGGAAGCTCAACGGCGGCCTCAAGGGCCAGGTCAAGAAAAAGGACCTGTATCCGCTGCTCGAAGCGGCGCTGCAGGACAAGGATCTGGTCATGACCCGTCACAGGGGCAACATCATTCGGGTCATGCCGAAAGTGGAAGCCCAGAAGGCCGATCCCGAGTTGCTGCTGGAGGGCGCCGACCCGGTTCTGGCCGGGAACGCGGTGGTTCAGAAGGTGTTTTCACTCAAACATATCGACAACTCGAGCGCCGACAACCTGCTCCAGGGCATGGGCCTGGCGATCCAGGTCACTCCGATGGCCGAGAGCCGCAAGATGATCGTGACCGCCTACGCGCACCGCATGGGTCGGATCGAGCGGTTGCTGGAACTGGTGGATCAGCCGGGCGCGCCGAGGAAGTTCAAATACCGTCAGCTTCGGTACACCATGGCCAAGACGCTGGCCGACAAGGTCAAGGCGCTGGCCGAGCAGCTTGAAAACGTTTCGGTGACCATCGGCGTTTCCGAGGTTGCGACGGAGAATCCGGCCAAACTACCGGGCGAATCGGATGTCGCCTACCGCACGCGGTTGGCCACGATCCGCGCGGCGGAAACGGCCCGTCGCGCCAACTTGGCCGCGGCCCGGGGCGCGACTCCCCAGGAGACCAAGCCGGGCGTGTATCTGGATGCCGACGAGCGGACCAACCGGATTCTCATGATCGGCGAGGAAGAACAGTTGAACACAGTCGAAGAGCTGGTCGATGCCCTGGACATCGCGCAACAGGAACTGCGGGCTTTGCAGCTCTATCGCATCAAGTTTGTCGACGCGGAGGAAGTGGCCCGCAAGCTTCAGGAGCTGGGCGTCATTCATCGGATGCCCGAGGGGGGGATGTCGCAGCGGCAGTCGCAGAGCGGTTCCCGCATCACCGGCCAGCCCACGACCCCAGCCCGGCCCGGACAGCCTGGCGTGGCGGATGGGACTGCCTCGGTCACCGGAACGGAACTGACGGATGAGGGACTCGTGGGAGAGCCGCAGGTCGTGGTGGTCGAGTCGAACAACGCGCTGCTGGTCAACGGAACGCCCGAGCAGCACGCCAAGATCGCGGCGATCATCGGGTATGTGGACAGCGAAATGGATCTGGAAGAGATTCCGTACAAGATCTATCCCCTGGAGAACTCCTCACCTTCCCACCTGGCGGAGATCCTCCAGAACCTGATCCAGGAATCGACCGAGCAGCAGGACAAGGACGGCAAGATCGAGAAGGTCGTCACCAAGCGTCAGGAGGAAATCGCGATCGTGCCCGATCCGAACACCTACTCGCTGATCGTGTACGCCAGCAAGAAGAACCAGGAGTGGATGCAGAGCCTGATCAAGCAACTGGACAAGCGCCGGCCGCAGGTGCTGATCGACGTGACGCTCGTGGAGATCACCAAGACCGAGGCGTTCGATTACGATCTGCAACTGGTCGAGAGTTGGCCGAATCTGGGCGACGCCGGCCTTCTGGGCAGCGCCACCGGCAACGCGATCAAGGCCCTGACGACGCCGAGCGACCTTTCAGCCGCGGGACGCGACCACGTCATCGGCGTGGGGTCGAAGAACGGAACCGGCACCGCCTACTATGCGGACCGGCACGTCAACGCACTGCTGACGGCCATGCAGTCGAAGAACTACGGGCGCGTCCTGGCCAAGCCGAAGATCCTCGTCAACGACAACGAGCCCGGCAACATCAAGACGGCGGACATCACCTATGTGAAGAAGACCTCCTCGGTGCCGTTCACCTCCTCGACTGCGGGGACCCCGAGCACCTCCGTCCAGACATCGATCGATTACGAGCCCTACGACGCAGGCATCGAGTTGAACATCACTCCGCACATCAGCGAGGGCGATCTGCTCCGCCTGGACATCATGTTGAAGCGGTCGGACTTCCGCCCGACGGAGAGCGTCGACGCGCCGCCGAACACGACGACCAGCGAAGTGACGACCGGGGTGACGGTGCCGGACGGCAGCACGATCATCCTCGGCGGTATGGTCAAGCTGAACCAGAACAAGGGCGGCTCGAAAGTGCCGATCCTGGGAGACCTCCCGCTCGTCGGAGGCCTGTTCCGGACCATCAGCAACTCGGACAACCAGAGCAAGCTGTACGTGTTCGTCAAGGCCGAAGTGATCCGTCCCGAAGGAGCCTTCGCCCACAGCATGAAGGACTTGACGGAAATATCCGATAGAAACCGAATGGCTTTCGAGAAACACGAACTGGAGTTCCAGAAGTACCAGGATTGGCCGGGCGTGAAGCCCAGGCCTGTCGATCCGGCGAAGGTCCTCGACACGCATTGATGACGCGACCGACTGAAATGAACGCCTGATGGATCTGACGAACGTATGAAGGACTTGTTGATACAGACCGCCAAACGAACGGGGTTGCTGGACGCCGAGCAACTGGGCCGGTACCTGGACGAGAACAAGGGCCAGGGCCGAGTGGACGAGGTCCTGCTCACGTGCCCGTTCTATACCGAGGACGTGGTGCTCAAGCTGTTCGCGGAGGCCCTCCAGTGGCAATACCTGTCGGAGATATCGGACCAGCAGGTGCCTTCGGAGTTCATTCAGAACGTCCCGGCCACCTATGCCCAGCATCACCATCTCGTCGGGGTCAAGTCCGGGCAGGACGACGGAGAACTGACGGTCGTGCTCTCCAAGCCGCTGGACACCCACGCGCTGGACAACGTCTCGAAGATGACGCATCTGCCGGTCCGGCCTGCGGTCTCGACTCGGGCCGTCATCACGGCGGTCATCGACGTCGCCTACCAGCAGCGGAGCACGGTGATCGAGGAGGTGGCCGAGGAACTGGATTCCCAGAACCTCGACCAGTTGGTCGACGAGGTCTCGGGTTCCGATGACCTGCTGGACGTGGTGAACCGCCCGCCGGTGATCCGGCTGGTCAACGACATCCTGTTCCGCGCCCTGCAGATGCGGGCCAGCGACATTCACGTGCACCCGTACGAGGCGAAGATCCAGATCCGCTACCGCGTCGACGGCATCCTCTACGACGTGTTGAGCCTCAACCGCAACGTGCTGCCTCTGATCATCTCGCGTATCAAGGTCATGGCGGGCATGGACATCGCGGAGCGGAGAATGCCGCAGGACGGACGATCCAGCGTCCGCTTGGGCCAGCGCGAGGTCGATCTTCGCGTCAGCACCGTGCCCACCAGCTTCGGCGAGCGCTGCGTGCTGCGTATCCTCGACAAGAGTTCGGGCGTCTATGGCCTGGACGAGCTGGGCCTGTGGCCCGACGACCTCAAGAAACTCGATTCCCTGCTGAACCGCGCCCACGGCGTGATCTTCGTCACCGGCCCCACCGGCAGCGGCAAGAGCACCAGTCTCTACGCCTACCTGAACCGGATCAATTCCGCGGAGAAGAACGTCATCACGATCGAAGACCCGATCGAGTACCAGCTCGAAGGGATCAGCCAGATCCAGGTCGCCAGCAAGAAAGGCATGACGTTCGCGACCTCCCTTCGACACGTGCTTCGCCAGGACCCCGACGTGATCATGATCGGCGAGGTTCGCGACGTGGAGACCGCACGCATGGCCATCCAGTCGTCCCTCACCGGCCACCTGGTGTTCAGCACGCTGCACACCAACGACGCGGCCGGCGCGATCAGCCGATTGCTGGACCTGGGGGTCGAGCCGTACCTGGTCAGTTCCTCGTTGATTGCGATCGTGGCCCAGCGACTCGTGCGGCGGATCTGTCCGGACTGCAAGAAGCCCGCCAAGCCCACCGCCCAGCAGCTCGGCGAACTCGGACTCGAATCGACGCCGGACGCGCATTTCTACGTGGGCGAGGGGTGCGAGCGATGCTTCAAGACGGGCTATCGCGGCCGAACCGGGATCTATGAAGTGATGCTCATCAGCGATAAGATACAGGAACTGATCTACCGGCAGGAGACCGCCGGCGTGATCAAGAAGGTCGCCCTGGAGGCAGGCATGCAGACGCTCCGCATGGACGGGGCTCGCAAGGTGCTCGCCGGCCAGACCACGGTCGCCGAGGTGCTCCGGGTGACGCAGGCGGATCTGTAATGAAAGGACCTCTGGAGAATGGGGCTCAAGGCTCCATCTCTCAGAAACGGAAGTGACTCGGGACTACGGACAGCTTTATGCCGAGATATGAGTACATAGCGATCGCAGGCAACGGCAAGAAGATCAAGGGGACGCTCAACGCCGAAAGCCCGTTCGCCGCCCGCAAACAGTTGCGGATGCGGAGCGTGCATCCATCTTCCATCACCGAAATCACCTCGGCCGCGGAGGGCAAACGAGCCCTGTTCTCGGCCTTCCGTCGGACGAGCAAGTCGCAGCTCATCGATTTCACCAAGCAGCTCGCCACGCTCCTGAATTCCGGGATCAAGCTCACGGAAGCCCTGTCGGTCCTGACGATGCAGGTCTCCGACCAGCGGTTCAAGACCGCGTTGACGGAGATCCGCGACCGGGTCGTGACCGGCGAGTCGTTCACCGACGCCCTGAAGGACTACGAAGACTACTTCGACGTGATCTTCGTGGCCATGGTTCGTGTGGGCGAGGTCACCGGCACTCTCGGCGAAGGACTCAAGACCATCGCGAACTTCATGGAGAAGCGCCAGCGGGTCGAATCGAAGGTCCTCACGGCGATGATCTACCCGATCGTCCTGGTGTTCTTCTGTCTGGGCGCCATCGTGATCCTGACGACGAAGGTGATTCCGCCCATCGGCAAGCAGATCCAGGCCGCCCGGCAGGAACTGCCCTGGATCACCCAGCAGTTGATGAACTTCAGCCACGTCCTGACGAGCTGGCGGGTGTTCGTTCTGCTCGGGGCCATCGCCTTGATCTTCATCGGGTTCAGACGCTTCTTTCGAACCGAGCGGGGCGCCTACCTGCGGGACAAGTTCCTGCTCTCGCTGCCGGTGTTCGGACCGCTCATCAAGCAGCGCGTGGTGGCGAGGTTCGCTTCGACGCTCTCGACGCTGATCGGCTCGGGGCTGGCGATGGCCGAATCGCTTCGCGTCGTCGCGGACACGACCGGCAACAGCCTCATGAAACGCGCGATCCAGCAGGCCAGAGAGCGAATCCTCGCAGGCGCCGACATTGCGACCCCGTTGCGGGAGAGCGGCGTCATCGACCCGGCCATCGCGCACATGGTCGCCGTCGGCGAGAAGAGCGGCGAGCTGGAGACCATGCTCAAGAGCGTCAGCGAGAACCTGGAGTCTTCGACGGATGTCGTCGTCGAACGGTTGAGTGCAGCGGTGGAGCCGCTGATCATCATCATCATGGCGGCGGTCGTCGGTGTGATCGCCTATGCCACGATTCTGCCTATCCTGCGGATTTCGGCAGTGAGCAACTGAGAATTTTGGGAGTTGAAGGACTATGAAGGAGAAACGAACAAGACAGAATCGGCGTGGTTTCACGATGGTCGAGCTGATGGCGGTGCTGATCATCCTCGGTCTGCTGGCCGCGGTGGTCGTCAAGAATTTCGTAGGCCAGGTGGACAGGGCCAAGGTGGTCACCACGAAAGCCAGTCTGAAACTGCTGCATACCGCGGTGAACGAATTCAATATGGATTGTTCGAGATGGCCCGGCGAAGATGAGGGGCTTACGGTCCTGGTGCAGCAGCCAACGGATGTCGCCAACTGGCGGCCCGGCGGGTATCTTGACACGACGGATATTCCCAAGGACGGCTGGGGACGCGAGTTCATCTACGAGCTCCACCCGGAGAGCGGCAAGCCCTTCGTGATCAAGAGTCTTGGGGCCGACGGCGAGCCGGAAGGGGAAGGCTACAATGTGGATCTGTACAGCACCGACGCAAGCTGACCGATCCGGATCCGACACCGCGGCGCATGTCCGTCGGACTCGCGAGGCGGCGTTCACGCTCGTCGAGTTGATCGTCGTGCTGACGCTGCTGGGGCTTCTCGTGATGATGGCCATGACGAATCTGTTCGGCGTGCTCCGCCGGCAGAGTTTCAAGTCGCAGGTGCAGGACTTCGTCTCGACGATGCAGATGGCCGCGTTCAGCGCGGCCGAGAACGGGCGTCGCTACGAGGTGATTATCGACCCGACGGACCAGAGCTATCTTCTGCGGGAGATCACTTCGTCCGATCTCTCGGAGGTCCTGGAAGAGGAGATCATCACGCAGGGACAGTTCGGGAGCAACTGCCGGCTCTCGTATGTGGAATTCGACGATGGCGATTACACCAACAGCGAGCGATCCAAGTTCCGGACCGGCCCGGCGGGCTGGACCTATGGCGGCAAGGTCGTCTTCCTCGACGAGGGCGAGCAGCCCCATGCGGTGGTCGTGAATCGGCTGCTCCCCACGGTTGAGCTGGTGGCGGGAGACCCGCCGCTGTTGACCCCCAAGGCAAAGGATGAAGTCCCGTTCCTCCAGTGAGCAGGAGCATCGGGACCGGCGACACGGAATGTACGAAAACGCATACAACCCGTTCGTTCAAGAGCGACCGGCGCGACGGGCCGCAGGGGCAGGGTTCAGCCTCTTGGAGGTCCTGACGGCGCTGGCGATCCTGGGCCTGGTCAGTTCGAGCGTCTTGCTCGTGATCAACCGCTGCGTGAACTCGGCTGCGGATTCGGCTCTCCGCATGGAGGCCTTTCAGATCGTCCGCGAGAACCTCGAACTGGTCCTGGTTCGCGATTCGGTGGAGGAATCCGTCGAGTATGGGATCAGCGACCTGTTTCCCGTCGTTTCGTGGCAGACGGTGATCGAGGCGTTTCCCGAGCCCGTCAACGGCCAGATCTGGGTCCGCGCCGTCTGCACGGCCGAGTACACGGATTCCAGAGATCAAAGACAGAAGATCGAACTGACCCATTGGATCGCGCCCTTGACCGATCAGCAGGCCGGGGCGATCCTGAGCGACGAGGAAAGGGCGAAACTGGAGGCCGAGCAGATCCTCAACACAGCGGAGGCCGCGGCCCGGTACGCCCGCATTGACGTCAAGACTCTCGAACAGTGGATCGAGAACGGATTGCTGACGACCGAGGACGGCCGTTTCATCAAATACAACCTGGATCTGTTCGTGGAGGGCGAAGGGCAGCCGAGCGAGCAGACCAAGGCCCGACAGGTGGAGACGATCGACGAATTGGCGATGACCCTTCGAACCGAGCAGAGCGGATTCGAAGAGGATGCCGATCTGTCCGGGTCCGGCGACAAGGGCTCGTCTTCCAGGCAGCAAGACGAGGCGGGTTCCAACCAGGCTGTGGAGCGGCCCACGTCGAGGTAGAAGGAGCTTGTGTCCGAATCATTCGATAGAGATCGCTGTATGAAATCGACCATCAGACAACAGAGACGTTCGTCGGGGTTCTCGCTGGGCGAGATGCTCGTGACCGTGGTCTTGGGCGGGATGCTCCTGACAGCGGTGCTGAACATCTACAACCGGGCCAACCGGGCGGCTGCCGGCGTGCTGGAGAAGATCGAATACGCGTCCTTGGCCGGCGAGGTCCTGCAACTGCTTTCGGAGGACTTCAATCGCGTGTTGGGGGTCGAGGACCTGATCGTGCAGGTCCGCAACGGGTTCGACAACGGATTCGTCCGGTCTGAGCTGGTCCTTCGTCGTGTGTACCATGACAAGGACAACAAAGTGCAGACTCTGGAGGAGATCACCTGGCGGGCGGGATACGACAGCGGGGGCGCCGCCCCGGGCCTGATCGTCTACCGCAGCCGCGAAGGAGCAGGACTGGAAGACAAGCTGCTCGAAGACCAGCGGCAAGACTGGGAAAGGAACTACCCGCTCGTGCCGATCTGCCGGGGTGTGACGTTCTTTCAGATTCAGGCGGTCAAGGGCGATGAGCTTCTCGATCAGTGGCCGCCGTCGGAGGCTCCGCCCGGGGTGAAGGTCACGATCTCCTTTGCAGAGCCCTATGAGACAGTGCGGGGTACGCGCGACGTACGCGACGATCAGAAGGTCAGTCGGACGTTCGTCGTCAACGCGGTGCGCAAGATCAAGTTCGTCACGGATCTGGCCGGAGATCCGAATGCGTTGGACGACCCCAATCAACAGGAAACCCAGGGGCAGGGATCTTCCGGCGCAAGGACGCCGTCAGCCGAGCGGAATGTCGGCGGACGGGCCCCAAACGATCGAACGACGAGCGTTCAGTCCCCTCGAGGATCGACGAGCAATGAACGGACACCCATACAGACAAGACCGCGATGATCAAGGCATCGTCCTGCTGATCACGCTGGTGATTCTGGTCATCCTGGCGACGCTGGGGTACACCCTGAGCGTCCGGGTGGCCGCGCGTCGGCATCGCGACCAGTACGCCATCGACTACTGCCTCGCCAGGCACGCCTGCGCGTCGGGGATGCGGTACGCCTTGGCGTCTCTGGACAAGCTCGACTTCGCGCTGATCAGCCGGCCCAATGAGCCGGATTTCTCGGATCTCTTCGCTCTTACCGAACCGGAGTATCAAAAACTCCTGGACCAGATGGAACTGTATCTGGCCAAAGAGCGTCTTGTCGACCCGGACCTCGATGAGAAGACGGGGAAGAAGACCTCAGACAACAGGAAGGCCCTCTCCGATGATGCCAACGATGCGGATTCGCGTGAAGAGCGTCTGGGCAATCGCAGGAACGTGCAGATTCCCGGTCCGTACGGTCTGCCATGGCCGCTGGTGGCCGAGCCGCTTGAATTCGAGATCGGCACGGCCCGGATCAAGGTCGAGGTCGAGGACGAAAACGCCAAGTACCCGCTGGGTTGGGCGATGCTTGCCGACGAGCAGTTGCGGGAGGAGGCCGGCGCCGGCTGGACCACTTTCTGCGAGTGGATGGGGTATTCCTCGCAGGAGATTGCGCAATTGAACAAGGACCTGGTCGCGATCGGCGCAACCAAGCCGTTCAAGATGGAATTCAAAGCGACGACCGTGGATGTGGATGTGCCCGCCAATCTGCAGACCCGTGCGACCCGCCCGACGCCCGGCGGCGCAGCTTCCAGCGCGGTGGCACGCCGGACGGTCAGCAAGAAGCCCGTTACGGCCGAGCAGCAGCTTTTGCAGCAGAACAAGGAATTCGCCTCGCTCTTTCACAGTTCCATGGTGAACTCAGCCCTGCTGAGCCGCCAGAGCATCGAGAGCGACAGCCGCAAGGAGTCGGCGTTGAAGTATCTGGGACTCTGGGGCACACGGCAGGTGAACATCAACACCGCTCCCCGCCACGTTCTGGAAGCAGCGGTGTCCTTTGGCAGCGTTCTGAATGCGCCCAAGATCGCCGAGGCGATCATCCAGCGACGCAAGGTCAAGCCGGTCGAGGATGTCAACGAGATCAAGAAGGCGGTTCTCGGGTACAGCAATGCGATCGAGGACTGCCGCAGTTTTCTCACCGCCACGAGCACGGTTTTCACCATTCGCGTGACGGCCATCAGTGGGGTGGCCAGGGCCGGGGCCGTCGCGGCGGTGAGCCGAGAGGGCGATAAGATCCAGCAGATCGCGGTGATTTGCGACTAATTCCCTATTCTTGAACGGAGTTCTGAACGTCGGGACGGCTTTTGACGAAGAACTTGTGGCGTCTGATGCCTTTTGGAGATCGACATCGTGCAATCTGGAAATCAGTTGGGAATCTACCTGAGAAAGGACCGTGCGACGGTCGTGTGCCTGGCCTCGCAGGGCCGAGACAGGAAGCTGCTCGATTGCTTCTCGGTCCGCGTCGAGGGCGAAGAGGCGAATCCAAAGGCCCTGTGCGATCGAATCGCCCGTCTGTGCGATGAGCGGAAGGTCCGCTTCACGGAAGCGGCAGTTGCGTTGGATTGCGCCGCCTTCATGCAGCACTCGGTGCACAGCGAGTTCACCGATCCCAAGAAGATCGCGGCTACCGTCCGATTCGATACCGAAGAGACGCTTGCGACCGACGTATCGGACCTTTCCGTTACGTTTCGGGTCGTATCGAGCGATGAAGAAGGGACGCGACTGGACGTTTTCACCGCTCGGCGGTCCATCCTGACCGAGATCATCCAGTCTCTTCAGGCCAACAACATTGATCCCGTGGCCATCGATCCGGATGTCTACTGCTTTTCGCGATATCTGTTGGAACACATGGGAGGGCCGGGGGATTCGGAGAAGGCCGCCTTGTACGCGGTGCTCTCGGATTGCAGGGGGTATCTCGTCGTGGTTTCCTGCCGGCGGGAATTGGTGAATCTTCGGACAGTTTTGGTTGGCCCTTCCCAGGATCGGACTTCGTTATTGGCCAGGGAGGCCCTGATGACCGCGGGATTGTCTCTGGGAGAATCGGTGGGGGAGCTCAACGCTTTCGATACTCGCGGCGAGCTGGCTCTTCAGTCGGTTGGAGAGAGGACAGGCATTCCCGTTCATGCCTGTGACTTGGCGGCCATGGCGGGTTTGGACTCCGCAGAGATCACCGATTGCCCGAACTGGGTGGATTTGGCCCTCGCCTACGGTGCGGCCCTCGGACTGTCCGACAAGGCCAACAGCGTCAACTTGCGCAACGACCATATGCCCTTTCTGGGCAAGAAGATGCGCATGCAAAGGGCCGTGCGTTTCCTGAGCATCTCCATGACGATCCTCCTGTTGTCTCTGGGGGTCTTCTTTCATTCCCGCCTGCTCCTGGAGAATCAGAGCCGCGAGATCATCCGAGCCAAACTCGAGCCGGATTACCTGGCGGTCATGCCGGGCAAGAAACAGCTCCCGGCGACGATGAAGACCGCGGTGTACGATCTAGAACGTGCGCTGCGGATTCTCAATGCCGAGAAGACCGGCGTCGGCGCCGACCAGGAATCGGTGTCGGCGCGGATGACGACGGTGCTCCAGGCCTTGAACGGCTGTGCCAAACGGACGAATCTGAACGTCGAGTCGATCAACATCACCGGCTCCGGGATCATCTTGAACGGGGCCACCTCCGGGCAGACCGAGACCAATCTTCTGTTTGAGACCTTGTCGAAGCAGGGGTTCGAACTGGGCAATCAGACGTTCGGCAAGGATGGTGCGTTCACCGTGACGCTGAACGTCAAGAAACGGACACAAGGGGCCTGACCATGCGTGATCTTCATCGCAACCCGATCCTGTACTATCTGCTGATCCCTGTATTGATCGCCATGTGGCCGTTGTTGGTCTGGGCGGTGTATTTGCCGAGAACGCAAGAGGCCTGCGCCGATGACTATGACAAACTGATGGAAGGGCAGACGCACATCCTGGGCATCCTGAAACTCGACCCGGAGCGGACGAAAGGAGCCGACCCCAACCGAGTGGTGGGGGAGTTCGTTTACGGCAAGGCCGTGGAGAGCGCCGCGAATCTGTGCGGCATCCCGGGAGGGTGTCCGGTCTCGGTTACCCAGAAGATCATCGTCAACGGCAAGCAACGACAGGACGCCACCGTCAAGCTCAAGGACGTCAGCATCGTCCAGGCAGCCAAGTTCCTTTCGCACATGCAGTCCAACTATGTGAACCTACAGTGCGACAGGATCAAGCTGGCCAGGCGAAAAGGGATGCCCGACCAGTGGGAGGCAGACCTTCATTTCATCTACTATTACTAGTACGACATCGCTACTTCGGCTCAAGATTTTTGAGGGCGTAAGCCGATGATTCTCCCAACGGAA
>CALEZT010000269.1 GCA_937927975.1 uncultured Phycisphaerales bacterium
TGCCAGTGGGCCATCATGGCCATCGTGGCCCGGGACAGCAGCACGTACGCCCGCGTGAGCTTCAATATCGGCCCGGGTGGCCAGATCCTGATCCCGACCGAGGTGGACTACTCCCGGGAATTCGGGGCAACGGACCGTCCGGCCTGGGATGCCGAGTACGCGGCGCATGTCAGGGCCGTGGACTGGTTCAGTCAGCCCCTCTTGGCAGGCCCCAAACCCGCGGAAGCCGCCCCCGTCTCGAACTGCGCCGCGCCCGAAGGGCTCATCGATGAGTTGGAGAAGCTGGGCCCGCTCGAACGGCAACTGATCCTCGATGAATTGGCCGAACGGCCGGATCTTTGGAACCATGAACAGGAGGTGCTTTTCCTATGAGAGACGAAGAACGCTACAGCCGCCAGAAGGACATCGTCCCCGCCGAACGGATCGCCGTCTGCAAAGCGATGGTCATCGGCGTCGGCGCCATCGGCCGCCAGGCGGCCTTGCAGCTTACGGCCATCGGGGTTCCATCGCTTCAATTGGTGGACTTCGATCTGGTCGAGGTGTCGAATCTCGCCAGCCAAGGCTACCTGGAAGAAGACCTGGGCAAGCTCAAGGTCCAGGCCACGGCTGCACTCTGCATGAAGGTGAACTCCAATCTGGAGACTACCGCCATGCCCGAGCGATTCCGCCGGAGTATGGAGATCGGCAACGTGGTCTTCTGCTGCGTGGACAGCATCGACGTTCGCCGGCTGATCTGGGATGCGGTCAAAGACAAGGTCACCTTCTTCTGCGATGCACGCATGAGCGCCGAGGTCCTGCGGGTCCTGACCGTCTGCGACTCCAAGTCGCGGACGCACTATCCGACCACCCTGTTCCGCACGGAAGAGGCCTTCGCCGGGCCCTGCACGGCCAAGACCACGATCTACTGCGCCAACATCGCAGCCGGCCTGATGGTTGCCCAATTCACGAAGTACCTGCGGCGACTGCCCATCGAACCCGATCTCCAACTGAACCTGTTGGCTTCTGAACTCAATGTCGCAGCGGCCTGCCCGTAGGCGAGGCAGGCGAACCAAGGGAGGGCCGACGTAAAGGCCCTCCCCTTCTTACCGCCACCTTCACCATACCTATTCCCACAACTACTACTTCTGATCACCATAAAGCTTAAATACTCTTCTCTCGTTGTCATTCTGAAATGACACCGAAAGAACACACACCCGATGATGATAAGGCGATCCATACCCTGGAAGAGATCTGCGAGAACACGCGCGCCATCCGTAGGGTGGTCAACCGAATCCTCGACCACCTGCATGAAGCCCAGGAGCGATCCGAACAGGACGACGATCCGTACCCGATCGATTGGGAGGACCTCGATGACTTTGACGATATGTACTCCTGAGTCTGCTACGAAAGACCGGCCAATGCCGATCAGCCGAAAGGCTTTTATACTCCGGCGGCCTTCTGTTCCCATCATGGAACCGGACCTTCAGAGACAACTGCATACCCTGTATGAGAGCTTCAGAAGGATCAAGGCCCTTGCGGCCTGGGAGCGTTTGAAACGCACAGAGATCCTACCCCACCGAATCTGGTCGTTTCGCATGCACGATCCCACGAGCGATGACCTCAGGAATGAATACACCTTCTTCATAGCCGGCCTGGTGCGCCTGCGCTCGGTCCTCAACAATCACGTCCTCGCCATCTCTGAGGAATTGCGGGAAGCCATCGAACGGCAGTTGGCCCATCTTCAGCGGCAGGTCTATGCCCTGGGCCTGCCGGAAAGGTTCGGAGGGCCCGGAGGATAGCGATGGGCCTGCTCGATCTGTTTCGAATGCGTATACGGCCGCCCAAGGCCAATCCCTGGCAGGAGGGATACCGCCGGCTGGCCGCGGCACTTGCGAACGTAAGCGATCATGTCTTGACTCTGAACCGCGAGATCGGAACGATCCACATAGCCCTCAACCAACACGAAAACGCGATCACCGAGTGTAGAAACCTCACCGACCAACAGGGCAAGACACTGATGCGGCTGGAACAGATCGTCAGCAGTCAATCCACTGAACCGGTCAGCCGCCTGAACCGGTCGATCGGTATGCCCCAGACCACACCCGCCCTGTCCGCCGCGGAACCTGTCGCCTCTGCCCCGGCCCGCCGACTCGATATCGATCAATTCTCAGATCAACAGAAGCGTCTGCTGTCCGTGTTCTTTCAGAACAAAGACCGCGAGATGTCCTACGCGGACGTGGCGGCCGCCCTGGGCAAATCCGCTCACACGGTCAAGAATCAGATGAACCAGATTCGACACAAGGCCGACCTCTTCGACTGCGTCACCGGCCCCGAGAGCCGCAACTTCTTCAAGCTCAAGGACGACCTGAAGGTCGAGACCCGACTGAAGGTCGGTCGACCCGCAGGGCGTCCTGTCTCGACCACCGAGCCTGACCGGCCGAGCCCTGAGCACGTGACGGCCCCGAAGGAACTCATCTACTGAACTCCCGGATTGTGATGCTCCTCGGCACGACTCCGCGGTCGTGCTACGGTAGATTTCTATCGCTTCCGGCAAAGTGAGAGTTGTGATGCTGCATTGCCCGCCCCGCCTTCTGGCCGTTCCTGCCTGCTTCGGTTTCAGCGTACCCGATCCAGCCGATCCGGATGAGCAGTGCTCGGCTAACCGAATAACTCGGCCCGACCGTCTGTCCCGGTCTCCGGAGGGCCATTCTTACCGGTTCGGCATGTCCCGGTCACCGGCACCTTTATAAAGGGCGGCGACTTTACACGTCCACCGGAGTTTATGCGTACCATGGATATCGATCAATACCTCTCGCAACGGCAGGCCTCCCTGGATCGGGGCGCCGACAGGATCCGCAATTTCGAGGTCTTTGACTTCAACTACGTCCCCGAGAGACTCCTGATGAGAGAGGAGGTCAAGCCGGTCATCGATGCCCTGCTGCGCTACCAGCAGACCGGGATCGCCAACAACGTGCTGATCCTGGGATCCCGGGGCTCAGGGAAAAGCGTCCTGGCCCGATACCTGATGACCATCATGGCCCATCAGGGGCCCCTTTCGTTCGCCTACGCCAACTGCCGCCAGCACAATACGAGCGTCAAGATCCTGGCGGCCCTCTTGGGCGTGCGTCCACGCGGGTCCAGTCTCGATGAACTGTGGCAGCGGTTCGAGGATTCGCACAACGGTCGGGTCGTCTTCGTGCTCGATGAGGTCGACCTGATCAGCGAGAAAGACAAGTACAAGGACATCCTCTACCTGATCAGCCGCTCGGCCCGCAACTACATGGCGATCCTTCTGAGCAACAATCCCAAGTTCCTCAACACGCTGGATGAGAGCATCAAGAGCACCCTCCAGCCGGAGATCGTGCATTTTCGCAACTATGACGCCACGGAGATCGAACAGATCCTCCAGGAGCGGTCCAAGGCCGGCCTTCGGACCAGCCCGGACGCAACCCTCGGGCAGATCGCCGCCCTGACAGCCAAGAACACCAATTCCGATGTGCGGGTGGCGATCAAGACGCTGTACCTATGGGCACTCGAACCCCAAGCAGAGCTCCAAAGACAGTTCGAGAAGGCCAGGCGTGACATCACCTTCGATGTGATCAAGGACCTCAACGACCGGAATCTCCTGATCCTCAAGGCCGTACGTGATCGCGCCGATGGCTTCGCCAAGGACGTCTACGAAAGCTACCGCAGAACCAGCGTCCAAGTCCACGAAGAACCCTTCAGCTACATGCATTTCTACTCCAATCTCTCCTATCTCCAGAGCCTCGGCTTGGTCGTCCTGATCTCGACCAAGGTCCACCGCACCTACGCCAACCGTATCCAGCTGACGTTCGATCCGAGCATTCTGGCGACCGTCTGGTCGATGCGGTTTGACTGATTCTGTGGCGACTGCGACCAGAGGCCGCCCTTGGGCGACCTACGGTGGTCGAGTGCTCGCCCCAGGGCGTCCAGATGGGCGACCGCGGGTCGACATCCGGCGACTATCGCCGGTCGTGCGACAGGACCGCACAGCGGCACACAGGACGGAATGGCGGGTATACCGTCGTATACCGCTCTCTCATGTCGCCAGGAGGGCGGAATATTTCGGCCTGTCGTCTGGTGTTGTCACTTCGCCAAGAGTGCCGGGCACGCTGCCTCACGGTTTCTGTTAGCCATTTAGGGCTGTGGCTCGGAGGGTGACCTTCTTCCAACAACCCGCCGATCAGGACGACGCCCTTCCGAGGTCGCCGCCGTAGCTGGTTTGTAAGGGCGCGATGGGCGAGGAATCGCTTGCCCTCCACCGGCACGGCTTGTAGTTGGGTGTTGCCGTGGCCGAGCAGGGTGCCGGTGGCATGGGCTACCCGGACCTGGACGACTTCGTACTCGGCAAACGCGCGAATCCGTGTGAGCGTCCGGCCAACCCCGTTCCTCCTTCCTCCCCCCGTAGAAGATATGGAACGACCGGCCCTCGCCTGTTACGACAGGCTGTCAGTCGTGCCGGAGGGATCCAGTACTGTCGCGGGTTACTATCGGCGAGAGGAGAGCCACACAGACCCCTGTGCCGGGTTGTTCTTCCAATGGCACAAGGCGGGGCGACCCATGGTGGTCGAGTGCTCGCCCCAGGGCGCCCAGGTGGGCAACCATATGGTTGGAGACCTCGACCGGTCGGCCATTACGGGACAGCGCCGCAACGCACCACGCCGCAAGATATATAAGGAAGGCCGCCCTGGTTCTGGCATGACAGAACACCACCATTATCAAAGACAGGCCGATCCGGGCCCCGGGTATCGGAGTTGGGCTGAGGTCCACATCGCAGGCATTCTCGACCGGGAAGACATAGCATATTGGTACGAGCACCCCCTGGCCGTGGTCGACCAGCGCCAGGTTCGGATCTGGTACCCCGATTTCTACCTGCCCGAATACGGAATGATTATCGAGTACTTCGGCATCAATGGTGATGCCAGGTACGACAGGCGTACGGAACACAAGCTGAAAGTCTATGAGACCTCCGGGATAGAGGGGGTCTTCCTGAATGAGGACACATTGAAAAGGCAAGGGCCTACGGGCATCACTCGACAGATTGAGGGCGTCCTCCAGCAACGGCTGAGGCGTTTCTACAGTCGCCCCGCGGAACTGGAGGAAATGGAGCCAACGTGCCATCGTGGTGGAACCTCCCTGTGATGGCGTCCCTTGCTTGACTGTCTCTGCTGGCCCCCTTTTGGGCGCTTTTCACCAGCTGGGGCATGATCTCAACAGACTGACGGAGGGGGATACCGGTCATCCTGGTCGGACCGCCAATAAGGGTACTCGGACGGGTTGAACGTTTCCCCCCTCCGTGAAGAGAGCCCAGGATCGCCGGGGACAGAGGGGTGGGGTCATGGCCTCGTCGCCGCGCTTGGTTTGTGCTCCTGGTGCCGGACGCCGGGCACAAGCGATCGAGTGGATGGGAACAGAGCAGACGCCCTCCGCCGAGCAGAGGGAGAGAACGCGAGATCCCGCGAGCCTGGTCGATCTGACAGAAGGCTGCGAACAGCCAGGCTCGCAGCCCCGGCAAGATATGTCGTCGTACCCCGTTCTTCCATGGGCTGCCTCTCTTGGTGCCATTCGTGTTAACGCCGGTGTTCGGATCATAGCATCACGACAACATTCCGCCACATGAGTGATGGTGCAACCAAGGGTCACCGCAAACGCCATTAGATCTGCAATAAGGGGTGGATTCAAGACCCGTCACGAACCCGATCTCCGCAGTCGGGTCGGTCGGTGGAGCCCCGGGCGGCCGCCCCGCGGACTACCTGGCCTTGTTCTGGAGTACTGTGTCACAGAGGCGCCCTGTCTGGCCGACCAGATAAAGAGGCAGAGACAGCAATTGGAACGGCGTCTGTGGACCTGCGGCCACACTGGTCCGGGTTTCCAGCAAAGACGGTCGATCCATATTGAAGCGGAGCCCGAACCGCCGGCGTTTCTCCTGCAGGAACACGTGCAGGGACTTGAGCGTTCCGGTCTTGCCCGCCTTGACCTCCACCGGTACCACCTGATCCCGCACGGCAATGACAAAATCCACTTCTGCGTTCGAGCCCCGCGTCTGGCGCATCCAGCAGAACAACTCCGGCTCCACGTAGAACGGCCCCGCATGCAGCAAATGCTGGCCGACAACCTGCTCGCATACCGCCCCACTGTTGATCAGCATCAGTTCATCGCTTTGGACCACCTCGGTTGTTCTCAACCCGCAACTGCGGCACAACAACCCCACATCCATGAACAGAACCTTGAACGTGCGGTCATCGGCCTCGGCCCCCAAGGGGATCCCGTTGCCGTGGGTGTGGCGGACCTTGTGAACCACCCGGGCCAAGTGGAGGAGACGCAGGGCCTCGCCCAGGTCCCGCGCTCGTTCCTCCCGGTCCACGTGGCTGTACATGAACTTGCGGCCTACCAGCGTGGGTACCCGTGCGAACACCTTCTCTATGCGCTGCTGTCTGACCTGTCGGCCATATTTGTTGAAGTCGTCCCTGTAGGTGGCCAAGATCGCCTGGTGGATCTGTTCACATTCCTGGTAAGACTCGCTCTGCCGAAACGCCGCCACGACCTCGGGCATGCCGCCGATCACCGTGTACTGACGAACGAGGCGCGACAACTCCGCGTGCATCTCCGATGGGATCTCGTCGCGCGGCTCGTACTGCATCAACCAGTCGCGCAGGCGGTCGCGGCCGACCGCGAGCAGGAACTCCTCAAAGACCATGGGGCCCAAATGCAGGTACTCCACGCGACCGACGGGCATCGAAAAGTCGTGCTCGTGGAGCACGAACTCCAAGAGGGAGCCGGCGGCGATCACATGCAGGTCGGGCAGTTCCTCCCGGAAGTAGCGCAGCACCGCAAAGACCTCGGGGGCGGCTTGGATCTCATCCAGGAACAGCAATGATCGGCCGGGCGTCAGAGGCGTATTGAAGCGGGCCTCCAAGAGGCGGCAGATCGTACGCGGGGCGTTGGATTGGAACAGCGAGGCCGCGTCCGGTAAGCGCTCGAAGTTGACTTCCAGCAGGTGTGGGAATTCTTCCTGGGCAAACAGGCGGACAACGTACGACTTCCCCACCTGTCGGGCTCCTCGAACCACGAGGGGCTTCCGCGATGCCCGGACCTTCCATTGCTTCAAGTAGTCTAATGCGAAACGATACATGGCAGACACGCCCATCTTGGCTAAATGTAAGGGTGATTATACCACTCGGTTGGCGGAATGCAAGGGTTATTTCTTTCTGTATTGGTTTACATGGGTGCGGCGAGGGAAGCGGATTTGTCGAACGGAGCGCTCAATGAACAAACCTGATCCAACCGCCGTTCGCATCCGCGAAGACCGGAACATGTTCCTGGAACCGGTGAATTCCACTACGGCTGAGACCGGGTTCTCACCCCGGCTGATTGAGAAGTGCCGCGATGATGTGGCTTCACATGGGTCCCTTTTGCATGTCGATTTCCATTACGGTCTGACCGGGGTAGTTCGGCAGATACGGATCAGGGGAGTCGCTCCCATACAGGTAGTGGAAGTGTCCGGAGCCAGCGGTTACCTCAAGTTGTCTGAGAATGCGGGGCAAATCATCGTTGGGGCCGGCGATGAACAGGGGCCTGCCATCCCTGCCGAATGTGATGTCCGTGGCAGGGCCAACGCTGGCGGGATCGTCGAGGATGTACCGCGACAGGTCGAAATCCCTGTGGGGCTGGAAGCCAAACTGCTGGGCATAGCGAATGGCCCCGTAGATGAT
This sequence comes from uncultured Phycisphaerales bacterium, assembly GCA_937927975.1. GTDB lineage: Bacteria > Planctomycetota > Phycisphaerae > Sedimentisphaerales > Anaerobacaceae > PLanc-01. The sequence continues at coordinate 7,713 of CALEZT010000269.1, forward strand.
CTGGTGAGCCAGTTCTCTCGGGCACAGTACCGGCTCTTCGTCCCGGTAGGCGCGCAGGACGACGTCCGCACGGTACCTCGCAGCCGAGAAGTCCGCATTGCAGAAGGTATTCTTGACGCCCAGACACAGGGTGTCCACCAGGTAGACGCCGAAGAGCAGATCGCCGTCAGGCTGGCGACGCGAGATCAGGACCGTGGCCAGACCCTTTTCCTTCCATGAGGCATTGATCAGGCACTCATACAGAGGGTATTGCCGGGCCAGGTGGATCTTCTTCCTGGCATCGAGCGCCGAATAGGGGACCGCTTCTACGCTTGCCCTTCTACGTACCTTGTCCTTCTGGCGTTTCTTCATCAGCTTCTTCTGGCGTCTGGCTTCGTTTCTGGCCATGTTCGGATTCCCTTCTCATTCGGGCCCATTCAGCGGTTCCACGCTGGCGGTGGGCATTCACTCAGATGTTCTCGATGCCACCACGTTCATGCCCACGCCGTGCGACTGTAATACAGCGGAGAGAACCGGCAAACACCTCTGAAAGACGCCGTCAGCGGGCTCATGGGCGGGCCGCTCGGCAGGTACTCGTCTTCGGCTGCGGAGATGAGCTTCACGAATGCCGCCATCTCATGCCCTTGCCGACTTGTCCTTGTGAGCAGTCTGAGTCACGTTGTCACATCAGAAAAGACCGTGGTTGCCGATCGCTTTGGGCTCGGTTTCCATTCTCTCGGGGCAATTCGCGCTGGAGATGTCGCAGTACCGGCATTCGCCCCAGCTCGGCATCTTCGTCGGTGGTTCTTCTCCGC
>CALEZT010000270.1 GCA_937927975.1 uncultured Phycisphaerales bacterium
TCGTTGTTGTTGTAGCCGCTGGCGGCATAGGTCCCGGCCGGAGCCCCCGGCCATTTCCGCGTGCCGTTGGATTTACGCCCATTCGTCCACCAGTTGAATCCATACGTACCGCGGCCGTCGGCGCCGCTGTCCGGCCACAGAGCAATGGAGGCCGACACCTGCGGGCTCGTTGCCTCGACGATCCACCTTCCGCTGATGAGCTGCTGTCCATTCCAGTTGCCGTAATTGAGGAACAAGTGGCCCAGGCGGGCGATCTGCCGGGCGGAGATGAAGATGTGTTCGTTCGAGTTGCCCGAGCCGCCGTTGACCGCTATCCCCTCGATCTCCCCGAAGTCGCCCCAGTTCCATCCGCTCGGATCCATGCCGATCGGGTCGGCGATTCTCCGCTTGAAGAGGTCCTTCATGGGCTCGCCCGCGATGCGGGTCAGGACGCACCCGAACTGATTCATCGCCGAGTCCCAATAGGCGTAGTGGGAGCCCGGAGCGAATAACGGCGTGCTGCACGGGTCGAACGGGGTGGGACTGGGCCCGTGCCGATAGCTGCCCGCAGGTTCATCGTGCCGGGCCCGGTAGCCGCTGGTCATCGTGGTGAAGTGCCGCAGCGTCACGGCGGGGTAGGAGGAGGCCATCGCGGCCACGCGGTCCTTCGCAAGGGTCTCCAGCGTGGCCTTGCCATCGTCGATCAGAAGACCGAGCACCGTGCTGGTGAAGGACTTCGTCATGGACCAGACGCCGTGCACCTTGTCGATCTCCGCGCCTTTCCAGACCATGCGTCCGTTTCGGACGATCACAAGCTGGTTGACGCCGTCCGGGCCGGAGTTTTCGCGCAGGTAGTCTGCCGCTGCGTCGAGCCGGGCGGAATCGAGCCCCTGCGACTCCGGCGGGGATTCCTGCCAGTCCCTGGCCGGAAAGACCGCACGCGTCAGGAACAGCACGGCATCACCCTGGACAGGGCACGAGAAGCGAGCCTCTCCCTCGCTGACGGTGCTTGTGCCGCAGGAGACCTGCTTGCTGTCGGCCGGGTCGAACCACTCGTACCGATAGGTCCCCGGCTCCGCCTTCACCGCGACTGAATCGCCTGCATCGGCGGGCCTGAAGACAAGGTACTGACTGCCCGGATGGGCAAGGCAATACTTCGTCGACGCCACACCCGGGCTCGGACGAGCCTCCGCCAGATCCATCCGGAGAGCGTAAAGGAGAGTATAGCCCAGACTCCGCCGGATCGAGTTCCACTTGGGATCGAGGCCGTTGCCGAGAACCTCGCCGTCATAGGGGTCCATGAAGATCGGATTGTGGCCGCGTGTGAAGCTCTTCCAGACCCAGGCCACGTTGCCGCCGATGCCCCAGAGGTGGTCCGTGTCGGTGATCACGACCTTGCGGCCGTCGGCGGGCGGAGGATCGTCGCGGTAGCCGCCGTCAGGGTTTGGCGAGATCCAGTCGGCCGGACTGTCGAAGAGAGTCTTGTTCTGCCCGCCTTTGTACTGGAAGGTCATGCCGACCGGATGCTGCCGTGGCTTGGTCCGTTCATACTCCTTGATGACGCGGATCATCTGGTACTGCCACGACGTCGAAGCCGGGTGGTTCTCGTTGGAGACCTCGTATAGCACGTTGTCGAACCCGTTGACCGTATCGACGACCTTCCGCACATAGGCTTCCTGGATCTCCGTAACCGCCTGATTGCCCAGTTCGTGAACCGCAACGCTCTTGCCGTCGATGCCGTTGACGTTGTTCTGCGGATGGAAGGGATGTCCCTCCCAGGCGCCGGGCGCGAATTGCAGACCCCAGCCTTCGAAGAGCATCACGGCAACGTAGATGCGGCGTTCCCTGGCCGCCGCCACGCGCTTATGGAGCCGCTCGAAATACGCGGGATCGTACTTCGTCAGATCGAACTTGGGTTTGCCGTCCAGGGCCATCCCCGGTCCGGTCCTCGCGTAGGGGTGCGGAGCGGCCGTATGACGTTTGCCCTCCCCGTTGGCCTTGGTGTCCCAGGAGACCAGTTCCCACGTCCAGAGCCGCATGAAGTTGTGACCAAGCCCGCCCATCCAATCGATGTAGGCCTGGGAATCGAATGGAGCCGGCGGGTCCGACGGCCCGAAGTCCACGAGATTCGCCCAGGTGTGCGAGCCGGTCAGGTAGACGACGTCGCCGGTGGCGCTGTTCTGGAAATATCGTGGGTTCTGCGGACAGACGACCAGCGGCCCCATCGGAGAACCTTGCCTGTCCTGTGCCGCGGTCGACAGCGAAACCAGTAGGAGAATACCCGCCATGATCGCGCAATTGGATCTGTGAATTCCCATGGATCTGCCTTTCTGCCGCCTGCGCAACGTTAGTTACAGTTTTCCTCCGCGGATGATCGAAATGAGCAGCCACACGCCGAAGACAGCGGCAATGAAGTAGCCGAACACGCCCACCTCCTGCAGGTTCGCCTGGGCAACCAGCATGCTGGACCCGATCAGCAGCGCCGCGATGATCAGAGCGAAACTGATGCGGTTGGAGCTCTTGTCGAGCGTCTTGTTCAGAGTCTCCAGGTGCTCGTGCTGCACGCGAACCTGGAATTTGCCCTGGCGGAACTTGCTGAGAATGACATTGACGTCCTCGGGCAACCTCGATGCGAGGTCCCCCGCGTCGAGGATCGCCTGACGCGCGTGATGGAGCAGTCGTTTGGGCTCGACATCGCGAAGGGCCGCCCGTCGGGCATAGGGGGTCAAGACCTCAATCAGATTGAAATCCGGGTCCAGGGACTTGGCGAACGTCTCGATCGTGGCCATGGTCTTGAGCATGAGCGTGAACTGAGCCGGCGGGCGGACGAAGTGCAGACGAAACAGATCGAACGTTTGTGTCACCGCCGCAGCGAAAGGAATGCTCCGCACGGGCAGGTCGCGGTAGGTCTCGATGAGTTGCTCCATGCTTGCGGACAATCTGCCCATGTCCGTCATCTCATGGATCATGTCCTGGCGATCCAGGGCCCGCACGACCCGGGCCGGCTCGTTCTCGACGATGGCCAGGACGATCTCGTTGAACAACTTTCGGTCCTGGGTGGACAGTCTGGCGACCTGTCCGAAATCGATCGGGGCCAGCACGTCGCCGGGCAGGAGAAAGAAGTTTCCCGGATGCGGGTCCGCGTGAAAGAAGCCCAATTCGAAGATCTGCCGGAGGACGAAATCCGCGCCGCGATGGGCGATGCGTTTGGGATCGAGCCCGTGTTCTCGAAGGATCGCGGGATCGCCCGGTCGAATGCCGTCGATATACTCCATGGTCAAGACCGCTGCGCCGCAGTATTTCTCATAGACCCGCGGGACATGGATCGTCGGATCCTCAGCGAAATTCCGAATGAACCGCAACTGGTTGCGACGCTCGTTTTCCAGGTCCGTCTCGAGGGAGACTGCTTGGGCAAACTCACGCACCATCTGTCGGGGATCGATCGTTTCATGTTGAAACAGCGTCAACTTGAGGATGCCCGCCAGATCCTCGAGCATCTCACATTCGGCCTGGATGACCTCGACGATCCCGGGCCTGCGGACCTTCACGACCACCGAATCGCCTTCCTGCGTCGTGGCGTGATGCACCTGAGCGATGCTCCCGGCCGCCAGCGGCGCGGCGTCGAAGGACACAAAAATCTCGTCCAGCTTGCCCCCCAACTGCCGCTGAACCTCCGCCTTGATCCGGTCGGGCGACTCCGGCTTGACCTGGTCCTGGAGACGTTCGAGTTCCTGGATGTACTCCAGGGGGATGATGTCGGGGCGAGTGCTGAGCAGTTGTCCGAACTTGATGAAAGTAGGACCCAGCTCCTCGAGCGCGAAACGAAACCGCTCCGCCCGGCTCCGTCCCTCGGCGATCCGCTTGATTCGCACCGGGGCGACCTTCTCCCCCAGGCGGACGAGCACGCGGGACCTCAACGCGTCCGCCACTTCTTCCAGGCCGTACTTCATCAGCACAGCCACGATGTGCCGGTATCGGCGCAATCGGTGCAGCCGGCTCTTGAACCGCAAACCCCAGAGCCCCAAATGCGATTACTCCCCGTTGCTCTTGGCCAGCAACTGATCGATCTTTCGGTCAATCCGTTCGATGTCGTCCCGGCTCGCCAAGTGCATGTTGGCGATGGTCTGGCGGACCTGATCGGAGACCAGTTTCTGGAACTCGGCCCGCGTCCGCTCGGCGCTGTCCATGACCTCTTTGACGAAGCCGGTGCGGGTCTCTCTGAGCGCTTGCCCTTTGCTGACGTACTCATCGAACATCGCCTCGGCCCGTTCGCGAGTCATGGTCAGGGCCCCCAGTCCGGCCATCATCAGTTTGTCCAACGTTTCAAACATGGCGTTTCCTCCAATGAATTTCCGGTCCCCATCCCTTGCGGCAAAGGTACGCACGACACGTCGGCGGACCGCCATGCCGCAAAACCTTCCCAACGCCGTTATCTAAGTCGATTCCGGCCCGGCTGACAAGTGGAAAAGTCCGGTCACAGGATCGATTCGCCTCTGGCCGCCGCCCATGGATAAAGCAGGTAAGATGCAACGGTGATAGCGGTAGAACCGCGGCGACGGTCCGTCAGTAAGAAAGGACAGAGAATTATCATTTCGGATTCCCTTGTGACGAGGTGAATGAATGGCCAGTCGACAAAGAAAGGTCGTGGTGATCGGCGCAGGGTCGGTGGGTACGAGCTACATCTATGCCCTCCTGCAGACGGGCGTGGCCGAAACCGTCGCCCTGATTGACCTGGATCGAGATCGCGTGGAAGGCGAGGTCATGGATCTCTCCCACGGCCTGCAGTTCATCCCGCCGGTGCACATCAAGGCAGGCGACTATCAGGATTGCGCCGATGCTAGCATGATCGTAATCACCGCCGGGGCCAAACAGTCCCCTGGGCAATCTCGCGCCGATCTGATCCGCAAGAACGCCAGGATCGTCACTCTCATCTGCGACCAGGTTTCGCGGTATCCGAGCGAGGCGGTTCTCGTCATGGTCACCAACCCGGTTGATGCGTTAACGCAGGTCGCCCTCGAACGTTTGGGCTGGCCGCGACAGCGTGTGATCGGATCAGGCACCGTGCTTGACACCGCCCGATTCAAGTTCATGCTCAGCCGGCATTGCGGAATCGACGCCCGCAACATTCACGCCTACATCATCGGCGAGCATGGCGACAGCGAGGTCGCCGCCTGGAGCCTGTCGCACATCGCAGGGGTGTCCATCGAGAATTACTGTCGGATCTGCGGCGTCTGCGACTACAAGGAGCACCACAAGCACATCGCCGAACAGGTCCGCGATTCAGCCTACCACATCATCGACTACAAGGGCTCGACATACTATGGCATCGGGCTCTCGCTGGTCCGGATTTCCGGGGCGATCCTCAGAAACGAGAACAGCGTGCTGACCGTCTCGACCCTGCTCCAGGGCGAGTACGGCATCCGCGATGTCTGTCTCAGCGTTCCCTGCGTCGTAGGCGAGCACGGCGTGGTGCGGATCATCGACGCACAACTCTCGCCCGACGAGCAGGAGGCGCTGAATCGATCCGCCGAGGCGATCGCCACGACGTTTGCCACCGCCAGGCAGGACCCCTTGTCGAGCGGGTAGAAGGCCGGGGCAGTCGTAGGCATGGGGCCTGCGACAATTGCGTGTTTTCCTGATGTCGGAATCAGCAGAATCCCTATTCGTTCCTTCGAGAAGCCTGACTAATGTGAAAGGGACAGTTTTTTGGCTGGACGCGGCGCGTGCAGGCGGCACCATCAGGGGGCAACCGCAAACAAGGAAGTTGTTTCTGTCCGGCGGTGGCGACTCTGACCAAGCGTGCGAGAGGTTTCTCCCAGCCCGACTTAAGAACGATCCCAAGCAGCGGATCGTCCTTGTGTGTGGGTTCTTGACGCGGACCCTGTGGAATGCCGGGGCTAGGACCGACCGATCGCAGGCGTTTCCCTGTCAAGAAACTGGGGTGGCTTTGGCAGGCATGTCGGTCGGCCTGCGCAGGGGATCGGTTTCTCGCGGGCAGTGAGGACGCATTGATGAGCATCACGACACTCATGCTCGGATGGGAGTTTCCTCCGTTCATCAGCGGCGGCCTCGGCACGGCATGTTATGGTTTGACCCGGGCCATGAGCCGTCAAGGCATGCGGGTGATCTTTGTCCTGCCTCGACAGAGACCGATTCGCCTTCTCGGCGGAAGCTGCGGTCCGCGCAAAGCTCTTGCTCCCGAGATGCCGAACGTGAGTATCCGCGCCGTCCGGTCGCCTCTGACCGCCTACGGAAAATACGGCCCTCCCCCTACCCGACCGGTCACCGCTGCGGTTGAATCGGAATTGTCCAACGAGCCTGAGCCAGTGAGAATCCCCACGCCATACGGTCCCAGCCTGGAGACGGAGGTGTTCCGATACGCCCAACAGGTCGTGGGGATCGGGCAAGGCGAAGCATTCGACGTGATCCACGCGCATGACTGGATGACGTTCCCTGCGGGGATTGCCCTTGCCTCTTGCAGCGGCAAACCTCTGATCGTCCAGGTCCACTCGACGGAGTTCGACCGCACCGGCGAGCATGTGAATCAGTTCGTGTACGACATCGAGCGTCAGGGCATGCATGCGGCGGCCCGCGTGATCACGGTCAGCAACTACACCCGCGGCATCGTCGTCAACCGATATGGCGTTTCGCCTGCGAAGGTGGATGTCGTCTACAACGGCGTCGAGCCTCCCGCTGAGTTCACCGGTGTTCCACGGTCCCCCCGGCCCAAGCGTGCCGACAAGAACGTGCTGTTCGTCGGCCGCATGACGATGCAGAAAGGGCCGGAGTACTTTCTCTATGCCGCCAAGAAGGTCATGGAGAAAACCAAGAACGTCCGGTTCATCATGGCCGGCGACGGAGATCGACTTCACGGAATCATCGAACTGGCCGCCTGGCTGGGGATCGGGCACAGGGTCTTCTTCACCCGGTTCCTCGGAGGCCAGGACGTTCAGAGGGTCTACCGTATGGCGGATCTGTACGTCATGCCTTCGGTCTCGGAGCCGTTCGGGATCGCGCCGCTGGAAGCGTTGCAGAACGATGTGCCGGTCCTGATCAGCAAACAAAGCGGCCTGGCGGAGACCCTCCGCAATGCGCTGAAAGTCGATTTCTGGGACGTCGTCGAGATGGCCAATAAGATCATCGCGGTGCTGCGTCATCGACCGCTGGCGGACATGCTCCGGATCAATGGGCGAGAAGAGACCCTTCGCTTCCGCTGGGAGGACTCGGCGGCGAAAGTCAGCGACGTCTATCGACGGGCGCTCAACGTCGCTTGAGCGGTCCCAGGCAAGGGAGGACCCATGGCTTCCGTGTGTTTCTACTTCCAGGTGCATCAACCATACCGACTGCGGCACTACACCATCTTCGACAACGACTCGGACTACTTCGATGGATACAAGAACGCTCAGGTGTGCCGCAAAGTGGCTGAAAAATGCTATCTGCCTGCGAACCGTCTGCTGCTGGATCTGATCCGTCGCTATGAGGGCCGTTTCAAAGTGGCGTTCAGCATCACCGGGGTCCTCTTGGAGCAACTGAGGGACTATGTGCCGGAGGCGCTCGCCAGTTTCCAGGATCTTGCGAACACAGGCTGCGTCGAGTTTCTGGCCGAGACGTACCACCACAGCCTGAGCTTTCTGTTCTCTCCCGGCGAGTTCGCCTGGCAGGTGCAGGCCCACAAACGCCTGATCCACGACACCTTCGGACAGACGCCCCGAGTCTTCCGCAACACCGAGCTGATCTACAGCAATTCGCTGGCCGAAACGATCGAACGACTCGGCGGTTTCGACGCCATCCTGAGCGAGGGCGCCGATCATATCCTTGGATGCCGGAGTCCCAATTACGTATACCGACCGCCGAATACGCGTCATGTGAAACTGCTGCTGAAGAACTACCGGCTCAGCGACGATATCGCCTTTCGGTTCTCCAATCGGGATTGGTGCGAATGGCCTTTGCAGGCGGAGAAATTCGCTCACTGGATCAACGCGGTCAACGGCAACGGATACGTCGTGAATCTCTTCGTGGACTACGAGACATTCGGAGAGCACCAGTGGGAGGATACAGGGATCTTCGAGTTTCTCCGTTGTCTGCCGGGCGAGATCTTCAAGCATCCGGACACCGACTTCAAGACCCCGACGGAAGTGGCGGCCGCCTGCCAAGCGGTGGACGTTCTCGACGTGCCCTACTGCATCAGTTGGGCGGACGTCGAACGAGACCTCTCCGCCTGGCTGGGCAATCCCATGCAGCATAACGCCATCACCGAATTGTACAATCTCGAAAGCCAGGTCAAGGCCTGCAATGATCCCGACCTCCTGACCGATTGGCGCAGGCTCCAGACCTCGGACCACTTCTATTACATGTGCACGAAATGGTTCGCCGACGGCGACGTCCACAAATACTTCAACCCCTACGATTCGCCCTACGACTCGTATATCAACTTCATGAACGTGCTGGACAACCTGCGATCACGATGCGACGCCGAGACCGCTTCGTGCGGGATGGAATCCCCTTCCATGGCCGGGGTTTGACCCCTCGCGGTCGTTGCTTTTCCCATGCCGATCTGCTATGATGAAGGCAGGAGGCATTGGGGTGCCTATGGATCGAAGGACGTTTCTGAAGATAGCCGTGCTTGCGGTCGCTGCGGGCCGACGGGCAGGGGCTCGAGGTCTCGTCTTGCTGCGCGTTCCGGATTCGATCACGGTTTCCGGGATCGAGTGGTTCGTGTACGAGACGGGTCTGCGCGGCCCGGGGAGCGCGCCCGGGCGACGTTGCGCGGTGCGAATCACCGCCAAGCCGGGGATTCACGGATGGGCCGATGTCGTTGGGTGGGCGGCGCCGAACGCCGAGACGGCACTCGTCCTTCGCGAGCGCCTCTTGGGACGGCAGATCCACTTGCCCAGCGACCTCTGGCGGGAACTGTACGAGAGTGGTCTGCCCCTTGGCGTCCTCGGGGCAGTCGATATCGCTCTCTGGGATCTCTTGGGGAGGGTGGAGAACAAACCTGTGCATGCCCTGCTGGGTACGCAGCGTCAGACGGTCAAAGCGTATGCGACGACGGACTTCAATCTCGGCGATCCTTCGGAGTATGCCCAATACGCACGGTCCTGTAAGGACGCGGGCGTCCACGGGTGCAAGATTCGTCCTCACTTCACTCCTGGCGTAAGGGCTGAGGGCGAATCGGGCGGAGGGTTTCCCGACCGCGACATGGCTGTCTATCAAGCGGTTCGGGAGGCAGTCGGTCCTGACTTCGCCTGCATGGCCGACAATGGAGGGACGTATACGTTCGACGAAGCGTTGCGGGTCGGCAAGCTCCTGGACAGCCTTCGGTACGATTGGTGCGAATCCCCCATGCCGGAAACCGAAGCCTGGCGGGAACGCTATATCGCCCTGACCTCCCAAGTCAAGACGCCGGTCTGCGCGGCCAAGAATCTGGGGGATTCCTATCTGGGTCGCGCCGCATGGCTCGCCTCCAAGGCCTGCGATATCGGCCAGATCGATGTCCATTGCGGCGGTTTCACCCCCTGCCTGGAAATGGCTCACGCCTGCGAATCCCTCGGCGCGCCGTTGGAACTCCATGACGTCGGTCCTGACGCCTATCCGCACCTTCAACTCATGGCAGCAACTCCCGAATCGCTCATCCGTTACGCGGAGGTCTCCTCGATCTCGCGGACCACACGCATCCATCCGGGCCGAACGACGCCTGAGCCGATCCTCGACGAGCAGGGCTGCATCCCGATTCCCGAAACCCCAGGCATGGGTCTGGAACTCGACTGGCAATACATCTTCACACACCGGGTGTTCTGATCGCTCACTCTTCCCCGTCGAAGACAATGGCCCAGCGAATCTCGCCATCTGTCGGCGAGTCGATGCGGACCCGAATCCGCCAGTCGTCCTGGGTGATCAGCCTGACCGAGTCGGCCGATGCGGTCAGCGCCGTCGCCTTCCACGGATTGGTCCGCCCCATCGCCGCGATGCGGAGTTCATACGGGTCGTTCGCGACCACCCGGCTGACGCCGCTGAGCGTGCGCGTCGCGGCGTCCCATTTCTCTTCGAGTAGATCGCGGATGCCTTGGGCGATGTGCCGGGATGTGCCGACCACCTGGGGATGGCCGACGACCGGGCGAATCGACAAGATGCGGCAGCTCGCCGGCGGAAGCTCGCTGTCCAGCACGCCGCTGAATGGCTCGACGAACCGGTCGGCCCAATAGTCGAAGCCCACGAACCGCTCGGCCCGAGGCAGGCCGATTTGCTCGGTCGAACGCGAGATGCGGACCGACTGTTTCTCATCCCAATTGAACAGACCCACCACGTCGCGCCGGGGCTCCTTGCGGTCGTCGGTCAGCAGCCAGATCCTGGCGATCCTCTCTTCGAACAGATCGACCGGACGCGGCTTGAGGTCGTGGGCGGGCATCGATCGCTGGAGCAGGTGGATTCGCTCGGCCGACAGCGACTTGTAGTCCTCGCTGCTGGCGTTCAACTGGCCTGTCAGGGCGACCCAGGAGACCAGGGCCCGGGCGTGCTCGATCGGCACACTGCCGGTGACGTAGACCGGGTCCGGATCGTTGTACCAGACGCGGCCGTGTAGGAAATAGAGATTGCTGCCGCTGAACGGTCCCCTGCATATGTCCGCCCACTTGCGGCCGTTGTCGGGCCCAATTCGCATGGCGTCCAGCAGGCCGAACGAGGCCCCCAGCGTCCGCATGTTCTGCGCCACGTTGCAGCCCAGGAGGAACACCCCATTTCCGGCAGCCTTGCGAACCAATTCCAGGCCATCGCGGTACGTTTCGACATGCGTCTTCTCGGGATCGCGCAGGGTGGTCTCGCCAAGCCGATCGTCCTTGAAACCGGTGTTGACGTAGAGGATATCGACGGCCATGCCCGTCCAGAGTCCGTCCAGTTTCAAGTACCTGTAACCCCAGTCGCGAGCGATGCGACCGGTCGTGGATTGCACGTACTCCTGTGTCCTGGGGTTCGTGACATCGAAACAGGTTCCGCCCCAATGGACCTCGAACGGTTTGCCGTCCTTGGTCGCGAATAGATCCTGCTTGTCGGCGAACGCCGGATCGTCCGCCGTGCCGGCAAAAGGCATGAACCAGATCCCAGGCGTCAGGCCCAACTCGCTGATCTTGGCGGCCGTCTGCGCCATGCCGGAGCGATAGGGGCCGTCCGGGCGGTGCGTGGTGAAGTCCCGGCGGGGTCCATTGCCCTTTACCCCTGCCTGCCAACCGTCGTCGATCTGGATCACCGAGAACCCGAACGGCATGAAGTGTTTTCTTGCGAACTCCGCGCTGGCCACCAGCTCCCGCTCGTTCGATGCTCCGGAGTGATACCACGTACAATAGACCGTCGGCTGCGGCGGCAGCTTGATGTGATACTGCTGGGCAACTGCGTCGGCGTAGGCCTCAAGGCCCAGACGGGCGTCGGCAAACCAGCCGATCAGCAGCGTCTCCGACTCCACCTTCCTGCCGGCCTTGAGCACGAATCGGCCGTAATCGAGTCTCGCGTCCACAACGACGTCGCCCTCCTTGACATCCGAGAACAGCAGGCCGCTGCCCCGCTCGTGCGTGACCCATCCGGCTACGACACCAGCCCGACTGGCGGGATCGGCCACGGCCAGGAATGAATAGCTCCCGGGGTTGGACTGCCTCGCGACTCCGGTCAGTCCACCCGTGCCCAGGGCTCGCAGTTCCGTGGCTGCTTTCTTGAGGTCCAGTGTCATGGCAAGCCGGGGGATGCTGGTGACGACCGTGTCGGATTCACGAGCCAACGCGCCGTCCAGCACGACGAACGGCAGGTTGGGCAAGAGCGTAAGGCGGTCGATGTCGCCCGACTTGTGATCGATCTGAATTGCCTGGCCTGTTCCCCAGGTGGGATGGTCCACCATCAGGCGACGAGCCTGGCCGTCAGGATTCGCCAGGAGTCCTCGTCCCACGAATGTCTGCCCTGAATCTCGCGAAGTCGCGGAAAAGGACATTGCCTGCGTGTCGAACTCGACGGTCAGAGACTCGTTCTGAATTCTCAGCACGCTCGCGGCCGCACCGATTGCCCGTCCAGGCAGAGCCCACGCGTATACCGCCGCCAGGCCCACGATCAACAAGAACCCTCTTGCCTGCATCTGCTTGCCTCCGTAGCTTCGAACATCAGTAGAGCCGATAGATTGTGGGTCGGCCCTGCCGGGGGCCGTCGAACAGGATCAGCACGGTCGCGCGGTCCTGCGTCTCTTCGAGGATCATCATGGCCTCGGCCTTGCCGGACACGTCGGGGATGGTTCCGATCTTGTGAACCTCGGAGCCTGCGCCGTCCCACGCGATCAGGAGGAACTCGCGATCTTCGTCATAATCGACGGAATCGACGAACTTCTCCGAGGGCTCGGAGGCTGAGTTGCCTGCGATGATCAGGAACCCCGATTTTGCCGCGACGATTTCGCGGATGCCCAGGCCGGGCCCCAGTTGCAGCTTGTGAAGCGTGTATGGGGGCTGGGAACTGCCGGCGAACAAGTCGTCCGCACCGACCTCCAGGACAAATGCATTGCCCTCCAGATTGGGACCGCGGAAACCGACGAACAGTCGGCCATCTCGTATGGCCAGCCCCTCGATGTTCACGCCCCTTTGTTGAAGAGGCTTGCCGAAGTACTCGCCGAGCGTCGGGTCCGAACGCAGGATGCCCACAAGACTCGTCCTTTCCAGCGAGACGGGACGAGTCGGCCTTCCGGTGGCGGGGTCCACACCGAGACGAAACAGGCTGTAGCGATTGCCCTGGATTTCCCCCTGTTTCTTCGAGATGCCGTGCGAGCCGATGATGTAGTAGTGGTTCCCCTCGGCTGCGATGCCTTCGATGTCGATTTCGTCGCCCGATGGAGCCAGCGACACCGTCTCTCGCGCCCGCAGGATCTTGTCCTTCCGCGAGATCTCCACGATCTGCACGTCCCGCGATTCGTCGGCCCCGATCAGGCCGAACCGATCGGAGATGAACGCAATGCCGCTGAGGTCCTGATCCTCGGCGACTTGGCCGCGAAAGGAATACCGGCCCTCCTGCTCGATCCGCGTCCATCGCCCTGGGGGGCTCGCAGTAGCGGGCGAGGGCGGCTCCGACTTGCCACAGGCCGGACCGCCAATGAGGAACATCAGAAAAGACAAGACACGAGCGATCTCAATAACGATTCTTCTGCGCATGGACCTAGGTTACTCCAGGATCGACCGGGCTGCAAGCTCGCCGAGCTAGGGAATCACTGCGGTTTCCACGAGCATGCCCATGGTGTTGTAGGCCCCCAGAGCGCCGCCTGTCGCTCCCTGCGGCAACTCCGCCTGCCACGTGGTCCAATCCTGCCAGACGATGTCCAGAGGGGCATCGGTTTCCAGGAAGCGGATCTGCTGGACGGTGATCCATCCCTGCCCGATAACGGTCCGGCCGGAGACGACCAGGACCTCGAACGGAACTTTCGCGGGCACGGCCGAGAGCACCTGCCCCATGACGTTCGCGTGGCGGTTGTCGATGTAGTTCAGCCAGTTGGCCCAGGGCTGCTCCGGCAGAAGCGTCGAGTAGTGCCCGGCCCAGCGAGTCATGTACTGGCGATTGAAACTCGTGGTGAGGAAATCGTACACGCACCCGTAGAAGAACCGATCCCGCTGCCGTGTCTGGGTGAGCTTGCGGAGCGTGGAATTGGACTTCAGCGACGTCGAACTGCCGTAGTAGTCCAGGTCGTGCAGGAAGAACAGCATCTTGTCGTCAGTCGGACGATGATAGAACAGAGCGTTGTGGCTCGAACCGCTGATCCAGTTGTCCGAGACGCCGACGGTCGAGCCGATGGCGAAGGCCTGGAGCCATTCCGAGACATCCAAGTATTGGTCTGCGGCCTGGTCGAATGCCGAGCCGCTCAGTCCCAGGGTACGCGTCATCCGGATGATCGGAGCGTAGTTGTCCTGGTCCCGGTTGTTCTTGATCAGGAAGTGCCAGCGGTATTTCTCACGATCCTCGCCCAGATAGTTCGAGACGTCCAGGCCTGCGACGCCGCCTCCCTCCTGGGGGATCTTCAGCCCTTCCGGATCGTTGCCGACGGTGGCCGTCAAAGGGTAGATCAGTTCGTATTCGAACAGGGTGCCATCGCCACCGGCGTCGCCATACATCTCCCGGCAATACAGTTGCTCATAGCGGGCCATCTGCACCTCGACGCCGCTGTTGTGCTGGTCGTCGGGCGCAATGATGTAACCGAGGTCGTGGTACTTGGAGAACCCGCCGTAACGGTTCATCGCGGTGTGCAGGAGCATCTCCTGCTGGCCGACCTCCTGCCCGTTCGAGCGGTCGAACGCGAGTTTCTCGTGGACTCCACGGAACGGATACTCGGGACTGAACGTCACGGAGAAGCCCACGCGCGTCGGCTTGGGCCGGCCGTGCTCGCTGCTCTTGAGACGCACGCCCACATCGTAGTAGGCTTCTCGCTCGTTGTAGATCAGCGTCGCGCCGATCCGGTCGTTGCTCATGAGGTTGGTCGGGTCGTAGAGGAAACTCCGCTGCTCATTTCGCATCACGAGGCGGTAGTTGTGAACGCCGGTTGTGCGGGCCTTGCCGTCTGCGACTCGATACTGGGCGAAGCTCGCAGGTCCGGCGGGAGGGCACCAGGACGCCTGCCCCAGGCCGTCGACCGCCTCCACATAGAACTGCACGAGGCTCCCCGACGTCTGCGGCGGAATGTCGCCTGTGTAGACGTCGCCTGCCGGCTCCATCGGAACGGACCGCCAGACATTTCCATCCAGGCGATACCAGAGCGTGACCGAAGCCACGCCATCAGGGTCCTGTACCTGCACGTCGATCTGGGCCCGCTCCCGAATGACGGGGACCGCCGGCTCGTGGCGAAGACCGCTGCACGTAGGCCCGAGATTCGGCCTCCAGCGGCTGTTTCGATACCCCGGCGTTCCGGCCCCCTGCGGCGTCGGCAGAATCGTCGTCTTCGCCAACCTGTTGAAGTACAGCCGCGTGTGCAGCAGTGGGGAACCCGCCACCCAGCGGGCGCGGAATCGGATCTCGTACTCGCGACCGTCCTGGACGGATCGCCCGCCAGCGAAGGTCGTCTCCGCGTGATTGTGCATGTGTTCCGTCGGTCCCGTCGCGACCAGACGGAGCACGGGATTGGTCGGGTCTTCGGGATCGGGTTCGATCCGCGAGTGGCGGTGATTGCCGATGATCCGCCAGGCCTGCGTTCCCTTCGAAAAGTCGCCATTTTGCAGCAGATCGACCGCAGCGCCGCCGGGGTTTTCGATCACTTGCAGATCATCGATCAGGATTTCGCCTTCATCGAGGAGGCCCAGGACGAACTCCCGATACAGACTGTCGTTCCCGACCGGGCTCCTCGCGGCGGTCCCGCGATACGAGAAGCTCTGCCATCCGACTTTCGCCGATTCATCGCTGGCGGCCCAGGCCTGGCCGTTGTCGTTATCCGACCGAGGGTCCACCAGTTCGAGCGTGCAGCCGCCCCCGTCGGCATGGATGGGCCAGGAACCGCCGTCGAAGTAGCGAACCCGATCGACGGGGTTGCCCGCCGCGTCTTCCAGCACAATCGCTTCGCCGGAATGGGAGAGCCTGCCGGTGAAATTGCCGACGACGGGAATGCCGGGATACAGCCCGCTGAGGTATTCCGCGTCGCTGGCGATCACGAGATAGCCGTCGGGCGCCAGGGTCGTCTCCTCAGGGATCGTGTAGTTGACGCCCCTGCTCAGACGCCATCCCGACAGATTGATGGCTTCGAATCCTTTGTTGTACAGTTCAATCCATGTCTTGGAGTCGGGCTCGGTCTGGACCGTCTTCTCCGCAGCGTCGAGCCGGGGCTGGATGAGAAAGTCGGAGCTGTTCGCGGCGACGTTCAGTCCGTGGATCGCGAGGATGTTGCGTCCGGGCTTCAGCAGCCCGACGCCGCCGGATACGGGAAACGCCTGAAAGATCACGGCGTCCGTGTCGTCGTGAGAGGCCGCCGCGACGGAATTCCAGGTCAAAGCGTCCGGGGCGTTCGCGCGGGCGATCTCCCGGCCGTTGAGATAGGCCACGAAGCCATCGTCATATCGCATCCACAGCGTCAGCGAGTCCAACCGATCCGGATCGGCGACATCGAACGCGATCCGTACGAAAACGGAGCCTTGTTTCTGGTACATCTGCTGCCGCGTGTCACCGCGGATGTAGGTTTCATACCCGGTGCCGGTCTCAAAGCCAATTCCGGTCGCAGTTCCGGTCCAGGTCGAATCGTCGAACGGCTCGGCCCCTCCGGTCCAGCCTGGATCCAGCGGACCGTTGAGAGGAATCCGCATCGTGGCCGCCGCGACCTCCGGGACCAGGGTCACGAGGTTCTGTCCTCCGGTGGACGTCGGCAGGGCCAGGGGATGATAGTGAATCTCGTTCAGCACGACGTCCGAGCACAGCTTGACCGAATTCGGCAGACCAAACGTGGTAGTCTCTTCAAAATACCAGGCGTCGGCGCCGTCGGGGTATCGTCCTCGGACTCGGTTCGTCACCATCACGACGTCGGAGACCGCGTCCTCTCCTTGCCGGAGCACAAGCAGGTCGCCCTCGCGCGGAACCACTCCGAGATCGTCGCTGGAGATCACGTGGAGCTGCCCTGGCTGAAGAACGGTTGCCTGTAGCGGGTGGAGCGTGGAGGCCTTGCCCCGAACCTCCAGGCGGTAGTCATCGAGCGCGACAGAATCCGCGGCGCAACAGAGGATCTCGATTTGAAACCTGCTGCCGCCGGAGGCGTCGATCTCGTTGAACCGAACGGGACGGCTTCCGACCCTGCCGCCGGGGAAGTTGGCTGTACCGGGGGTCCCGCCGACCTGATCGCTCCAGGTCCAGTTCGCGGGATCGTCGGTCCCGCGCATCGGATCGATTCTCGCCAGGCTCACGCCGGTCCCGTTGGGAGCCGCCGGCCAGTCGCCGTCGTTGCCGTACCGCACGCGGTTGAGCAGGCGACCGCTGTTATTGATCAGGCGGATCGCCTCGCCGTCATTGTCGAGCTTGCCTGTGAAGGGTCCGAGAATCTGGGGATTCACGCTTGCCTCAGCCCACAGAAGCTCCGGCTGAGAGGCCACCACGAGATAGGAGCCGGCACGGATCAGGGTCCCATCGACAAAGGTGTATTCCACCGCGCCGTCCAGGGACCAGCCCGACAGATCGATGTCGATGCCCATCTGGTTGTACAGCTCGATCCATTCCGGCGCGCCGACTGCGGGGTGATACATGATCTCGTTGACCACCACGACGCTGTCGGCCCAACCTGTCGAACACAAGATCGCAAGGCACAAACACAGCCAAGCCAGGCTTTGCCTGCGAAGATTCTCCATACCGCCCATCCGAGGTCCTCCTTCCGAGGCGTACCATGTCAGGGTCATTATACCAGAATACCCCCGGACGGCGGATACATTTCCGCAACGTACGACCAGACCCCAAGCGGCACGAGCTGTGATCTCGTGTGGCGTGTCTTCCGATTTTCTCAAGCAGTCCAGCGGCTATCTGCCCCCCGCAGGGCGGCTCTGATGAAGACGCTGAACCTGCTCGGCGATCTGCGAAGCCAGCCTCTCGTCACCACCCAACCGGGCTGCCTGCATCGCTTCGTCAAGGGCGCGAAGGGCCTTGTCGAGTTGGCCCGCCTGGACGTACTCGATCCCCAGGTACTGAAGGGCCTCGGCATTGCGCGGTTCACGCTGAAGGATGTACTGCCACTGGGCGATCGCCTGATCGTGTCGTCCGAGACGCCCCAGCGTGATGGCCAGGTTGTGGCGAATCGCGGCATTGGCGGGGTCCAACTCGATCGCCTTGACCAAGTGCACAAGTCCTTCCTGGAGCATACCCTTCGTGCACAGCAGGATGCCCAGGTTCGCCTGCGCCGTAATGTGATCCGGCTTCGACCGCACCACGAGTCGGTAGTGTTCGATGGCCTGATCGGTCTTCTTGTCTTGTTCGAGCATCAAGGCCAGGTTGAAACGAGCTTCGTGATCGTCGGGCCTCAGACGCACGGCCTCAAGCCATTGTCTGGTCGCCTCCTGGCGATTGCCCATCCGGAACATCGCGACGCCGAGATTGAAGCGGGCCTCGCCGCTGTTGGGGGAAAGCTGCAAGGCTTTCTGCAGGTTCTCGACGGCCTCGTCCACTCTGCCCGCGCTGAGCAGGACGACACCGAGCTGGACGCGAATCTCCGCCTCTTGCGGCTTGATCTGGGCCGCCTCCGCCAGGCATCGGAGCGACTCTTCCCCTTGATGAAGTCCGAACAGCGCCAGACCCAGGTGGTGTAGGGCGTCTGCATTCCGCGGGTTCAGTTCCAGGGCCCTTCTCGCCTGGCGTTCGGCGCCCGCGTAATCGTTGGACTTGAGGAACTCCCACGCCGCCCGGGTGTAGGAAACGTCGTCGATGAACCGCTCCTGGATGCGGCGGATCGCACCGGGATCGAGGTTGACGAACTCGGGGATGTTGGCCGCGCGGTCGGGGGAAGTCAGGTGTTCCAGGGCCACCGCAGGCGTGCTCTCGCCCTGCTCGTCGATGTGGGTCAGATAGAGACGGGTGTAGGCGGAATCCGGTTTGCCCGAGAAAACGAGCCATTTGCCGTTGGGCGAGAAGCTGTGCCAGGAGTTCATCCGCTTCGTGTTGGCTCGCAACCTTCGGGCCTGCCCTCCCTCGGCGGGGATGATGTACAACTCGCTGTCCGGCTGCAAGAGCATGTAGTTCTCCGCCATGCAGAAGACGATCCACTTGCCGTCCGGGGAGAATTTGGGGAAGAAATTGCTCTTGCCATTGAAGCTGGCGCCGGCCAGGGGCTCGGCCTTGCCCCCCTGCCCCCCGTTGAACGGAATCCGGTAGAGATCAAACTTGAAGGGCCTCCCCTCTTCGAGGAATTCCCGGCATTCCTCCGGACTCAGGAGCACTTTCCGTTCGCTGCCGGCGGTCCGCAGGTTGTGCGCCTCGCGGGCGGCAAAGACGACGTACTTGCCGTCGGGGCTCCACGTCGCATTGCTCTGGACGAGGTTCGGATCGTCCGCGCCCGGCAGCGATTGGAAACTCCCGGTCTGCCTGTCGTGGATGCACAGGATTCCTTTGACCGGGAAGAACAACTGCGAGAACTCCATGCCCGGCTTGGGAACGAACACCGATTCGTCCTTGACCGTGCTGACCACGAATCGCCCGTCGGGCGACACCTGCGAGAGGAGCCCATAGGTGACTTCGCCGGGGGCTCGCTTGTAGTCGCCCCAGGTGATGATCGAGTCCCGGTCCAGGATCATCTGGGGTTGGACTTTGGCGATGGCGTAGGAGCCCTTGTCGTTGGCGTAGTCAATGTCCATGCCCAGAATCGAGCCGTCGGCGGAAAAGGAATGGCAGTTGCCGCAGACCGGGAGCTTCTCCAGCACCACAGGCGGCTGCGTGGTCGAGGAGATCGGTCCGAAACGCCATCGAATCTGCGATGGGTCCCTGACTGCGTCCACAAAGGGCAGGTTCACCTCGCGATAGAACAAAGGCGCCCCCACCGGGTCCGAGGACGTCGCAATCGCGATGTGCCCCACGGAGAGAATCTGCGACCGCGTCGCGCGATTGACACCGACAATCGTCACCTTCGCCGGTTTCTCCAGCGAACGCTTCTTGATCTGGTTCCAGACCGAATCCAGGGGCCGCCACTGTGCCTGCCGAACGAGCGTATTGACCCGCTTGCCCCCATCCGCAAACTCGACCGTGACCAGCCAAAGATCCGAGCGGGCATCATTGTCTTTCCAGCGGAACTGCGGAGCCGGCATCTCAGGGGGAAACAAGGTCTCGTCCAGCGGGTTTTCAATCGTCAGTTGCTGCGTCTGTTCGGCGCCGGCGAGAGCAACCAGGATGTCGTCCGGATTCGCCCGGTCGGAGAAGAACAGGACCCAGCAGGCCGCGGCGATCCCGACCGCGGCGGCCAGTCCCGCTGCCACCATTCGAATCGATTTCTGCATAGGCCTTCCGTCGACTTCCCCCACGAACCCGACGAAACAACGATTGCACAGCGACTGTCCATGTTACCACGCGGCGGCATCCGGTTTCAACACTTCTTGTGATTTGACGGCAGATCCTCTCCCGGCGAGACTCCTCGATTCGACAGGAGTCCACCTTGCGAGCGGGCAGGGCAGGTTTTCCTGGAGGACAATCGGACCTCAGAGCGGCGCGGCGTTTGCTTCTCCCGGCGTAGGTTCGCTCAGAGGCACGAAATCGTATGTGTCCGTGCCTTGTGGCCAGCGTCCCAGGGAGACACCCGATTCCGAAGCGTCGAACTTCTGCTTCTCGCAGTAGCCGATCAGAACGCCGGCGGAACTCCCGTGGAGGCAGACGGTTTCACCATCCTTGCTGAGACCGAAAGGCACGCTGCATCCGGGATCCGCCGGGTTGCCGAAATGCTGATCCTGGGAGAAAACGAGGTACCCGCCGGCAGGGATGCTTGTACCGCCGGGGATTCGATACTTGGTCGGATCGTCGCGGTCGTCGCTGAGGAACCAGCCCGAAATGTCGATCGCATGGCCCGTCGTGTTGTGCAGTTCGATCCAGTCGGACGCTCCAGGAGCGGGATTGGCCATGAGTTCGTTGATGACAATCGACCCTGGCTCCGGGACCTGTCCGCTGTCGTCCTTGCCGGGCGAGCCGCCTGCCTTGGCGCTGGGACGCCATGCGTCTCTTGTGCCCGGATCGCTCGGCGACTGCGGATCACGGATCGTCAGGGAGAACCCCCATCCATCGGTCAGATCGAACCAGTCGTCCTGATACTCGAAGCTCTGAATCACCGCTCCGGCGGCGTCGACCAGTTCAATCCTCTCGCCGGCGTTGTCCAGACTGCCTGCATACTGCCCGACCAGCGGCAGCGTGCTGCCATATCGAACCATGAAGGACGAGATGTCCTTGGCCACGAGGCAATAGCCGCCCGCTCGCAGTTCGTAGTTCGGGAAGGTGAACTCGATTCCCCGCGTGAAACGGACCATGGCCAGGTTGATCGGCTGAGAGCCGATATTCGTCAGTTCGACGTACTCTGCCTCTGAGATCTGAGATGTGAGATCTGAGATTTCAGAAGCCGGATGATACATGATCTCGTTGACTCGCAGGCTCTCGGCCACCGGGCCCACCGCAAAAACCGCTTCGTTCAACGCGCTCCATGTCGAACCGCTCAAAACCCGGGCCTTGACCTGGACGGTCCGCGAGAGGGCTACCGGCCCGGCGTACTTCACGGCGGTCGGCGAAACGCCGCTGGGAACTGGGCCGCCTGCGCTTGCCCCTGCAACGAGTTCTGCTGATAACAGGAAATCCGAGCTCGTCGTGGACTGGTTCATCGCATGGACGGCCAGGATGTTCTGGCCCAGCTTCAGGCTGCCGAGAGAGGACGAGACGTCGAAAGCCTCGAAGAGGACCGCCGCGTCGTCGGGATTCTGGGTGTTGGCGGCCGAGTTCCACGCGGGACTGCCTGCGAAGTTCTTTCGGGCGATCTCGGTCCCGTTCAAATAGGCGATGAACCCGTCGTCATAGCGAACGTTCAACGTCAGGACGCTCAGATTCACGAGACTGTCCAACGTGGTCGTGAAGGGAATCCGAACGTAGCAGCTCGCGTTACGCGAGTACATCTGGGTCTGGACGTTGACGCCGATCAGGGATTCGAAGCCGGTGCTCCGCTCGAAACCGACGCCGCCGGCGCCGCTGAGCCAGGAGGAATCATCGAAGGGCTGTCCGCCCTTCCAGGCATCGGAGACCGGGCCGGTGGGGATCAAGACTCGCTTGGCGGCGTTCTCGGCCACAAGCTTGCCCTGATTCGTCGGTTCGGCTACGGCCCCGGGGACTCGCGGATCGCTGCCGTCCAGGGTGTACCAGATCGCGCCGCCTGGTGCCTGCATCGAGAGACCTGCGCCGACGTCTGCATGCCCGCCGTGCTGATACTGGCCGTTCAGATGAAAAACCGGGGCCTCGATGCTCGGATAGAGCCCGCGCGACCGGAACTGCGACAGTGCGATGTTCGTGCGGCGCGGGAAGTAGTCGTTGAGAAGCCGGTTCTTCTCCGGAATCCAGTATTTGTCGCGAGTGTACAGATCATAGGGTCCGCTCTGGTACTGGTGCATGTCCCTGCGATAGTCGCCCCAACGAGCCGACTCGGCGATCACCGCGGTCTCGATCTCGTCGACCCGGGTGCGATACCGCTGGGCATTTCGCTCGGCCGTCAGGGCGCCGCCGTTAAAGAGGTGCTTGTGAACCCGGTCGCCGAAACGAATGCGGAATTCCTCGATGCTGCTCAGCGTGGTGAACAGGCCGGTCGGGTCGGAGGCGGGCGAGTTGCCGTTCTGGTTCACGTTCTCGCAGACGTGTTCGCCGTCCCAGACGTAGAACCGCCACGGCCTCTTGTCCGGTCCGCCGCCGGCGGCCCGCCAGTTGCCGTCGGTCTTGAGATCGACGTTGCCCGCGAACAGGTTCAGCAGCGTCCAGTCGATGAAGTTTTCGATATCGATCATCTCCTGGATGCGGGTCCAATTCTTGCTCTGGACGACGCTGCGGGTCTCCTGCCAGACCTGGGTCGTTCCGCTGGTCGCCCTGCCTCCGTTGATGGCGTCGATCCGGCCGGGATCGCCGCCGTTGTAGGCGGCGTAGTGCGAAGAAACGGGACGCTCCTGGACATCGTACAGACCCCAGTAAATGCCGTTGATGTAGAGGTGCACGTAGAACCCGTAGCCGCCGTCCGCATGTCCCATGTCGAGCATGGAGTCGTGCATCCACTGGTCGCGGAGGTACTGAGTCCGCTGGCGTTGATCGGGGGCCCAGTGATTCCACGCGTTGTTGAAGAAACCGCGAAGCTGCAGGGACTCGAAGCGGTCGACGGGACTGTGGTCAAACAGTGGGAATTCGAACTGACTCGAGCCGTATTCGCCGCGGAACCGCAGCGAAAAACTGTGCTTGGGCATCTTCTGTGGATTGCGGCTCTCGCCGCCCTGGATGCGGATGCCGCAATCCACGTGGAATTCCCTGGCTCCATCGGCAGTGAACAACTCCGCGGATATGGGGCGTTCCCAGTCCTGACCGCCCGTGCTGCTGTGGCCGGTGTAGATGTAGATGCCTCCTGTGGCGGGGTCCTTCGCCTGGCTGAAGAGATGGTCTTTGTTCGTGACCAGCGAAAGGGTCGGAATCGCCAACATGGCGTCGGCCATCAGATTGCTGTACGCCGGATCGTTGTAGACTTCGGGGTCCATTTCGTAATCCGCGGGATAGCTGCCGAACCACTTGTCGGGGTACCCTCTGGCCACGACGGCGGTCTGCGTCGTCGTCATCGCGTCGGCCAGGAAGAGATAGGTATGGGTGTCCACATCGGAGGGCAGCCAACCTTCCTTGATCGCCCGGGCGCGAAGACAGGTCGTCTTGGTAACGAAAACCGGACCTATGTAGATCATACCCTTGGGGAGCCGACCGGTCGCCGAGCCGGGTTCGCTGCTGTCAAGCGTATAGTAGATGGTCGCATCCGGCGTCTTGCACGTGATCGTCACCTCGAACGGAGCATCATAGAAGCCGCGGTCCTGAGTGAATTTCGTGTCCGCCACGAGGCCTTCGTAGGACACGGAATTCAGGTTCCCCGGAGTCGCCAGCATCATGTACCGCCAGTCGTCGGCCCCCGAGGGAGAGCGACCGTAGGAGACATCGCTTCGCTGCTTCTTGAAAACCACGTGATCGAGCAGGGTCGATCCGTCCTTGTCGAACAGGGCGATCTGATCGCCCCCGGCGTCGAGTCTGAATGAGGCATGCAGGCCGGGAGCCGTGGTGTCGCCATCCAGCCAGATGACCAGAAGGCCCTTGGCGGGGATCCGGGTCGAATTCGGAATTCCCGTGGGAATCTGCCATTTCATCGGGGATTTGGGATCGTCGGTGAGGTACATGCCCGCGACGTCGATCAGAGAATCCCCTGTGTTGTACAGCTCAACCCAGTCGTCGAATTGGCCCTGCGGGTCCGCCAGCGTGCTGCTATTGGCCGCCATGAACTCGTTGATCAGCACCGGCCCGGCGGCTCCCTGCGCCGAGCGGCCGATCCCCAGGATGAACACGAAGAGGAAAACTGCGACTTGCGTCGATCTCCACATGCTGCTTTCACCTCACTCCTGCGTTTTCGATCTGCCATCGCATCCTGTGGCGCCGCCGTAGAGTTGGAGGAAGTGCCGCAATGGGGACTTTCCGCTCCGCCGGCACAACGCACAAACCCATCGAGCCGGGCTCCATTCTACCATATCGGACGCGAAAAACCCAAACAAAAAGGTGCGCCCCTGGGGGCGCACCTCGTGAAACACTGGCAATTCCGGATACCGGCGTTATTCGACCTTCAGGTCCGGATTATTGGGCCCGAAGTGCTTCAGCATGACGATCGGGTCGGTCTTCGAGGGATTGGTGATCGTGACGCCCGCGCGAGCAGCCTGCTCTGTGACGAAGAACTCGTCCTGCGTGAGCTGGCCGTAGCGGATCATCGTCGGGGTCTCGATGTCCCAGACGCCCATTGTGCCGTGGCCCTGCATCATGATCATGCCGTAGGCGACGCTGTCCCTGATCGTCACGGTCGTGCCCGGCCAAACGGTCAGTTCCTTGGCGCTGAACGCCGTGGATTTGTAGCAGATCCAGTTCTCCTGGAAGCCCTGCTTCTTCATGTCCTTCACAGGGTAGACCGGGACAGGCTTCATGAAGCGGTTCTTCACGAAGTCCGGATCGACGTTGAGATCCCAGTCGATGACGCCCAGCAGCCAATCGACCTTGCCCTGCTTTTTCTTCGGGGTGTCCTTCCAGAGCAATTCCTTGGGCACGACCTGATTGTGCGTGACGTTCTCGTACATCGCGAAGACGTCCGAGGCCTTCTGCGGCTCGTACGTGCACAGGCTGCCTGGCGCGTGGAGCACGCCTGGTGGGACGTCCCATCCGGTCCCGGGATCGAGCCGATAGGCCGGGGCCAGGGACGTGATCGAGTTGTCTCTGCCTTCGGCGGCGTCCTGCAGTGCCTTGCGGACCTGGTCTTTGGTGACGCCTGGATAGAGGCCGAAGAAGGTGTACGGGAAATCGCCGCCGTGGTTATTGACCTGTGGCGGGAAGAAATAGGCCTCCGGCTTGCCCAACTGCCCGGTGAGCTTGGCGTGCTTGTCGCGGTGGTGGATGTGGTGCGGGAGCGCGCCTTTGTTGTCGAAGAACTTCGAGTACATGGGCCAGCGGCCGTGCTTCTTCCAGAGGCGGTCGCCGATGATCTGGCCCTGGAGATCGTCGATTGCGTCGCGCAGCAGGAACTGCTGGACCTTGCCCCCGTCCTCGAAGGCGATGAAGCTCAGACCCTCGTTGGGCGAGGTCAGCGGCCCGTTGTCCGCGGGCGTCGTCGAGGAGAACCACCGTTCGTCGATGCCGCCCCGCTCGCCGCCGAGGGCGTAGTAATCATCCGGATGCAGCTTGATCCGCCGTCCCGGCACGCAGAACGATCTCGGCACCCACGTCGGCGTCAGCCGCAGGATTCCCTGGCCCTGTTCGAGGGCCAGGCTGGCTATCTTCTTCACAGACATGATTCGATTCCCTTCCTTTCTCAATGCGATGGGACGGATAGGACCGATGGGACACAGGAGTCCGATCCGTCCCACGGGTCCTCTTTGTCTCACGACTTGACGTTTTCCCAGGCGCCCTTCTTGGCCGAGGCCAGCACCGCGTCGCAAACGTACTGCGTGGCCAGCGCATCGCGGAACGTCGGCGCCGTCGGCAGGCCCTTGGCGGCGTTCTCCAGGAAATCGGCCACCTGGTGCACGAACGTATGCTCGTAACCGATCTGCAAGCCGGGCACCCACCAGTGAGACATGTAGGGCATGTCGCCATCGGTGACGTGGATCGTCCGCCAGCCGCGGACGATCGATTCGTCGCGGTGATCGAAGTAGCTCAGCCGGTGCAGGTCGTGCAGGTCCCATGCGATCGAGGCGTGCTCGCCGTTGATTTCGAAGGTGTACAGGGCCTTGTGTCCGCGGGCGTAGCGGGTGGACTCGAAGTTGCCCATCGAGCCGTTCCCGAACCGGCAGAAGAACGTGCAGGCGTCGTCGATGCCCACCGGCGCGACCTTGCCCGTCTCGACGTTCATTCGCTCTTTGACGAAGGTCTCCGTCATGGCGCACACGGACGTAATCGGCCCGTTGTGCCAGAGAGCGGTGTCGATGCAGTGGGCGAGCAGATCGCCTGTGACGCCCGAGCCGGCGGCCTTGACGTCCAACCGCCAAGTCCCCATGCCGCCCTGCGGCACCTTGGTGGAGATCGTCCAGTCCTGGAGGAAATTCGCCCGGTAATGGAAGATCCGGCCGAGCTTGCCACTGTCGATGAGCTGCTTGGCCATCGTCACGGCCGGCACCCGGCGGTAGTTGAACGACACCATGTTCGCCACGCCGGCCTTTTCGACCGCCTGGACCATCGGCTCGGCTTCGGCGCCGGTCCTGGCCAGCGGTTTCTCGCAGATGATCATCTTACCCGCCTGTGCGGCGGCGATCGCGATCTCCGCGTGGTAGTTGTTCGGCACGCAGATATCGACCACGTCGATCTTCTTGTCGTCGATCACTTTGCGCCAGTCCGTCACGTACGACTCGAAGCCCCAGCGGTCGGCGAAGGCCTTCGCTTCCTTTTCCTCCAGCCCGCAAATGGTCTTGAGGACCGGCTTGTACGGCACGTCGAAGAAATTGGCCACCTTGCGGTAGGCGTTCGAGTGTGTACGGCCCATGAAGCCGTAACCGATGATGCCGACGTTCAATGGTTTTGTCATTGCAGTCATTCCTTCATTCATGATAGGACGGAAGGATGGGGCTTGCCCCACCGATTCTTTCTCAGGCATTCCACCCATGCGCGTCGCGCACTTTGAGCATCACATCCAGGATATCGTTCCAGGTCTTCTGCGTTTCGAGCATCGCGTTGGGGAACATGCAGCCGTCCCAGCAGATGTGCTGGATGCCCCGCTTGGAGGCGTCCTTGAGCCAGTATCCCGCGCAGCGGACGACGTCGAGCTTGCCTTTGGGGTCCTTGGCAGGACAGTGCTTGCCCGTCTTGTCGTGCGAGCCGGCGCCGTGGACCTCGCCGTCATTCTGGGCCACGTGGAAATCGATCGTCCAGGGCCGCAGCTTGTCGACCATCTTCTCGTACGCGGCATAGAACTCCTTCTCTGAGTAGCCGGGCTTGAGCAACGCAGCCTCCGGCTCGTTGTACCCCATCAGGTACAGGTAGGTGTGCGCCATATCCGCCTGGAACCCGAGCGACTCCGGCATGCCGACCTCCTCCAGAAGATCGAGGATGGCCTTCCAACTGTGCATACCGGCCCAGCAGATCTCGCCCTCGGCGGCCAGACGCTCGCCGTGGTCGGCCGCGATCTTGGCGGCCTCGCGGAAGGTGTCGGCGATTCTCGTGGTGTTCCTCTTGGGGTCTTTGCGCCATTCCGCGACGCCGAATTCCGCCGAATCGATGCGGATCACGCCGTACTTGCGAACGCCGTGTTTGTTGAACACGCCGGCGATGCGGCAAGCCATCTTCACCGCGTCGAGGAATCGCCGCCGAGCGGTGTCGTCTTTCATGGCCGAGTCCCCGACCGTACCCGGCCAAACCGGAGCGACCAGCGAGCCCATGTTGAACCCATGCTTCTGAACCAGATCTGCGATTCTTCTCAGTTCACCGTCATCAGCCTTGGGATCGAGGTGCGGCAGAAAGAGAAAGAAGTCGATGCCGTCGAACTTGCGGCCGTTCACCTCGGCGCGGGCGGTCAACTCGAGCATCCGCTCCAGACCGATCGGCGGCTCCTGGCCGGGCCCGGTTCCCTTGCCGACCAGGCCGGGCCACATCGCGTTGTGCAGCTTGGGGTGAGTATTCGAACTCATTTTCAACTCCTTGAAGTCTCAAGTGTGAAGTTTCTCTGAAGCGAACGCCCGTCACGCGGCGGCGTCCCAGCCTTCCTTGATCGTCTTGAACCCGAACTGATAACATTCTTCCGGGCTGGCCGACAGTTCCCGCCAGACGCAGGTGGTCGCGGCCAGCTCGGGCAGGCTCGTCCCGAAGGCCTCTATGGTCAGCCACTCGTTGTAGCCGCCCGCCCGCAGGGTCTTGATGATCTGTTTGAAAGGGACGTGTCCTTTGCCCGGCGTGCCCCGATCGTTCTCGGAGATGTGGACATGGCGAATCGAGCTGATGTTCCGCGTGATGCAACCGACGGGGTCTTTCTCCTCGATGTTGGCGTGGAAGGAATCGTACATCACGCCGAGATTCGGGTGGTTCACCCGCTTGACGTGCGCCGCGGCGTCGTCGATCGTGTTCAGGAAGTAGCACTCGAATCGGTTCAGGCATTCGAGCGCCAGTCGCAGATTCGCCTGCTTCGCGAAATCGGCGGCCTTGCGATGCACCTCGGCGGCCCGCTCCTTCTCCTCCGCCGTCGGACCTTTGCCGCTGAACTTCCCGAGCGGCTGATAGAACGGCCCGCACAGGACCTCCGATCCGAGCGCAGCGTTGCAGTCGATCACCCACTTGAGGTAATCGACCGCTCCCTGGCGGTGTTTGGGGTCGGCGCTGATGGGATTGTGCTCCTCGTCCGGCATGACCGTGCAGGTCGTACACTTGAGGCCGTTGTCCTTGATCGCCTTGGCGACCTTCTTGTAGTGCGGGATATCCCCGCCAAACAGGGGCACTTCCACGCCATCGTAGCCGGTGGCCTTGAGTTTGGGCATCAGGCCAAAATGCTCCTCGGTGACAAAGGGCGTCCACAACAACAGGTTAAATCCGATTTTCATAGGGACCCTCGACAATCATGGGGTAGACGGGTAATGCGACAGACGGGGTGATGTGCCGATGCGTATCGTGTCGTTGCACTCATGCGTAGCCACCATGCCAACGATGAACAACCCGCCGGAGCCCGCGACCCCGGCGCATGCCTCTTCTACCCCCCTCCGACGAGAGTGTCAACGCCTTTTTTTCTCGACTCGCATTCCTCGGCGTCCGCTCCTGTGACTAAAGAAACCAGGGTTTCGCATGGTTCGCTACCTGCGTCGTGGGATAGGCGAGAGCATTGATGATGAGCAGGAGAACCAAGACGGCGAAGAGCAATCTCCGAGGATGCTGAAGGCCCGCGGCCATCAGCACCAGGAATACGGACCAACCGAAATAGGAGAACATCGGCCAGTGCTGCTGGAGTAATTCAATATCTTGGAGGACGACGCGACACAGACCGAGCGGGAAGTATACCAAGCCGTATGCCAGAGATGAAACGTATGCGCAAGCCAGGGATAGAAGGGATGACTGACGATACGACGCAAGCATGGGGATCTCAACAACGAGATAACCCATGGCCAAAGCCAGAAGGAATCGTCGCGGAGTCGGCTGAAATTGGGCGATTCGATTCAGGATCTCGACCATCAGGCCCTCACTTCTCGTCGGGCGGCGTCAGTCGGATGTGCGTGGGCTCGTTGCGGTCGCAGGTCAGTTGGCCGTCCTTGTGCTTGAGCTCGACCACCTGGATCGAACTGCGTCGCTGTTCCGTGTCGGTTTTGGGGGCGTCGGGCCGTCGGCCGGGATGGGTGAAGTAGAAGAGGTACGCCCTGTCGCCGGAGACGACGACGTCGGCGTGGCCGCCATGGACCTTGTCGTCCTCGCCTGTGCCGGGGGCGACCAGCAGGACTTCCGCCTGCCTGGTCCAGTTCGTCGCGTCGCTGGAGCGGTACACGGCCAGTCCATCCTGCCATCGGTCCACGATCAGCCAATACGCTCCTTGCCAGCGAAAGGCCTTGGGGCCCTCGCCGCGGTCGGCGATCGCCCTGCCGCGTTCCGTCCAGGTACTCAGGTCGGGACTGTCGGCCAGGAAGATCGTCTTGCCCGCCTTCTCGTCGTTGTACCACATCCGCCACGTGCCGTCGGCCATCTGGAGGACCGAGGCGTCCAGAACACGGTCGGAGGCGAAGGGAAGCTGCCCAGCATTCTTCCACGCCACAAGGTCGGGGCTCGTCAGATGGACGATTCGACGCTGGCCGGACCAGTCCGTGTGCGTGCCTGGCACGAATGTGAGGAACATGTGGTACCTGCCTTCGTGAACGACGATATCCGGAGCCCAGTGAGTATCCTCCGGGCCTCCAATGGGCAGGTCCGCCGTGCCTCGGTATTTCCACGTGGCCCCGCCGTCGGCGGATTCCGCAATCCCGATACGCGTGCCATGGACCCACGAAACGCCGGGCAACCCCGGCGCATTGGCCCTGCGATTCGTGTAGAACATCCACCATTTCGCTTCCTGGCGATTCCACACGAGAACAGGGTCCGCGGCGCCATCATAGACGGGATCGCGATACAGAGGCTTGGACGCCACCGGTCCGGTTTCGCTGCCCAGGACGCCACAGGGAAGACTCATCAGCCACGCAATGAACACCAGCAAGCCCAATCTCATCAGCATCTCCACACGTCCATGCGGGGGGGCACGGCCCTCGCCAGTTGTCTTTCTGCGACTCGAACTCAGACGTTATGTACCGCCGGAAATGCACAACGTCAAGCAGTCCCGCCGGCACGATCGTGAATCTGCCCGAACACCTTGCCGCCCTTAGAGGCGGCCGGTAACATACTGCGGTTGTACCGTGATACGGCAGATGGACGTCCAGGTAATCCGATTTTGCAGGGGAACGAAAGGAACGCGTAGATGATCGAGATCGTACACATCGGCTTGGGCCCCCTGGGGCAAATGATGGTCAGATCCGCCTTGGGGCGAGGGACCTTCCGCATCGTCGGCGCGGTCGACAGCGACCCCGCCAAGATCGGCAGGGACTTGGGCGAATTCTGCGGGCTCTCCCGCCTGGGCGTGCCCATCGTCGGCACCCTCGATGAAGCCATTTGCGGCGAATCGCGTCAGGTTGCCGTAGTGACGACCGTCAGCAGCCTAGCCGCGTTCGAGCCTCAGGTCGCTCAACTCGCCAGAGTCCAGCTTCCCATCGTATCGACGTGCGAGGAACTTTTTTATCCCTGGCGCACGCAGCCTGTCCTGGCCATGCGAATCGATCAAATCTGCCGCGACGCCGGCATCGCTTGCGTCGGTACCGGCGTAAATCCCGGCTACCTGATGGACTTCTTCCCCACCGTCCTGACCGGTTTGTGCCAGAAGGTCACAGGGGTCCGCGTCTGGCGAATCCAGGACGCCTCCGTCCGGCGGATTCCGTTCCAGCAGAAGATCGGGGCGGGTCTCACGGTCCAGGAGTTCGAAGCCCGGCACAAGGCCGGCAAACTCCGCCATGTCGGCCTGCCGGAATCGGTGGACTTCCTGGCTGCGAAGCTCGGCTGGACGCTCGACCGGACGACCGAGAGCCTCGAACCGGTCATGGCCGAGCGGGACATCGCCGGCGGATACCAGCCGATCGCCAAGGGGATGGCTCGCGGCGTCCAGCAGGTGGGACGGGGTTTCGTCGGCGACGATGAGGTCATCACGCTGACTTTCAAGGCCGCGGTCGGAGAGCCGGAGTCCTACGAAGAGGTCCGGATCGAGGGCGAGCCGACGCTCAACTCGCGAATCGCAGGCGGCGTCAACGGCGACATCGCCACCTGCGCCGTGACCCTCAATGCAGTGCGGTCCATTCTGCAGGCCGGCCCGGGGCTCAAGACGATGGCGGATCTGCCGCCGTTGTCGTGGTTCACGGATTCCGAGTGAGAGGCAGGTTGGGCGAACAGAGTCGAGCGGTCTTCCCCGATTCTATTCCGTCACCGAGGGCACGTCGTTCGTTATCACGCGGGCAACGTAGTCCTTCGATTCTCTCACTACGATGCCGTGGAGACCGAGCAATGCGATCAGATTGGGCACGGCCATCATCGCGTTGAGGTTGTCCGCGACGGTCCAGACCAGGTCGAGCCCGCCGATCGCGCCAAGCACCACGAAACCACAGAAGATATATCGATACGGCCTGATCGCCCAGGATCCGAGCAGGTACTCGAAGCAACGGTCACCGTAATAGGACCAGGAAATCATCGTCGTATACGCGAAGAACATCAGGCCAAAGGCGACGATGATGCGGCCGACGCCGGGCAGGCTGCTCTCGAACGCCGCGATGCTCACCGGCGCCCCCGTGGGCAGCGGGTAGGGCCGGCCGGTCTCGTCGAGAAATGGCTCGGGGTTGTCCCCCACGGACCCAATCACCTGGACCGTTCGTCCCTCAAGCGTCACTGTCATGGGGACGCCTTTGCCGCCAGGGCCATAGAGGACCTCGCCGGAGGCGCTCTTGACCTGCCAGACGCCTGAAATCACGATGACCAGAGCGGTCATCGTGCAGACGACGATCGTGTCGATGAATGGGCCGAGCATGGCAACAAAGCCCTCGCGGATCATCTCCCGCGTCTTGGCTGCGGCGTGTGCGATCGGAGCGGAACCCAGACCTGCCTCATTGCTGAAGATCCCCCGCGCCACACCCTTTTGGATCGTGCGGGCCACCACCACGCCCATGAAGCCGCCTCCTGCGGCCACCGGCGAGAACGCATAGTGGAAGATCTGTCCGAACGCCGCCGGGATCTGGCGGTAATTCAAGGCCAGCACCACGAGTGCCCCGAGACTGTATGCGACGCACATGAAGGGGACCACGCGTTCGGCGACCACCGCGATGCGTTTGATCCCGCCGATGATGACGAAGCCGACGAAGAAGGCCAGCGCGACGCCCATCGCCAGCTTGATGAGGGGCTTGCCACCCACGAGGGGCACGCCCGCCGCGATCGTCGCGCTCTCCCATCGATCGGGCGTGACCGTCAGAAGTCCATCGACCACCGAATTGGACTGGACCGCGCATCCGATGCCCAGTGACGCTACCCCGGCGAACAGAGCGAAGAGGACGCCCAGCCATTTCTGCTTGAGGCCGCGTTCGAGGTAGTACATCGGGCCGCCGGATGCGCTGCCGTCCTGATGGATCACTCGATACTTCAGGGCCAGCGAACAACAGGTGAATTTCGTGGCCATGCCGAATAGAGCGGTCACCCACATCCAGAACACGGCCCCCGGCCCGCCGAGCGCGATGGCCGTGGCCACGCCGGCGATATTGCCGGTTCCGATCGTGGCCGACAGCGCCGCACACAGGGCCTGAAAATGGGATACATCCCCCTGCTCCTGGGGATTGTCATACTTGCCGGAGATGCAGGCGACAGCGTGCTTGAAACGCCGTACCTGGATGCCTCGCAGACGAAACGTGAGGAACACGCCGGTACCGAGGAGAAGCAGAATCATTGGCGGCCCCCACACGAGGCCATTCATCACCTGCATCCAATGCGAGAACGTCTCCAGCACGTCGAGCCTCCTTGCCTACCAGTGCGGGGTCCGACAAAACCGAGAGGGTTCGGAACCCGCCTGCATTCTGCCTGTTTCAGAACACTCCAACCACTACCGCGGGCAATATACGTACTCCTGCGGCGCACTTCAACAGGTATTCATCCGAAGGCAAATCCCACGCCAGCGACGACGTGCAACAGATGCGATGTCCAAGGGGTGCGAGAGTTCTCGACGAAGGAACGTCCCCGGCAGGGCTCGAACCTGCAACCTTCAGCTCCGGAGGCTGACACTCTATCCAATTGAGCTACGGGGACTCACTACCCGACAACGGCCCCTATGGTAACACGCCGGTCCGGTGCGTCAAGTCTTGTTTGGGAATTGGCGAAAGAAACCGTTGCGCCGCGATCCGAAACGGCACTTCCCTGGTAGAGAGCATGGCAGGCTCCTTTTCGCCACCTTGCGAGCCTGCCATATGCTATAATGGACACAGACCGGAAAGGGTAAGTCCATGAAGTTGACGAATCGGGTACAAGTGAGGTTCTACGCGGCATCCATTTCCCTTCTGCTGATGGTCTTGACGGCACCCCTCGCGGCGGCTTCCGCCGACTGGAAACGCCAGGATGTGGATTGGCAGGCCGGCGGTGGCAGACGGATCAAGGGCATTCATCATCCCAAGGACAGTGCAATGCCCACTCTCGATCAGCGTCGGGCTCTCTCGACGCCCCGTGCAACGGGCAAACTGGCCATTGCGGCCGCTGAGAACGAACTGCTCGTGGAGTCGCCACCGGTCGATGGATTCGTGCCCTGGATCGCCGTGTCGATCACCAGACAGCGATCGGCCGACCTCGAGATGGAAGCCGTCGTCGAGACGTCCGTCCGAGGCAGCTACCCCACCGGCGTGAATCCGCAGAGAGATTTCATTATCGGACTCTTCGACACCGGCGCCAGCGCCCACGTGATCGGCTATGCCGACGCCACCCGGGCCGGCGTCTACAAGGGTCTGGTCACCACGAACATGGCCACCGTCAGCGGCGTGACCGGATCGGTAGACGTGATGATCAGCTATCCTTTGGCCGTGTTCATCGGCGGGCTCGATGCGGTCGCCCCCGCCGCGCTGACTCTGGACCAGTCGGGCATGATGGGCCAAAGCAATGTAGCCGTCGTGGTCGGACGAAATCCCGGGACCGGCCCCGATCTGCCCACTGCGATCGGAAGCCCCATGAGCGTCTATTACACCACGCTGATCCGCAACGACCGCGAAGTCTCCCTCACGCGGGACGGCAGAACGTACACCGCGCCCGAAATCCGCATGTATGAGACAAGCGACGCAGACACCCCGCGTTTTGCGAACGTCATTCCCCTGGAACTGCGTCCGCTGGGCGGTTACAGCGTTCAGTACATCCCCACCCTGGACGTGGGCGGCGGTGGTTGGGACCTCGACGACATCCTCGGCGATTGGGGCGGCGGCACCGGCATGGACTTCCCGCCCGCCGGACCTTCGACGATCATCGGCAACTCCTCCCAAAGCCTGTTCTTCATCCACAGCGTCGATCTGTATGAGGGCTCCAAGAGCGCGTTGGACAAGAACCGATTCATGCTGGACACCGGCGCCCAGGTCACCGTGGTCGGGTCCCGGATGGCCGCAAGGCTGCAACTGAACCCGGCGACCCCCGAGTTCGAGGTGGAGATTCAGGGCGTCACCGGCGACGTCATCATGGCGCCGGGCTTCTACATCGACACGCTGGAAATCCCCGCTCTGGGCCAGTGGTTCCGTGCCACGAATGTGCCGGTCGTGCTCCTGGACATCGCCTCGCCGGAAGGCGGTACGCTCGACGGCATCATTGGCATGAACCTGTTCGTGGACTTCAATCTGATCCTCCGCGGCGGCGGGCTCTTCCTCGACGACGATCCAAGACTCGAACTGGAGCGCATCGACGCGACCACGAACGCCACTCCCTGATCGGCAGGGACCCATCGGCTCTCGATCCGTCCCACAGTCGAGCCGTTTGCGTTATCGGATGATGCTGGCGGAGCCACCGCCAGCGCGGTCGCAAAGGCTAGGTGCATCGCCCAACCCGAAATCTCAACCGAAATTGGCCCCGTCTGCGGGGAAGTCGTTTCTGACTTCCGCCCCAACGTTCTTGATTTCAACAAGTTCCACACACGGCAAGCGGCACCCCACGCGCAGTCAGGACTTGACACATCTCCTCTGATTTGGTAGAATCGTGATTCGATGTGTCACGGATGGCGGCCGCTCTCGTGTTGAGAGCGGAGGGACACACCACTGGAGGAGTCCAAATCCAGATTGTATTCATGAGATGGAGGACTACATGACAAGACGTATCGCGTCGCTTCTTTCGGCCGTGGTGTTTTTGTCCGTCGCTGGGCTGGCATCTGCCACTCCGGTGATCGATCAGGATCAGCCGAGCGGACCACAGTACATGGCTGCCTTCGCACAGACCGATCTGGCCCAATCGTTCCAGCAGGCTCAGAACAACGTGGCCGGCGCGGGCATTCTCCTGCAGCCGGATATTGGTTCGTCCGACACCGTGACGATTTCCCTGTGGGACAATCTGCCCACCTTGGGAGGCAGCCTGCTTGCCTCATCCAGCGCCGTCGGGACCGCCGGTAGTTGGGTGGACGTGTTCTGGAGCCCGGTCGCGGTGACCCCCGACACCACGCTTTACCTCGTCTTCACCTCGGCCAACGATACGCTCGGCATCACCGGTGATGTATACAATCCGTATCCCAGAGGTCAGGTGTATGCCAATGGGGGCTTTGGGAGTTTCCCTGCGTTTGACTATGCATTCCGCACGTACTACGATGGCACCGTGGCTGCCGTGCCTGTCCCCGGCGCTGTTCTGCTGGGCGTCATCGGCACCGGCCTGGCAGGCTGTCTGCGTCGGCGAAGAATCCTTTAACACCTCCCTCTGAAATGTGCTTCTCTGGGGCTGCCTCCGTCGGATGCAGCCCTTTTGCATTTGTGGTCCCGACGCGACATCCACTCCTGCCTGCTCGATGGACATTCGATCCTCGATTCACTTATGCGAAGAACTCCTGGCGAACCTGCAAAAGAGAGAAATTTCGCAGGAAAACAGCCGACTACTTGTTAGAATAGGGTTGCGGAACGTCCTATATTCCACCCAGACGCGTCGCTTTGGCGTCTGCGGTGTCGCGACGACCTCCGACACGAAAGAGTCATGCATAAGATCTGCAAGTAAAAGGTGTTACGAGGAGCGGACCCGTGAAACCGAATCAGGTGGGTTCGTCTGGTGTAACACTGGAGAAAGGAAGAGAGCACCCATGAGAGGACGGCCTCGTTTCTGGCGTGGTCTGGTTGTGTTCCTTGGCGCGATCACACTCGGTCTGGCTCAGCCGGGATGGGCGCTGGTCTTCAGCGAGATCATGTATCATCCTGTCGAAGATGCGGCCACCGGGGACGAGCCGCTCGAATTCATCGAGTTGTACAACGACCGGGCCGTCTCCGAAGACCTGGGCGGATGGGCCTTCACCAATGGAATCGAGTACGCCTTCCCGGCCGGAACGACCCTGGGCCCGAAGTCGTATCTGGTGGTTGCCCGCGATCCGAATGCCCTCAAGGCGGCCTACAACCTCAACAACGTTCTGGGCCCCTTCTCGGGCAGACTCAGCAACGACGGTGAGCGAATCGACTTGACCAGCGCCGCTGGCATGATCGTCTTGTCGGTTCGGTACGACGACGCCAGTCCGTGGCCTGTTTCGCCAGACGGCGCCGGGCACTCCCTGGTCCTGACAAAGCTGGGCGGCGATCCCGAGCAGGCGAAATCGTGGTCGGCCAGCAGCTACCTCGGAGGCACGCCGGGCTCGGCCGACCAGGCTCAAGCTACCGCGGCCGATCCGACCCTTGTGACGCTCATCGACGTCGGCACGCAGGGTCGCTACTTCAAAGGCAAACTGGAGCCCTCGCCGGGCCCCGATGGAAAAGCCACCACCGCCTGGACTCAGGTGGGCTTCGACGACAATCCCGCGGCCACAGCCTGGCTCGAAGGACCCAACGGCTACGGCTACAGCAACGCCGCCGACGAGCTGCAGTACATCGGCACCGTCCTGTCCGACATGTCGGGAAACTACATCTCGATCTACGCGCGTCTGCGGTTCACGCTCTCAGCCTCGCAGATCGTCTCCCTCACGCAATTGCAGGCAGAGGTCCGCTACGACGACGGATACGTGCTCTACCTCAATGGCACTCGCGTCGCCGATTCTGGCGGCATCGTCGGCGATCCGCCCGCCTACAACGCCAGCGGCGGCCCCGCCGCGGAACCCCCAGCGACGACGGTGGACCTGACGAATCACCGAAACCTGCTCTTACTGGGCGAAAATGTCCTGGCGTTCCAGGCCCACAACGCGACCCTGGCCGGCAGTTCCGACGGCTTCGGCAGCGTTTCCCTGCGGGGAGTCGTCACGCAGCCCGATGCCGGGAGCGACCTGAGGGCCCGGATCGTGGTCAACGAGGTCCAGGCCACCTGCAACAGGTGTCCCCATCCCGCGAGAATCGAACTCTACAACCCTGGTCCTTCGCCGGTGAGTCTGAGCAACGTCTACCTGAGCAACGATCGCCTGCACCTGCTGAAACACAAGATCCCCGCCGGTACTGTGCTCCAACCGGGGCAGTTCTGGACTGTGGAACAGGGCAGTTCTCCCGAGGATTTGCCCTTTGCCCTGGACTGGGCCGGCGAGACGATCTACGTCACCGCGGCGACCGACACAGTCCCGCCCGAGCCCATCCGGGTTCTGGACGCCCTGCGGTACGAAGCGATGGAGTCGGAAAAAGCGTTCGGCCGGTATCCCGACGGCTCCGATTCGCTGGACTGCCTCGCAACCGCCACATTCGGCGCGTCCAACGCGCCCAAGCTGATCCGCGATATCGTGATCAATGAGATCATGTATCACCACGCCGCACGCGACGATCGCTATGAATACGTCGAGTTGTACAACCGCAGCGACCGCGACATTTCGCTGGCCGGCTGGGCCTTCACCGAGGGAATCGAGTACACCTTCGCCGATGACGCGACGATCGCCGCCGGCGGGTATCTCGTCGTGGGCAAGGACCCCGATTTCCTCGCGGCGGTGTACGACAACCTGACCGTCGGAGCGAATCTGGTCGGTCCCTACGAAGGCGGGCTCAGCGATCGGGGCGAGCGAATCCGCCTGTCGTATCCGCTCAAACAGGCCAGCGAAGCGAATGGGAAAGTCATCGAGAGAATGGTCGCCGTGGATGAAGTCACGTACTGCGACGGCGGTCAGTGGCCCGCCTGGGCCGACGGCATGGGCGCCAGCCTCGAACTGCGCGACCCGCACAGCGACAACGACACGCCCGGCGCCTGGGCCGACAGCGACGAAAGCGGCAAGACCTCCTGGCGCGAGTTCTCCTACACGATCCAGGCCTCCGATAGCCGGTACACCCACGACAGCCCTTCGATCTTCGACTTCATGCTGCTCAATGCAGGAGAAGTGCTCCTCGACGATCTCGAATGCGTCATCGGCGGGGCCAACCGGCTCACCAATGGCGGTTTCGAGAATGGGGACACGTCCTGGCGAATCCTGGGCAACCACACGCGATCGCATGTGACGACCGCGGATCGTCGCTCGGGCTCGCGCGCCCTGCACCTGATCGCCACCGGCCACGGCGATCCCGGCGCCAACCGCATCAACCAGTCGATCTCCGGCTCCGGCACAGGCACGGTCACCTTCCGCGGCTGGGCCCGATGGCTGCGAGGCAGCCGCTTCCTCCTGCTGCGAACGAGCCGCGAACTGTCTCCCGTGAGACCCCCTCGGCCCGCTTATGCGTTCGAGCTCCCAATGCCGCTGGACCTGGGCACGCCGGGCCGACAGAACACCGCCTTCGTCACCAATCGCGGGCCGGACATCCTGGACGTGCAGCACGCGCCGGTCCTGCCCAAGGCCGGCGAAGCCATTGTTGTGACTGCCCGAGTCCTGGACGCCGACGGCCTTGGCTCGGTGACGCTCTATCACCGCACTGAAGGCTCGGCCTCGTTCGCCTCTGTACCCATGCTCGACAACGGTTCCGGCGACGACGCAATCGCAGACGACCAGATCTACACTGCGACCCTCGCCGGCGGCACGGCCGGCCAGATCCGCGCGTTCTATATCGAGGCCTCCGACGGCGCTGCGACCACCCGGTTTCCAGCGGCGCAGCAACCGTCGGCGGAGGTCCCGAACCGCACTTGTCTCGTCCGCATCGCGGACCCCCAGCAGACCAGCCGGCTGGCCAACTACCGCATCTGGATGTCCTCCGACGTGATGAACGCGTTCCAGGCCCGCGCCAACCTCTCCAACGAATTGCTCGATTGCACATTCGTCTACAACGACGCCGAAGTCTTCTACAACTGCGGCATCCGCCTGCGGGGCAGTCCCTTCCTTCGCGGCGGCTCCGGCTGGACCCCGCAGAGAGGACGCGGACTGCGCATCGAATTCAACCCCGATCAGAGCTTCCGCGGCCGCGAGGAGATCAACCTGGACTGGACCGAGGGCAGCAGTCGGGGGCCTCTTCAGGAGCGAGCCTCGTACTGGTTCTACGCTCAACTCGGCCTTCAGCACTCCCGACAGGAATGGGTCCGCCTGTTCGTCAACGGCACCCGCCTGACCAACTTCGAGGACGTGCAGAAGATCGACGGCGATTACATCGACGCCTGGTTCCCCGTCAACAATGAAGGCTATATCCACAAGATCGACGATTACTTCGAGTTCAATGCAGACGGCACCTCGCACAGCGGCGAAGCAGCGGACGAAGGGCTTCTTTACGACGCCCGGCACCCGTTGATCCCGGAAACCTACCGCTGGCATTTCGAGAAGCGTTCGCACCCTCAGAACGATAATTGGCAGCATCTGTACGAACTGGCGGTGGCGCTAAACACGCAATCGACGAGCACTACCTACGAGCGAGGCATCGAGTCCAAGCTCGACCCGCAGCATTTCACCAAGATGCTCGCCCTGCGACACGCGGTAGGCGACTGGGACAGCTACGGATACACGCGAGGCAAGAACAACGTATTCTACTTCGCCCTGCCGGAAGGCAAGTGGTACCTGCTGCCCTGGGATATCGATTTCACGCTGGGCTCGGGTCGTGGGGCCACGTCGAGCCTTTTCGAGGTCAACAGCGGCAAGTTCCCGGAAGTCGTCCAGTTCCTGAATCATCCTAGGTATCGGCAGATGTACTATGACGCATTCAGAGAACTGGTGGACGGCCCGTGGAAGACATCTTATGGGACCGCCGATCCGCCGACCGATTTCGACAGGTTCCTGGACGAAGGGGCCGACCTGCTGACCGCAGAAGGGCTGGGCGACGGGCGACGCAACCAGATCAAGCAGTTCGTCCGCGACCGGCGGACGTTCATTCTCTCGCAAATTGCGAACCAGCCCGCGCCGCCGCCAGGGCGATGAAAGAGCGTGGCGCCGATGGGACGAATAGAGTCCGTTACGGCCTCGCTGCCAGCACGGAGTCTCGGGTCTGGAAGATCTTCATGGCGTTGGCGCGATAGACTTTTTCGAGCACCGGGTCAGGCAGAGCCAGGCCGTTGAGAGGCCAGTGGTACGTGGAGACATTCCATGCGTAGAAGTGCTCGTCCGCCGATTCCAGAACGCGGAACGTGAAGCGGTATACCTCGGCCCCGCGGTGCATATCAGTGCCATAGACCAACCGGTCCTGGTATTTCGCGTAGAACTGCCCGACGAATCGGGGAATCGCAGCGGTCTCCGCGTAACGGGCGGAAATATCGGCATAGAGATTCGGGTGCTTGTCGAGCAACTCAGCCAGGCGGTTCAGGTCGTAGCAGCAATTGGCGAAGTGGCAGGCGATGAACGTGGTCCTGGGATGTCGGCCGACGGCTCGGTCGAGGATCTCGATCATGCCCTCGTGTCCGACGATCCCTGGTTGATTGTCCAGCCGCCATTTGTAGGCGTTCATCAGGCCGTCGTTCCTGGCGTCCATCGGCAGATACATCCAGTAGGGATCGGCCACGTGGATGTTGATCGGCAGCTTGAGCTCCGCACACTTCTTGAGCAAAGGGTCCATGCGGGAATCGTCCAGATGCATCCCCCAAGCAGGCGGTTTGCAGTAGAAGAGCCCCTTGCCCTTATCGCCAAGTTCCCCGACGCCGCGAGCGCCCGCCTTGTAGCAGCGTTCCAGCTCTTTCACCGCAGCCGGACCGAAGCCGGGCTTGTCGTACCCGGTGTAGTCGAACCCGCACCAGACCTCGAATCGGTCGGGATACTTCGCATAGAGAGCATGAATCTTGTCGAACTCCGCGCCTGTCGCCTGGGTCATCACGATCGATTTCTCGAGACCGACCTCGTCCATCGTGCGGACCCACTCGTCGACCTGTTCCGGCGTCCGGGCATAGACGTGAGCGTGCATATCGATCGCGGCGAACCGGGCCTTGGACACAACGGTCTGCGGTGTCTTGTAGACCGACTGAGGACGAAAGTCCTTCAGCAGAAGCGATTCGGGATCGGCCCTCGAATCGTCGCCCGATGCAGCCCCGGGACACGCAAACACCCACAGAACGAGAACCGCCGCCGAACACAGAATCCGACAAGACATGGCCAAGCTCCTTTCTGCTGCGAGAAGACTGACGCAAACACACGCGGCCAAGCCTACGCGGACCGAGCGGCCAAGTCAAGCATGGGCTTGCCTTCGCGGGAATTCGCGGTATGGTAGGAGATCTTCTCGGCCGGCCGCACAGGACCTTGCGAGCCGGTCCGGGCCGCAACGCAACGCGAAAGGACGATACCGTGGACGAAAAGCTGGTCGCGAGAGTGCTGTCGTTTCGATGGCTCGTATTCTCCGTGCTCGCGACGGGGTTCGCTTTGGTCTATTTCCACCGGGTTTCGCTCTCGGTCGTCGCGGACGAATTGCGTCGGGACTTTGGGACCAGCGCAAGTGTGATCGGCCTGCTGGGCTCTGTGTATTTCTACTGCTATGCGTTCATGCAGATCCCCTCGGGCCTACTGAGCGATTCGGTCGGACCCCGCAAGACCGTGGCGATCTCGCTGCTGTTGGCCACGGCGGGCGGCTTTCTCTTCGGTCTGGCCCCAACGATCGGAATGGCGATCGTCGCCCGGGCCATGGTCGGGATCGGCGTCTCGATGGTCTTCATCCCCTCGATGAAGGTCTTCTCCCAGTGGTTCCGGGCCCGCGAGTTCGCCCACGTCGGAGGCATGTTCCAGTCCGCTGGCGGCGTCGGTATCCTGGCCGGCACGTGGCTGCTGAGCCTGTTGTCCGTCCAGTACGGATGGCGGACGTCATTTCAGATTATCGCGGCTGCCACGCTGGCTATCGCCCTGGCCGCCTGGCTGATCGTGCGGAACCGCCCTGCCGACAAGGGCTGGCCGTCCATCGCGCAGATCGAACTCCAAGAGAACGCGCCCCTCCACGTCCCCAGCGAGATCAGCCTGAGACGAGGAGTCAGCATGGTGCTCTCGGAAAAGCACTTCTGGCTCGTCGGGGCCTGGTTCTTCTTCGATTGCGGCATCTTCTTCGGGTTCGGCAATCTCTGGAGCGGACCCTACCTGATGCATGTCTACGGCATGAGCAGGGACCAGGCGGCAGCCCTCCTGACCATGATCGCCTGGGGAATGGTCGTCGGCGGCCCCGCGCTCGGCGTGCTGTCCCAGAGGATTCTCAAGAGCCGAAAGAGGACCCTGATCCTGTGCATGTCCGTGCTGACTGTGCTGTTGCTGATCCCGACGCTCCTGCCGGCAAGCCTGCCCCGTGCGGTTCTCGTCGCGTGGTTCTTTCTGTTCTCCGTCTGCTCCTCCGCGGTCGTCGTCGTGGCTTTTACCACCGCCAAGGAACTATTCCCTCTGGAAATCGCAGGCACCTCGATCGGCGTGGTCAACTTCTTCCCCTTCTTCGGCGGCGCAGTCTACCAGCCGATCCTGGGCGCGATCCTCGACGCCCACGGCAAAACCGCGGCCGACCAATACCCGGTCGCCGCATACCAGATGGTCATGCTGGTCCTGCTGCTGTCCTCCCTCGCGGCCCTCGTCTGCTCGATCCTCCTGAAGGACACCTATCGCAAGTAGCGTGTGCGTCAATCGTCAAATCGAGAAGAAGGCCCGCTCGAAGCTCCTTTGGATACAAAGCACGGCCGGCCTGTCGCGAGGAATCAGCAGGACGCCATCCTGCATCGTGCCGGTGAAGTAGTACTGGTTGACCCGCCCGAAGATCGCAGCCAGTTCCCACTTGGGGTTCTCGGCGTCCATGCAGGCCCGAAATCGCTGCATCCGCTCGCTCAGCTCTGTGACAGGCAACTTGGTGATAACGCATCCAAAGAGTTCGCTATTCGACGACAAGAGGACTGGCAAGCAGTACAGCCCGGTCCGTCGCGCCATGCAATGACCAAACGACGCTCGATGGCGTTCCTGCATCAGAAAAGGGGACATTCTACTTTTTCGCCCCTCACAGAGAGGATCTGCCCGACGCCTCCCGCCCGAAAAAGTAAAATGTCCTCTTTTCCCTGCACGCAATTCTGGGAAACCCGGGTTGGATTTCGGTTGACCGCGTAACGCTCACCCTGTCGTCTTCTTGGTAGCGTAGAATGATGAGCAGTATCCGGCCTCGATAGGAGCGAGCTTATGAAGCGACTGGCCTTGTGTCTCCTGGTCTTTCTGGCATGTCCGACACGTGCGGAGCAGTACACCCTGAGCCATACCACCACATGCCGTGTCTATCGCCTATTCGGCGAGGTGTTCGACGCGAGCACCATGCACGGCGAGATCCAATTCACCCTCACCGATGGCAAGGCATGTTCATCACTTGGCACATCCGAGTGGAATACGACGTCAACAAAGGGCTGCCTTTGCGCGCCGTCGAGGAGCATTTCCAGAAGTTGCGTTCCCATGCCCCCCTGGGCGAGATACAATGACCGGATATCGTCGCCGATGCGCTTGCCTTCCAAGGACT
This sequence comes from uncultured Phycisphaerales bacterium, assembly GCA_937927975.1. Lineage (GTDB taxonomy): Bacteria > Planctomycetota > Phycisphaerae > Sedimentisphaerales > Anaerobacaceae > PLanc-01. The sequence continues at coordinate 44,175 of CALEZT010000270.1, forward strand.
GTGCATGGCGGGCCGCATTGGGACGCTTGGACTGGAGTTCTCTCTGATGTCACTTACACCGTTCGATACGGGGCCGGGAGGCGTGTTTCGGTATTGCCCAAAGTGCGCCGCGGCGGCGATGCGAGTTGCGGGACCCAAGATACTGCGCTGCGAGGCCTGCGGGTTCGAGCTGTATATGAACCCAGCGGCGGCCGTGGCCGGGGTGCTGGTGGATGGGGACGGGCGGATGGTCGTGACCGTGCGGGGCAAGGAACCCGGCAAGGGGCTCTGGAGCCTGCCCGGCGGGTTCGTGGACCCCGGCGAGACCGCGGAGGAGGCCCTGGCCCGCGAGATCCGCGAGGAGGTGGGCCTGGAGGTCGTCGCGATGCGGTACCTGGGCTCCTGGCCGAACGTCTACCATTACGGCGGCGTCGCCTACCGCACGCTCGACTTCGGATTCGTGTGCGAAGCGCCTGGGGTCGAAGGAGCCCGTGCCATGGAGAGCGAGGTCGAGCGAGTCCTGCTCCTGGACCCGGTGGACGTGGACCTCGCGAGGTTCGCTTTCGCCTCGGTCGGCCGGATCGCGGGCGAATACCTCAGGGGCCGCGAAATGCCGCCGGCGCCGGGCACGTCCGTTCCAACGACATCGACCTGACCCTGCCCTTGCCGTCAAGGCGTCGTCACAATTCCGTCGCGTCGGGTCGGGGACGAAGGTTCGGCCGACGGAGTCCACGAACGACAGAGGAAAGGCGGCCCGCCTCCGCGGAGCGCCGGCTCTTCTTGCGAGGGGGGACCCTCGCAGGCAGCAAAGGTCTTGGCTGGACGGATCGCTTGTGGTACAATCAAAGTAGATGTTGGCGGGGTGGGGCAGGATGGGCTGGTGAAACCGCGTTTGGGGAATGGGTTGCCATGCGAAATCGAAGGGCCTTTACTCTGATCGAGTTGCTCGTTGTGATCTCCGTTATCGCCGTGCTGATGGCCATCCTCATGCCGGCCCTGATGCGGGCCAAGGAGACCGGCAAACGCATGGTGTGCTCCAGCCACCTTAGATCCCTGGGCCTGGCCAACGTCCTGTACGCCGATGAGTCCAAAGGCTGGTACGTCCCGATCATCGACCGCACGCTGGGCAAGGATTTCTACTGGCCCGCCAACCAGTTCTTCCGCCGGCTGCTGGGCTACAAGGACAAGCAAGGCCCCGGCGAGAGCGACTGGCACGCGCCCAAGGAATACCGCTGCCCGACCGATCTGGTCTCCGTCCAGGAGCGTCAGGACACGCAGTACACCTCCTGGCTCAGCTACGGCGGCAACATCACGGACTGGTATCTCCCAGGCACCAACTGGATGACCATGCCTTTCGTCGGGCACAAGAACACGAGCGTCGCGTCGCCAGGGTCAGAGCTGTTTTTCAGCGAGGGCAACGACTGGTGGCTCCACTGGAAGGGAGCGAATTACACGGTCGGCTGGGACGTCCTCGGCCAGGACACGATCATGCCCTACAAGAACGTCGGCTGCGACGGCCCGATCCTCTACCGCCACAGCGAGGGCGTGAACATCGCCTTCTATGACGGCCACGTCGAGTACAGGAAGAAGGACAAGGTCTGGAGCCAGGACGACTGGGACTGGGGCAACGGAGGCATGTGGTCCGTCTTCAAGAGGTATCCCCCGACCGAGGCCGAGAGATCGCGCCTCCCCAAGCCCTGACGGGATGGGACGGGCGCGGCAATCCCCTATGCGTAGCGTGCCTTTGGAAGGCGATTCGAGCCGTCCGACAGCGCTGTGCTCTCGGCAGACCTGGGCCTCGGCGCGTCTTTCACGAAATATCGCGTTTCCTGCGGCGACGGGACGCGACCGCGGTCAATCCCGACCGGCCTCTTCGGCGGTGGTGTAGGACGGTTGCGGGCCCTTGAACTCGGTTTCGCCGAAGGCGCGGGTTTCGTTCTCTGTCATCGTCGGTTGCTCGACGATCCAGGGGGTGATGAACACGAGCAGTTCGCTGTTGATGGTCTCTTCCCCTCTGAACCGGAACAGCCCTCCGAGCAGCGGCACGTCTCCGAGCAGCGGGACTTTGTTGACCTGCTGGTTCACTTCCTTCTTCTTGAGTCCGCCCAGAACGACGGTCTGACCGTTCTTGACGATCAGGGTCGTATCAGCCTCCCGTCGGTCCACCACAGGCTGGGCGTAACTGATGTTGGTGCCTGAGACCATGACTTCGCCGGTGACGACGCTGAAGGAAGGTCTCATGTGCAGGCGGATCATCTGGTCGCGAACCGCCAGATGGGCGGTCACTTCCAGTTCGACGCCCGCCTCCCGGAAGGCGGTCGTGCCGATGTTGCCGCCCAAAGAGGATTCCTGGAGCTGCTGATACGGGATTTCCGACACGATCTTGATGTTCGCCGTCTTGTCGTTGAGGACGAGAATCCGCGGATTGGCCAGCAACTTGGCGTTGATGTTCTCCTGCTGGGCCCTGAGCATCATGTCGATGTCCACATCGTTGGTGAGCCATCCGAGGCGAACCGATCCGGTGGTGTTCTCGGACTTGGCGGCCGTGCCGTTGAATATGCTCCTGGTGAAAGGGTTGGTCTCCGTGTCCGGGTCGGGAACGCCCGTCAGGGCATCGAACTGTGTTCTTGTCCCCGCGGCCCACTGCACCCCGAGGTCGAAGCGGTCCTTGCTTGTGACGTCGTAGATGCGCGCCTCCACGAGGATCTGAGGAGTGATGCGATCCACCTGGTCGATGTAGAGACTCATATCCTTGACCTTGGCCTCGGTGTCGGTGACCAGGATGTGGCTCGTTCCGTCGATATAGGTGACCGAGCCGACGTCCGACTTGAACTTCTCGATCGACTTCACCACCTCGCCGACTTCCGCATAGGTGATCTCGAAGACTTTGGTGACTTGCCTCTCCGGCACCTTGGGCATCTCCGCCTGCGCCAGGACCCGGACGATATTGTCGCCGATGACGTAGTCGAATCCATGCACCTCCAGAATGCTTCGCAAGGCCTCCTGGAGCGACACGTTGGTCAGTCGGACGGTGGCTTCGCCCGTCACGCTGGGACTGGTGACCACGTCGACGTCGGCCTGCTCCGCGATCATCCGGATCACGTCCTCGATAGGCGTCTTGTGGAACTCGGCGCTGATCCGTTTCTCGAGCCGTTGCTGAAGCGTCGCGTGGGCCGCCGCATCTTGCGAATCGTCGGCACGGGCCGTCGCAGCCGCCAGGAAGGAGCCTAAGAGCCAGACCGCGGCCACAAGTCTCCGCGAGACATCCGGCAGTTCCTGCTCGCGACGCGTCCGGCTGAGCGTCTGTTCGTACGACCGTGTGGTGAAGAATCTCATGGCCACTTCTCCGATTGTCATCATTTATTGGCTTCGACAGCCTGTTTCCAGGTCCTGCCGTTCATTTCGAATAACACGGCGTCTTTTTCGATCTTCACGACCGTCGCTCCGAAGATCTCCTTGCCTTCATGCACGAGGATCGTGTCGACGATCGCGACCGGTCGGTCTTCGCTGTGCAGGATTCCCGTCACGGTGAAACTGGCATACCGACGCACCGGCTCGGGGGCCGGGACCTCCACGACAGGAACGGACGGAGCCGGCAGTCGCATGGGGTCGCGTCCGCCCAACGGATAGAGAGGCGGAATCTCCCAGGCGAGTTCCACATCGGAAATCGCAACCGGCGCCGCCTCGGCCGGCGGTTCTTGCTGCGCCTGCGCAGGGGACGATCTCGCCAATGGGTTCTTCGACACGTACAAGAGCACAAACGCCAGGACCGGAATCAACGCCATCATGACCTTCTGTCGGCCGTCGGTTCGAGATCCCGATGAATCGCACGCCGTGAATTTCACTCTCGATCGGGTCAACGAACCCTCGGACGTCGCACTGGCGCGATGGACACGTCTGGCAGGCTTCGGGTTCGCGGCCGACTGCTGGAACACGTCCTGGCGTCCGGCGTCTCGATTGCGATATGACCCCAACAAGGTCCTGCGAGCGGGTTTCGGCTCTTCGGCTTTCCCTTGCCGGGTGCGGTCTGCTTGGATGTCAGCCATGGTCAACTCCCTCGCGGCTTCTCCACGAGCACCGCCAACCCCATCTGCACCTGGGGCTTGACGTCAGCTTCCTGGGGACGATTGATGGTGAACGTTTCGATGAAGACGACCGGATGGTGACGCTCAAGGGTGTTCAGGAACAACGCGAACGGCGCGAATCCCGCGACGAAGCTCACGTCGAGGCGCCTCTCGACAAGGCGTCCCGAGTCGTCGGAGGTTGCAGGGGACGCGGAGGAGGCCGGCTTGATGCCGAAGGACTCCAGCCCGGTCTCCGCGGCGATGCCGCCGATGACGTAGGCGAGTTTCGGCGCGTCGTCGCCCGACACGAGGAAATCCTCGATCCGATCCTGCAAACGAACGACCTGGTCGGTCAGGCGGGCGTGGAGTTCCGGTTTGGCAGCCTCCATCGCGCGATCGTAATGTTCCTTCGCCTTCTCGATCTTCCTCTCGAGATCATGCCGATAATCCAGTTGGGGGCGCAGGACCAAACCGTAGGCGCCCACCGCCAGCGCCAGGCAAGGCCCCCACACTACGGCCATGATCAGCAGATACTTGTCTCGAACCTTCATATGCACCCGTTCCTTGTGGTCAATTGCTCCGGGCCACCGAGCCGGTCTTGAGAACGCACTCGAGCTCGTACATGACCGCGTCCTCCCCATCCAGCATCGTCCGGCTCTGGGAGACGGTGATCGTATCCAGAATCGGCCCGAACACCGGGGAGGACCGCAGACTCTCCTGGAGAGTCCGAACCGCCTCCAGGGCCGTCCCCGCCTGGCGACCGCAAACGCAGAGCGTCAGGGTGCGGACTGGAATGCTGATGTCCACCTTGCGGGTCGGATCGTTGGGGGCCGGCACCTTTCGCTGGACCATGCGTCGATTTGCTTCCACGCGTGTCAGCACCAGCGCGTCTGATAGGTTCTCAACCAATGCAGCCAACGCCTGCGACCACTGCATGTAGCCGCCGATGGTGGCCTTGATTTCCGACAGCGCGGCATTCGCCGACATTCGTTCTTTTTGGAGCGTTTCGGTCTTCTGGACCGCTGATGTCAGAAGCGCGGATGCTTTCTCGATCTGGCTCAACTGCTGCTTCTCGATGGACAGGATGACTCGCCCGTCCAGATAGAAGCTGGTCATGGCCAAGCCAACCAACAGGGGGACCACGACGATCAGGCAGGCCAGGGCGATCCCCCCAGGCCGGCTCCGAATCGGAACCCCTTCTCCCAAAAGCAGATCCACAGTATACATGGCGTTACTTCCCTCTTTTCATCGGTTTCTCACGGTCGGACGTGCCCGAGGCGTAGCCCCCGACCTGCGGCCTGACCGCGGACTCACAGGCTCCTCATGGCCAGCCCGGCGGCGAGAGACATCGAAGGACCGAAGGCCTGCGCCGCAGCCGTCCGTGGTCCGGTCTTCGCGCCGTCGTCTCTCATGGTTTCGACGGGATTCCACGCCTGCACCTCGAGGTGCAGCTTGCCCGCCAGAAGGTCGATGAATCGATCGAACCGGGACAACGCGCCGCAGACGAGCACGCGGTCGACCTTCACGCCGGAGCCCGCGTGCTGCGAGGCGAGCCCTGCGCCATGCTGGGTCGCGTAGTACCGCAACGTCGTCACGATGTCTTCCACCAGCGGTGCACAGGCCCCTTCCGCATTCTCCCAGAACGAAGCAGTATCCGCAGCCGCCAAATCCGGGATCTCCGCGTCCGTACGTTCGTCTCGATCCTGCGACGACCCGTAATTCAGCATCGCGGCCCTCGCGGTCTCAAACGGGATCCGCGCCTCGTCGGCCACGTGACTGCAGATCTGATCGCTGCCGGCGTTGATGTCTCGAACAAACGGCCGACCTGCGTGGTCCCTGACCGCAATCGTCGTGCAGACGCCGCCGACATCGACAACGGCCGAGCCCTCGCGGACGTCGTCGCCGCTCGACGAGCCATCCGTCTGTCTGCCGCCGTGGTGCAGGCAGTTGAGCAGCGCCAGGCCCGCCACGTCGAGCAGGGTGCAGTGCAATCCCGCGTCGTGAACGATCTGGCGTATGCTGCGAATCAGACCGTTGTTGGCGGCCACCCAGAATCCTCGCGTCTTCCCGGCATCCATCGACGTCACCTGGTAGTCGAAGGCGCTCTCGTTCGGGCTGAACGGGCAGATCTGCGATGCTTCCAGTCCTACCGCCGATCCGATCTCCTCCGACAACAGAAGGGGAAACTCGAAACTCCGGACAACGACCTCCGGGCCTCGCACCCCGCAGACGACGAGCTTGCCGTCGAGGTTGCGTCTGGACAATCCCTTCTGAATCGCACGAACGGTGTGGACTCGACGCAGTTCCGGATCGTCGCCCCACGGCGCGATCTCGGCGCAAGACGCGCCTGTGACCGTGTACCCGCCGTTGTCTTGCCGTAGCTGGACCATTCGCACAGCCGCTGTGTCGATGTCCAATCCAATCAGAGTCTTTCTGCGAAATCCGATCATACCGCATTTCATCGGACGATAACGGCATCGACTTTATGCGTCTTGGATGCAGGTGAAGCAAAGACCGCGCGCGGGCGTCCCATGCCGGCGAATACAGCCAAACGCAAACAATCACCCGACAATATCGGACCTTCTTATGCAAAATGCGTTCAACGGGGGGAGCGTCGTGCAGTTGTGCATCAGGGAAACTCGATGGCGTTGGTCCCACCGACGAGCCCCATCGGGCGCGCCGCGCAGGAACGACGGTCAGGGACGATAGTCCCGCCAGCCTGCGGGGGCGGGAACATACTTGCCTCGCAGCCAGATGTCGCCGGGGACGATGCCGGTCAGGAGCCGGTTGTCCATGTGATAGGACTTGAGATAGCCGTCGGCGGAGAAACTGCCGCTGACGCCGACAACTCCTCGGATGCGTTCGGTGATCGTGCCATGCACGCGGAGGTAATCCTGGGAACCGGAGTATTCCTTCCGTCCCGCGTAGCTGAGGGAACCGACCCACACGTTCTCCGCGCCCCAGCCGCCGCCGCCGACGGTAATGGAGGCCTCGACAACCGTCGGATCAGACAGGTGCCTCTGATAGTACTGGCTGCTCGTGGAGCCGGCGCTGGGATTGTCCGGACGTCCGACCGGCATGTAGGTGAACCCGCTGAGTTTCACCACGCCGTCGATGTCGCTCAGGCCCGGGTCCACGACCTTGATGACGCCCTGGGCGAGCAACCCCAGCACGTTGGGATTTCCCTCGCTGGGCAGACCGTCCGGATCGTGCCCGCCGTCGACGTAGATCGAATCGGCCACCCAGATGTTGCCTGTGGCGACGACCGTGACGGTCCCTTTGACCAGCTGATTGTTGTTGTGCAGCGAGGAATTGCCCCCGATGACGACGTTGCCGTTAACGAAGATCTGACCGCCCGGTTCGGAGGTGGTGCCGCCGAAAGACTGGGTCACGTACGTGTCCGTCAACGGAATCGTGATCCTTTGGCCGGTCGAGTCGGCCGTACTGGAGGCGACATGATAGGCGTAGATGTAGTACCGCTCGTATTGGGCGCCGTCGGTGCCGGCCCGGATCCGGAAGTCGTAGGTGCTGGAGTCGGACGACTGGCGGAATCCGCGGACCGAGCAGTTGTTGGTGATACGGACCTTGCCGACGCCGCCCTCGACGAAGAACTCGAGCTGGACCGCGGCCTGACGGTTGGTCAGACCGGTGGCGCTGGCCGTCGGAGTAAACCGATACCGCGGCAGCGTGCTGTCGCGGAAGCGGGTAATCTTGCTCAGTACGGATGCCTCGTCGGTGACGCGACTGGCGGGCTGGTTGAAGTAGATGCCGCCTCGGAAGAGCGACATGACGCCGGAGTACTTGTCCGCCCCGCCGGTCGTGTAGCGGTCCTCCCCCATCGCAATGGCCTGGAGAAAAGACGGAGAACCAATGATGAAGATGTCCTTGACGTCCGGGCTGTCGGACGCCTTGTTGATGTGGATCGGCATGTCAAGGACCTCGCCGTTCATGAAATTCACAGGCGAGGTGCTCGTACCGCCGGCGGGAATGCGGCACAAGCCCATGTCCCAGCCGCTGATCATCTGGACGGTGAGCACGTCCACCCGGCGCTCGAAGATGCCGCTGCGGCCGTTGGAGACGACGCGAAACACCGGTCTCGAACCGGCAAACATGTACAGACTGATCTGATACGAGCAGGAACTGTCCGGAAACGTGAGCGATCCCGAGGTGCCGGCAACGCCCTGCTGGAGAGCGCTGAGCATGTCCTGCTGCCGGCCCATCCAGAAGACCGCCTTCTCATACCCCGCCTCCGCGGCCAACATGGCTGCGGCGTCCGCCTTCACAGCGATGGCGTCGCGCCTCACGCCGTAGCTGATGGCGAGCAGACCTCCTCCGATCGTGGTCAGAATCACCAGGGTGACGACGACCAGCGCCAGACTCACCCCGCGACATCGAAGGGCGAACGGTCGAATTCGGATTGTGGACTCGTTGTTCTTCATCGGGGCCATACGTTGCGCATCAACGCGGATGTCATCACCCGCATCGTTCGATTCTCGTCGTTCGGATCCGTCAGGGTCACCGCCAATCGGATCGAGCCTTGCCCGGTAGCCCCCACCGTCGTGTGGCTGAACGGAAGACCTGCGGACCCGACGCGGACATTTCTGGCCAGCACCGTGGTGGAAATGCCTGTGGTGTTTCGGGCCCCTCCCCCGCTCGGGGCGGCGCCGGGCGGATACGCCCCGTAATCGACTTTCATCTCATCGCCGTCCAGATAGAACAGGGCATAGGCGGTCGCGGTCGTTTCGGAGTCCATCAGACCGTAACTGTCCGTCGTGTTCAGGGGAACGTCCCAATAGCGGAACTCGACCGCGTCGCCTCGAACGATCGAATCGGGCTGACCGGCGGGAGGCGACACCGGAAGGAGAGTTCCGCTGTCGAATTCGTAAAGGACGTAATTGCCGCGATTGGACCGTCGTCCCACCGCGCCGAACGCGGCCACGAGCGTCTGTGCGTCACGGGTGAGTTGGTCGTGGGCCAACCGGTAGGTGCGGAGCCAGGCGCGATTGCCGCTGTCCAGGAGCAGGGTCACGCCGGCGATCAGCACCAGAGACGTGCTCATGGCGACAACCAGCTCGACCAGGGTCATGCCAGCGAAAGCTCGTTGCGTCAGTCTCTTAGCCATCGGTGGCGTCCCGTCGCACATAAGTGACAAAAGTCATGGCAGGCAGATCCGCAAAACGAGGCTCCGGCACGGTGATGCCGCCCGAACGGCTCTGCCCATAACGAACGATCACCGCGAGTTGACGCAGAACGATGTTGGCCACGGTGTCCTGGTCCACGTCCCGGTAGGCCAGCAGGATCAGAACGGGCATGTCGCACAGAGTGATGCTGTAGATCGAGCCGTTCAAGGCGTTGCCCATGCCGTCGGCGGTCGTGAAGTCGCCGGGCGCCTGTCCTGCGTTGGCGAATCCCAATCCCAGCGACGCGGGATCGTACTGGCTCGAGCCCCCGGTGCTCTTCCAGTCTTCGATCAGCAGTTGCGCCGCGCGGGCGGCGTCTGTCTGTACGCGGGCGATTCGGGCTTGCCCCGCTGCGAAGTACTCGTAGTGCAGGGCGCCCAAAGCGGCAATCGTCAGGATCGCCGCGGCCACCACCTGCTCAATGAGGGTGAAGCCGCGCAGCGACCGGACGATCCGCGTCCGTTGGGGTGCGTCGGTGGATGAACCTGCCCTCATATCCCTTCCCGATTCGAAGCGGACAACCCGCCGAAACACACATCAGGACCCGCAGGAATCCCGCGGGTCCTGACGTGAGAGTGGACTCGGATCAGCTGCCCTCGGCGAACGTGGCAACGTAGTTGTTGGCCGCGTTGGAGGTCAAGGTCATCGACGCAGGCCTGGTGGGCTTGCTGCTTCGGGTCGAGCTGCCTGCGGTGCAGGTAATCACGAAGTTGACCTGGCCGGGAGTGCTGCACGACGCGGAAGTGAGCGCGTAGCAGGCGTTGCTGAAGTAGGTTCCGTCCAGTTCGGCGGCGGAAATCCCGATTTCGGCAAGCGTCGGCGGCGAGGCGAAGGTGCCCTTCTCGGCCGCATAGGCGCGAACCGCGCTGGCGATCGTGCCCATCGCGGCCTTGCCCTCGGACCACTTTGACCCATCGACCCGCCCGCTCATGAGAGGCACCGCGACCGCGGCAAGAATGCCGACGATCAGGACCACGACCATGAGTTCGACCATTGTGAATGCTCTGTTGCTCTTCATACGAACCTCCTGAGAACGGAATGTGAACCCCTTGTACAGTCAACAATTGACAGTCGTATATTTATCGGGGAACAGGTAACTCGGCTTTAGGAATCAGTGCACATCGGAAACCGTGAAAATCGGCAAATACAAGGCAATGACGACGACCAGGACGATTACGCCGACTGTAGTGATCATGACGGGTTCGAGCAGCCGGGTGAGGGTGTCGATGGTTGCCGAGATCTTGCGTTCATAATGATCGCTGGTCTTCTGCAGGATCTTGGGCAACGAGCCGCTCTCTTCGCCGACCTGCGTCATCTTGACGACCATGTTCGGGAAGAAACCCGTCGCGGTCATCCCTAACGCGACGTTCGACCCGGCCATCACGTGTTGCCTGACCCTGGTGACCGCGGAAATGATGACGTCGTTGGAGCTCATGCCTCGCAGGATGTCGAACGTTTCCAGCACAGGCACGCCTGCCTCGAGCAGCGTGGCCACGGTCTTGCAGAACATCGCGATGAATGCCTCGGAAAAGAGCTTCCCGAACAGAGGCAGCCGCAAGACGACCCGGCTCAGCAGTTGGTGACCGCTTTGGGTCTTCAACAGCGTCACAATCACGAAGATCAGGCCGATCAAGGCGACCAGCAGATAGGGCGCATTATGGCATAACAGAGTGTACACGCTGAGGAAGCCTCGCGTGAACGCGGGAAGGTTACTCCCGATCTGGGAGAAGATCGCCTGAAACCGCGGGATGATCAGCGTCATAACGCCGATCACGATCGCGGTGATCAGGACCAGAACGAAGATGGGATAGGCGACGGCGCTCTGGACCTTCTTGGCGATGCGGTCCCGACTGTCGAAGTACTCCGCCAGAATCCGCAAAGCTTGCCCCAGATCGCCGCTCGTCTCGCCCGCGATGACGATGGCCAACGCCAGATGGTTGAAAATATGGGGAAACTCCTTGAGGCTGTCGGACAACAGCGTGCCTTCGGCGACCTTGGCAAGAGCGTGTTGCAGGACGCGGCGAAGCTGCAGGTTTTCCGTGTCTTCCGCGACAATCTCCAGCGCATTGGTGATGCTCAGACCGCCTTCGAGCATCGTGCTCAACTGCCACGACACGGCGCCCAGGTCGGCCGAACGCACCCGCCCGCGATGCGTGGTCTTGTGCTTGCCGACGCCGGTCCCTGCGGTTTCATTGACTTTGACCGGCGTGAGATTCCTGTGGTGCAGCATCTCCAAGGCTTCGTGGGCCGAATTGGCCGCCAGCAGTCCTTCGCGCCGTGCGCCTGCATGGTCGCGGGCAATATACGTGTAGCTCTTCATCGTTGTCAGGCCTCTCCCATGGATGCGACTCGAAGGACTTCCTCGGGGGTGGTCAGACCCCGCAGAGCGGCCTGAATTCCGCTGTCCAGGAGACTGCCGTATCCTTTGCCCCGGACGGCTGCCTTGATCTGCGCCTCGCTCTCACCGGCGATGATCCGATCGCCGATGTCCTCGTCCACGACGAGGAATTCGAAGATGGGCAGCCGCCCATGATAGCCGGTTTGGCTGCAGATGGGGCAGCCCTTGCCCCGCCGGAACTGGGCACTGCCGATCTTGTCGCGGTCGAGTTTCATACGCCGCAGCGTTTCGTCCGACGGCTGCGCGGGTTCTTTGCAGTTCTCGCAGATCTTGCGAACGAGCCGCTGGGCCACGATCAGATTCAACGTGGACGCCAGCAGGTAACGCTCGATTCCCATGTACGCAAGCCGGCTGATCGCGCTGGGCGCGTCGTTCGTGTGGAAGGTGCTCAGGACCAGGTGACCCGTCAGAGAGGCCTTGATCGCGATCTCCACGGTCTCTTTGTCGCGGATCTCGCCGATCAGGATGATGTTCGGATCCTGTCGGAGAATGGCGCGAAGGCTCAGGGCGAAGTCCAATCCGATCTCGGGCTTGACCTGGATCTGATTGATGCCCGCCAATCGATACTCCACGGGGTCTTCCACCGTGGTGATGTTCATCGTCGGACTCTTGAGATAGTTCAAAGCCGCGTAGAGAGTCGTGCTCTTGCCGCTGCCGGTCGGACCGGTGACGATGATGATGCCGTGAGGCCGCGCCAACATGGCCCTCAACTCCATCAGCGCCTCCGGCTCGATGCCCAGCCGGTTCAGGTCATGGGTGACCGCCGCGGTGTCGAGGATTCGCATGACTACCTTCTCCCCGTAGATGGTGGGGATGGTCGAGACGCGAACGTCGATGTCTCGTCCGGAGGCCCGGATCCTCAGGCGTCCGTCCTGCGGGAGCCTCCGCTCGGCGATGTTCATCTGCGCCAACACCTTGATCCGGGCGACCACCGCCGCATGCATTCTCTTCGGGGGCGGCACGACCTCTCGGAGCAATCCGTCCACTCGGATGCGCACGTCGGTTGTCTCCGCCTGTGGCTCGATGTGAATGTCGCTCGCTCGATTCTTGACGGCTTGTCGCAGCAGCAGATCGACGAACCGGATGACCGGCGCCTGATTGGCGGCCTCCTCGCCGCCGGGCTCGCTTTCGAGTTGATCCCGCGTCGGGAGACTCGCCGCGATCTCTTCGTCCGCGTCGTTCTCGGTGGCGATGAGGTCGCGGATCTGGCGTTCCTCGATGTCCGAGCCGTGGTAGATGGCCTCGATCGCGCGTCGGATTTCAGCAGGAGCGCTGATGACCGGCTTGATCGGACACTGCATTTTCAGCATCACCGTGTCGATGGCCACCACGTCGAGCGGGTCGGCCATCGCAGTCACCAGTTTGCCGTCCGCCTCGCGAAGAACCAGCAGACAGAACCGCTTGGCGATGCTCTCCGGCAGCAATCGCGCGACTCTTGCATCGATCGTCGAGTGGTCGTCCAAGCCGACGTAGTCCATCCGCAAGTGCTCGGCCAGCACCGTACTGAGGGTCAGGTCGTCGATGAGACGCCGCCGAATGAGCACTTCGCCGATGCGACCGCCCTTTTCACGCTGCTCGTCGATCGCTTCAAGCAACTCATCCCGTGTGATGATGCCCTTGCCCACGAGGAACTGGCCGAACGGATCGTGGCTTTCCAACGATGAAGGGCTTTCGATTGTTGTCTTCATACCATAGACCTCTATTTGGGGATCCTATCGGTCGTGCCGAAGTACTGCTTTAGCTGCGATACAGGGAAACGCCGGTGGAATTGGCCAGGTGTCGTGACACGCCGGACCGCAGTTTCCCCGCGAAAACGCAACGAAGGAGTCGAGAACGTCCGATATGCGACGACGGAGAATCTCCCTCCGGCCAACGGAGAGTCCTGTAACGCCAGGCGAGTCGCTGCGTCTCTTGAATGGAGGTGGATCGTGCGACTGAAGAGCAAGGATATGTCGGGATTACGCCATGCGAAACGTGTCCTGCTCGTCCTGGCGGCAGGCGGGATGGTGGCCGCCGTGTCCACGATTGCCTTGCTGCGCCATCCCCAGACGCCGGCAGCTCCCGGACGGCAGGAAACCCTGGTGTCCGATCCACCCGACCTTGATGATTCGTCCTCCGGCGAGCCCCTGCCTTTGGGCAGCCTCTTCGGGTGCAACCGTCCTGCTCCGCCCCCGGTCTTTTTCCACATGCCGTCCTTGCGGGACAACGGGGGTCCAGACCTCGATACTCCCGCCGCAGCGATACAGACGATTCTGTCGCTGATCGACAAAGGAGCGATAAATGAATTGGCCGCCTGCGTGCTTGAAGAGACGGATTGTGTGCCGGATGGCCTGTATCCCCGCTTTCTGGGCGGGCCTATCGGGCTTGTCGAGGTAATTGAAGAGGACGATGGTGCAACGGTGGTGTGGGAGGCGGCGGTACACACGGAGTTCTCGGTACAGGACAGACGCCGGTTCGCCGGCGAAACGATGATGCTGACAAGCCGCCTGGTGCGGGTGGAAGGGCTATGGAAGCTCGTGCAGTTGCACGATGGAGGCGACGATGGCTCGGAACACAATCGCTCGGCGAATTGAGGCAGTGGCGATCCTGCTGATTCTCCTCGGAACCGCCGCGGGCTTGCGGGCTGACGAAATCGCCCTGTCGCCGCCGCAGAGGCAGACGCCAGCGACGAAGACCCTGTCTTTTCCGCCGGACAAATGGATCGGCAGTCTGTCGCTTGAACCCGATTCCGGCCCGGGTTGGGATCCGAAGGGCGTGAGGTTGTTCGACGAATGGGAGCACCTCGGTCCGGCGCGAGGCGAGGTCCGCGTGCCGCAGGATCGGCATGTCTGGCTGAACGTTCGTCTGGGCTTGAGTCCTCGCGAGACGGCGCGGTTACAGAGGGAGAATCCGCAGGCGTATCAGTTTGACCTCGCCGACCGAGTCCGTACGCCGCCGAGCGACCTGTCCGGGCTGCTGCCGCTCGATCCGAACGACCTGTTCCGGCTCTCGGTCGGCTCTCCGATGCACCAAAGGACCGGAGCAGCCCCGGCGTTCTTCGAGCCGATCGGCCGTCTGACGGGACTCCAGATCCTGAGCCTCTACGGCACCGGCATCACCGACGCCGGTCTGGAATGCCTGCGGCCCCTGCGTTCGCTCAAAGCCCTGGAACTCACGCAATCCTCCATCGGGACCCGAGGGCTGGCGGTCCTGAAGGACCTCCCTGCGCTGGAGCATCTGGAACTTGCTGTGGGTGTGACGGATGCGGGCCTCAAAGAAGTGGCCCAGGCGCCCAGCCTGCGATGGCTGAACCTCGTCCACGGCCAGTTCTGGGGTCCCGGCCTGGCTGAACTGGCCAAGCTGCCCCGGCTGGAACGGCTGTGCATTCAAAGCGTCCTCTCCGACCGGCACCTCCAGCACCTGGATGGCCTGACACGTCTCAAGGGTTTGGCTCTCTGGTACGTGGGCGATGCTCTCACCGACGCCAGCCTGGCCTCTATCGCCAGGATGGAGAGCCTGGAAGAGCTGTACATCGTCATGAGCAGTCCGAAGTTCACTCCGGCCGGCATCGCCCATCTGAAGAACCTCAAGCATATCAAGACGGTGGACTTCGGAGCGTACACCTGGACCGGCCGGGCGGGAGAACTCTACGGCGACGAGGTCGCCCGCCAACTGGCGAACATCCCAAGTCTTGAATCCGTTCAGAGAGTCTCTTATCTCTCCGCTGAGGGCGTGAAGATGCTGTCGACTCTGCCGAAGCTCAGGCACCTGGATATCAGCCTGCGAGATTCGCGGATCGGCTATCAAGGCCCTTGTGGCCTGGCGAGCCTCAAGTCCCTGGCGAGCCTTCACATCAATTGCGGCGATCCACTATCCGATGCCGACCTCGCGACCCTGGAGTCCTTGACCGGCCTCAAGACGCTGCTCATCTCGTGTCCGGCCGTGAGCGACCGCGGCCTGGCGTCCATCGGCAAGCTGAGGCAGTTGGAGGACCTGACGCTGATGACCTGCGTCACTCGCACCGGCTTGAACCATCTGAACGGCCTGTCAAAGCTGCGCCACTTGCAGGTGACCTGCCGGAGAATGAGCAGCCAGGCTGTGCCGGCCGAGGAGACGACGCTGGATCTGTCCGGACTCAGGAGCATGAAGAACATGAATCTGACCGGCGTGCCCATGGACGACGAAGACTGTGCCTTCCTCGGGCAGCTTTCCTCTCTGAAGGTGCTGATGATTCAACCGCCTTCGCCATTGGAGGGAGGGTCCCTGCGCCATTTGGAGAATCTGCCCGAACTGACTCGTCTTTCGCTGTGCAACCTCTCGAACTGTTCGGGCGGGGATCTGGCCTCCCTGAGCGGCTTGCCGAAGCTTAGAAATCTGTCGATCTTTGGGGATTTGCCCGACGCGACGCTGAAGGCTCTGGCGGGTCCTGCGAGCCTCCGATCGCTCGATGTGAGGACGAACGCCCCCATCCACAGGGAGACGGTGGTCGACCTGGGCGCAAGGCTCCCCCATCTCGAGGACGTTCACATCAGCGAGATGCCTCCGTGGCTGACTCGACCCGCCAGCGTCCCGCCGCGTGGTCCGGTCACTCCGCCTCCCACAGACCGCCGGACCTCAACACCCACGCGCCCGGGCAGAAGGTGATCCCGCGAATCGAATCGCGAGGATCGGCGCGACTGATACGGATTCGGATTGATTCGTGCGCGGGTCTTGTCATCCTGAACGCAGCGCAGCGAAGTGAAGGATCTGGCTCGCGAACGAGAGAAACCTCTCGTCCTGTGCCCAGGTCCTTCGGCTGCGCCTCAGGACGACAAATCCTCGCCACGCACGAATCGTTTCGAATCCGTATGAACTGCTGACAGGAGCCGGAGCTTTGGTGTAGAATGGCGTCGAGAGCCCGGGTGGCGCGCCGGGCGGATCGAAGTGGATGTTTGTGGGAGATCTTCGATGCGGCTTGTCGGATTGGCTTTCTTCGTGGCCCTGCTGGGACCGGTTGTGAACTGCCCGGCCGCTGTCGAGACCGGACGGGACGACGGCTTGACCGTCGAAGAAGAGACCCGCATTCAACTGTCGCGTCTGGCGGGAGAGGCCTGCCCTGTCGGGGCCGCGGTCGTCGAGTTCGAAGAATGCTCCGCCCGCTTTGTTCGGTTCCAGATCCGCCGCACGTTCGGCGGCCAGGCGTGCGTGGATGAATTGGAGGTCTACGGTCCCGCCGACGGTCGCAACCTGGCGTTGGCCCAAGGCGGCGCCAAGGCCACAGCGTCCTCGGCCCTGGACCATCCGCTTCACAAGGTCGAACACCTCAACGATGGACGGTACGGCAATCCTCGCAGTTGGATTCCGCGAACCGACGGCGTCGAATGGGCCCAGATCGAGTTGCCCGAGTCGGCGAGAATCTCCCGCGTGGTCTTCTCCCGCGACCGCACCGGCGCATATCGCGACCGCCATCCCGCCGAGGTCGAGGTGCTGGTTTCATCGGACGGGCAGGCCTGGACCTCGGTCGCAAGGCGCGTCTTCGACGCCTCGCCGTTTGCAGAAGCGGGTCTTCAATTTCCGGCAAGTTCGTTGTCCGAGAAGTCCTGGTCCGGCGTGGTCGAGTACGCGTTTCTGCGGGAGCGCGAGACCTGGGCCGCCCTGAACGCCGAGGACTATCTCTCTCCCCTCGTCCACGACCGCCCCGCCAACCCCGGCGGCGAGCCCTACTGGGGCCGCGTGGCCCGCATGGACGCACTGACGCGCACGCTGACGCAGTTGGGAGACTTGATCGAACGCCTGGGCGAGCGTGGAGTGGACATTACGCGCGAACGCGACGCATTACAAAATCTCCGCCGTCGAGCGGCCGAGCGATTGGGCGCCGACGCGCTCTATCTCGAAGCCCGGCGGGCCAAGCGTGACCTCTTCTTCCGCGATCCCCTGCTCGCATCGCTCGACCGCGTGCTCTTCGCCAAGCAGCATCCGCTCAAGCCCTCGCACAACTACAGCGATCACTTCGACTCGCTCTTCGCCCCCGGCGGTGGCATCTACGTGCTCGAAATCCCGCGCAGCGAGGGCCGACTGGACCCCGCGCGAGGCCGCGTGCGACAACTGTTCGACGCCACGGAAGGCATCGCCCGTCATCCGGTCTGCGACTTCGACGGACGCACCGTGTACTTCGCCTATCGGCCCGACAAACCCGAGGTCGAAGGATGGAAGTCATACTGGCACCTGTGGTCGGTAGCTGCCGACGGCTCCGGCCTGCGCCGCCTGACCGAGGGCCCCTATCACGACTTCGATCCCGTCGTCCTGCCCGACGGCGGACTGGGCTTCATGTCGACGCGATGTCACGTGCGATTCCTCTGCTGGCGGCCGCAGGCCTACGTGCTGCACCGCATGGAGCCCGACGGCTCGGGCATCCGCCGGCTCTCGCATGCCAACCTCAGCGAGTGGGGCCCCTCGATCATGAGCGACGGACGGATTCTCTGGACGCGGTCGGAGTATCAGGACAAAGGGGCCGACTTCGGCCACACGCTCTGGGCGATTCGTCCCGACGGGACAGGGCCCGAACTGGTCTTCGGCAACAACACCCCCTACTGCTACGGGCACGGGCAAGAGGTCCCCGGGACCGGCGAGGTGGTCGCCACGCTCATCTCGCACGGCGATCACCAGGGCCCGATCGCATTGATCGATCTGAGCCGCCAGCCGTACGACACCGCCGCGATTACGAACATCACGCCGGACACGCCTCCGCAATACCAGATGGACCGGTCTTATTCGCGGACGTTCCGCGACCCTGCGCCGGTGTCGCGAGATCATTTCCTCGTCAGCCACAATCCCGGCGACGGCGACCACTGGGGCCTCTATCTCATCGACCGCTACGGCAACCGCGAACTGCTCTATCTCGACCCGCGGATCAGCAGCAAGAAGCCCAGCCCGCTTCGGCCGCGCGTCAAGCCGCCGGTGCTGGCCAGCGCGATCGATCCCGACCTCGCGGCCCGCGGCCTGGGCGAGTTCGTCGTGCAGGACGTCTATGAAGGCCTGGGTTCAAGCGTCGAACGGGGACGGATCCGATACCTCCGCGTCGTCGAGGAAGTGCCCTCGTCGCTCGAGATGCTCCCGTGCGGCGAGTATCGCGCCGATTACGAGGCCTTCGAGGACTTCTACGCCAGCCCCGTCCATCTCGTGCAGGGCCCGCCGCGAAGCTATGTCACCCGAACGCGAAACGCACTCGAGCGGCACTCGTTCCGCACGGGAAGCGCGGCCCCCGCAGGCGAGGCCGTGACCGTTACCGAGAAGCTCGGCTGGCCCAGCTTCGTCGCCAAGGCCTCGCTCGGCGCCGCCGATGTGAGCCCCGATGGGTCGACGCGATTCCTGGCGCCCGCGGGCAAGGTGCTCTATTTCCAGGCGCTCGACGCCCACTACAATGAAGTCCAGCGGATGCGCAGCGTCGTTCAACTTCAGCCCGGCGAGCAGCGAGGCTGCATCGGATGTCACGACGACCGCCGGGCCGTGCCAAGGTCGCGCCGGCCGGGGACCGCGATGGCCTCTCCGGCGCAACCGCTCACTCCGCCGCCCTGGGGCGCCGGGCCCTTCGATTACCAGCGCATCGTACAGCCCGTTCTGAACAACCGCTGCGTATCCTGCCACGATGGCCGTCCCGAATTCGGACCCGACCTCCGCGGCACGAGGGACGCCCAGCGCATCCCCGCCTCCTATCGCTCGCTGATCTCGGGCGGCTGGGTCCACTACTTCGACTGGGCCTGGGGCTCGCGTCACTTCAAGGGCGAGCCGCTCACTTTCGGCACGCTCCAAAGCCCCCTCTTCACCGCCCTGAAATCGCAAGCGCATCGGGATGTTCGTCTGGAACCCGACGAGCTTCGCGCGATAAAGGAATGGATCGATCTGAATTGCCCGCTCTGGCCCGATTATCAGTACCGACTCGATCGGCCGCAGTGAGAAAGAGCGTGGCTCGTGCCCGGCTCTTTCTCGGGAGGCATCGTTCTCCCTCCCACAAAGATCTCCTGAGTTTGCAGTGGCCTCTTGCTTACGGACCGGTTGGAACATATGATTGTCTGAATAGCGTCCCGCGTGACATGCGTTGCGGTGGGCGCGGCTGCGAGGACGACCGATTGAACGATCCGTTACTCGAAGACAGGGAGACTCTGGGATGAAGATCAGGTGTACAAGGGCAGTGTTGTTCTCGTGTGTTCTACTGGCCTCCTCGATGGCGTCGGCGGCGCAGTCTCCGCTTCAGGCTCCAACCTGGCCGCAGGCGTTTTCCTTAGCGGCCGGAGATCGGGCGACCTTTGCCATTCCCAACCCGGGGGCCGGGTCGGTCAAGATCACCGTCACCTGGTCCGGCAACCCGCTGACGATCTCGGTGGCCGGCTCCAACGACAAGGTCCTGATCCCGCCCGCCGCCAAGAGCGTCCCCTCCTTCAGTTTCACCATCGACGCAGCGACCGCCGGGCAGCCATCGGCATGTCCTCTCATCGTTCTGGCCCTTGAGCTGAAGGCCACCGGTGCGGCAGCCAAAGCCGCCGGCAACGTGTCGGTCGATTCGCCGGCTGTCGATATGGCTCGCCTGCAGGAGCATGCCAAGCCGCTTATGGCCCAGGCTTCCACTCGGACGCCGGCGCTGACGCAACAGCAATCGGCGGCCATGCTGCAGGCGGCCAAATCCGCCGAGGAGGCCAAGAACAAGGCTGCCGAAGCGCAGAAGGCCGCTCAGGCGAAGTCCCTGATCAGCCAGGCCAGTTCCGAAATCGCAGCCCAACAGAAGCTGCTCAAGAACATGGCCTCGCCGGGCAAGGGCCCGAAGATTGCGCCGCGGTCTCTGACAGCCGGTCCGCAGGCGAAACTGGGCGGGACTTCCCAGGCCGCCCAGTCCACCACGAGCACGGTCTCGCCAATACTCCGCTCGGTGAGTCCGGAGAGAGGACTGTGCGGCGAGCAGGTGACCCTGACGGGCGTGGGACTGACCTCGGATGCGACCGAGGTCCACTTCACGATCGCGCCCAACACGGTGGTCCAGGCGAACATCCTCGCTTTCACGAAAGCCGCCGACGGGACGGTGACGATGAGGGTGCAGGTCCCGGAAAAGGCCGGCCTGACCAGCCCCTTCGCGGGACAGGTCGTTGTCAAGGCGACCGATCGAAACCCCGTCGTGACCACCAACGCGCTGCCGTTCCACTTCACGCCGATCGTGACCCCTTCGATCGTCCTCATTCAGCCGGTGGCGGTCGTCTCGGGCGATTCCGTCGAACTGCAGGGCAATAACTTCGCCGCGGGCGACATCGTCCATTTCGTCATCCCGGGCATCGGAGACGTGGCCTGCGAGACCACAACCGTCCAGAGCACCACCCGCATGACCGCGCGCGTGCAGGCGTACACGTCCCGAGAGATCCTCAACGGCTCGGCCTACATCGTCCACAAGACGCCGACGGGTTGGGTCTGCAGCCAGAACGCGCCGATGCTTTTCAATCCCTCCGTCCCGCTGATCCAGTCGGTGCCGGAGGCCGCCGAGGCGGAGAACCCGATCCTCATCCGGGGCGTGAGCTTCGGACGCGACGCCGCCCAGTTGTCCGGGCAGGCAAGCGGTGTCAGCGCCGCCTCCGCCGGAGGCGCCGGCGGGTCGGCGAGCGGCGCCGTGTACCTGGTCGACGCGTCGGGCAAAGAATACAGGATGGAGCCTCTGTCCTGGACCGACACCCGCATCACGGCCCGGACGCCGGCGATCACGGGATTCGTGAACCCGCAGAACTGCACCGTGTACGTGAAGACCGCCGGTGGCAAGAGCGATCCGAAACCCATGAAGCTCACGCCGGCTTGCACGACCACGCTCATGCTGTTGGGCGACATCGTTGCGAACAATGACTACGTGTTCACGAAGAAGTCCAACCCGGACTCGTTCTCCCTGGTGCCGAGCGCCGCCGCCGGGTTCTTCTTGAACGGCTATCACTATGCCGGTTGGCTCCTCGGCCACAGCGGCGACGATTTGTACTTCCTCAATCGCAAGCTGCGAAACGGCTGGGTGGTGGAATCGATCGATTTCACACAGGAGAACGCCCGCCTGGTGGAAAGTCGGATCGGCACGGATTCACCGTACATGAAGATCCACTGGTGGTGCGACGCCCCGCTCAAGACGGCGACGTACACCGTGAAGATCTACGTTCGGGGTCCCAAGGGCACAATGTATTGATGCCACGACGCATCGTCTTTTCTAGACCACACACAAGAAAAGCAAACCGCAACTCGGAGGATTCCGTATGCAAAGACGGTGGAACACTCATCTGCCGGCGATGTTGCCCGTTTGCGCTGCTTGGCTGCTGTTCGTCGCGAGCGGCGTCTTTGCCGTTCCACCGAAGGCTTCCCGGCCGGACGTGTCCGTGCCCGGCCGGATCGGGATTCCCGCGGGCGACCTGCGAATCACCCTCCAGAACGTCAAAGGAGGCATGCGAGTCGCCGGCCTGCTCGACACAGGGACCGGCCAGGAATTGTCGGCCGCCGTGCCTTTGCCGCTGTTCTCCATGGTTCTGCGGGACGCGCAGAGCAAGGAGCAACTGACTCTGACCGCCGACTCCGGCTGGAAACACGCCCAGGCGGCCTATAGCGAGACCAGGAACAGGCACACGCTGACGTTCCGCAATCCAACCGATGATCGGTTCGCGGGGATCGGCGTCGAGCTGACGCTCGACGTCCACGCCAGCGCAGGAGCTCTGATCTGGAACCTCAAGATCACGAATGAAAACCCGCAATGGGCCCTGTGGCGGGTCGTGTTCCCACAAGTGGCTATGCGGGATCTCGGCGAAACCGCCAGAGTGTTCGCACAAGTCACGTCAGGGGTCGAGTTGTCCGGCCTGTGGGCCAGGGCGGACAAACGCGGCGGCGCCTATCCCGGGGGCTGGACCGCCATGCAGTACATGGCCGCCTACAACGCGATCCGTGGGACCGGCCTCTACGTGGGCATGCACGACCCCTCGGGCTGTACGAAGGACCTCTTCGCGCAGGGCCTGCCCGACAAGCAGGCGGTCGCTCTGACCTTCGACCATCCCGTCCCGAACATGGGCAAGCCCGGCGTCGGATTCGAGCTGCCGGGCGTCGCGAGATGGCAACTGCTGCGAGGAGACTGGTTCGACGCCGCGATGATCTATCGGGAATGGGTCGTCAAGGAGGCGAAGTGGTGGCCCGCGCTCGGGCCCAACGGCCGGGAGGATACGCCCCAGTGGATGCGAGAGCTGCCCGCTTGGGTCATGGCCGGTGGACCCGCCTCCGACTGCGTGCCCAAGGTCAAGGCCTTCGCACAGGCGATCGGCCTGCCCTCCGGCTTCCACTGGTACAACTGGCACCAGATTCCCTTCGACAACGACTATCCCCACTACTTCCCGGTGAAGGATGGATTCAACGAGGGCGTCATGAAACTGAAGGCTGCGGGCGTTTACCCCATGCCCTACATCAATGGTCGGCTCTGGGACACGCGCGACAAAGACGCTGAGGATTGGGAGTTCACCAAGACCGCCATGCCCGCCGCGACAAGAGACGAGGACGGCAAGCCCTGCACCGAGAGTTACGGCAGCAAGGAAACCGACGGCAAGGAGGTCACGCTCGCGGTAATGTGCCCCACGACAGCGCTATGGCAGAATCGGGTCCGCAACATCGTGCTTCGCCTCTTCAACGAGTACGGCGTCAGCGGAGTCTACATCGACCAGATCGCCGCCGCGGCGCCGCGACTGTGTTTTGACGCTTCTCACGGCCACGAGCTCGGCGGCGGTTCCTGGTGGACCGAGGGCTACTGGAAGATGCTCGACGCGATCCGCGCGGCCAAGCCCGCCGACCGCATGCTGACGACCGAGTGCAACGCCGAGCCGTACATCAAATGGCTCGACGGTTACCTCACTTGGCATTGGCAGAATCAGGACATGGTCCCGGCATTCTCCGCGGTTTACGGAGGCTCCATCCAGATGTTCGGCCGGGCCTATCGCGGCGGATCGACGCAGGACCTCGCCAACCGAATGAAGGCCGGACAACAGCTCGTCTATGGCGAGCAGATCGGCTGGTTTGGCCCGGAGATCATGGAACGGGCCGACAGCGCCCCCTTCCTGCGCGACTGCATCCGACTTCGACACTTACTGAGCGAGTACTTCTATCGAGGCCGGATGGCCCGTCCGCCGCGATTCGCAGAGCCCGTCCCGACGGTGACCGCGGACTGGCAATGGAGCGGGGAATGGCTCGTCACCACCAGCGCCGTCCTGACTGGCGCATGGCAGATCCCCCAGGACAACAAGACCATCCTGCTTTGCGCCAATGTCTCGGACAGTCCGCTCGCGTCGCGCCTGTCCGTGAATCCCAAAGACTACGGCTTGGCCGGCAGGTCGATCACGGCAACCACGATCCACCCCGACGGGACCCGAACGCCATTGGAGATCAAGGCAATCGACCAAGCTCGGATAGAGGTCCCGGCCCGAAGCATTCTGGCCTGGGAGGTCCTGCCGGCCGGCGAGGAATAGGACTACGGCAACTCGCCCGCGAGAAACAGACCGGCACTCTTCGCGCGAGGAAGTCAAAAAGTGTGCCGACGCGGCGTTTCCGATCACACGGATCGAGATCCGACCGCGCCGGCGACACCTGTGGAGGCAAATCCCGGCCGGGCACGATGTCGTTGCGTTTCAGCACACACCGCTTTCGCTCGGCGATGCAGCAGACGCTTGCCGCTCATACGCTCACAAATTGCGCCGACGCGGTGTTTTACGATTATGCCAATCGGAAAAGTGGCCGCGCCGGCAGCAATGTATAGGAGGCAGATTCGCGTCTGATATAACCATGGTTATTGGCCGATCCAGTACTACTTCGCCTTCACGTCATGGCAGAACAGGACGTCCTGATCTCGGATGTACAGTTTGCCGTTGGCGACGACCGGATGCGCCCAGGCCGGCAACTTGGTCCGATCCGGCTGTTGGAAGCAGCCTCGCTCGGTGTACTGTTGCGGGTTCGGCTCGATCAGGCACACGACGCCGTCCTCCATCCGGTAGTAGAGCATTCCGTCGGCCAGCGCCAACGAACCTTTTGCGCGACGACCCACAGCGGCTCGCTGGTCCCAGAGGGTCTTGCCTGTCTTGAAGTCCAAACAGACCAGGGCGCCGCCCTCATTGCCGCCGCTGGCGCCGTAGAGACAACCGTCGAGGAGGATCATGCCGCCGTGGTGGTTCTGCATCTCCGTGGTGGCGTAGACTTCTTCGGCCTTGACGGATCCATCCGCGTTCTTACTCAGTTTGACCAAACCGCAGCCCGCGCCGTAAGCGGAGGAGGCGAACACCATCCCATCCTGGTGCAAAGCCGTCGCACAGTTGATGCCCATGCGATTGGCGGGTTTGTCGTAGCGCCAGAGGAACTTGCCGTCGGATGCAGCGACTCCGATGAGAGCTCTTGCGGTCAGTTGCACGTACTGTCGCTGCCCCTGGAAATCAATGGCGATCGGCGAGGCGTAAGCTGCCCCACCCCCGCCGCCGGGGCCGCCTGGACCTCGTCGACCGCCGCCAGGGCCAGTCGGGGTTTCAGAAGCGCCGGCCGAACTGTCGGGCATCCTGGCCTTCCAGATCGTCTCGCCTGTCAGCTTGTTCAATGCGACCATGATCGCATCGGCTCCGCCGGGAGTAACGATGACTTTGTCGCCGTCAATGAGGGGCGATTCACGGTAGCTCCACATGGGCACGCGCCCGCCGAAATCCTCGGCCAGGCTGCGATGCCAGAGGATCTTGCCGTCGCTGACCTGCAGGCAGGCGACATTGCCCGCCAGCCCCTCGACATAGAGGCGTTCGCCATCGACCGTCGGGGTGCATCCCGGCCCTTCTCGTCCCTGCGAAGCCCGCTGGGCAAATGCCGGTCCCAGGGGCGTCACCCAAATTTCACTGCCATCCTTCTCGGACAGGGCCCAGACGACCTCCTCCTGGCCGCGATTGCTCATGATGAAGATCCGTCCGGCGGCAACGGCCGGACCGGCGTCGCCTCCGCCGAGCTTGTCGATTCTCCAAGCCAGCGCGGGACCGCTCTCAGGCCACTGCTTGAGCAGGCCCGTATCCGCGGACTTGCCGTCGCGGTTCGCTCCGCGCCATTGCGGCCAATCCGCGGCCAAACTGCCGCCGGCAACCACCAACAGAATTATTGTCGCAATCGTTGCCCTGCCCTTCATCATTCTGCTCCTTTCATCGGGACGCCATCTTCAACCGCATCGGCGATCCAAATCTCGTGATGCCATGACCCAAACCCACGCTCGATGACCATGCATCTCATATCGGGAACCGACCAGGCGCACCAGGCAAAGGACCCGTCGAATACCTGGGCCGCCTGTCTTGCGCCCACGTCGTAGAGCCAGAGTCCTGCCTGCCAATAGCACCCGATGGCGAGTCGTTTGCCATCGGCCGACCAGGAGATGAACGACGGCCCGCCCCTGCCAAGCCCCGGCCAGGATGCCGCTTCGGATCCATCTGCCAGATCCACGATCTTGAGGGCGCCGGTCTTCTGGTCGATGAATGCGATGGATCTCTCATCCGGCGACACCACGGGAAATTGCGATTCGCATGCAAACACCTTCTTCGGGTCGGGGTTGTTGGGATCCATCGACAGGGAGTACACCATCTTGTCCAGACGGCTGTGGTAGTAGAGCCTCCTGGAATCGCCCGACCAGTTCGGCCAGCCTCCTTTGGCCAAGAAACGCGGACGCTCGTCGCCGTCGGCTCGAATGATCCAGATCTCTTCCTGTTTCCACCGCTGAGGCTTCTCCTGCCCCGGAGACGTCAAGTCCTGCATAGACAGAAACTGTCGGTCGCGAACATAGAGAATGTGCTGTCCGTCGGGAGACCAGGCCGGGTCTTTGCCGGGCACGGTCAGGAGCCGGGTCTTGCCCGTGCCGAGATCGAGGATCTCGATCCCGCTGGCGCCGAGCACGCCTCGACTGTACGCCAACTGCGTCCCGTCGGGCGAGAAGCTCGGATGAAACCCTTCCGGCACAACACGCCGGGCCCGCTCGGCGAGCTGATGGTATTGCCTGGCCGCGCCGTGCATGCTCTCGAAGACCTTTCCCACAGGCGGTCTGTCCTGAGGGTGCCACGTCCCTCTCGACCACAGACTGTCGGAAACGTACTTGGCGGCCAGGGAATCGAAGTGCATCGGGTTCATCAGGCCGGACTTGAGAATGCTCTCATACTCTGTCTGCGCCTTCTCGTACTGACCCAGCGCAAGCAGCACACAGAACAGGTTGAAATGGTAGGACGAGTTGCGAGGCTGCATCTGGACACAAGCCTGCATATCAGCCAGAGCGTCATCGTACCTGCCCATCCGAACGAGAGTTCGATGACGTTGATTGCGGAGATCCGCCAGGCGGCTGTCGTATGGCGACGTCAGATCGATCGCGCGGTTGTGGTCCGCCAAAGCCCTGCTCAACAGATCGCTGTCGTTCTGGGCCGGCGCCAGTTCACGCCGCGCGATGGCGCGAAGCGAATACCCCGTGGGGTTCCTTGGTTGGCTCCCGATCATGATGGATGCCTCTGTTTCCATGTCGCGGTATTCGCCGAGCGCCAAACAAGTCAGCGCGCGGGCCCGGCGGGCGTCGTGATTCGCCGGGTCCAGTTGCAGGGCCTCTTCAAGCCATCGGAGAGTCCCCTCGACCGTCTGCGACACGACAGCGCGCAGCAAGAAGGCCTCGGCCGTTCTCGGCAGCAGTCGTTCGCCATGCTGCAGATGAATCTCCGCCTTGTCCTTCATGTGAGGATCGCGTGCGGCGGACTCCAGGTAGATCCGTGCCAGGAGAAAATGGGCGTTGGCGGCGATTTCGGACCGTTCGTTCAAGAGCCTGAACAACTGTTCCACGCTGGCGTCGGGATTCTGCATCTCCAGCAATGCACGTGCATTCAGAAGCCCTGCCTCCGGGCCGACGAACCGGCTGGAAAGGATGGGTTTCACCTCGGCCAGCGCCCGCTCGTAGTCGCCGCTGGTGACCAGGTCCTCGACCGACGCGATCGTTCGAAGATGGTCGTTGCGAATTCGCTCAGTTCGGAAACGCAGATACGCGCCCGGGACAAGCAGCAACCCGACGACAATCACCGCGACCGCCGACCAGGTTACGACCTTCGTGCGATTCCTCCGCAGAAACTTCTGCAAACGATAGATCGTGCCGGGCGACGACGCGGTGATCGGCTCGTTGCGCAGGTGGCGTTGGATATCCTCAGCCAGGGAATGGACCGTCTCGTAACGACGCGTCCTGTCTTTCTCCAGCGTCTTCATCACGATCCAGTCCAGATCGCCGCGCATCAGCTTGCCCAGTGCTTCCGGCGCCACGCTGCGGCGTTTGGCGACATCGGTCAGCGCCTCTCCCAGCGTGCTGACCTTGGTGGATGGGCGCGTCGGCTCCTCCTCGCGTATGATCCGTTGCATCTCGCCGTAGCCCTTGCTCAGCAGGTACTCCGAATCGAATGGCGTCGTGCCTGCGAGCAGTTCGTAGAGCAGCACGCCCAGCGAGAAGACGTCGGTCCTCGTATCGACATCCAGCCCGCTCATCTCGGCCTGCTCAGGGCTCATATACTCCGGCGTGCCGATCATCTGGGAGTACCGCGTGAAGATCGTCTTCTCGGTCAGTCGCTGGTTCAGGGCCTTGGCGATCCCGAAATCGATCACCTTGGGGACCGGCTTGCCATCGTGCAGGGTGACCAGAATATTGGAGGGCTTGATATCCCGATGGATGATCCCGCGTTGATGGGCATGCTGGACGGCATGGCACACCGACACGAACAACTCCAGACGCTCTTGCGTCGTTAAGTTGTTCGTGTCGCAGAACTTAGTGATTGGCAGACCTCGAACCAGCTCCATCACGAAATAGGGCCGGCCCGTCTCGGTGGTCCCCGCGTCCAGAACTGTGGCGATATTGGGGTGGTCCATCATGGCCAGGGCCTGACGCTCCGCCTCGAAGCGGGCGATGACCTGCTTGGTGTCCATCCCCAGCTTGATGATCTTCAAAGCGACCCGCCGGCAGATCGGGTGCCTTTGCTCGGCCATGTAGACAGTCGCCATCCCGCCCTCCCCGATCTTCTCCAGCAGCTTGTAGCGACCGATCTCTGTACCGGTCATGTCCGGGACGGGGGGAGCCTCTCGGGTGGCGTCGGGGTCTCTGTCCGGCAGGTCCATGAATCCCCCCGCCTGGCTGTCCCACTTGAGCAAGGCATCGACTTGCGCCCTCAGTTCTGCTTTTCCAGCGCAGACTTCATCCAAATAGGCAGCCCGCTTCTCGGGGTCCTTCAACTCCAAAGCTCGGTGGAATAGCTCTTCTGGGTTTCTTCGTTCTGGCGCCATAACGGACGATTCTTACCTGTTCTTGCGGTTGAAGTTCCGCACTCTACAGGATCTGCGTAGATTGACCGTGGGTTCGATCACGATTTTACGGAAAAAATGAAAAAAAGTGCGGAATCAATCCGTGGGCCAGATTCGGCCGTACAGCCAGGCCCTCGCGTAGTTCCAATGCCGTCGGGCCGTAGCGGGCGAAATGTCCAGGAGTTCGGCAGCCTGCTCGAAGCTCAAACCCGCAAAGAAACGCAATTTGACCAACTCGGCCTTGAGCGGATCGGTCTGGGAGAGCTTGGCGAGGGCCTCGTCCATGGCGATCAGGTCTTCCGGAGAATCTTCGGCCATTACGTCCGCACTCATGAAATCGACGCGGTTACGGTCTCCGCCGCGTTTCTTGCTTCCCTTCTTTCGAGCGTGTTCGACCAGGATGCGGCGCATCGCTTCAGCCGCGGCGCCAAAGAAGTAGCTCCGGCTCGGCCAATCGTCGCCCGCCGAACCAACCAGACGGAGGTATGCTTCGTGAACCAGCGCGGTCGCCTGAAGTGTGTGGCCTGGGCCTTCGTTGAGAAGCTTGCGGTCGGCCATCTGACGGAGTTCTTCGTACACAGCCGGAAGCAGGGTATTGACGGCTTCGGGATCTCCCCGTTCAATCGCATTCAAGATCCGTGTAACGTCAGCCATGATTTCTCTTGCATCGGGACATCATAGGGTGTTCTCAGTATAGTATCCACAGTAAGAGAGGACCTCAAGAGATCATCTGACGCGTTCGCGATCCACAGGGCTATGGCCCCGCCACGACCCAGGCCATGAAGTCGCTCCTTGCGACGCTGCCTTAGCACGCTTGTCCAAGGGCCAACTGGGTTTTGCTTGACGAACGACCACCCTAAG
>CALEZT010000271.1 GCA_937927975.1 uncultured Phycisphaerales bacterium
ATCGTATTCGGTGACTGGAGTTCAGACGTGTGCTCTTCCGATCTGCGGGTCGGGGGGCATGCTCATCTTCTCCAAACGCTATGTCGAGGAGCACGGCGGGGATGGCGGCAACCTGTTCCTGTGCGGCCAGGACTCCAGCGGCTCGGCCTGGGTCGTCTGTAAAATGAACATGATTCTGCACGGGATCAGCGAGAAGGCCGATATCCGCAACGATGACACGCTTGCCCATCCGCGTCACCTGGATCGCGGTGAACTGCGCCGCTTCGACCGGGTCATCACGAATCCGCCGTTCGGTATGAACTATAGCCGGGAGGGCATGGAGTTCAAGGAACGGTTCCGATATGGTTTCTGCCCGGAGTCCGGCAAGAAGGCCGAACTCATGTTCATCCAGCACATGCTTGCCGTGCTGCGTCCCAAGGGTATGCTGGCGACGGTTGCCCCGCACGGCGTGCTCTTCCGGGGCGGCAAAGAAGGCCAGATCCGCAAAGGGTTCATCGACGACGATCTCATCGAGGCCGTCATCGGGCTGGGTCCGAGTCTCTTCTATGGCACGCAGATCCCCGCCTGCATCCTGGTCATGCGGCAGAACCGCGGCGCCAAGACCAAGGAACGGCAAGGAAGAATCCTCTTCATCAATGCCGACCAGGACTACGAGGCCGGCCGGGCGCAGAACTATCTCCGCCCTGAGCACGCGGAGAAGATCGTCCGCACATTCGAGAACTACGAGACCATCCCTGGATACTCTCGTGTGGTGGAGCTCGACGAGATCAAGGCCAACGACTACAACCTGAATATCCGTCGCTATGCCGACAACGCCGCGCCGCCTGAGCCGCACGATGTGCGGGCGCATCTGGTGGGCGGCATCCCCAAGGCGGAGGTCGCCGCGAAGAAAGGCCTGCTTGCCTCCCACGGTTTGAAGCCGGCCGTGGTATTCGTGGACCGCGATGAGAAGTACTACGACTTCGCACCGGCCGTTGCCGACCGTGCGGCCATCAGGAAGGCGATTGAGGAGGACCCCGGTGTACGCAGACAGGAGCAGAAGCTGGCGAATGCCTTCGCAGAATGGTGGGAAGCGCACAAGGGTCAGCTCGCACGACTGCCCGGCAACAACAACGTAATGAAGCTCCGCGCCGCGTACCTGAAGTCTTTTGAGGAGGCCCTTGTTCCTGTCGGGCTGCTCGACCGGTTCAAGATCGCCGGCGTGATTGCCTCCTGGTGGAACCAGGCCTATGACGAGCTCAAGACCATCGTGGCCCAGGGGTTCACCGGCCTGATCGACGGCTGGGTGCAGACCATCAAGGATTTTGTCGAAGGCGAGGACGACAATCAGGACGACGATTTCAAGCCGCTGGAACATAAGATCGTCGCCAAGCTCATCCCCGAGTACCTGAAGGAACTGGCCGACGCCGAGGCGGAGATCGAACGCATCAAGGTGGAGAAGGAGGCCTTCGAGCGAGGGGAGCACCTCGAAGACAGCGACGAGGACTACGACGGCAAAGAACGCAACTACGGCAAGGAGCTGGAGGACCGCATCAAGGAGCTCAAGGGACGACTGGTCGAGAAGCTCGGCCGCGTGCGCATCCCGTCCCTGTCCGGAGACGGCGATGACGACACGAACGCAGCCCAGTTCCTGGAGAACCTGGCGAAAACCAAGGCGGCTGCAAAGGCCATTCAGGAGAATATCACGGAGCTGGAGCCCATCGTGGAAGAGATGATGGAAGCTCAGCAACTTGTGCAGCCCTACAAGGAGATCAAAAAAGCGTTGACCGCGGCACGCGGGAAGTACAGAACGCTCGAAGCGGCCTTGGTCAAGCGGCTGGAGGAAGCGAGGGCAAAGCTGTCGAAGAAGGACGACTGCGAGATGGTCCTCGACTTGGTGCGCGAAGGCATGGCCCGCCACATGGAACGCTACGTCCATGAACATCGAGGGCAGGCTACAACCATCATGGAAAGGTGGTGGGACAAATATGCTGCCCCATTAGGGATGATAGAGCGAGACCGCAAAGCCGCAAACGAACGAATGGCAAAACTGGTGGAGGGGCTTGGATATGTCTAATAGTCCCAACGGTTGGATACGCGCCTCCATACAGTCACGCCTTGAGAGTGAGTTTCCCGGTGAATGGGGAGTTGAGCCGGTCTTTCGTTCGGACAATGCACGCGTTCTCCGCGCGACGGACCTCGATGCGGATGGGCACATAGACTATGAATCGGCTGCGAGACGTCGGGTCTCATCAGCAAGCTTGGGTAAGAAGCAGTTGCGTGATGGTGATCTTGTTCTCGAAGCTGCCGGTGGTGGTCCGGGCAAACCTGTCGGACATGTCGGCGTGTTCTGCTCACCCGACAGTCAAGTCTATCTGACATCCAACTTCTTTCGAACGTTGCGACCGAATGACACCGTTCTCCCACGCTATCTTTGGTGGCGCCTTGTCTACCTGATTCAGGAGCCCAGGATATGGGCGTACCAGCAACAGACTACCGGCATCACCAATCTGAAAGTAGCGGAGTACCTGAGTCAGCAACTCGATTGGCCACCGTTGCCTGAGCAGCGTGGAATTACGAATGTTCTCGATAGTACCGACGACGCGATTTTGAAGACGGAATCGCTGATCGCCAAACTCAAGGACATCAAACAAGGCCTGCTGCACGACCTTCTGACCCGTGGGCTCGATGAAAATGGCGAACTCCGCGACTCCTATGTGCATCCGGAACGTTTTGCGGATGTTTCCCTTGGCCGGATACCGAAGGATTGGGATACGCGTCCCCTTGAGACGGTATCGCAAATAGCCAATGGTATCACGCTTGGCCGGCAGGTGGGTGAGGCCAATAGCCTTGAAGTCCCTTATCTGCGAGTGGCGAACCTGCAGGAGGGACGCGTCGACCTGTCGGAGATCAAGACGATCCGTATTTTTCGCGGCGAAATGGATCGTTTTCTGCTGCAAGCCGGAGATGTGCTGCTGACGGAAGGCGGCGACTTCGACAAGCTTGGGCGAGGCGCTGTCTGGGACGGGCAAATCAATCCATGTGCTTACCAGAACCACATCTTCCGCGTTCGCACGGATTCGCAGGTGCTGCTCCCCAAATTCTTGGCCGCCATCCTTATGGTGTCTTACGGCAAACGGTACTTCCTTCGGCATGCGAAGCAAACGACCAGTATCGCTTCGATCAACCGTACTGAGCTGGGCCGTTTTCCCGTCCCGTGTCCGGGGC
Organism: uncultured Phycisphaerales bacterium; assembly: GCA_937927975.1. GTDB lineage: Bacteria > Planctomycetota > Phycisphaerae > Sedimentisphaerales > Anaerobacaceae > PLanc-01. Next base: position 3,208 of record CALEZT010000271.1, read on the forward strand.
TGAAGGAACAAGAGAGGATCATCGCTGCTTTCGAAGAACATGAAAGCCGCATCGCGGAGGAAATGGCATACCTGATGAAGTTGAAGTCAATCAAAAGGGGGCTTATGCAGGATTTGTTGACCGGGCGGGTACGAGTAAAGGCTGTTCCGGAAATGGCAAAGGCGGAAAAGGAGAGATAGACATGTCCACCAGAGGCGAGATAAGAAGCGAGAAGATCCTGATCAAAGATGTGTTCGAGATGTGGTTCAACATCCCTGGTTAGGCGAGATGATCTTTGCGGAGGTTGACGAGCATGATAGACCTGTCTGAATTGTGTCCTCCGACCAGCACTCCGACCGAGTGGTCAGAGGTCGAGTGTCCGCTGTTGATCCAGTTAGCCCAAATGGGCTGGCAGTACATGTCTGGCGATATCGATGTGCCGGAACTCACGGAACGTGAGGACTTTCGGCAGACCGTGCTCTATGGGCGTCTCCGGGAGGCCATCAAACGCGTCAACGCCGGCGAGGGTTCTGTGGACGACCTCACGGTGGACCGTGCGATTCGCGAACTGGAGTCTGTCGGCGGGCAGTCGCTCCTTGAGAAGAATCGGCTCATCACGGAACGGCTCATCAAGGGTGTTCTTGTCGACCCTACTAGTCCAAATGAGACACGCCAGCGGCGCATTCGTTTCATCGACTACGACCCTGCTCATCTGGCTCGAAACGACTTCGTCGCAGTCAACCAGTTCCGCGTGGACATCCCCGGACGGGGGACGTTCGTAGTCCCGGACGTAGTCTTGTTCGTCAATGGTCTGCCCCTGGTCGTCGTGGAGTGCAAGAGCCCGAGCGTCACCGACCCTGTTGGGGAAGGGCTGGACCAGCTCCTGCGGTATTCGAACAACCGCTATTGGGTGGGGGAGGATGAGGGGGTCGAAGACCTGTTCCTGTTCAATCAGCTCATAGCGGTGTCCTCGTATTACCAGGCCCGTCTCGGCACGCTCGGCGCGTTTCACGAGCACTATCTCGAATGGAAGGACGTCGCTCCCTTGGCGCGCGAGGAGGTTGCGAAGGAACTCGACAAGGAACCTGGGAAGCTCAAGAGCCAGGAGCTTCTGGCGGCCGGGGTGCTTCGGCCGGAGCGGCTGATCGATATTGTCCGGAATTTCGTCCTTTTCAAGATCGAAGACGGCAAGCTCATCAAGATCGCCCCTCGGTATCAGCAGTACCGGGCGGTCCACGTTGCCATTGACCGGCTGTCCACGGGCAGGACACGGCAGGAGGATGAGAAGGATCAAGACCGTCGCGGCGGCATTGTCTGGCACACGCAGGGCTCGGGCAAGAGCATCACTATGATGTACCTGATCCGCAAGATGCGGATGAATCCCAGGCTGCGAGCCTTCAAGGTCGTGGTGGTCACGGATCGAACGGACCTTGAGGGGCAACTGCGTGAAACGGCCTCGCTGACGGGGGAAGTCATCCGGCCGGATGACCAGGACAACAGGCGGCGAGCCTCAGCCACGGAGACGCTCAAAAGCATCCTGCGGGAGGAGAGCCCCGACATTGTGTTCGCGATGATCCAGAAGTACCTGGAACGCAAGGGCGAGGCGGAGACCTTCGAATATGTCGTGCCTCTTCCGCCGCCCAAGCACTGTGATGAGGCCGTTATTACCCATGCCCCTCGAACGAGGACCCTGCGGCAAGTGGTGCGAGATCAGGAATTCGAGGTTCTCAACGAGTCCTCCAACATCCTGATTCTCATCGATGAAGCTCACAGATCGCATACGAAGACCTTCCATGCGAATCTGATGAAAGCCCTGCCCAACGCGGCCAAGATCGGCTTTACCGGTACCCCCATCCTGCGCGCCGACAAAGCCAGTACCCAGGCGATCTTCGGGGAGTTCATCGACAAGTATCGCTTGGATGAGGCCGTGGAGGACGAGGCCACGGTCAAGATCGTTTACGAGGGCCGCACCGCCGATGGGCTCGTGGAGCATACAGATCGGTTGGACCAAAAGTTCGAAGACCTGTTCCGGGACTATAGCGAAGCCGAGAAGCAGGTCATTAGGAACAGACACGCCGCGGAGGGCGATGTCCTGGAGGCGCCGAAGCTCATCGCGGCGAAAGCGGCCGACATGCTGCGCCACTACGTCTGTGGCGTGCTTCCCAATGGATTCAAGGCCCAAGTCGTGGCGGTCTCGCGCCTGGCAGCCATCCGCTATCGTGATTCACTGGAGGAGGCTCGCAACCGTCTCGTGCAGGAGATCGAGGCCCTGGACCCGGGCAAACTGCGTCTGTCTGATGCGGAACTCGAACAGGAGGATGGATACACGCAATTCCTGGTCGGCGCGTCAAGACACCTGGACACCATCAAGCGGTTGGAGTTTGCCGCCATCATCTCGCATGACCACAATGACCCTCTCTCCAGGCGGGACTGGACGGACAAGGCGAAACAGGATGGATATATCGCCCGGTTCAAGAAGCCGCTGGTGCATGAAGATCACATGAAGCAGGACGGCCTGGCCTTCCTTTGTGTCAAGAGCATGTTGACGACAGGGTTCGACGCACCGGTCGAACAGGTGCTTTACCTGGATAGGAAGATCGTTGCCCATGAGTTGCTCCAGACAATCGCCCGCGTGAACCGTCGGGCGCATGGCAAGGAGCGAGGTTACATCGTGGACTACATCGGGGTCGCACGCCATCTCCACGACGCCCTGGCCGGCTACGATGATGAGACTGAGACTCCCATGGTCGATATCCGCGACGAACTCCCCAAGCTGCGGGATCGGCACAAGCGCGTTGTGGACGTCTTCATCACACGCGGAGTGTCGAGCATCAGGGATATCGAGGCATGCGTCGATCTCCTGGCAGATGTCAGGGTGCGTGCGGAGTTCATCAACAAGCTGCGGCTCTTCCTGGAAAGCCTGGGGATCATCATGCCCCGGCCGGAAGCCATGCCGTACCTGAAAGACGCCAAGATCCTCGGCTTCATCGCCAGAGTGGCGGCGAATCTGTACTACGACAATCAGCTGAATCTGTACGGCGTGAAGCACAAGGTGAAGCAACTCATCGACGAGTACATCGCAGCCAACGGGATCGACCCGAAGATCCCGCCCATCGAGATTCTCGACGTGGATTTCGCGGAACACGTGAATGCGGGCAAATCCGCGAAGGCCCGTGCCTCCCAGATGCTTCATGCGGCTCGCCATCACATCAGCATTCACTTGCATGAAGACCCGGCGTTCTTCAGCCAACTGAGCGAGAAGCTCGAACAGATCCTTCGGGACCTGAAGGACAACTGGATCGAGCTTGAGCGGGAATTGCAGCGTTTCATCGAGCAGGAGATCAAGCAGGGTCGGGAGCAGGAAATCGAGGGGCTGGACCCCAAGATTCAGGCCCCATTCTTTGGGCTGCTCAGGCAGACCAGCGCAGACACGTCTGGTCGGGAGATGGACGAATCTGTCTATCGTCTGGCTATCAGCAAGACAGTGGAGCTCGTGAGCCACATCCAGGAGGAGA
>CALEZT010000272.1 GCA_937927975.1 uncultured Phycisphaerales bacterium
TCGCGGGTCGCCTTCAAAATTTCAGATTTTGCAGGTGCGCCGAAAGGACACGATTGTTGCTCAGGAGAAAGGCCATGTGGTTCCGAGGCGAGCGGCTGATCAGATAGAGAATATCCTTGTGCCGGTCCTTGTCACTGATCAGATCGACTTCATCGAGCACGAAGACAATCCGGCCTTGCCGGGAGTCCTCGAACTTCTGCCACAATTCATCCAGGCTGCAGCCCCTGGGCCGCAGACCCAGCAGGGAGGCCAGGATCTTGAAGCTGGTATTGTGCTGGCGGCAGTTGGCGTAGGCGAACACAGACTGCCCCGGCTGGGACATGACCTTCATGAGGTACCGTGCGAAAACGCTCTTACCCGATCCCCGGGACCCCAGGATCAACACGTTGTTGGCGATCCCGGTCTGTTGGTAGCGGAGCAGGGCATCGATGACCGGCTTGACCTCTTCCCGCATAAGGGGCTTTTCGGGAACATAGTTGAAGTCGAAGACCTCGAAGTTGCGGATCCGGCTGGTGCCGGCATCGAAATGCCTCTTTCTGTCTGCCAGGTATTGCTCGATATCCATGGGACGTGTAAACCTCACCGCACGCATAAAGCGCCGGGGGTTTATAAACCTGCCGATGCCAGGGACACCAAAGTCCCCAAGAACGGCCCCATCGCCTGGCGTTATGAGATATTCGGTGAGACGAATGACGGTCCTGTTCTGTTTCCAGCCTGGGCAACGAGCCAGAGAGGGGGCGCCGGCGGCGCGATCCTGAGGCGGATTGCGAGCTGCGGGGCGTGCCCCATGGGGCGCAATCCTCACTCTTCCGCCATGGGCGGGCATTTCGTAGAAGTATTGACCGGCGGCCTCTGGAGAGAGCCGGGTATGTGGCTTTCAGGCTTCTTCCTGGGGCTCGGGACGTTCCTGCGCGTATTCAATGACAGGCTCGGCCTTCTTGGCTTCCGGTTCCACTCCTGACTGGTCTCGCTCGCACGTCGACACTGGGCGCTCGGTTGGCTGGCCTACCTTGAGGTACTTCTCGACCCGCAGGTCGGCCTTGAGCGCAAAGAGGTTGCGGCTCTGGTTGCCAATCGTGCAGTCAAACAGGTCCGCCTTCTGGCGGATCTGGTTCACCTGGTTCTTGATCGTATAGGCGGATTTGTTCAGGACCCTTGCCACGTCCGCATAGGACATCCGCCGTCCCTTGTTCTGGAAGAAAACGGCCAGGACACGCTTCTGCTGCTCCGTGAACTGCTCGATATCAAACTGCTGGGCCGGGCTCGCATAGGCCGGTTGCGTGAAAAGGAAACGGTCGTTGTCCGCAGCGCGTCGGACAGCCTGGCGGGTTGGCACGGGTTGCCCGGCCGGGATGGCGACCTTCTGTTCCAGGGTCTGGAGCCTCTGCCCATGTTCCTGCAGGCGTGCCTCGTGGGCAGTGAGCTGGTCGTCATGTCTCTTGATTGTGATGTCGATTGTGCCGATCCGGCCGAGCAATTGATCGATGTCGGTCCGCATGCCGGTAAGGGCCTCATTGGTCGCAGGAGCCGGGACTGGGCTGGCTTGCTCCTTGGCGACCCTTCTCCTGAGTAGATCGAGCCATCCCATGGTCAATACCCCAGGCACCTCTGGTGCAGGTCCAGTTGGCGGGCCTCCTGTTCGAGCTTGGCCAGCTTCCTTTGGAGGGTCCGCCGCATGGATTCGGGAATGGAGGCTCCGTGTCCGCGGAGGGCGTCGTGCAACTCGACGGCGGTGAACAGGAAGTGAGAGTACTCGTTCCGCAGATCGGTTGCGGTCGGGTCGTAGATCTGAAAAGAAGGGGGTTCGTGCGGCCTTGCCTCGTGCTCTTTCAACCGGTCCCAGGCCATCAGGTCTCTCATTCGTCCCAAACTCGCGTTGAGGCGCCGAAAGCCGGCGTTCAGGTCTATGCGTTCCATCCACAAAGAAAAGACCATGGGTATAAAAACTTAACGGTCGGCAGGCGGTCGGTTTGGTCAGGCTGTTGCGTACCATTGCTCTGTCCCGTCCAATTCCATGGCAGTCATCGGCGCGACAGGGTACAATAGGCAAGCGGTCGTGAGAACGCTTGCCAAGGCTGCTGGAGTCATGAATATGGCTGAGGAAGGAGAGAATGTCGGGCGTGGGGCGGTGGGGCCGGAACCATTCTTTTCTGAAGACCCGAGTCAGTCTACGGCTTCCCAGGGTGAAGGGACTGTTGGTCCGGGCGGTCAGATCGGGCCATTCAAACTGCTTGGCATTCTGGGGGAGGGCGGATACGGCATCGTCTATCTCGCTTCCCAGGAACGTCCGATCCGCCGTCGTGTTGCCCTCAAGGTTATCAAACCCGGGATGGACTCCAGGCAGGTTATCGCCCGTTTCGAGGCGGAGAGACAGGCGTTGGCCCTGCTCGACCATCCGAACATCGCCCAGATCCACGACGCCGGGACCACTCCGGAAGGGCGCCCGTATTTCGCCATGGAGTTCATCGAGGGGCTTCCCATCACGGAGTACTGCGACCGGGAGAAGCTCGATCTCAGGGCAAGACTCTGCTTGTTTCTCCAGGTCTGCGACGCAGTTCGGCACGCCCACCAGAAGGGGATCATCCATCGCGATTTGAAGCCGTCGAACATCCTCGTGGTATCCAAGGAAGGCAAGCCACTCATCAAAGCAATCGATTTCGGGATTGCCAAAGCCCTCAGCCAGCCTCTGACGGAGCGGACGCTCTATACGGAGCAAGGGCAGTTCATCGGCACGCCGGACTATATGAGTCCCGAGCAGGCGGAAATGGACGCTCGCGGCGTGGACACCCGCTCCGATGTCTATTCGCTGGGCGTTATCCTCTACGAGCTGCTGACCGGCGTGCTGCCCTTTGACCCGGACACCCTTCGGGCCGGCGGCCTTGAGCATGTGCGCGCTACGATACGGGACCAAGAGCCGCGCACGCCGAGCACGCGTCTGACCAGCCTGGGAGAGGAAACGAAGAAGATTGCCGAACGACGCCATTCGGATCCTCAGACCCTGGCGAAATCGCTACGCCGAGAACTGGAGTGGATTCCGCTCAAGGCGATGCGAAAAGAAGCCACGCGTCGCTATCAGTCCGTCGCCGAGTTCGCTGACGACGTGGGGAACTACCTGAAGGGCGCCCCCCTGCGCGCCGGCCCGGAGTCCACTGTCTACCGTGCGAGGAAATTTGTGCAGCGGCACACCGGTGCCGTGGCGGCAGCCGTGACGATTGCTGTACTAGTCTGCGCAGGGTTTGTAGTGACTACGGCTCTCTATCTGCGTAGCGAGCGAGCCACGAGGATCGCGAAAGAGCAGTCTGAGTCCTATCGTCGTGCTCTTTATGGCAGCAACATCTCGCTGGCTGAATCGGCCTATCGGGAAGGGAGTATTGATCGCGTCTCCGATTTGCTGGCGGCATGCCCAGAGGACCTGCGCGGCTGGGAGTGGGACTGGCTCTCCTATGTGGCGGATGAGGCGGACGTGACCCTCCAGGGATCTCCATGGTTCAAAGGTGTCAAGGAAGTTACCTCCATCGCTTTGACTCCGGATGGAAGACACGCATTTGTGGCTGGAGTCAGAACCCACGTCCAAGTGCTGGACCTGGAGAATCATTCCGAGGTGATAAATTTCCGTGTCGGCGGTTGGATCTGGTCGGTGGCGCTGGACCCCCAAGGCCAGAGGGTCGTCACCTCGACCGGTGCAGGCGCCATTCAGTTGTGGGACGCTCGAACCGGCACGCTGCTCAGCACGTTGGCAGAGGAGCAGGAGTCCGCCGGGGGGGCCCCGCAGAGTGTCTATTCCGTGGTGTTCAGTCCGGACGGTCAGCGCGTTGTCTCGGGGGGGCACGACGGTATGGTCAGAATCTGGGACATTGCCGCGCGCGCTCCGGTGATGAACCTCCAAGGGCATCAGGGCCCTGTCCGGAAAGTTGCCTATAGCCCGGACAGCCGACGAATACTCTCGGCCAGTGACGACACGACGGTCAGATTGTGGGATGCCCAGACCGGTGAGGTGCTGAGAAACTTTGCAGAGCATGCGGACGCCGTTTACTGCGCTGCCTTCGGGCCTGATGGTCGACAATTAGCCTCAGGTAGTAACGATAGGACGATCAAGCTCTGGAGTGTTGAAAGTAACCGGAGCCTGCGCACCTTGTCCGGGCATCGGGGGCGGTACATCTGGGCTGTTGCATTCAGTCCCGACGGCGGCCAGATAGCGTCCGGGAGCTCGGACAAGACGATCAAGATATGGGATGTGGCCAAGGGGGTTGAAGTCGCCACGCTTCGTGGGCATCAGCAAGACGTAACGGCCGTTGTCTTCAGCCCTCAAGACGGACGCATTATCTCCGGTGGTTTCGATAGAACGGTCAAGGCTTGGAGTCTGCCTTCTATGCGAACCCCGAACATCCTGCACGGACACAAGGGAAGCGTCCTCTCGCTCTCCTTCAGTCCGGATGGGGCGACGCTCCTGTCCGCGGGGTCGGATGGCCTCGTAAAGGCGTGGGATGTGGCGAGCACCTGCGAGGTCGCCACTCTGTCTGGCCACCAGGGCGAAGTGCGCGCTATCGTGTTTGGTCCCAATGGGCGCACCGTGGCTTCCGCAGGCGAGGATAAGCAGGTGAAGCTGTGGGACGCTGCCACGTACCACGAGCTGGGAACTCTTTCCGGGCATCGTGATGCCGTCAACTGCGTGGCGATCTGTCCCGATGGCCGGAGAGTCGCCTCAGGGAGTGCCGATAGGACAATCAAAATCTGGGATGTAGCCACCGCTCAAGAGGAGAAGAGCTGGCTTGCGCACGGACAAGGCACCGTGGGACAGGGCGCTTGTTCTGCGGCTTTTAGCCCGACGGGCGACACGCTGGTCTCTGGGGGAGAGGATGGCCTGGTCAAGATCTGGGATTACCACAAGGGGAGGGAGTTGGCATCGATTCAGGCACAAGGGCGAATCCATTGTGTGGCGTTCACGCGAGATGGTGCGGCCTTCTTTACCGGTAGCGGGTGGAATGACGGACCGTATGGGCGGATATGGGATGCGCGCACCTACCAGCAAGTAGCTGTCCTGCCCGCCGTCCGCTGGGTCATGAGTGCCGCCTTCACGCCGAATGGCAGGCGGCTTCTCACAGGCGGCGGCGGCGGCGATGGCGTGGTCAGGTTGTGGGACACAGGCGGTTGGTCGCAGATGCTCACCGTGCCCTCCAATGGGCGAGCGGTCCTCTCCTTGGCTGCGAGTCCCGATGGCAGAACGATCGCGGTTGGCGACGACACCGGTACGATCTTGCTCCTGGAATCTGCCGCCCCGCGCGGCGGATATCCGCCGCGTCTTGATGCCCGAAAAGCAACTCAGCTCGTAGATCGACTCCGTGCGGAATGCCGTTCCTATGCGGAGGTTGCCATCCGAATCCAGAACGACACTTCCCTTGGGGCCTCCGTACGCCGGTACGCCCTGCAAATCACGAACTCCCGGGATTCTGCTGAACGCCGCACATCGAAATGACTTATCTGGCCGGAGAGTAAGGTGTGCAGTGTCTGCCCGGCGATTCCAGCGGTGTGTCGTCTCAAGACGTAGGCCCGCATTCTCAAATTATTCTCCGTGCCGGCGGCGGGATTTCTGTGTTCCTCGCGTAGTTTAAGTGAGGCCAGAGAGGCGCCGGGGAACAGGCCGCCTGCAAGGCAGTGAACTCGATTGTGGGAGGACCCAGCCATGAGACCACGCAAACAAACGATTCTGATCGGTGCATTGTCTGTCTACGCCGGTGTTGGTCTTGTTGGGAGCAGTCCCGCGAGAGCTGATTACGTCTTTGGCACACCGACCAATCTCGGGCAGCCGGTGAACAGTACGTCACTGGATTTCGAGCCACACATCTCTCCTGATGGTCTGTCACTCTACTTTGCCTCTGATCGTCCCGGCGGACAAGGCGACCGAGATATTTGGGTGACGACACGACCGACAGTCGATGATGATTGGGAGCAGCCGATGAATCTGGGCCCACGTGTGAACTCGCCCTACAGGGACCATGGAGCATGCATCTCAGCGGATGGGCTTGAGTTGTACTTTGGGAGCTTCCGCCCCGGCGGCTATGGTGAGAGTGACCTGTGGGTTGCGACGCGGGCGACGACGAACGACGAATGGGCGGAGCCAGTGAACCTTGGGCCGCAGATCAACCTCTCGGAAGGGGACTTCACAGCGCACCTCTCAGCCGACGGGCTTTCCCTCTATTTCGGGAGCGGCCCACGCGGGAGGACAAACGGCGGTGACCTGTGGGTGAGTACCCGACCATCTTCTTCCGAGCCTTGGGGGGAGCCGGTAAACCTCGGTGCCGCTGTCAACAGCCCCTCCAATGAAAACTCGCCAAGTATCTCCAGTGATGGACTGGCGCTGTTCTTTGCTTCATGGCGCGTCGATGTGCCAGGGTCTCTCGACATGTATGTTTCAACCCGGGCGACGACCGAGGACGGCTGGGGGCCCGCCGTCAATCTTGGCGTGCCCATTAACACCACGACCGAAGATGCCACGCCAAGCATTTCGTTTGATGGCCTGACCCTGTACTTCGCATCACTTCGTGACGGTGGCCCGGGCAACGGGGACATCTGGCAGGTCCCCATTATTCGTATTGTCGATTTCAATGGCGACGGCATAGTGGACACTCAGGATCTCCTGCGGATGATCGGATCGTGGGGGAAAGATGATCCGTCGGCTGACATCGGTCCTGGCCCCTGGGGCGACCACAAGGTCGACGCGAAAGACCTCGACGTGCTCATGAGCTACTGGGGCCAGAATGTGTATGATCCCACATTGATCGCACACTGGAGTCTGGATGAAGCCGAAGGAAATGTTGCTGCCGACAGCGTTGGGAGCCAGAATGCCAAGCTGGTCGGTGGTCCTCTCTGGCAGCCAGCCGGCGGCAGGAAGGCCGGTGCTCTTCTACTCGACGGCGTCAATGATTGTATCGAATCGCCCGTCATCCTGGTTCCATCGGCAGGGCCCTTCAGCGTCTTCGCCTGGGTCAAGGGCGGTGCCCCCGGACAAGTGTTGCTGTCCCAGAAGGGAAGTGCCAATTGGCTGATGGCCGATAGCACCGACGGGGCGTTGAGGACGGAACTCAAAACCCCGGCAAGGACTGGTCGGGCCCCTGTACCGGCAGGACCGCCGCTCGTCGGGTGGGGTACGATCACCGACGGTGACTGGCATCGGGTGGGCTTGGTTCGGGACGGGACTGAAAGGACTCTCTACGTGGACGATATCGAAGTGGCCCGTGACATTGCCGAGACACTGGAACCTGCATACGGTGGTCTATACATCGGCGCGGGCAGCACGCTTGTGTCCGGCACTTTCTGGTCCGGCTTGATCGATGACATTCGGATCTACAACCGGGCGGTGAAACCGTAGCGAGCTACACGTGCCGGTGAAGAAGACGGGGGCTGGCCGCTCAGAATACAGTCCAGCCCTTTTTGTCGTGCGCGAGTTGCCCGTGGCGGAGAGGTTTCATTCAGTAGTACATATCATCGTGGGTATCCAGATCATCCCAGTCGAGGGTGTCAGGATCATAGTCGTTGTTCTCGTCCTGCTCCTGGGACTCGTGGAGGTGGTCCAGGATCCGGTTGACGACCCGGCGGATGGCGCGGGTGTTTTCACAGATTTCTTCCAGGGTTTGGATCGCCTTTTCGTTTTCAGAGGGGTTTTCTTTTGGTGTCATTTTCAAATGACAACGTAGGAGGAGTATTTAAGGATTGTGATGATCGGAAATAATGGAAGCAAAGGATATGTTGAGATGAATGGAATAGGAACAGGGAGGGCCTTCACGTCGGCCCTCCCTTGGTTCGCCTGCCTCACCTACGGGCAGGCATGGGTTGATCTGGGTCGGCGATGAGAGGCCTTGGGCCGGATGATGTGGAGTGGCTGTTGACGCGGGAGGCAGGGGGCGGATCGCACCGGATCAGGCCGGCAGAGGTTCAGACCAGTGTGTGATGACCTGCTGCATGATAGAAGCGGGGACACGGCTGGAGGGGGACAGTAGTTTCTGGGCAGAGCTGACTACACCAGGAGGTAGACTTGTTCTGACGTCAGTCTCTTGCCGGGCCATGGTTGAGGCGAACATATCCGCCAGGGACAACGTGGGATCGCTACCTTTGGTCAACTGGCCTCTGTACCATCGCCGAATGCCAGCGAAGAGACGGGGGCTCCGATAGAACAGGACCTTGAGGCCGATATGATAGATTTCTTCCAGGAGCACCTGCCGAGTGGCAAAACCAGGCCGGTAGATGGTGATCCGGATTCGTTGGGTATCGGGATCCACATAGGCACAGCCGCAGATAGCAAGATGCCGGCCCTGGCTCCTGGCTTGTTCATACCAGGCGGTTCCACGCGACTGCATCGCGATATCGGGAGAGGCAATGGGCGACTCATCATCGAAGACCACCATGGCGTGGCTCGTGAGCCAGTCCACTCTCTGCATCTTTTGAATCATGGGCGTCAGGATGTCGGCGTCGTCTGACTGACAGATGACGGGCATATGCGGGTGCTCAACCATTCGGTTCAATCGGGCGGCCTCCTGCTGCCATGAGGGCCAGACTCTGTCGAGTCTCGGCATGCACTGGACATTGTAGCCAAGCGGATAGCCATAGGTCGTTTCAAACTCTCTGGCGTAGGCTGCCTGTGCCTCGGCTTTGCTGGCGTAGCTGCCAAGATGTCGTTGTGTGGCGCCAGCGCCGATGTGGGCATACCAGTGGTCCTGGGCCTTGGCGCGGTTGTTCTGGGTGATTCTGGACGCCAGATCCGGATCGTCTCTTTGAATCTGCCGCCACAGGCGGGCAGCGATTCTGCTGGCCAGGGCGCGGTCCCTGGTGGCCAGGCCCTGTGCTTGCCTGCGGCTGAGGATGTGGGCAGCCAGTGAGGGATTCTCTTTGCGGAGTTGTTGCCATTTCCGATAGGCGATCTTCTCGGCGGTGGCCCTGTCCGAGGTTGAGAACTTCTCGCCCTTGGGGACGAGACGCTGACGTCCCAGCACTCCGGCGATCACCCAGTAGTACCGATTGCCTTCCTGGAAGATTGTGCCGGGCACTTTTTTTTTACTCTTGGGGTCGATGAGCGGCTGCGGCTTCATCTTGTTCTTGACCACCCACCAGTATCGTCCCTTGTTGAGGTAGATCGTGCCGGGCACGGCCTTGGTCTTCGGTTCGGGAGCCGTGGCTTGCGTGGGCCTGTACACAACGCCGCTGGCTGGCACGCGTTTGCCTTCGACCAGCCACAACTCGTTCTGCGTCTCCCAGAGGATCATGGAGTAGTCATAGAGCCATTGCCTGGCTTGGTTCCAGCATTGCTGGAGGGCAGCGGTGGGCAACGCCTCATAGGCCGCATGGAACGGGTCGATGCCCTGGTGATTGGCTCGCTCCACGACCTCGATGTATCTGGCTTTCTCGGCCGGACTCAGGGGCGAGCTGTTGCTTTGGACCAGAACATCGATGGCATCCTCGATGATCTGAAATGGCGTGTCGCCGGACAGACGCTTGTAGCCCGTATAGTCGCGCAACGCCGGGTTTCGTCGCCAGAGCGACGAGATCTTGTCGATCACCTCGTCGGACGGGTGAGACTGCCCTTCGGGTACCTCGGCAGGCGTTTCTTCGCCGTCGGCGTTCACGGGCGTGGGCCAGTTGTAGGTGTTTTCTGCGGCGGACCAGCATTTCTGCGTCCCGGCGGACAAATAGCGCCGCTGGCAAATGGCGGGCCGGTGCATACCGTGAGCCTTCTCGGCCGCCACGAAATGGAGCAGTTCCCTGACCGCTCCGCCACGGGGGCCGAAGAGGAGCATTTCGCTCAGGGGCACGCCATGGGATGCGGCATATTCCTGGCGAAACGAGATGTGTTTGAGACCACTGGGACGAGCCAAGGACTGGAGCACCTGCAGATAGCCGCCATGAACGAGGTCGTCGATGTATTCCTGGGCCATGCTGACGGTGGCGGGAGCGTTCGCATGGGGATAGAGGATGGACATACTGGAATAGACCTTGCGGCAGAAGGCCCGATACCAGCGAGTCTGCCGATACTCTGGAGTGCTGAGGAATCGGTCGAGCTCCGGGACGACCTTGGCGACCAGGGAATCGGCACCATGCAGTTCATCGATTCTCTCCTTGAGGTTGCCGCTCGGACTGACGCCGACCGAGTAGTAGATGTCTCTGGATGGCTGTGGGTGTTCTGGCGTTTGTGGGATCATGGTCATACCTCCTGAAATGGGTGTCATGGCACCTCCTGCGGGGGGGGCCGCTGTGCAGCGTTCTGCGCGCAAAAAAAGAGCCCCTGGAACAACCAAGGGCTCTGCGAGTTCGAATAGACGCTCGGGCAAGATGCCCGGGCATCGTCAAGGAATGGCGGGGATTTGGTCCGCCAACCGTGATCCGTCAGGATCTTGACTGCCGGCGCGGGATCTTCTCCTGTATCTGTCGCCGCTGAGGGGTCAAAATCCCCCACGCCGAGGTTTCGCCCCCGTTGGCCGAGCCTTGACTCTACCGATGCCTGAAGCGGCGGACGGCCAAAGTGGGGTTCTTCTTGTGAAGCTGCCGCCATCTGCGATGGGTGATTCTCTGGACCAAGGCGCGACTGGGTGTGAAGAACTCCTGGTCCTCCAGGACCAGATACCGGCGTTGCAGCAGGCCTATGATGATCCGGCACAATCCGGTCAAGGTTCTCCAGAAGAGACGTACACAGTGGTACAGGCACCATCGGGCAAGGTGCCAGCATCGTGGCAGGAGGAGGGCGAGCAGTGTCCTGCACGCTGCGCAGAAACGCTCCATCTCCTGTCGAATGGTCCTCACGGCTGCGGCACGGGATTGATCGCACTCCTGGGCAAACGACGCGTGCCGGTCGGGCATGGCCAGGGATTGCAGGGCACGAATACCGCTGCCGCCGACAAGATCATCGGTGTACTTCCGTGCCATCTTCGCTCTGGCTGATGCATTCACGCGGGGGTACAGGATCGACACGCCGGCCAGGATCTGGCGGTAGAAGGCCCGGTACCAGAGTGTCTGCCGGAATTCGAGGGCGGCAAGGAACTGCTCGATCTCGGGGACGGTGTGGGCGACCGGAGAGTCCTGGGCGTGGAACTCGCCGATTCTCTCCCTGGAGTCTGCGCTTGGATTGACGCCGGCGGAGCAGCAGCAGGTGTTTCTTTGTTCGTGTAGGTGTTCTGATGTCTGTGGGGTCATGGTGGTACCTCCAAAGGATAGGGTTGTGGCACCTCCTGCGTGAGGGGGATGCCATGGGGATATTGTGGTTCTGCGTGTACAGAGAAGAGTCCTTGGGACAACCGGGGGCTCTGCGAGTCTGAATAGGTGCTCAGGCAAGGCGCCCGGACCCTGGGGAGAGGGGATGGGCGGAGAGAAGCGCGTAAGGGCTTCCAAGTAGGAGGAGTGGGGATGGCGTCTTGCGGATATGCGGAAGTGGACGTGGGAGCCTACTCTGGGCCTGCGGAGAGGTCTTCTGCGGGTTCCGGCCCTTTGTGCTGGGTGAGGTACTCAAATACCTTCTGAAGGGCCAGGATCGCTTTGGGGATGTCATTGAGACTGAGGCTGTTGGTCCCGTTCCACTGGCCGGTCTTGTCCTTGTAGCGGACTTCAATCACGACCTTGGGCAAGGGGACCTGTCTGCCGTTGTTCACGACCATGTTCCTGAAGACCGAGGCTCGGACTGCGCCCACTTTGAAGGTGATTTCGGGTTTTGACATGTTCCGGATATTCCTGATCGATTGGTATGAACCGATCTGTACGATCGACAAGACGATGGGGTATTTATATCTTTCGGCTGATGCTGAAAATACCCAGGCCGAGAGAGGTCGCCAGCGGAGCGACCTTTTTGGGGGAGCGATTCTGCCGGCAGACCGGCTCGCAGGCCGCGGTTGATAACCAGCATCAGGGGCACAATGGCGACGGCCGTGGTGCGCTTCCGGGGTGGTACAAATGAGACGTGGGACCGGACGTGACGTGCAGGGGACAGATGCGAGGGTAGAAGGAATCAGGGCCGACCCATGGACCGGTGGCGCGCCAAAGAAGGCATCGTGGTCTCAGGTATTCCGGGGTATTTCAGGGTCTTCCGGGCGGAAGAGGCTGAATCTGAAGAACAGAAATAGCGCGAGAGGGGGGACAGACAGCGGTAGATTCAGATCAGAGGAGAGAAGTGACGAGCACCTGTTAGCCGGCCGGTGGCTGTGACTTGGTGCCTGTGGTTTTCCGGGGTCTTCCGGGTTCTCCGCAGGTATTTCAGGGTTTTCCGGCATGGTGCGATACAGACCAGAGCCTTGAAAATCTGGAAAAGGAGATATGAAGGGTGGGGACAAGAGGATAGAAGCGTTGGAGGGGGACATGTTGGGAAGGCTCTGACTACAGAGAACAGCGCCTTGTTGCGGGCTGTTTCCGGGTATTCCGGGTCTTACGGGCCGGAAGAGCCCAAAGTGGCAAGGTCGTAGAGATTCTGAAAGCATGCAGGCCTGTCATTTCCTACGTCAGCTTCGTGTGAGATGAGCTTCTGTGCGGTCATGATATCGGAATGCCCGAGCTGCTCTTGGGCGACTGCAAGGTCCTTGCACGTCTTGATCAGATGCGTCGCGTATGTATGCCGCAGGGCGTGGAATTGCGTGACCTCTGGGAAGCCGCACTTTCTGGTTAGTCTCATGAGAGCTTTGCGAAGGCCCGGCTTCAGTCCCTCCCCGTTCCTGTTGTGAAACACGCGGTTGTCGTCTCGCTCCGACTTCTTTCTGTACTCCCTGAGAAAACCCACCAGTTGCTGGGGTATCGCCACATCCCGCTCTCGGATGGCCTTTCCCGAAGATTTCGGAATCCACGAGGACTTTCGCCTCACCTTGATAATGCCTTCCGCGAAGTCCACGTCGCCCCATTCTAGGTTGATAAGCTCACCTTCACGCATACCCGTGTAGAGAGCTGTCAGCAGCACCGGCCGGAACCAGCCGTCCGCTTCCTCAAGAACCTTGACGGCCTCGTTCTCTGTGAGGGCCCGGATCTTCTTGCTGTCATTCTCTTTCAAGTTCTCCACGCCTTCCAGCGGATTGGCCGACAGCATATCCCATTTCAGGGCCTTGTTCAGGAAGGTCTTTAGGCTACTGACCTCAATGTTGACCGTACGTTTCTTGATCGGTTTGCCCGTCTTTGGAACGAGTTCGGCCAACCGGAACCTCTGGTATGCTTCGATTACCTCTGGTCTAACCTGAGACAGTTTCTTGAGATAGGGCCGCTCGGTCTGGAGGAATCGTTTGAACTGCTTGATCACACGTTCATTCCTGTTGTGGTACGCAGGCGCATGCTTGTCCCTGGTTCTCTCAAGGTACTCATCGAAGAACGTGAGAATCGGATAGTCCTTGCTGAGAAGGCCGGCTTCGGCACGCTCCAGCCGGGCCTCGATATCGCCCCTCGCCTTCTCCGCTAGGGTCTTAGAGTGGCCAATCCGCTTGCGGACGAACTTGCCGCCAACGTAATAGCCGACGTACCAAGTGTTTCGCCGCTTGAGTTTTCTCGCAAAGAGAAAAGCCATAAGATACTCCCGTAATACTCCCGAAAGCGTCTTAGGCAAGATTAACGTGCGCGTAAGTCCCTGTCAAATAGAAATTTAGCAGAGACATACAGAATGGAGGCGGGGGGATTCGAACCCCCGTCCCGAGATGTTTCAAGATAAGCATCTACGTGCGTAGTCACTCTATTTGCGAGTTTCGCCTCACGCAGCGCCGAGCCACAGGCCCTGCGATCGACTAGTCCGGTGTTTCTCGCTCCGTCGGCCCGGACGACCGACGAAGCCAGCCCACTGATTGACGCCCATATCAGACCCGCAGGCGCAGTCCGACAGGACGGGCCGCGTTATTTACGCAGCCATGGCATAGTTGTAGTTGCCATTTAGAAATTAGATACCGGATGATTAACCAGGCCAACCGGCGTCCTGGGCACGCAGCTTATCCATCCGCGATCCGGTCGAAGCCATTCGCCCCCGTATTCACTTGTATCCAAAGAGCCCGATGTCCAATCGAGCGATCATTCTAACCGATCTTCCGCCCCATGGCCAGCAATTGTTTGCAGGAGCCTGGCTCCTCAGGGTCGGACGCAGGCCTCGTAGGTGTACGTGAGGGCTTTGCGTTCACCGGGGTCCAACGGCAGACTCCACGTGAGCTTCTGACGGCCGTTCATGAGATGGATGCCGGAGGCGAGCCTCTCCGATTTCGGTTCGGGATCGGCGGTCTTCAGTTTTCCGGACAGGGTTTTCGCGATCTCCAGGTCGATCGCTTTCTCCTGGAAATTGACGACGGACAGGTCGCCTTGGACGGTGACCAGGTCCCAGGTGGTGCCATACATGCGAACCGCCTCGCGTTTCCTGCTCGTCTCGTGTTCCACCTGCTCGGCTTTGACTCCGATAGCCCGCGTGATTCGCAGCGTGTTCTGAGCCTTGAGCGGCGTGTAGGAGAGCGTGTCCTGGCCGAGGAGAACGCCGTTCTTAACCGTTTCGCCCGGTGCGGTCGTCCAGGGCACTTTCGTCGTGTTGGTCAGGCGGATGCTGTGCCAGACCTCCTCCTCCTGTTCCTCCCGGCCGGGTTCTCCTTCCCCCCGCCAGTACCAATAAGCTCCCTGTCGACTCACGTAGTCCGGGATGTCCCACTGGTAGACATGCCGGTAGGGAATGCTCTCGGTGAACAGGGGCACGTACGTGACCTCGCGCGTCCCGAGATCGAGACGGCCCGCAGGATACAGGAACAGGTCCTCCGCCACCTGGCCAGTCTCCGATACGCCGTAGGCGGGCATCGAAGACGTATCCTGCGGGCCGTTGTACACCACACGCTGCGTCATGACGTTCGACGTGATGTTGACTCCCCGGGGTTCGACCCGACGGGCGGACAGCGTGTGGAGAAACTGGGCGAGGTCTTGCTGCAGAGACAGGGGGCTCGTCGCATCGGCGAATTGCAGGTGCGGAAACCCGGTCACGAGCTGCGTGTCCACAGCCGTGAATTCGCAGGCGTCGTTGATGACCAGGGCTTTGGCCGAGATGCGGGCCAGGGACGGGTCGGTAATGTCGATTTGGTAGCTGGGCGCCCAGGTGGCTCCTCGGGCCAGGAAACTGACGGTCATCCTGGCGCCGGGAGCGGCCTTCTTCAGTCGCACGTGCAATGCCACGGATTTGCCGTCTCTCGCGAGGTTCCGCTGTGCTTTGCCGTCGAGGAACATGACCTGCGTGACTTCCCTGGGATCGACGGAGAGTTCTCCCGCGTCGGTTTCCACGATCAGAAGGCTGCCTTGTTGCGGCGGCTCGGGCGGGCGATACGAATACGACGAGAAGTAGGGGGATGGGTCGGACCGAGGCAGGGGAGACGCGCCGGATACGCCCCCCGTCGCGGCTCGGCTCTTCGCCACATAGCGAATGACGCCCGTGACGTCTCGATCGTGGATTGTGAGCCGGACCTTCCTGTCGGGGTTCGCCTGCAGGATCTCGGTAACACTGACGGCATCGACCAGTTGGCTGGAGTCGGTCTGTCTGGCGACGATGCCGACCACGCCCAGGTCCTCGGGATAGGAGATCCAGAACGTGCCGTGGCAGGGGGCGACGGGCAGAGCCACCTGGAAGGATGCGGCCTCGGGGGGGCATGCGACGTGGCCGGCGAAGAACGCAAAGCCGTTCTTGAAGAGCGATACTTGCTCCAGGACGAACGTTTCGGGCGGGACCTGCGCCGCGGCGGCGCGTCCTTCGGGGACGCACAGAACCAAGGCGGCGAGGACTGCGACGGCGACGGGCATAACCTGTCTCATGGCGGAAGCTCCTGTTCTCAAAGGGTCTGTCGATCTGTTTCGAGAGCACGGATTCCATCGTAGAACATGGGGTGGGCCGGACCAAGTAAAAGGCATGTAAAAACAGGCATTCCATGCGTCCCGGCGGTGTTGCGGGGAGTTCGATGAGACCTGTCCGTCCCATTGGGCATTCCCCGGACTCAGTTGGGCAGCACGGCCGTCGCCCCGAACCTCCATCGGCCCGGAATCGTATACGAGTCTCAAGAGTTTCGCTGTAAGCGACCGATACGATTCTAATCGCCTGCCTTTGCGGGCGTCGGCTGAACTGAGAGAAATGGAGGTCAACATGAATTTGACTGACGTACGTTCGTCGTGTCGATCCGGCCTGGCTGGGGCTTTCGTGGTTGTGGTTCTATTCGTTTTTACGCTTCCCGTGACGGCCCTGGCCGAGGATGAGCAGAGCATCCAGGCCTTGCGCAGCATGGGCAAGGCATTCGCGTCGATCGCGGAGAAGACATCGCCGGCCGTTGTGGGCGTCCGGGCCACCAGGAGCGTTCGGAGCGATTCCCGCCAGGATTCTTCCGGCGCCCCCTACAGCCCGTTCGACGACCAGATGTTCGAGTACTTCTTCAGGCGGAGGATGCCTCGCTCCGAGCGTCAGGAGCAGCCCAGGCAGGTTGCGCAAGGCTCGGGCTTCCTCGTCACGGCAGACGGCTATATTCTGACCAATAATCATCTCGTCGGCGAGGCTGAGGAGGTTCGCGTCCAGTTGAACGACGGGCGGCTGCTCAAAGCGAAGGTCATCGGTACGGACCCTGGGACCGACGTCGCGGTGATCAAGATCGACGTGGAGAACGAGCGATACGTGGAACTGGCCGACTCCGATGCCCTTGAGGTGGGAGAATGGGTCATCGCCATCGGCAATCCCTTCGGTCTGAGCCACACCGTAACGGCGGGGATCGTCAGCGCCAAGGGACGCAATGACATTGGCGTCGCCAATTTCGAGGATTTCATCCAGACCGACGCCGCCATCAACTTCGGCAACTCCGGCGGTCCTCTGCTGAACCTCGACGGCAAGGCTGTGGGCATCAACACCGCCATCATTGGTCCCGGCGGCAACGTCGGCATCGGCCTGGCCATCCCGATCAACATGGTCAAAGCGATCTACGAGCAGTTGAAGGATAGCGGCAAGGTCGTCCGCGGCTATCTCGGCGTGAAGATCGGCAACATCGAGTCCGGCGTGGGCGAGTTCTACGGCGCCGCCAGCGACAAAGGCGCCATGGTGGCCGAGGTCATGGAAGGTTCTCCGGCCGAACAGGCGGGGATCAAGGTGGACGACATCGTGGTCGAGTTGCAGGGCGAGCCGGTGGCGGGAGCCAATGAGTTGATGAATCGGATCGCCATGTTCAAGCCCGGCACCGAGGTGAAGCTGACGATCCTGCGCGATGGGAAGCGCAGGGCGGTCAGCTTGACGCTGGGCACGCGTCCCGACGACAACACGGTGGCCTCCGGCAGCGAATCGAAGGCCGAGGAACAGTTGGGATTGAGCGTTCAGACGCTGACGCCGGAGATGGGCCAGCGTCTGGGCTACGAAGGACTCAGGGGCGTTGTCGTGACCGAGGTTACCGCCGGTTCGCCGGCCGATGAGAAGGGAATCCAGCCGGGCGATCTGATCACCGAAGTCAATCGCGAGGCTGTGCGGACCCTCAGGCAGTGGAGCGACGCGATCAATAAGGCCGCCGAAAAAGGCAAGATCCTCTTGAGGGTCCGTGGGGAACGCGGAACCAGGCTGGTTCTGGTTACGCTGTCCGAAAAGTAGACCCTCGGAGGGCTGCTGCCGATTTCGATCGGGGCCTGGTCATTGCCTGGGTTGCTCCACCGGCGTATAGTGAAGGGCTATGTTTGAAAGAGCCCTGTCCTTCTACACGAGGTACTTCGCGATCTGGGTGATCCTGGGAGGCCTCGCTGCCTATCGCTGGCCTGCTCCGTTCAAGTCCGTGGCATCCTGGTACTTGTGGTTTTTCGCCCTGACGATGTTCGGAATCGGCGCGGTGCTGCGGATGGAGGATTTCCGGCGGATCGCCAGGAGTCCCGCCATCGTCCTGATCGGGACCGTTGCCCAGTTCACCATCATGCCGCTGGGGGCATTCGTCGTCTCCCGGCTGCTGGGGCTTTCCCCTGAGTTGACCGTCGGGCTGATCCTGGCGGGCTCGTCGCCCGGCGCGATGTCCAGCAACGTGATGAGCTACGTCGCCAAGGCCGACACCGCCTATTCCGTCTCGATGACGACGGTTTCGACGCTGCTGTGCCCGTTCCTGACCCCGACCCTGACATGCCTGCTGGCCCAGGGCACGGAAATGCGTGTGCCTGTCGTCAAGATGATGGCGGAGCTTTTCGCCACGGTCATTCTGCCCCTGTTCATCGGATTCGCGGTGCGGCACTTCCTGGGCGAGCGTTTGCGGAAGATTCTGCCGGTCTTTCCGGCCATCTCCGCGACGTTTATCGTCTTCATCTGCGCTTCGGTGATCGCCCTGAATCGGGAACGGCTCCAGGAGCTGACGGGGATCATCCTGCTGGCCACGCTGGCGCTGAACCTGGGTGGCATGGCGGCCGGTTACGGCGTGGGGGCTCTGTTTCGGATGGACGTGGCCCGCCGGCGGACCCTGTCCATCGAGATCGGGATGCAGAACGCAGGTCTGGGCGCCATACTGGCCCTGAAGCACTTCGGGGCCGGGGCCACGATCCCGACCGCGGCTTTTGTCTTCGTCTGCATCCTGACGGCCTCATTCGCGGCGTCCATCTGGCAGAGGGGCGCCGTCGCTCCAGCAGAATGAATACGAGATATTAGAGAACATCTATTGCATTCAGCGGCCGGATTCTATATGCTATTGAATTCTATCGATTCCAAGGGGATCCCTGAGGACAGCCATCGTTTGGCTTGCCCTCCATCGGAATCGGGCATTGTGAGGAGTCATCGAGCATGGCGCATAGACTGGCGATTGCAGGCGTGACCGGCGCCGTCGGTCAGGAATTTCTGAGTATCATCGACGAACGCAAGTTCGCGTTCCAGTCGATCAAGATGTTGGCGAGCAGCCGGTCGGCCGGAAAGACGATGTCCTTCAAGGGCAAGACCTACACGATCGAGGAGATGACGAAGGACAGCTTCAAGGACGTCGATATCGCCCTGTTCAGCGCGGGCGCCTCGCGGAGCCGGGAGTTCGCTCCCGCCGCGGTCAAGGCCGGCGCCGTGGTCGTGGATAATTCCTCCGCCTACCGCATGGACCCCGAGGTCCCGCTGGTGGTGCCTGAGATCAATCCCGAAGCGATCAAGACGCACAAGGGGATCATCGCGAACCCCAACT
Source organism: uncultured Phycisphaerales bacterium (assembly GCA_937927975.1). Lineage (GTDB taxonomy): Bacteria > Planctomycetota > Phycisphaerae > Sedimentisphaerales > Anaerobacaceae > PLanc-01. The sequence continues at coordinate 19,104 of CALEZT010000272.1, forward strand.
GTTCGACGATCATCGGAATCGTGCCGATCTGGCCGCTGCACAAGGTCAATCCGGTCAAACGGATGGTCGTGAGCACGTACCAGGCCGCCAGCGGCGCCGGGTTGTCCGCGATGCTGGAGCTTGAGGCCCAGAGCCGCGAGATCCTCGAAGGCAAGGCCCCGACCAAGAACGTGTTCCCGCATCAGATCGCGTTCAACTGCTTCAGCCATAACTCGTCGCTGGGACCCAACGGCTACAACGAGGAAGAGACGAAGCTGGTCAAGGAGACCCGAAAGATCTTTAACTGCCCGAACATCGCGGTGACCGCGACCTGCGTCCGCATTCCGGTGATGCGAGCCCACTGCGAAAGCATCAACCTGGAGTTCGCCAACGCGATCACGCCGGACGAGGTGCGGAAGATCCTCGCCACCGCCCCGGGCGTGACGATCCTGGACGATCGCGAGCACAACCGGTTCCCGATGCCGATCGACGCCACCGGCAAGGACAACGTCTTCGTCGGACGCATCCGCCAGGACGAGTCGCTGCCGGGCAATCGCGGCATCAATCTCTGGGTTTCGGGCGATCAGATCCGCAAAGGCGCGGCCCTGAACGCCATCCAGATCGCCGAACTGCTGTAGTTCGGACCTCTCAGTTTTGGTTTGTGATTCGGAGCCGCTTGGGAGATCATCCTGAGCGGCTCCGCTCTTTGAGAAAACTCGAAATCCGAAGTTCGAAATCCGAAACAAACCCAAAGGACCAAAACCGAAATGACCGAAACGCTGTCGCCTCTCGGGAGGTCCGTTTTGGATTTCGACTTTTGATCATTCGTGCTTGTTTCGGATTTCGAATTTCGTGCTTCGAGTTCCGAGATTCCGGCTTGGAGGCCGGCAGATGGCTCTGCGGAATATCAAACTGACGATCGCCTACGACGGCTGCGACTATCACGGCTGGCAGATCCAGCCGGGGGAGGCGACCGTCCAGGGGGTGCTCATGGAGGCGTTGCGGGACCTGCTCGGTCCCAGGGCCCGGATCTGCGGGGCCAGCCGGACCGACGCGGGCGTCAGCGCCCTGGGCCAGGTCGGCCTGATCCAGATCGATACGCCCATCCCCACGGAGAACCTGGCCAAGGCGCTGACCGACCGGCTGCCGGAAAGCATCGCGATCGTCAAGGCCGAGGACGTCCCCATGGGCTTCGACGTCATCGGGGACGTCACGAGCAAGCTCTACCGCTATACGATCCACTGCGGCCCGGTCCGCCCGGTCCTGCACATGCGGCGATGCTGGTATGTTCCCGCAGGATTGGACACCGCAAGAATGAACGAAGCCGCGAGGCTCCTGGTCGGCAAGAAGGACTTCAAGTCCTTCGCCGCCGCGGCCGACCGACGCGAGGATTCGGTCCGAACGGTCTTTCGCTGTGAGGTCACCGAGACTCTGGCCGAAGGCGGCCGCTGGATCTACGTCGATGCTGAAGGCGACGGCTTCCTCTACAACATGGTCCGCAACATGGTCGGCACGCTGGTCGAGGTGGGGCTGGGCCGCTGGTCGCCCGAGAAGATTCCCGAGATCCTCGAAGCCCGGGACCGCAAGGCCGCCGGACCAATCGCCCCGCCCAACGGCCTGTGCCTGATGTGGATTCGGTATGACTGACGAAGACTGGCGGGGACTCTGTCCCCGCGCCCCTGAGATTTTTCGCTTTTTGCCAGCAGCATGGTGAAGCGAGCGACGCCTCAGATGGGCGGCGTCGCCATGCCACTGGACCGTTGCGGCGCTCGGGTTGCTTCTCAGCAGAGCCCTGTCCTCCGCAACGGCACGTTCGAGGGTATCATGGATGCATGCAGTCCACAAGCGGCATTGACGGAATGTGGATGTTCTCGCCAAACACATCTATCATGCTGCTGGCCTAAAGCGGTAAATCTCAGGGGTTTGGGGACAGAGTCCCCAAGTGAAATGGCGCGCATCGGAGGTTGTGCAGAACTCCGAGTTCGGCGGTCTCGTAGTTTGTGGGATGCCCCCGGTTGGACCCATTCTGGTTTTGGAGATAGCATTCGATGCTCGTAGAACGCGACCATATCGGCATATTCGGCAAGATGAACTCCGGCAAGAGCAGCGTGATGAATCTGCTGACTCAGCAGCAGACGTCGATCGTCGATTCGACGCCCGGGACGACGGCCGACACGAAGATCGCCCTGCAGGAAGTCCACGGGATGGGCCCGGTCAAGCTGTTCGACACCGCAGGATTCGACGAGGAGGGCGAACTGGGCTCCAAGAAGCGGGCCAAGGTGATGGCCGACCTCAAGGAGTGCGACCTCGTTCTGCTCGTGATCGATCCCGAGACGCGCGACTTCTCGACGGAGAGCGAGATCCTCGATAATGCCCGCGAGCTCGACAAGCAGATCCTCGTCTTGTACAACCTCTTCGGGCCTCTGGCGGAGGAGCAGATCCCGGTGGTGGAAGAGAAGCTTCCGCTGCTGAGGTTCCATCAGAAGATGTCGCTGCGAGCCGTTGATGCGGGTTTCCGCCAGCCGCTGTTGCACTTCGTCCTGGCCAATTTCGTCTCGAAGAACGCCAAGATGGAACTGCTGCCGTTCGTGGAGCCCGACGAGTTCTACGTGCTGAATATCCCGATGGACGACGAGACGCCGCCGGGACGGTACCTGCGGCCCCAGGCGATGGCGGAGGAGTACATCACGAGGAGCTGGGCGTATCCGGTCTCGTACCGGATGGACCTGGGCAAGGCCCGCAAAGGCGACGCGAGCGAACGACGCCGCTGGGAGACGTTCCTGGGCGGCTTCGGCCGTCGGCCCAAGGCGATCATCACCGATTCTCAGGCGATGGATCTGATGCATACATGGTCGCCTGCGGATGTCATGCTGACCACGTTCTCGATCATGATGATCAACTACGTCAGTCGGGGCAGGCTCAACAAGTTCGCCGAGGGCATTCGCGTGCTGAAGGATCTCCAGGCGGGCGACAAGATTCTGATCGTCGAGGCCTGCAACCACTCGCGGATTGCGGAGGACATCGGGACGGTCCAGATCCCCAACTTCATCAAGAAGCACTGGCCCAACGTCGTGATCGAGCACAACTTCGGCCGGGAATTCCAGGAGAACCGCCAACTCCAGTCCTACAAGCTGGTCGTCCACTGTGGCGGTTGCATGATCACCGCCCAAAAGCTCCTGGCCCGTATCCGCGACCTGGACTCCGTCGGCGTGCCCTACACGAACTACGGCGTCTTCCTGTCCTGGATGCAGGGGCCCCAGGCGCTGGCAAAGGTCCTGCGGCCCTTTGGATTGACGATTTGATATTGACGATTTATGATTTGGATTGAGGCTTGGGATTGTACTCGTCCTATCAGTCCCATTCGTCCTATAGGTCCTGTGATTTGATGAAGATCGTCCATATCATAACTCGCTTGATTCTCGGCGGCGCTCAGGAGAACACCCTGATCACGTGCAGGCTCCTGGCCGAGCGGGGCCACGATGTCACCCTCATCACCGGGCCCGCTCTCGGGCCCGAGGGACAGCTCTTCGACCAGACGAAGGGCCAGAAGTATCGCACGATCGTGGTCGACGAGATGCGGCGGGCCATTGAGCCGGTGAAGGACGCGAAGAGCTATCGCAAGATCAAGAAACTGCTCTGCGAGTTGCAGCCGGACATCGTCCACACGCACAGCGCCAAAGCCGGGATCGTCGGTCGATTCGCGGCGGCCTCGCTGAAGGGCCAATGGGCTCCTCGTGGCGAGGGCGTCCCGCCCTCGAATCGCGGGCAGGATGCCCGCGACACGCGCGACAGCCCGGCGGCTCTTCGACCCGCCATCGTCCACGGCATTCACGGCCTGTCGTTCCACCGCTATCAGAACCCGTGGGTCAACCGGTTCTACATCGCCATCGAGCGGGCCACCGGGCGGCGAACGGACTACTTCGTCAGCGTGGCCGACGCGATGACCGAGCAGAACAAGGCCGCCGGCATCGGTGTGGACAAGCCGCATGTCACGGCGTACTCGGCCATCGACGAAGAGAAATTCGTGACTCCGATCCCGGAGACCGATCGGGCCGCGTTTCGCCGCAAGTACGACATCCCGGCCGACGCGATCGTCCTGGTGACCGTCGCGAGGCTCTTCATGCTCAAGGGCCACGACTACATCATCGAATCCGCCAAGGACCTCGCCAAACGCTTCCCCAGCGTCGTCTGGCTCTTCGTCGGCGACGGCAATCTGATGGATGCCTACAAGAAGCAGATTCGCGACCTGGATTTTTCGGATCGATTCCGGTTTACAGGCCTGATGCCGCCGGACCAGATCCCGCTGGTGATCCAGTCTTCAGAGATTCTCGTCCATTGCTCGCTACGCGAGGGCTTGGCCCGCACGTTGCCCCAGGCGATGTTGTGCGGACGCCCGGCGATCTCGTTCGACGTGGACGGCGCCCGCGAGGTGGTGAACCCCAGCACCGGCCGGCTCACCGAGCCCAAGAATGTCTCGCAGCTCATTGAAGCCTGCGCCGAACTGATCCAGGACAGGGCCTTGCGTGAGCGACTCGGCCGCGCCGCCCAGGAGTCCGTCAAGACGAAATTCGCGCCCGACACGATGGTTGACACTATTGAGGGTGTGTATCGCCAGTTGATCCCCGATGCATCCGGGTCAGGAAAGGACCGTTCATGAAGAGCTACCGAAAGGAACTCTGGTTCCGCACCCAGCGCAGGCGGGAATTCCGCAATATCACGCCGCAGGTCGAGCAATGCCTCCACGAAAGCGGCGTCCAGGAAGGGCTCCTGCTGTGCAATGCGATGCACATCACCGCCAGCGTCTTCATCAATGACGACGAGCCAGGGCTCCACCAGGATTTCGAGAGCTGGCTGGAGAAGCTGGCTCCGGAGAAGCCCTATGCCCAGTATCGGCACAACACCGCCGAGGACAACGGCGACGCGCACCTCAAGCGAACGGTCATGGGCCGGGAGGTGGTCGTGGCGATCACCCAGGGCCGGCTCGATTTCGGCCCCTGGGAGCAGATCTTCTACGGCGAATTCGACGGCAAACGCGAGAAACGCGTCCTGGTCAAGATCCTCGGGGAGTGAACTCGCGACGTAAGGGAAGGCCAAGTTCCCCAGATTTGCGGTTCCGCCATAGACTTGACAAACGGGTGGTTTTCTGAGATGATATCGCCGGCGTGCTTGGGAGATCTCAGAAATGAATAGAAATGACTTCAGGAGACTCGCCCTTCAGCGGTTGGAGGATGCCCGCGTGCTGCTAGCGAGACGTCGTTATGCAGCCGCATACTATCTATCCGGCTATGTTGTCGAATGTGGTCTGAAAGCGTGTATCGCGAAACGCACCAAGCGATTTGATTTTCCGCCTGATCCGAACACGATCCGTGACATGTATGTGCATGATCTGACGAAGCTCCTGAAATCTGCTGGTCTTGAACCCAAGCTGGAGGTGGATGTCAGAACCGACACGAGACTCAAGGCAAACTGGACTTCCGCAAGGGATTGGAGCGAGAGGAGCCGATACGAGTTGTGGACCAAGCAGCAAGCGAGCGCTCTGTTTCGAGCTATATCGGATGACAAGCATGGAGTTCTGCAATGGATAAGTCGACATTGGTAGTGAGTGATTATGAGGCGGGAAAGGCTCTCTTGCATGCGTTGGATCAAGCCGGAGTGGAAGTCAAAGCCGCTTTCTGGCTCTATCTGTCGGAGCCGGATGAATGGCGACTACACCTTGCCTTGCCGGAAGTGGCAGAAAAGGGACCAAGAGAAGGTTACGAACGTGTCCAAGGGATACTGGAGCAGTCGCAGCTTGAAGGATTGTCGTTGATGAACATCACAGTCATCGCCCCGGACAACAACCTTGTGAGACTTCTGCGCTCTGTTATCAGGACGGGACCTGGCATTGCGGGCATACGTCTCCGAGGGAATGTCATCGATAACGTACTCATTGAGGACGCGTATATCTATCGAACCATGTAATTCGCATCGGATGGAACTCACCCTTTTTTTGTTGAAGGTTCTTGGGATCTCCCTGTCCGGGGCGCTGTCGCCCGGACCGGTGACGGCGGTCGCCATCGCGATGGGGGCTCGCAGCCGTTTCGCCGGGACGCTCATGGCGCTGGGCCACGGCGTGGTGGAGTTCCCGCTGATGGTTTTGTTGATCCTCGGCGTCGGCCGGTTCCTCCAGATTCCCCAGGTGGAGATCGGCATCGGCCTGGTCGGCGGTGCGGTGATGATCTTCATGGCCGTTCAGATGATGCAGGGACTGGGACGCACCGGGGATTCGACGTTCCAGACCGCTCGCGGGGGGCCCTTTGCCGCCGGGATCTTCCTCTCGGGAAGCAATCCGTACTTTCTCATCTGGTGGGCCACGGTCGGCCTGGCGATGATCACACAGGCCAGAGGATTCGGCGCGTGGGCGTTCGTCCTCTTCGCGTTGGCGCACTGGTCGGTCGATCTGATCTGGCTGACGATCCTCTCCTGGGCGAGCTTCAAAGGGGCTTCGGTTTTCGGTCCCAAGGGTCAGCGGATCGTGCTGGCCATCTGTGCGCTGGCGATGTTCGGCTTCGGTCTGTGCTTTGTCGCAGCGCAGATCGCAAAGCTGTGACCGCAGATCCACGCTCCTATTGCAGCGGGTCCTCCACAGGACCAGTCTCCTGTCGTGGTTGGGACTGGACTCGATCGCTCTCCTGGTGGATCGTGGAGGCGCTGCCCAGGACGTCGCGAAGGCTGTATTGCGTTAGAGCGCTGCGCTGGGTCTGAGCGATTCGGTGCAGGTCCGCGTGCGTTTCGGGCTTGGGTTGGGCAAGGGCCCCGGCGGCCACCGCCTCTGCGATCTCGGACAGCCGAATGCGGGCGGGATCACGGACAAGCACATAGCCGGGGTTCGGTTCGGTGGTCCTGCCCAGCAGGCCGCGATTGACCAGTTCGTCGAGAAGCCTCTGGCCGAATTCGCCTGGGATGTCGAGCCGGCTGCAGATGGCGCCGGTCGAGAGGGGTCCCTGGTCCGTCTCGAACGCGGCGGCGATCTCCCGGGCCATTGCGATGCCGGTCATCTCATTGGCGATGAACCGAACGTCGGTCTCCTTGGCCAGGAGTCTCTCGGCCGATTCGAGCGTCACGAAATTCTGGACCGCAAAGGTCAGTTGCAGGCCGAACAGGACGATCATCCAGGTGACGTAGACCCAGAACACAGCGAGCGGGATCAGTCCGAGCACGCCGTAAATGGCGCTATAGGGGATTAACTGCATGACGTACACGCCGAAACCCCACTTGGCCAGGCTCCACACCAACGCCGCCACGGCCGCCCCCCACAGGGCGGGACCCGCCTTGACCTTGGCGTTCGGCATCACCAGGTAGAGCAGGAACAGGCCGGTCGCCGACACGAGGAAGGAAATCAGCGGTCCCAGCGACGCCAGAGGGCCGGACTCGATGGTCTTGAGGAGAGTGAACCGCGTCGTGGCGTAGAGTCCCACCGCCAGCAGCAACGGGCCCAGCGTCAGCAGGGCCCAGTAGTTGATCACCTGCTGGAGATACCGGCGGCCCCTGGGCACGTGCCACATGTGATTGAAGGCGGTCTCGATCAGCGAGAGCAGCCGCAAGGCCGCCCAGATCACCAGGATCGCGCTGACCAAGCCGAGCGAGCCCTTGTTGAGGCCCTCGAAGAACCGCTCGATGATTCGATCCAGGTATTCCGTCAGGACGACGTTCTCATCAGGTCTGTCCGGGTTGGGGTACTCGATTTGGGTGAGGCGAAGCTCGTCGTAGATGAGTTTCTTGACCTGCTCGCCGCTCTGGCGGTAGGCGGGAAACGAGTTGAAGATCAGCACGGCGACAATCGCCAGGGGGACCATGCCGAAGACGGTGTAGTAGGACAAGGCCGCGGCCAGTTGTTCGGCTCGGTTCTTCTTCAGGAGCCTGAGGCAGTGGGCCCACAGTTTGTACTGAAACACCACGAACCGTCCGGCTCGTCCGAGATTCGCGGCCGGCGTCATCAGCAGGTCTGTGAGAGTCTTCATTTCTTCAGTCTCTTCAGTAGTTCGTCGATGCCGCCGAGAATCTGCTCCTGGAACTGGGTTTCCAGCAGTTTCTGCAGGTTGATCTGGGGCGCGCTCAAGGGGCCTGTCAGCGGCACGGAGATGCGTTTCCCCGCCCGCCCCTCGTCTCCGACCCGCGCCGTGCGGCCTTCATAAGTATACGGAAGAAGGACCTGCATGTCCAGGATTCCGTCCAGGCCGATGGTTCCGCTGAAGTTCAGAGGATTGTCACCCAGCTCGATCTGCATGTCGTCGTACCGCATCGCTCCATTCTGCAGGGCGATCTTCGCAGGCCGGATCGTCAGCGTCTGATCGCGGACGGACGACGTCTTGACCGCGCTGAGGATCCGATTCAGGAGGGAAGCCTGAAGGCGAAGGTCTCGGATGCCGATGACGCCGTCGAGCTGGGCCGCGCGGGCGTGGCCGCTTGTCAGAGGGATCGCCATGGACTGCGTCTCGAAGTTCAGGACGCCGCTGACGTTGACCGCGTCGGCGAAGATGGGATTGACGTACTGCAGGAAGCCGCCGGTCATCTTGTCGGTGACCTGGATCCCCTGGGCCACCTGCAGTGGGGCGGTGGTCTTCAGGAGGATAGGTGTCTTCGACAGGTCTGCCTGAGCGGCGAAGCTGAGCTTGCCGTTGTTGACGGTCGTGTCGAAGGGCATGATACGCATAAGCCCCTTCTCGACCTGGACATCGATCTTCGTCGGGCCGAAGTAGAGCCCATTGTACTCGGCGCTGTCGAAACCCAGGGAGGTCTTGCCATTGAGGTTGGCCAGCAAGGCGTTCGGATCGTCGACGGGGTACGTGCTCGCAAAGTCGAGGGAGACCTGTCTTTGTCCAGTCAGGCTCACCGTTCCAGGCATGAATACCGACGCGGCCTGGCCGACGGCCGCCAGGTCAACCTGGGTGTCGAGCTGAGCTTGCAGATTCGCCTCGTTGCCCAGAAGGGTCCTTTGGAGCGTGCCCTTTCGGATGCTGAGTTGCGGGCCGGTTACCTGCAATTGCGCGATGTTGATCGTCATGGCGGCCGGGTCGATGTACGCGTCGAACTGGGCCGTGATCAGAGACTGACGGAATGTCTCTTTCTCAGGCGAGGTCAGCGTGAGACCCTGGATCTGCGTGGCGTTCGTTCCGACGCGGTAGACGCCTTTCTCGCGGGTCACGGTCAGTTGGGATTGGACCAGCCCATCCAACCCCAGGTCCTGGGGGAAGGACGCGAACCGCACGGCATAGGGCTTGAGCTTCCCGAGATTCATGTCCTTCGCGGTAACGGTTGCGTTCAGCGGGGCGTCTGTGTCCGGTCCATACGGGATGGCGGTCTTCGCGACGCTGATCGAGCCGAAGCCGGCGGTGGCCGAGAAGCTGTCCACCGTCAGGGTCTGCTGCTGTTGATTAACGCCCATGGCGAAGCTGAGGTTCAGCCGGGGTTCGGATACGCTGTTCCCGTCGGGCGTCGTGAGGGCGATCTGTTGCGCCGACAGCGAGCCGGAGGCGCCGATGAGTCCCTCGTGAACGGAGACTTGTCCCTCGCTGGCGACCTGGCCGGCGATCTTATACGCGCCGAGATTCACGAACGGCCCCAGTTCGGACTGGAGCGACGCAAGGTCCACCTGACCCTTGTATTGGATTTTCTCCAGGTCCCCCTGGGCTGTCAGTTGGGCGAAGGGAGCGGTGATATTGAGGCTCTCAAGCCGGGAGGGTCCCTGGGGATCGGTGGAGAGTCGTAACGCAGCCTGCACAGGCTTGCTGAGGGCCACCTTCTCCTGGTTGACGACGCCCGCCAGATCGGCGACCTGCGCCTCGGCCACGAGGGTGACGCGTCCCTTTTCCGTGGTCGTGCCGATGGTCCCTGTGGCCCGGCCTCCGGTGATCTTCATGCCTTCCTGCACCCCGATGGTCTTGGGCATTTGGGACAGGACTGTCGCGAGGTTGACGTCGAACTTGCCCTTGAGGTCGTAGGCCGAACCGCTTTCCAGCAGGTGAGCCAGGGACTGCACGGTCGTGGGGAGTTTGCCTGTGGCCGAGACGGCGGCCCAGTCCGACTGGATGTTCAGCCGTTCGATGTTGAGGACTTCCTTGGATCGCGTCATCGCGGCTTGGGCGTTCAACCGCGACGTCTGCACGCGATCGCCTTGGAGGACCTGGCCGCTGATGTCGAGGTTTTGGCCGACGATGCTCATGTTGAGGCTGTCGATCTGCCCGTCCTGGACCGCTCCATCGATGTCGGCCGAGACAGTGCCCTGCGCTTGTACCTGCACTCCGGCCATCGCAAGGAAGGGAGCCACCAAGTTCAGATCGAGGTCGTTGACCTCGATCGCGATGTTCCCTGTGGTGCCTCGGAGGCTCCAGCCCTGCTGCGTATCGGGCGTGATCCGCCCGGAAGCCTTCACGCTTCCTGAAGTCTGGGCCTGCGCGACGACCGTGCTGACTTCGAATTGGGACGCACGACCGGGTGGCCGCATGTTCAGGGTTGAATCGAGACTGGCGAGTCGGACGGTCTTTCCGCCTGCGTCGGTCAGTTGAATGCTGCCGCCGCGGACGACCACGTCATTGAGTCTGGCAAGGTCGTTCATCCCGAACGGCAGCGGTTCCTCGTCCTCGGTCGCAGGGAGGCTTCTGAGGTCGATCTCGATCTGCGGCTTCTCAATTACCGTGCGGTCAAGACCGGGGGCGCCGCCGAAGAGACTCGCGTAGTTCGGCTGGGTCGTGATCCGGTCGATCCTGACCTGGGCCCACCCATCAGGCGCTCGGAAGCGGAAATCCGCGACCTCGACCCCGCGGAACCAACCGACGGAGAGACTGCCGATGTCGGCCTGACCTCCGGTGCCGGCGCTGATCCTGGCCACCAGCCAGGATGTGAATCGTCGGGACGACAGAGCCGCTGGGGTGAGCAGCACGATCAAGACCAGGGTCATCAACGTGCCTGCCACCACCCAGGGCCACCTTCTCGCACGCTTTCGCTGCATGGGCTCGGCCTCCGTCACACGTGTTCGCGGACTTTCGTGCAGTTCTTCTGTGAGGATTCGTCCCCAAGGACCGATCCTCCCGGCCAAGAACTCCACGGTCAGTGGTACGTCAGGGCTGGTCCTGGGTTCAGAGCGAACTCCGCACGCGCAGACCCTGTCCGCGCAGGGATCAACTTCAGGGGGATGCGTCGAGTCCGGCGACCCGTGCGCACGCGAAATCGGTCAGTCCTTCATGATCTCATTGGACTTGTTCGTGACCAACGCATCGACCTTGTCCGAGAACTCCTTGGTGATGTCGTCGATCTGCTTCTTGGCGGTGTTCAGGTCGTCTTCGGTGATCTGGCTGTCTTTTTCCTGCTTCTCGAGGGTCTTGTTGGCGTCGCGACGGATGTTGCGAATGCTGATCTTGGTCTGCTCGCCGGCCTGTTTGGCCTGTTGAACGAGGTGTCTGCGTCGCTCTTCGCTCAGTGGCGGAATGTTCAGGCGGATGAACTTGCCCTCGACCATCGGGGCGATGCTCAGATCGCTGCTCTTGATCGCCTTTTCGATGTCCTTGACGGACGCGGGGTCGAAGGGCTTGATCATGAGCATGTCCGCCTCAGGGGCCGAGATCGTGGCCAGGGCCTTCATCGGGGTGGGGCTGCCGTAGTATTCGACCTTGATGTGCTCGACGAGGGCGGGCGTGGCCCGACCGCCGCGAAAGGCCTTCAGATCGTCCTGAAGAACCTCGACGGCCTTCTGCATTTTCGTCTTGCTCTCGGAAACGACAGCTTGCGTCGCCATTGCCAAAACCCCTGATAGTGACCATCGATTGTTGCTCATCGACGATTGTCCCGCACGACGGCGTCCGCGTCAAGGGGCAATCATCCGTTGTCGATCAAGGTCCCCACCTGCTCGCCGCAGATGGCCTTGGTGATATTTCCCTTCTTGAAGATGTTCAGCACGACGATCGGGATGTGGTTGTCCCGGCACAGGCTGATGGCCGCGTGGTCCATGATTCGCAGGCCCTGGCTCAGCACCCCGGTGTACGACAGTCTCTGATGTAGAGTCGCATCGGGGTTCTTCTTCGGATCGTCGCTGTAGACCCCTTCGACCTTGGTGGCCTTGATCAACAGTTCTGCGTCGAGTTCCGAGGCCCGCAGGGCGGCGCAGGTGTCGGTGGTGAAGAAGGGGTTACCGGTGCCGCCGGCCAGGATCACGACCCTTCCCTGCTCGAAATGCCGCAGGGCGCGCCGACGAATAAACGGCTCGCACATGGCGGCCACCTCGATCGCGCTCATGACCCGCGTGGGCTGGCCCAGCTTCTCCAGCGTCTCCTGCAGGGCGCAGGCGTTGATGATCGTGGACAGCATGCCCATGTAGTCGGCGGTGTTTCGGGGGATCTGGCTCTTCTGCGAGAAGGTCTCGCCGCGAATGAAGTTGCCGGCGCCCACGACGATCGCCACCTGAGGGCCCAGCCTGCAGATCTCGGCGATCCGCTCGGACAGAGAGGCCAGAGCCGCTCCATCGATGCCAAACTCGCCAGGGCGACAGAAACTCTCGCCGGAAAGTTTGAGTAGAACGCGTTTGTACTTGCTTTCTCCCATGGCTCCGAAGCCCGACGAGGATTCCTCATCGGGCCGCAACTCTCCTTAGCCGACTTCGAATCGGACGAACTGCTTGATCGTGGCCTTTCCACCGGCCTGCTTGGCCGCCTCGGCGAGGACCTGCTCGACTGTCTTGGTGTCGTCTTTCACGAACGGCTGAAGGACCAGGCAGAAATCGCTGTAGAATTTCTTGACCTTGCCGTCGACAATCTTCTCGACCACGTTGGCCGGCTTGCCCTTGACCTGATCGGCGTAGATGGCCTTCTCTTTTTCGAGGATCGCGGGGTCAATGCTGGACGGGTCCAGCGCGATCGGCTTGCTGGCCGTGATGTGCATGGCGAAATCTGAGGCGGCCGTCTTGACGGCAGCGGATTCGGCGGTCTTGTCGCTGTCGGTCTCGATCAGGATCATGCTGCCGACCTTCTTGTTGAAGTGGACATAGACGCCGATCAGGCCGGGACCGGCCAGCGTGAACCGGGTGTAGTCGCCGACCTGCATTTTCTCGCCGGTCTTGCTGACGACGTCGGTCAGGACCTCCTGGAAGGCCTTGCCGTTGACCACAGTCTGGAGGACCGTGGCCGCGCCGGGCTGGGCCGGAGCCGCCGCGACGTAATCGCGGAGATCCTTGGCCATGGCCATGAAATCGTCGCTCTTGGAGACGAAATCCGTCTCGCAGCAGAGAGTCGCCATCGCGGCGGTCTTGCCGTCCGGGCTCTGCCAGAGGACGACCGCGCCTTCGGTGGTCTCACGCTCAGCCCGCTTGGCGAGGGTGGCCAGGCCTTTCTTGCGGAGGATCTCCGTGGCCTTGTCCATGTCGCCGTTGGCTTCTTCGAGGGCCTTCTTGCACTCCCCCATGCTCTGGCCCGATATCTTACGCAACTTCACAACGGTTGCCGCTGTAATTTCCGCCATGTAACCGATCTCCTATGCCCCTTAGCAGAAGTCTCTTGCCGAAAGGCCTCAAACGAACCGTTCTCCCGCATTCGCATGGGGCAACCCAGTCCGTCAACTATTGTCCTGACCATCCAATACGCCGCGTCTGTTTCTGCGTCAGTCGTCGTATGCACAAAATGCTTGGAGCACAAGCGTTCACACTGCTTATGCCTGCTGCGGAGGTTCTTGCGGAGCCGCGGCGTCGCTGACAGCCTGCGGTTCTTCGCTTTCAACCGGTTCCTCGCTTCCGGCCGGCCCGATGTCCTCGCCATCCGCGTGGGCGGTGGCAGGCCTTCGCGAACGGACCCGCCTGGGGGGGCGCGGTCCCATTTCCTGCTGACGAGCGGAGACCATCGTCTTGCCGATCGCGACGGCGTCGGCCAACTCGTTCAGAATGATCTCGATGGCTCGGATCGAATCGTCATTGGCAGGAATGGCGACATCCACCGTGTCGGGATCTGAATCGGTGTCCAGGACTCCGACGGTGGGGATGTTCAGCTTCTGGGCTTCTCGCAGGGCCAAGTATTCCTTCTTGGCGTCCACCGCGACGATGATCGCCGGAAGGCGCGTCATCTTCCGCACGCCGTCGAGGTTGGTGCGGATCTTCTTCATTTCCCGCTTGTAGCGAGAAGCCTGCTTCTTGCTTTCGGACTCCATCGAGCCGTCCTGATCCATGGCTTCGAGCTGTTCCAGTCTCTGCAAACGGGAACGGACGGTCCGGAAGTTCGTGAGCATGCCGCCCAGCCAGCGTTCCGACACGAAGTGCATGCCGCAACGGGTGGCCGCAGCCTCGACAGCCTTCTGAGCCTGCCGCTTGGTGCCCACGAAGACCACGTCGCCGCCCGAGGAAACGATCTCAGCGAGCAGCTTCTTGGCGATCAAGATGCCCTTGAGGGTCTTCTTGACGTCGATCACGTGGATGTTGCCCCGCTTTGCGAAGATGAAAGGGGCCATCTTCGGATTCCACCGGCTCACGCCGTGTCCAAAGTGCACCCCCGCGTTGATGAGTTCGCGCGCCAACTGTTTAGCCACAACTACCTCCAAAACACGTTCGACCGTTCTTTCAATGCAGAAACTAACCGCGAAACTTCATCTAACTAACGGAATCGTCCAGCAATGTCAAGTGCTTTTATCCCGATATTTTGCCGCCGCTGCCGGGGAGTTTCTGAACCGGCAGCGGCGGCATCCATCAGCGGGATGGACGGCCTCTAATGACGCAAACGGGCTAATATGTATCAAGTATGCGTTTGTCAGCCCATGTGAGCCGTTGTCTTGGTCGCCTGGCCATGGTACCAGACGGTCATCAGGATGTTCGCCTCGGTCTTCTTGCCCTGGACCTCGCCGGTCGTCGTATTCGTCAGCTTGATGACGACGCTCGGGTTGTCTTTGAGCCACTGATTGATCTGCTCATCGAGAAAGTCGATCGCGCCGGGATGGAGCTTGGTGAAGAAGGTCTTGCATCCGGTGATTCGATCGCCATTGCCTGTCGGGGCCACCGCACGCGGGGCGACCGGTTTGGGGCCCAGAACGGGGGGTTTCGGCGCAGCCGCGGGCGTCGCTGCCGATGCCGGGGTGGGTGCAGCCGTTGGGGGCGCTGCCGGGGCGCCGGTTCCGCCGAGGTTCAGGGGAGCTCGGGAGACGGGGGCCGGTCCGGCTGCGGGCCTGGTCTCCGGCGCCGCTGAGGCTCCGGAAGCGGTCGGCTGAGGCATGGGTGGTTTGCCGTTGGCGGGGGGAAATCCTGTGTTGCCCGGATTGTTCATGGGTGATCCTCCATTCAAGCTGCCTGTGTTCGTAAGTCGCCGATTACGTCACGGGCTCAGCTCACGTCGGCCGAATTCGCGACCGTGTGAACGGCCCACATCTCAGCTCTTGTTGGAGCGCAGAATCGTCAATTTCCAGCAAGATTCTGCGTCGGGGGCGCCGCAGGGTCGGCCTACGGAGGCGTCGACTACGGCGAACCCGGCTCCTTGCCCTCATCCTTGGGTCTTTCCGGGGGAGTCCCTTCGGGTCTTGGCGCTTCCGGCTTCGGAGCGGGAAGCTGCTCAGGCGGTTTCGGGGCTTTGGCCTTCTCCGCCTCGGACTTGATGCGTTCGGCCTCGGCCTTGGCTTGTTGGGCCTCGGCCTCGGCCTTGGTTCTGAGCACGTCAGCCTCGTTCTTGGCCCTCGCGGCCTGTTCGGCCTCGCTCTTGGCCTGCTGGACCTGGGCCTCGGCTTCGGCCTTGGCCCTGGCGGCCTGTTCAGCTTCGCTCTTGGCCTGCTGCGCCTCGGCGGCCACCTGCTCGGCCTTGGTGCTCAACTGCGTCATCTGGAGCTTGGCATGTTCGAGTTCGGCCTCGAGGGTCTCGACCTGCTGGCTCGTTTCCATCGCCTCCAGACGCGCGGCCGTCCGGGCCGCTTCGGATTCTTGCTGCGCCTCACGGGCCTCGTCGACGCGCCGTTGCTGCTCATCATCGCGGGCCCTGATGCCCAACGGATCCATCACCTGCTCGTGAAGCCCCTGGGTCAAGGGAGATCGATGCTTCTCCCTGAGCATGTCCACGACCTCGCGATTGGGGACGCCGCCGGTGGAGATCGTCGGGGTCAGGATGAAAATGATCTCCTTGGCGCGTTCCTCGAAATCCCGGCCCGAGAACAGCAGTCCCAGGATGGGGATGTCCTTGAGAATGGGCACGCCGCGGACGACGTCCCGCTTTTCCGACTTGCGGATGCCGCCGATGATGAGGCTCTCGCCGTGGCGGATGCGGTTCTCGTCGTTGGAGATGATGCGCTCGGTTACGATGGGCACCTGCGTGATGCCCTCGGGGGTCAGATAGGCCGCGAGTTGAGCGGAGGTCTTGAGGCCGATGGAGCCGTCCGCATATACGTACGGCGTGATCTGGAGGGAATCGATGATGTCGTAGAATTCCGTCTGCGTCCGGAGGATCGTCTCGCCGCCGAAACCGCCGGACTGAATCGTGATCCGCTGGAGGGGGATGTGCTCTTTGGCCTGGATCTTGGCGGTCTGCCCGTTGAGGACCTCCAGCGAGGGGTTCATGAGGATCTTCATATAACCGCGGGACACCAGAATGTCGACGAGGGCTTCGAATTTGTGTCCGACTTCTCCCCGACTGACGCCGATATTCAACCCGAACTTCTCCCGGGGCGCGCTTCGCAGCGAGGCGCCGGGAAACGCCAGATAGTTGTTGTTCTCCTGGCCTCCCAGGGCGATCGATTCGCCGAACAGGTTCTCGATGAGCATCGAAACCTCGCGGTCTACCGTGAGGTCCGCGTACACCTCCGAGACCATGCAGTCGATCCGAACCTGGATCGGCCGCACGTCGATCTCCTGGATGACTTCGAGGATCGCATCGACGTCCAGTTCGGTCAGAGCGCGCACCACGATCTGATTGGTGGCGGGGTTGGCGGTGACGGCGAAGTTCGGGACCGTCTGGGATTTCTCCCCCTTGGCGTCGAAGATCCTGCTGGAGAACTGCTCCCGGATGATCGCTTCGAGCTTCGCGGCGGTGTGGAACCTGCAGAAATAGAACAGCTTCCACTCCTCGGCTCCACCGACGATCTGCTTGATCTTCTTCGGAGGCTGTCTGTAGAAGTCCCCCAGCGGGATGTTGGGCTCTTGGGTGGTCTCGATCTTGTTGAGTTCGCGAAGGATGTTCTGGGCCTCGATCGCGGTCACGCGTTCATCGGGCCAGTCATGGCAGCCTGCCAGTCCGAACGCCCCCAAACCAATGAAGGCCACGAACAGTCGTACCCCGCGGCTGATTCTGTGGCTGTCAATCCTCATAGGCCTTCACCAGTCGTTCTACCCACGAACCTCAACGTTCCATCTTTTCTGGTCTACCCTTCGAATCTCCTTTCCGCGCAGGTAGACGGCAGCAGGAAAGAATCTATTGCACCGATTCCTATTCTTATCGTCAAGGTCATTTTGATCCGATTAACAAAAATGCAGGCGGGCCGCTTTGCCCAGATTAATATCGTGAACAAAAAGCCTTTTCATGGTAAGGTGCCGAGGTATGACAAGGAAGAAGAACAAGCCGGTGACAGTGGGTTTCGTGGCCCTGGGATGCCCGAAGAACATGGTGGACAGCGAGCGAATGCTCGCCGAGATCGTGCAAGCGGGATTTCTGCTGGCCGCCGAGCCCGAACGGGCCGACGTCGTGGTCGTCAACACGTGCGGCTTCATCGAGCCGGCCAAGCTGGAGTCGCTCGAAGCGGTCGAAGCGGCTATTGAGAATAAAAGGAGGGGGAATATTAAGAAAGTGATCGTGGCCGGCTGCCTGTCGCAGCGACTGGGCGAACCGCTTCTGGACGAAGCCAACGGCGTCGATGCGGTGGTCGGGCTGGAGCATCGGGATTCGATCGTCAGGGTGATCCGGGACACGCTGGCCAGCGACGAGCCGCTGGTCTTCCACAGCCCCTCGTCGGCCGCCATCGCCGACGACCGGGTGCGGCTGCGCATCGGGCCGGTCCACTCGGCGTACCTGCGGATCAGCGAAGGATGCAGCCATCGCTGCTCGTTCTGCACCATCCCCGCCATCCGCGGCCCGTTTCGCAGCAAGCCGCCGGAAAGGGTCCTGGACGAGGCGAGGGAACTCGTGGGTTCCGGCGCCGTGGAACTGAGCGTCATCGGGCAGGACACGACCATGTATGGGCGGGATCTGAAGCTCCCGGACGCTCTGGCCTCTTTGCTCAGGCAGATGGAGGAAATCCCCGGCCTGGCGTGGATTCGCCTGCTGTACGCCTATCCCACGGGCATCGACGACGGCCTGATCCAGACCCTCGCAACCAGCTCCAAGATCGTTCGCTACCTCGACGTCCCTATCCAGCACGCCAGCGACCGGGTGCTCAAGGCGATGCGGCGACCCGATTCGAAGGACGACCTTCGCAAACTCATCGAGAGCCTCCGGGCCGCTATGTCCGATATTGTCCTTCGAACGACGGTCATCGTGGGCTTTCCGGGCGAGACGCAGGCGGATTTCGACGAGTTACTCGAGTTCGTCCGATGGGCCCGGTTCGACGCATTGGGCGCGTTCACGTATTTCCCCGAGGCCGGGACGCCCGCGGCCGAGATGCCCGACCAGGTCCCCGACGAGGTCAAGCAGGCCCGCTTCGACCGGCTGATGCTGGCCCAGCAGGAGATCGCCTTCGCACGCAACCAGGATCGGATCGGCAGCACGATGGCCTGCCTGGTCGATTCCCGAGATCCGGACCCCGCCCGCGGCGGGAAGCGACGAACGCGGCCCACAGGTCGGGGCCGCTTCTATGGGCAGGCTCCCGACATCGATAGCGCATGCATTATCCAGGGTTGCGCCGCCGAACCCGGTCAATTCGTCAACACGAGGGTCGTCGGCGCGCAGGATTACGATTTGCTGGTCGAGCAACTTTGATATTGAAGCCGTCCCCAGGCCTCTGTAAACTCACGCCCATGTGGAAACACGTGCCGAACATTCTGACATTCATGCGGCTGGGGCTGACGGTGGTTTTCTTGTGGATGGTCCTCCATTCCCCCCAGGTGGATGCCGCCAAACGGCCCTTCTTCCTGGATGTCGCCTTCGTGTTGTTCGTCATCGCGGGGTTCTCCGACATCGTCGACGGTCATATCGCCCGACGATTCAACGCAACTTCGAAGTTCGGCCGCATGATCGATCCCCTGGTGGACAAGGTGCTGGTTTGCGGGGCCTTCGCGTGTTTCGCCATCATGGGGATGCCGAATCTGTTTGACTGGGGGCCTGCGACGCTGGCCGTCGTCCATTGGGGCGTCCTGGCGATTCTGGTCGTGCGAGAGGCCTATGTCACGATCCTGCGTCAGATCGCGGAGGCCCGCGGCGTCAATTTCGCGGCGGTCAGGTCCGGCAAGATCAAGATGTTTCTCCAGTCGTTCGCGATCGGGACCGTGCTGATCAAGGCCGCGCACGTGCAAACCGCCCAGTGGGGCCACTGGTTCACCATCGTCACATACCTGGCCATGATCGTGATGACCGTCGTCTCGGGCCTCCAGGCCACCCGACGGCCGACGAAGACGACGCAGATCGTCGCTGCGTAGCGGACGGGTGTCTCGCGTCGTAGGAGGATCGCAAGCGGGCGAGGCCTCCGTTTCGAGTGTCGTTTTGAGGAGCAGCCATGAAGATCTCGTTTTCCCCCCGAATTGTGTTGTCGTGGGCCGGACTGGCTCTGTGCGCGACGTTGCTGCCGGCATTCTCCCAGGCAGCAGGGGCCGCCGACCAGGAATTTCTCCCGTCGATTGAGCAGGGCAAGACCTGGAAACTCGTCTGGAGCGACGAGTTCGAGGGCAGCCAGCTCGACGCGTCCAAGTGGGATGTGATGGGCGACTGGAAACGCCGGGACGGGTTCTGGGTCAAGGAGGATTCCTACCTCGACGGCCAGGGCCATCTGATCCT
The DNA here is from genome assembly GCA_937927975.1 of uncultured Phycisphaerales bacterium. Taxonomy (GTDB): domain Bacteria; phylum Planctomycetota; class Phycisphaerae; order Sedimentisphaerales; family Anaerobacaceae; genus PLanc-01. Next base: position 38,984 of record CALEZT010000272.1, read on the forward strand.
CCGCACGAAGCAGGACGGCGACCGGTACACCTGCGGTGCGGTCCGCACGAGAGGCAAGTTCGAGCATCGCTACGGCTACTGGGTCTGCCGGTGCAAGTTCCCCAAGGAGCAGGGACACTGGCCGGCCTTCTGGCTCCATTGCGACACCGTGGGCAAGATCGGCGACGCCGGTCGCGACGGCACCGAGATCGACATCATGGAGAAACCCTGGCGAGAGGACCGCATCACGCAGAACCTCCACTGGGACGGTTACGGCAAAGAGCATCGGTCCGACGGCATCAAGTTCGATTTCCCCGGTGTCAGCGAGGGGTTCCACACCTTCGGCCTGCACTGGACGCCCGAGGAGTACGTGTTCTACATCGACGGCAAAGAGACCTGGCGGACCCGCGCGGGCGGGGTGTCCCAGGTGCCTCAGTACGTCAAGCTCACCGAAGAGATCGGCGAGTGGGGCGGGGACATCAAGAAGGCCAACTTGCCCGACCATTTCGTCGTGGACTATGTGCGGGTGTACGACACCGTCGATGCCGCGGTCGCCGCCAGCGATCCGGCCCGGTCGTTGATTGAGCAGGCCGCCACCGTTCGTCCGTCGCCTCAGCAACTCGCCTGGCAGAAGCTCGAGTTCATCGCGTTCATCCACTACACGGTGAATGCCTTCACGGACAAAGAATGGGGCGACGGCACCGAGAGCCCGTCGATCTTCAATCCCACGCAGCTCGACGTGCGCCAGTGGGTTCAGACGTGCAAGGACGCCGGCATGAAGATGGTCATCCTGACGGCCAAGCACCACGACGGCTTCTGCCTGTGGCCCAGCCGATACACCGAGCATTCGGTCAAGAACAGCCCCTACAAGAACGGCAAGGGCGACATCGTCGGCGAATTGGCTCAGGCCTGTCGCGAAGCGGGTCTGAAGCTTGGGCTGTATGTTTCCCCCTGGGATCGACACGAGCCCACCTATGGCGACACCGAAGGCTACAACAAGTTCTACAAGAACCAGCTTCGCGAGATCCTTAGCAACTACGGCGAAGTCACCGAGGTCTGGCTCGACGGCGCCAAGGGCGAGAATGCCAAGGACATGGAGTACGACTGGGCGGGTTACTACGCGATCGTCCGCGAGTTGCAGCCCAACGCCGTGATTTTCAACGGCCCGGACATTCGCTGGGTGGGCAACGAGAGCGGTTATGCCCGCGAGAGCGAATGGAGCGTGGTCAACAGCAACGGCTCGCTCTTTGGCATCGTGAACTGCACCTCGAAAGATCTGGGTAGCCTCAAGGCCCTCGGCAAGGGCGACCGGCTGGTCTGGTACCCCGCCGAGACCGATGTCTCGATCCGGCCGGGCTGGTTCTACCATGCCAAGGAGGACAACAGGGTCAAGTCCGTCGAGCATCTGCTGGACATCTACTTCAAGTCCGTGGGCTACAACAGCGTGTTGCTGCTGAACCTGCCTCCGGACAAGAGGGGCCTGATCCATGAGAACGACGTGCAGCGCCTCCGCGAGTTCCGAAAGGTGCTGGACGCCATCTTCGACGAGAACCTCGCCGCCGGCGCCAAGGCGGTGGCCTCGAACGTCAAAGGCAACGACTCCGCCTTCGCGGCCGCCAGGATCACCGACGGCGATCCCGACACCTACTGGACGACCGACGATTGGACGACGTCCGCGACGGTCGAGTTCGATCTGGGAAAGGAATGCACGTTCAACGTGGCGGAATTGGCCGAACATATCGAGATCGGCCAGCGCATCGCGGAGTTCGTGCTCGAAGTCCCCGGCGACGCCGGATGGCGGGAGTTCGCCCGCGGCACGACGGTCGGCTACAAGCGGCTGCTGCGGTTCGACCCGGTGACGGCCTCGAAGGTCCGCGTGCGGATCGTCGATTCCCGCGTCTGCCCGACGCTCTCGAGTTTCGGCCTGTACTTCGCGCCGGCGATCCGCGACGTGCTGGGACAGTAGGGGAATCTCGAATGTCGAAATTCGAAATCCGAAACAAGCACGAATGACCAAAACTCAAATGCTCGAAACGGCCCGCCGACAGGCGCCAGCGTTTCGAGCATTGGAATTTCGTGCTTTGGATTTGTCTCGAATTCCGGTATTCGGATTCCGAGATTACTCTTGTGGTTTGACGGCGGGTCTGTAGTTGTCGATGAACTCCGCGGTCACGGCGTTCGGATCGAGCTCGATGAGGTCGAACAGGTCCTTTTCCAGGGCGAAGATCGCAGCGTCGATGCGTGCAATTTCGTCCGGATCGATGCCGGCGGCCTTGCGCTTGGCCGCATTTCTCTTGTGGGCCTCGTCGAGCCTTTCCTGCAGGGGCACGATCTTGTCGTGCATCGCCCGCTTGTCCGCGTAGTAGACCACCTTCTCCTCGAAGGTCCGCGGCATGTCGTCGGGGTCCACGATGGCGGTGTATCGGTGCTTTCGGATGGTCTGGGCCAGGATGGGATAGGCGTCCTTGAGGTAGGCGCAGGCCGCGTCTTCATGGCGAACGACGCCGTGGCGTTCCTTGAGCTTGCGCCACTTGTCCTTGTCCTCCTCCGTCACCTTCTGCTCGAATCGGCTGAAATCCTCCAGCGGAAACTCGCACACGCGGAAGATGTCGTGCAGCAGACAGGCGCACTCGACGAGGTCCACGTTGATCGGGAAATCCTGTTCCGCGATCCTCTTGGCCAGGAAGACCCCGAGCTTGGCGACCGCCTTGCTGTGCTTGATGATGTGCATCGGGACGTGACAGTCCTTGAGCAGGTCGATGCATTCTTCCGAACTGGGCAATAATTGACTCCGCATGACAAGACTCCCTTGCTTCCCTTGCGGGCGGATATTCCATTCACACTCCACTTCGAGCGGCGACCGACCGCCGTCGCGCCTGACTTCAGACGCTCCTCGATTACATGCCCAGAATATCGCGCCGGGCTCAGTGTGCAAGAGGGGTGGAAGTTTTTTCGTTCCTTCCTGTTGATCGCCTGCCACCGACTCGCGCCAATGGCTCCGTTGCCCGTCGAAGGAGCTATGGGTATTTCATGGAACTTTCGTCGTCCGGTTTGCCGATAGAAGGACAGGACCAGTCGTACCGTAGGTCCGTGCGTTCTGTCCGTTTACCAGGAGCGTTGGCATGGTCAGAATCCAGTTTCGCAGACGCGGCGGCCCCGCGACAGGCGTGGTGAACAAGCTGGGCTTGTCGCTGTTCTTTCTGTTCTTCTTTGGCATCGGCTCTCTCTTTGAATTGCTGCTTCTCCACGAGTTCGTCCGGGTGGCGGGGCAGCAGGCATGGAAAAAGACGCCGTGCACGATCGTTGCCGGGGAGGTGCAAGAACGCCAGGAAGGCGACGAGCCGTATGTCTTCGCGGTGCGGTATCAGTACGAATACGAAGGCCGGACCCATGAGGGGACCGGCTACCGACGCGGTTACAGCGGCAGCGGGGAGTACTCCAAGGCACAGGAACTGGCCCAGAAATACCCGGCGGGGCTGACCACCTCCTGCTACGTCAATCCGGAGAACCCGAACGAGGCGGTGCTCGAACGGGACAGCATGCTGATCGGCCTGGCGCTGTTCTTTCCGCTGATCTTCGTTCTCATCGGGGCCGGCGGGCTCTATTTCACCTGGCGCAGGCGGCCGCCGGAGGAGGCCAGGCCCATTGCGCCGGTCGGAGCCGCGGCGGCTCGCGCCAAAGGGCTGGGCCGGTTCGGGTTGGCGGCCTTCTTCTCTATCTTCGCCATTGCCGGTGGGGTGATGCTCTATTTCCTGAGCGTCAAGCCGATCGCCAGGACCCTGGCGGCCGAGTCGTGGGCCGAGACGCCGTGTCGGGTGCTGAGGGCGGAGGTTCGCGATCACGACAGCGACGACGGCACGACCTACAGCGTCCACATCCTGTATGAATACGAGTTCGACGGACGGACCTACAAGAGCGACCGCTACGATTTCATGGGTGGGTCGTCCAGCGGATACGAAGGCAAGGCTCGCGTCGTGCAGGCGTACGCGTCGGCCGAGCGGCCCGTCTGCTACGTCAATCCGCAGAATCCGTCGGAGGCGGTGCTCAAGCGGGGTTTCCACGCCAAGCTGCTCTTGGCGTTGTTTCCGCTGCCTTTTCTGCTCGTCGGCGTCGGCGGCCTGATCGGGACTTTGAGAAGGAAGAAACCAGCCGTGGGCGGGGCATCCTTGGGCGAGCCAGCACGTGCGATGTCGATAGGACCGATGGGACCCATGAAACCGATGGGACCCGCGGGGTTGGCTCAGGGGCCTCAGGTCTTGCGGCCGACGCATTCTCCGAGGATGAAGTTCATCGGCATCACGATCGCGGCCTGCTTCTGGAACGGCATCGTCTCGATCTTCGTGGTCGGCGCGATCCGCGATCTGAGTCACGGCGGGCGTGACCTGTTCGGGCTCTTGTTCATGCTGCCCTTTGTGGCGGTCGGCCTTGGACTGATCGGTGGGGCGGTGTACCTGTTTCTGGCGATGTTCAACCCGCGTCCTACGCTCGAACTGAGCTCGGGCAGTATCCCTCTGGGCGGAGCAGCGGAACTGCGGTGGGCCTTCTCGGGGCAGACCGGCCGGATCGGGGAATTCACCGTGACGTTGCGGGGAGTCGAGGAGGCTCGATACCGCAGAGGCACGGACACCTGCACCGATCGGAACGCCTTCTTCGAGATGGAACTGCACAAGACGTCGGATGCGTATGAGATCGCTTCGGGTCGGATCGGATTTGTCGTGCCGCCGGACACGATGCATTCGTTCGAGGCCGCGAACAACAAAATTCTCTGGAGTCTGGAGGTTCACGGCTCCATCAAAGGCTGGCCCGATGTGAAGGAATCGTTCAAGATCAACGTCGTGCCGGCGGTTGTGTAGTTCCTGGTGAGGGTTCTGCTATGGAGAAGCTGAAGATTCTGGTGCATGGGGACAAGGCCGCATTTGCTCCGCGCGAGACGATCCGCGGCGCCGTCGAGTGGAATCTGGACGCCAATCCCAGGCGGCTCGACCTGTCGCTTTTCTGGTACACTTCGGGCAAGGGCACGCGGGACGTCGGCATGGTCCACAGCACGCAGTTCGACAATCCCGGCGCCAGCGGTTCAAAGGAGTTCTCGTTCACGCTGCCGGAGGGGCCGTTCAGTTTCTCTGGCAGGCTGATCTCTCTGATCTGGGCGATCGAGCTGACCTGCTCGCCTGGGTCCGAGACCACACGCCGCGAGATCATCGTCTCGCCCACCGGCAAGGAAATCCTCCTGGGCAGCATACCGACGCAGAGTCCCTTCCCGTGGCCCAGGAAGGAGGCTGGGCCGAACTCGCCTGAGAACATTCTGAGGGTGGGACCGTGAGAGCCAGAGACAATCCCTTTTCCGTGGAGCGCGTTCATGCGATCCGGTTTCGCCCGCAAGGGGCGACGTTCGCCGGTCTGATGACGCGACTGAAGACGCTGAACTACCGGGCTGCGGTCGTCGGTCGCGACGGCTCCGGCAAGACCACGTTTCTGGAGGACTTGCAGCGAGCGCTCACCCAGGACAATATCAAGACCCGGATGGTGTTCGTGAACGATACCTCGCCTTTCTCGGACCCGGCGTGCCGGCGGCTGCTCTCGGAACTTACGCGAGACGAACTCGTGCTGCTCGACGGCGCCGATCTGATCCCGCGATCGGCCTGGTCTCTATTGAAGCGTCATACGATCACCCATGCGTACGGCCTGGTCATCACCTCTCACCGCCCCGGCCTGCTCCCGACGCTGATGGAATGCACGACGAATCCCTCGCTGCTGCGAGACATCGTTCGTGAACTGCAACCGCCGGACCGCTGCATCCCCGTCGAATCCCTGGACACCCTCTTTCAACGCCACCAAGGCAACATCCGCGTCTGTCTCCGCGAGTTGTACGACTTGTGTGCACAAAGTTGAGCCCATCTTGTCAACGACGCCGAGCAACGCCGAATCGCGCCTCGCGAACACGTTCAACCGCGTCGATCTCCTGTTGAAAGGTCTTTGCCACGCGACCACTTCCAGCCAGGTCCCGGCGGACTTGAAGGTGTTTCAGTTCCGCGTTCAATTGCACAAGGCTCAACTGTTCAAGTTCTGATCTTGTCTTGGGTTTTCTTGCTGCGCGGGACATGGATCGTTGCCTCTCCTGGCATGGTGATGTCTACAGTAGGCGTCCGTACCGAGGGGACGTCGCCGCGGCTATTCGTCTTGTGTACTCCCACTATTCGGTCTCCTTGCGCTATCAGACAGCATCGTAGCAGAAGGGACAGGAACGCACCAAACAGAATCATCCAGATCCTCGTTATGAAGGATACATGGCCATATGGAAGGTGCGTCTTGTACTCCCGGACGAGAGACAGGCTCTCATACGTCATGCTGCTGGCTCAAAGCGGCAAATCTCCCCTGCCCGACCGCTTCGGGCGAGCCTTCCTGGAAACCCAATGTTTCAGCAGGGTGACCTGCCGCTTGACAAGGAACGGCCGACGGCCTATCATGACCTCCTGATCGAGGGTTATGATAGGATTCATAAACTATGTCCAATAAAGGATTTATACACCTCCACCTGCATACCCAGTACTCGCTGCTCGACGGGGCGATTCCGTTTGAGCCGCTGTTTGCGCGGTGCAAGAAGCTGGGTATGGATTCGGTGGCCATGACGGACCATGGCAACATGTTCGGGGCCGTCGAGTTCTACGTCAAAGCCAAGGGCGCCGGGATCAAGCCGATCATCGGGATCGAGGCCTATGTCGCCCCCGGCAGCCGGCACGACAAGAGCAAGTCGTCGATCTCCGACGCCGCGCACCACCTGGTCCTGCTGGCCGAGAACAACGCGGGTTATCAGAATCTGCTGAAGCTGGCGAGCATCGGATACACCGAGGGCTTCTATTATCGACCCCGCATCGACAAAGAGGTGCTCGCCCAGTTCAACGAGGGGCTCATCTGCTCGACCGCCTGCATCAAAGGCGAGGTCACCGCGGCCGTCGCGTCCGGCGACATGAAGGCGGCCCGCGCGGCGGCCGAGAGCTATTTGAAGATCTTTGGCCCCGAGCGGTTCTTCATCGAGATTCAATGCCACAAGGGAGAAGACCCCAACGTTCGGGCCGGGTGCATCGAGCTGGCCAACGAGATGGGCATCGGCCTGGTCGCGACCAACGACGTGCACTTCCTCGAAGCCGACGACTACGAGGCGCACAACTGTCTGACCTGCATCAGCACGGGCAAGCTCGCCACCGATCCCGAGCGAATGGTCTACCCGCCGGGCGTATACCTCAAGAGCTCCGATGAAATGCGGGAGATGTTCCCCGAGGCGCCGGAGTCCTGCGACAACACGCTGGCCATCGCGGCCCGCTGCAATGTAGAAATCGACCTGAAGACCCGCCACGCGCCGGTGTACAGGCCGCCGGACGGTTCGACGGCCGAGGACTACCTTCGCAAGCTCTGCTATGAGGGGGCCAAGGAACGGTATGCCGAGATCACCGACCGCGTGACCGAGCGGATGGAACGCGAGCTCCAGGTCATTCAATCGAAAGGCTTCTCCAGCTACTTCCTGATCGTGTGGGACTTCTGCAATTACTCGCGTTCGAACGGCATTCCCGTGGGGGCCAGGGGCAGCGGCGTCGGCACGATCGTCGGCTATTGCCTGGGCCTGTGCGACGTCGATCCCATCAAGTACGACCTGCTGTTCGAGCGGTTCATGGACCCGGCCCGAAACGAGATGCCCGATATCGACATCGACATCTGCCAGCAGCATCGTCCGGACGTGATCGACTATGTCCGCAAGAAGTACGGCGAGGTCGCGCAGATCATCACGTTCGGGACGATGAAGGCCAAGGCCGTCATCCGCGACATCTGCCGCGTGCTGGGGGTTCCGCTGGCCGAGGCGGACCGGCTGGCCAAGCTCGTCCCGTTCTCGCTGGACATGACGCTGGACAAGGCCCTGGAGACCGAGCCCGAGCTCAAGACCGCCTACGATACGAACGATCTGACCCGCAAGGTGATCGACATCGGACGCAAGCTCGAAGGGCTCACCCGCCACGCGTCGGTCCACGCCGCAGGTGTCGTGATCGCCGACGAGCCGCTGGCGAACTTCGTGCCGCTGTACAAGGCCTCCGGCTCCGACGACATCATCACGCAGTACGAAGGCCCGATGGTCGAGAAGTGCGGCCTGCTGAAGATGGACTTCCTGGGCCTCAAGACACTCAGCGTTCTGTCGCGGGCCTGCCAGTTGGTCAAGAACAATCACGGCGTCGCCCTCGACCTGGAGAAGATCGACATCACGGACCCCAAGGTGTTCGAGATCTTCGTGAAAGGGCGGACCAAAGGCATCTTCCAGTTCGAATCCGGCGGCATGCAGGACCTGGTGATGAAAATGCGGCCGGACCGCATCGAGGACCTGATCGCGGCCAACGCGCTCTACCGCCCGGGTCCAATGACCCTGATCCCCGACTACATCGACCGCAAGCACGGCGCCGAATGGACCTGTCCGCACGAGATCATGACCGAGGTGCTCCGCGAGACCTACGGCATCATGGTCTACCAGGAGCAGGTCATGCGGATCTGCAACCGCCTGGGCGACATCCCGCTGCGCGAGGCGTACGGCCTGATCAAGGCGATCAGCAAAAAGAAGATTGAAATCATCGGCAAAGAGAAGGAGCGGTTCCTCGCGGGCTCCGTCGCCAAGGGCCTCAAGAAGAGCGAGGCCGAGCACATCTTCGAGCTGATCGAGCGGTTCGCCGGCTACGGGTTCAACAAGAGCCACTCGACCCGCTACGCGTTCGTCGCGTACCAGACCGCCTTTCTCAAGGCCTATTACCCCGTCGAGTTCATGGCGGCTCTGCTGACCTACGACAAGGGCGACACGGAGAAGGTCGTCGAGTACATCGGCGAGTGCCGCGAAATGGGCATCGAGGTGATGGCGCCGGACATCAACGACAGCGACGTCGACTTCACCCCTTTGTACAAAGAGGTTGGCCAGGGCACCAAAGGCGTGATCCGGTTCGGTCTGGCTGCGGTGCGGGGGGTCGGCGAGAAGGCGGTCGAACAGATGATCGCGGCCCGAAGGAAAGTGGGCGGATTCCGCAGCCTGTTCCATTTCTGCGAGAACGTCGATCTGCGGGCGGTGAACAAGCAGGTGATCGAGGCCCTGATCAAGGGTGGGGCCTTCGACCGTCTGGGCGGCAACCGCAACCAGATGATGATCGGTCTGGAGCGGGCCATGCAGGTCGGTTCCAGCCTGCAATCGGACAAAGTCAGCGGCCAGATGAATTTCTTCGGGCAGATCTCCGACGAGAAGCAGTACGCGGAGGACCACAAGGCGCTGCCCGACGTGCCGCCATGGCCGGAATTGCAGATGCTGGCTTTCGAGAAGCAGGTCCTGGGGTTCTACGTCACGAGCAACCCGCTCAGTCAGCACGCCGAGATGATCAACGACTACTCGACGACGAACACCGCGCGCCTGGCGCAGGAACACGGACCGGCCGAGGGAAACGGCGGCAACGGTCATGGCAATGGCAACGGCAACGGCGAGAAGCAGGTCACCATCGGCGGGATGATCACGAAAATCCGCTACAACATCACCAAGAACGGCCGGAACGCAGGGGCCAAAATGGCGGTCTTCACGCTCGAGGACCTGCAAGGGCAGATCGAAGTGGTCCTTTTCCCCGACACGCTGGCTGAATGCCAGTCGCTGCTCGTGGAGGACAGCGTGGTCTTCGTCAAGGGCAAGACCGATTGCCGTCGGGAGCGGGCCAACATCCTCGCCTCCGAGCTGATCCCGCTGGAGAAAGCGAGGGAGAAGCTGGCCAAAGGGGTGTGGATCAAGCTCGACGCCCAAGGGATGACCGCCGACAAGGTGCAGCAGATCCGCAATGTCTGCCAATCCCATCGAGGCAACCGACCGCTTTCGATGATCATCCTCACCAATCGGGGGAGGATTCACGCCACCGCGGATCGGGCCCTGTGCGTCAATCCGGACGTCGAGTTCTGTCGCAAGATGCGGCAGCTTGTCGGCGACGAGAACTTCCAGTTGGCCAGGTGACGGTTCGCCTGCGCAGGCCCGCTGCGTCCTGCTGCAAAGGGAGTTGACCGTCGAGGCGCCGGTGCGCTATACTCTCGATCGATTGCGGACCGGAGGCTCCGGCTCGGAGCCGGGAGTCCCGGCGCGAGGGTGAATCATTGAACGGATTACAGACGAATCGTTTTCCGGGAGGATCACAATGGTGTGCAGGAGAAGCTGTGTGTCGGTCGGGATCGCAGTGACAGCGGCGCTCATGATGGGGATCGCGGGTTGCAGTACGCTCGGACCTCTTCAAGGGACCGATCTGCCGCGGGACGCACAGATCGTTGGCGGCGGATTCACCGTCGAATGGATAGCGCCCGCGGATGGGACGGTTCTTCTCTACGAGAGAAAGTCGGGCAAGCTCGTGGAGACGGAATCGCTCAGCGAGGGGGATTCCTACGACTTCGAGATGGATCTGAGCGACGAGGAAGTGACCCAGACGTTCGAAAAGGCGTTCGGGATTCCCGTCAAGGACGCCAGGCTGGTGCTGTACTTCAAGCCGGCTCCCGCGCCAGTTGAAGCGCCGTAAGTCATGAGAGACTCCATGCGGGACGACACGACCGAAGACGTACTTGCCGCGCAGCGCCGCATCCTGCACCGGATCGGTCCTGCCGGCAGATTGGCCATGGTGTTCGAACTCAGCGACAATCTGCGATTGCTGGCCGCAGCCGGTGTGCGGCATCGTCATCCCCAATGGAGCGATCGAGTTGTCGAACGAGAAGTCGTCCGTCTGATGATCGGCGATGACCTGTTCCGCCAGGCCTACGGAAAGGAACCGGCTGCGACATGATCAGCCAGCAGGAATTCCTCAGGCGTCTCACGGGGCTGTTCGATGCGGTCAGAATACCCTACATGATGGTGGGTTCTGTGGGCAGCAGTCTCCATGGCCGTCCGCGAGCTACGCGGGACGCAGATATCGTGATCGATCCTGCCGAGGAGCAACTCATATCGCTTCTCGCTCTCCTGGAGCAGAACCATTACGTCCGTCGAGAGACTGCGCTGGATGCGCTGCGCCGTCGGACGATGTTCAATGCCCTCGATCTTGACGGCGGGTGGAAGGCGGATCTGATCATCCGCAAGGATAGACCTTTCAGTCGCCAGAAGTTCGCTCGTCGTCGTCAGATCGACGCGATGGGCGGGGCGTTCTGGGTAGTCTCCCCTGAGGATGCGATCCTCAGCAAGCTCGAATGGATGAAGGGGCGTGAATCCAACATCCAGTATTCCGATGCTTTGGGAGTGGCCGCTGAGCATTGGGGCGCCCTGGATTTGGCGTATCTCCAGAAGTGGGCTGAAGAACTTGATGTTCAAGATGCGCTGGTTCGCCTGCTGAACGAAGCCAGAGAACAAGCGGAAAGGATCGGTTGATTTGAAGGCGGATCGGTTGCAGAAGGGGTTCGAGGGCTGCTTCATCGTGCTCGACGGGCCGGATGGGTGCGGCAAGAGCAGCCAGTCGCGGATGCTGACGGACTGGCTGCGAGGGCAGGGGGCGGATGTCGTCGGGTTCCGCGATCCCGGAACGACCGTGATCGGCGAGAAGATCCGCGAGATCCTGCTGAGTCCCGCCCATGAGGCGATGGCCACCCCGACCGAGGTGCTGCTCTACATGGCCGCTCGCGTGCAACTGTGGTCCGAGAGCATTGGACCGGCTCTTGAAGGGGGCAAATGCGTGGTCATGGACCGCTGGCTGTCGAGCACGTGCGCCTATCAGGGCCATGCCGGCGGGTTCGGCGTGGAGAAGGTCCTGGCGGTCGCGGAGGTCTCGCTGGAGAGGATCTGGCCGGACCTGACGATCGTTCTCGACGTGGACCTCAAGACCGCGGCCCAGCGGCTCAATCGAGAGCTCGACCGCATGGAACGCAAGGGCGACGATTATCATACCCGTGTCCGCGAGGGATTCCTCAAACTGGCTGAAGGTCGGCCGGGATTCGCGGTGGTCGATGCCACCGCGGGTCCTGAAACCGTGCACGAAGGGGTTCTCGCAGCGGTTCAGGGTATGTTGGCGAAAGGCAGGGGGCTCTGATGTCCTTGCGAGACGTTTTTTGTCAAGACAGAGCCATCGGGATACTCCAGCGAGGGTTGGCGGCCGACCGCGCGGCCCACGCGTATCTTTTCGCCGGACCCGAGGGAGTGGGCAAGTACAAGACCGCACGCGAATGGGCCCGACTCTTGTTGTGCCATGAACCGACGTGTAGCACCCCCGCCCCCGGGGGTGGCCCCAGCCGGGGGCGGCTGGGCTACATTGAGGGATCTCAACACCGGGTGGAAGGGCCCTTTGCCGATAGCTGCGGGTCGTGCGAGTCCTGCGCCCTGGTGGACGCCGGCTCGCATCCGGACTACGCGCATGTCTACAAGGAACTGCTCGAGTACACCCGTGAGGGCAAGGGCAAGAAGACCCCGATCGACCTGCCGATCGACGTGATTCGCGAGTTTCTGATCGAGCAGGTTTCGAACCGTCCATCGCTGGCTTCGAGGAAGGTCTACATCGTCAGCGAGGCCGAGAAGCTCAACGCCAACTCGCAGAATGCTCTGCTCAAGGTGCTGGAGGAGCCGCCGGCGTATTGCACGATCATCCTGTTGTGCACCCGTCTGGAGCAACTGCTGCCGACGATCAAGTCCCGCTGCCAGGTCATTCGGTTCGGCCCGGTGGATGAGAAGCGGATCACGGCTCAACTGGTCGCGACCGGCCTGGGCAGCCGGGAGTCCGCGTTCTTCGCTCGTCTGGCGCAGGGCAGTCTGGGTCTTGCCTGCCAGTGGGCCAGGCTCCAGCAAGACGGAGTGGGTCTGTTCGAGACCAAAAAAGACCTGGTGGCGGCGTTGGCCGATTGCAGGCTGGCCGATGTGCCGCAGATCGTCGACCGGGCGCAGGAGGCCGGAAAGAAGATCGCCTCAGGCTGGGGGAACCTTGACAAAGCCACGAGCAAGAGCGACCTGGGCCGTCGGGCCCAGCGGACGTTGATCCAGATCTTCATCTCCGCCCTGTACGACGTGGCGATCCATCACGTCGCTCCCGATCGTCCGCTGATCAACGCGGACCAGGCCCCTCAGATCGCGACTCTGGCGGGTCGGCTGGGTCCGGAGCAGGCCCTCGAAGGCGTCCGCGACGGCTACGAAATGCTCCGCTGGCTGGACGCCAACGTCAACGACCGCCTAATTCTGGAGCGGCTATTGTTCCGCCTGGCGCGTTCGGCTATAATGACCGTTTCGAGTTAGCGTCTGCGCGGTTGGATCAGGCCCTGTTCGACCTGGGAGCGTTGAACGCACATGTTGTATTTCTGGGGGCGCGTCTCGTCGGTTTCGAGACCGCTCTCCAATAGGATAATCGCCGATGACGGAAGAAACACCGAGCAAGTCCAGGCCGGCCAAGAGAAAGTTCCTTTTGATCCGCTACGGCCGGATGAACAACCTCGGCCTCTTCGAGCACAACGAGTCGGAGATCCCCCGGACGCTGACCCGCGTCGTCGTCAAGACCGACAAGGGTCTCGAACTGGGCCATCTCGTGGGCCAGTTGGATTACTACAAGGACGGGCGGTTCCGGCTCAGCGAAGAGCAGATCGCCAGCTACTACACGACCAGCGAGATCCAGTTCAACACCGAGCCGGTGGGCAAGGTGGTGCGGCTCGCCACGCCCGACGACATCAGCGAAGAGCAGCATCTCAAGGCGATTACCGCTGAGGAGATCGAGAGTTGCGAGCGTCTGGCGGACGAACTGGGTCTGCGGATGAAGATCATCGACGCCGAGCACATCTTCGGCGGCGAGCGAATCGTCTTCTACTTCATGGCCGAAGGTCGGATCGACTTCCGCGAGCTGGTTCGAAAGCTCGCCCAGGAGTACCAGACCCGCATCGAGATGCGGCAGATCGGCTCTCGCGACGAGGCCAAGCTCCTCGGCGACGTCGAAAGCTGCGGTCGCGAGTGCTGCTGCCTCCAGTTCCTGCAACTGCTCAAGCCGGTGAACATGCGGATGGCCAAGATGCAGAAGGCCACGCTGGACCCCTCCAAGATCTCCGGCTACTGCGGCCGGCTCAAATGCTGCCTGCGGTACGAAGACCAGACCTACACCGAACTCAAGCAGAGTCTGCCGAAGAAGGGTGTGCTCGTCCAGACGGAGAAGGGCGAGGGCAAGGTCCTCGACGGCCAGATCCTGACCCAACTGGTCATCGTCGAGTTCCCCAATGGGGAAAGGGCCCCGTTCCCGGTCGACGAGGTCACGGTCCTCCCTGCCTCGGCGATCAAACGCAAGCCCCCGGAGGAGTCGGGCCCCGACGCGAATCGGCGGCCCGAGGAGGGGGAGCGACCGGCCGGCCGCGATTCGCAACGACGTCCGGGCCGGGATCGGGACCAGCGTCGTCCCCCGCGCAACGATCGTCGCGACGCATATGACCAGCGGCAGGACGCAACGACGGAACCCCAGGACGCCTCCGACGATCGACCCGAGGCTTCCGAAGGGCAGACAAGCGGTTCCGATCGAGACCGCGAAAGCCCGGATCGGGAATCTCCGAATGCAGAATTCCGCCCGGAAAACTCGCAAAGGCCGACGAATCGTGATTCGCAGCGACGTCCCGGTCGCGATCGTGATCAGCGCAGGCCTCCGCGCAACGGACGCCGGGAGGGGGGCGACCGCAGGTCGGAAAATCGCAACGGGCCGCGGGAGGTCCGCGAGCCGCGGTCGGATGCTCCCGTCGAGCGACAGCAAACGCCCGATGCGCAGCGGGCCGGCGATGGGCCGGATCGTGAAAATCGCGGCCAGGAGCGTCCCGACGCGGGCCCAGGCGTCGAGAACGCCGACAAGCAGGAGTAGGAGAAGAAGGAAACAATGCCCCGAACGATCGTCGTCACGTCAGCTTTGCCCTATGCGAACGGGCCCATCCACATCGGACATCTCGTGGAGTACGTCCAGACCGACATCTGGATCCGTTTTCAGAGGATGTGCGGAAACCGGTGCTTCTACTTCTGCGCCGACGACACGCACGGCACGCCGATCATGATCAGCGCCCTGAAGGCAGGCGTCGCGCCCGAGCAGTTCATCGCGGGAATCCACAAGGAGCATTCGGCGGACTTCGCCAGCTTCCACGTTCAGTTCGACAACTACTACACGACGCACTCGCCCGAGAACAAGGAACTCAGCGAACTGATCTTCAACCGGCTCAACCAGGCGGGCTCCATCGCCAAGCGGCCGGTCGGCCAGACCTACTGCGAGGTCGACAAGATGCCGCTGCCGGACCGGTACGTGCGAGGCGCCTGCCCCCGCTGCGGCGCGGTCGATCAGTACGGCGATTCCTGCGAGGTCTGCGGGGCGACCTACCGCACGATTGACCTGGTTCAGCCTCGCTGTTCCCTGTGCGGGACGCCGCCGGTCTTTCAGCAGTCGGAGCACTATTTCTTCAAGCTTGCCGACTACGAGAAGCAGCTCAAGGATCTGTTCGCCGCCGGATACACGCAGAAATCGGTCGCCAACAAGCTCGATGAGTGGTTCCAGGCCGGTCTGAAGGATTGGGACATCTCCCGCGACGGGCCGTACTTCGGCTTCAAGATCCCCGGAGAGGACAACAAGTACTTCTACGTCTGGCTCGACGCCCCGATCGGCTACATGGCTTCCGCTCGCAATTACTGCGAGCGCCACGGCCTGAACTTCGACGAGCTGTGGAACAGCCCGACGAACGAACTGTACCACTTCATCGGCAAGGACATCATGTACTTCCATGCCCTGTTCTGGCCGGCGATGCTGATCGGCTCGGGCTTCAAGACCGCCAACAAGCTGTTCGTCCATGGTTTCCTCACCGTCAACGGCGAGAAGATGAGCAAGTCCCGCGGGACGTTCATCAAGGCGAGCACCTACGCCAAACACCTGGACCCCGAGTACCTGCGGTATTACTACGCCGGCAAACTGAACGATGCGGTCGAGGACATCGATCTGTCGTTCCAGGACTTCGTCGGCAAGGTCAACTCGGACCTCGTTGGCAAGTACGCCAACCTGGCCTCCCGATCGGGCCCCATGCTGGCCAGGCAGTTCGGCAGCCGGCTCGGCACGCTGGATGAGGAGGGCCGCCAGCTCCTCGCGAGGTTGACCGCCGTGAAAGGCCAGATCATCGAAGGCTACGAGAGCCTCAATTACGCGACGGTCGTTCGCACGATCGGCGCCCTGGCCGACGATGCCAACCGCTACGTCGAGCAGAACCAGCCCTGGACGACCGCCAAAACGGACCCGCAGAAGACCCTGACCACGCTGACGGCGGTGCTGAACGTGGTGAAGGTGCTGACGATTTATCTCAAGCCGATCCTCCCGCGATTCGCGGAGAAGGTCGAGAAGTTCCTGGGCGTCGGCCCGCTGCAATTTGCGGACGTGGACAAGACATTGGAGAACCACCAGATCGGTGAGTTCGAGCGATTATTCGAACGAGTTGACGAGGACAAGGTGAACGCTATGGTTGAAGAGAGCAAAGAAGGCCAGACTCCGGCCCCCGCCGCGGCCTCGGTGCCGCCGGCGGCTCCCGGGATCGAGCCGATCAAACCGGAATGCACGATCGACGATTTCGCCAAGATCGACCTGCGAGTGGCGAAGGTCCTCAGTGCCGAGAAGGTCGCGGGAGCCGACAAGCTGCTGCATTTGGTCCTGGACGTCGGCGTGGGCCAGAAGAACGTCATGGCCGGCATCGCCAAAGCCTATGCCCCGGAGAGCCTGGTCGGCCGGCACGTGGTCCTGTTCGCGAATCTCAAGCCGCGTCAGATGAAGTTCGGCCTGTCCGAAGGCATGATCCTCGCCTCCGGCCCGGGCGGGACGGAAGTCTTCATGCTGGCTCCCGACGCCGGCGCCAAGCCCGGGCAGACAATCCATTAGGATCGACAGAGAGGACCCGATTGACCTTGTTGACCCCGTTGTCAGTGGGGTCAATCCGGTCAGTTTCGTCAATGAGGTCCCACTTCGCGTTATGAAGAGCACGATTGAGGAGATCGCCCGGGAAACCGGGCAGTACAGCCCGGCGGCGTTCAAGTTCGTCTACGAGGGGCTCGGCTACACGGTCCAGAACATCACGAAGCAACCCCGCCACGTCAGCGGCCAGACCCTGTGCGAAGGTCTGCGGCGAATGGCCCTGGAGAAGTACGGTCGCCTGGCCATGCTGGTCCTTCGATCCTGGGGCGTTCGAACGACCCGCGATTTTGGCCAGATCGTCTACACCCTGATCGACCACGAATGGATGAGCGCTCAGCCCACCGATACGATCGACGACTTCAACGAGGTCTACGATTTCCAGGCCGCGTTTCGGGACCAGTTCTCGTTCTGACCAGCCTTCGACAGCCCGGTTGACAATCCTGTCGTGAAGCCCTACCATCAACGGTTGTGTACGGTCCGTTTCGCGTCGTCGATGACTTGGCATCAGGGGAGCATCATGACGAATCGTTCAGTTGGCGGCGTGGGCAGAAGCCGGCGGTTTGAGGACCTGTTGCTGTCGGCGATCGTCCTGTTCTGTTGCGCAGGCCTGACGCGGGTCTCCCTCGCCGGCGACGGACGGTTCCGATGCGAGGAGTCGCTGGGTCGGTTCGCCGAACTCGGCGTCCAGCAGATCGTCTTCACTTCCCGGCTCACATACGACGATTCCCACTGGTTCGCCAATCTCGGCTATTATTGCGACGACGAGAACCACAAAGCGTACGCCGGGAATGGGCAACCCGACGAAAGCGGGCTGTACCTTCTGGATGCCGCCGCCGGCTCCGTCCGGGTGCTCTTCGATCCCAAGGGAGGGAGCATCCGGGATCCCCACGTGCACTATGACGGCCGCACGATTCTCTTCTCCTATCGTCCGGCCGGGACCGATTGCTACCACCTGTACGAAATCCAGTCCGACGGTTCGGGCCTCAAGCAGATCACGCGGGGGCCGTACGACGACTACGAATCCGCGTATCTGCCGGACGATCACATCGTCTTTGTCTCCACGCGGAGTCAACGATGGGTCGGCTGCTGGATGACCCAGGTCGGCACGCTCTTTCGATGCGATCGCAACGGCGGGAGACTTCGACCCCTCTCTGTCAATCTCGAACACGACAACACGCCCGCCGTCCTGCCCGACGGCCGAATTCTCTACACGCGATGGGAGTACGTGGATCGGTCCCAGGTGGGTTATCATCAGCTTTGGACGATGAACCCCGACGGCACCGCGGTGATGACCTACTTCGGCAATCAGCAGCATTATCCGCTGTATATCGAGGCCAAGCCGATCCCCGGCTCCGACGATCTGCTGCTCATCGATTCGCCCGGCCACGGCATCTCCGACCACAGGGGCTTCGTCGCCCGCGTGGCGCCCGCCTACGGCCCGGACGATGGTCGGGCCCTTCGTCGTCTCACGAACAAGACGGCCTTCAACGACCCTGCGCCCATCGATGGCGACTGGTACATCGTCGCCTCTTATAAGCAGCTTCTGCTCGGTCATCGCGATGGGCGGATGCAGCCTCTCCTGACGTACAGCGGCAAGGCCAATCTCCACGAACCGGTTTTGGTGCGTTCAAGGCAGCGGGAGACGCTCCTGGCGGACCGGGTGGATGAGAGCGCGGACTCCGGGCGGATGTTCGTGGTCGATGTCCACGAAGGCCGCCGGATGGAGGGCGTACAACGCGGAACGATCCGCAAACTGCTGGTCCTGGAGATCCTGCCCAAGCCGGTGAATTTCAGCGGCGGAATGGATCTCACGTCCTGGCTCGGCACCTTCACGTTGGAACGCGTGCTGGGCACGATCCCGGTGGAAGAAGATGGCTCTGCGTACTTTGAAGTCCCCGCGGGCCGGCCGGTGTTTTTCGTCGCCCTGGACGCACAGGATCGGTCCGTCAAGCGGATGCAGAGCTTCACCAACGTGATGCCGGGCGAGACGCTGGGTTGCATCGGCTGCCACGAGCCCCGCCTGCAGACGTCGCCGATGGCCGCCGGTCGCATGTCGAAGGCCCTCCGTCGCCCGCCCAGCCGGATCGAGCCGTACAAGGGGCAGCCGGATGTGCTGGATTTCCGCAGGGACGTGCAGCCTGTGCTCGACGCTCATTGCGTCGCCTGCCACAGCTATCAGAAGCCCGAGGGCCGTGTGGTCCTGAGCGACGATCTCGGTCCATGCTGGTCGATCAGCTACCACACGCTGCTGGCGACCGGGCAGGTGGCGGATGGCCGCAATGGCTTGGGCAACCAGGCGCCCCATACGATCGGCGCATCCGCCAGTCCGTTGCTTGCGAAGCTCGACGGCTCGCACTATGGCGCGACCGTCCCGGACGCGCAGCGACGAACCGTCTGGCTGTGGCTCGAGAGCGGCGCGCCGTACGCCGGGACGTACGCCGCCCTCCGTAATGCCCAGGACCAGGCCCGCCAGGGAATACCTCACTCGGTCTTTGGCTCTGGCGTCCTGGGCCAGCGATGTTCGCAATGTCATGGTCAGGACAAGCAGGCCCCCCAGTTGCCGACGGGCATGTCCGAGGAGCAGCGACAGAAGATCGTGCGGGAGATGGGCCTGGCGCCCTATGAACGCATCGTGCAGAAGACCGACAGCCGGTTCTCGGTCCACGTCCTGCTGAACGCGTCCCGTCCGGAGTTCTCTCCCTTGTTACTGGGGCCGCTGCCGAAGACGTCGGGGGGCTGGGGCACGTGCGCAGGCCCGTTCAACGGAACGGACGATCCTGACTACCGATCGCTTCTGTCGCTGATGCAGGATCGCAAGAAGCAGTACGATCAGCCGCCGCGATTCGGTATGCCGGGCTTCCGACCGAACCGCCAGTACATCCGCGAGATGAAACGCTTCGGCGTCCTTCCTGCCGACTTCGACCCCGCCACAGATCCCATCGACATCTTCGAAACCGACCAGCGCTATTGGCAGCTCTTCTGGTATCGGCCGGAGACTGCCGAGAAATGGCCCTACCTGAAGATCAGATACTCCCCGACGTCGGGGGCTTGACAGATGAGAACCTTCTTGTATAATTGGCGTAATGATAACGATTGTGTCAACTGAAACATGTTTGGGGTTGTCGTCGGTGAGCGGAAATGACCACTTTCAGAGCACATCCGGTTGTCTCTGCGATCGTACTGTCGTACGACCGGTGGTCATGTTCTCTGCTGCCAGCTAATCCCGGTGGTTTCATTGACGAGAACAAGCATCCTCGTCTTCCTCGAAGCGACGACCCTCCTGTCGAAGCAATTCGTCCATAGTTGCTGCGTCGGCCTCTCGCCCCAATCGTGTGCCGCGACAGCATCACCTTTGACGGCGGTCTGATGGCCCGCCAGGGCATGGTTTGAGAGCAGCCGAACGCACGGTCCCCGGAGTCTTCTGGGCCTGTACTCTGCGCGCCAGAGGCTCCGTGTGAAACAAGAGCGCTTTCGACAGGAGTGCATGAACATGACTAGATGGAGAATCGAGATGCGAGATGCCCGCGGCGAGAGAGAGATTGGAACCATCGTCGTCCAGGCGCCGAACCTGGCGAAGGCCAGGCAGCACGCGGCACGCGTGTATCGCCGACATCTATCCGGCAGCCAGGATGTCTATCTCGAACCCAGGGGGCATCGGACCTATGCGGTCATACTCGGAGAAGACGACATTGGGCAGGTCCGAATCACGTGCCTGGAGCCCCTTCGCCCGGCCGTGTCCGATGCTCTGCGGAGCCTGGAACAAGAGCGTCTCAAGGCCCGCGGAGAAGTCGGACGCTCTTCGTCTTGCCCCCGACGCGGCGCAGAGCCCGTGCGGCATCCATACCCGTTGCTTGCAGAAAGGAGATGATCTCATGACCAACAAGAGAGCGCAGCAGATCATTGCGTCGGCCATTGCGAAAACGAAGTTCGAGGCGTGGAAATGCTACCACGTGTGTTGGTGGGAAGGGGAACTCCAGTGTCTCCACGTGCACCATACGAAGGAACACCACCCGTCCTTTTTTGCCGCGTCCGGCTTCGTGTTCATCGGAGGATTGAACGTCCATCAATGGAGGCTTCTGACCGGCCGCGTGATGGACTTCTGCCGGAGCCATGGCATCACGCTGGCAGATGGGCCGCGGCGGTACGGTCTTCCCAAAGCGAACCTGTCCCGCGGGACGATTCAGATCACGGACTTCGATTCGGTGCGTCTCCGCGATCTGATCGAAGGGATTCGGACGCCGGGATCGCTGCGGAACGCGCGTTTGGACAGGCTCGAACAGGTGCTCGCATCCGCCCGCGAGGTGGCTTCGCAGGACGTTTCGGATGACGTGGTGACGATGAACTCGCAGGTGCGTCTGGAGGATGCCAAGCGAGACGAAGAGATGACCTGTTCGCTCGTTTTTCCGCTGGACTCCCTGAAAGGGAAGGATTCGGACCGCAGAAGCGTCTCCGTCCTGTCTCCGATCGGCGTCTCGATTCTCGGACGACGGGTCGGCGACACCATCGAGGGTCGCATCCGCATCGATCGGATCCTGTATCAGCCGGAAGCCGCGGGGGATTTCCATCTCTGAACGTTCGGAGACTGTGAAGATCGATCCTGGCGGATCGTGAGACAGACGCAGAACGGACCTGAAAGCCGAAAGGAGATGAAACCATGGTGGAAGAGCAGGTACGACACATAGTAGCCCGCGCCATCGGCGCGACGCAGATTCGTGCGACCCGATACTACCACGTATGCTGCTGGCAGGGGCGCATCCAGTGTCTTCGCGCAGGCCATACGACGAGGGCGCACCCCGTCTTTCTCACCACGACCGGCGAGGTGTTGACGGACGGACTCTCGGCGCAGCAATGGCGCGTTTTGACGCATCGGATCATCCACATCTGCCGGATGACGGGCCTGACGCTCAACGGGCTGTCGGTGAAGTCCGCAGCCCCGCCCTTTCCCAGGTCCACTTCCGCGGAGCCCCAGGTGACGGACCTCGACTGCAAGCGGTTGCAGATTTTGCTGGCTCTTGCGAAGGCGACGCAACCCGAGACAGCGGCGCTGCTGGAGCGCCTCCAGCACTTGCTGGAGGCGGCGGATGTGGTGTCCTCGGAAGACGTACCGGCGGATGTCGTGACGATGAACTCCGAGGTGCAGGTGTGGAATGAGGAAACCGCCAGGCAGATGCATATGGCTCTGGTATTTCCGGTGGACGCCCGCGGCAGCGACATCAATCGAGTCAAACTCTCGATCCTGAGCCAGATGGGCATGTCCATGCTGGGCCGAAAGGTCGGTGATGTCATCGACGGCTCCGTCCGAATCGACAAGCTGCTCTATCAACCCGAAGCCGCGGGGGATTTCCATCTGTGAGCGTCGGGAGACTGCGATGAGACATTCCGGTCGGACCCAAGACTGGCCATATGCA
The DNA here is from genome assembly GCA_937927975.1 of uncultured Phycisphaerales bacterium. Lineage (GTDB taxonomy): Bacteria > Planctomycetota > Phycisphaerae > Sedimentisphaerales > Anaerobacaceae > PLanc-01. The sequence goes on from CALEZT010000272.1 coordinate 61,266, forward strand.
GAAAGCACAGAGGTTCCGAGGAGATACGGATATGACGGAAGAGAAAGTACGACAGATCGTGACCCACGCTATCGACGCGGCTCGCCCTCACCCTATCGAGTACTACCACTTGTGCTGGTGGGAGGACGAGATCCAGTGTCATCACATTCACCATACGAAGAAGGCACATCCGGTCTTTCTCACAGCGCTAGGCGACGTACTGGTGGCGGGACTATCGGCGCACTACTGGCGGTTACTGGTCCGGCGGATCGGTCGTTTCAGCGGTTTGGCAGAAAGGGTCACCCAGGAGCAGCCCATGCAGAATGCCGATGCCCCGGAGGATGGTCCGGACAAACGCAGCCGACGGCACGGAAGGTGCTTCCAGAAGATGCGGGCTCCGGTCAATTCGCCGTGGTTCAAAATCTGGACGGTGCCGGGTTCCTATCGGCTCGGCGGCGGCGTGGATCATGCCGGGGGCCGATCAGGATAGTCCCGTATTCCCACGCGGTCATGGGCGTGGTCGACGGGGCATAGAGCTTCGCGGTCAAGATCGGGCGGAGCGTCCTGACCGATCGCTCCGCCCGATCGACCACGTTTGCGGGATGCGTTTTGTTGCGGCGAATCGGTCGCCAGGCCGGAGCTGGCGAAGAAAGGATATGCGATGTCGGCACATCTCTCCAGAGAAATCGAGAACCTCAAGAAGGGAATCCTCACCCTTGGCGCGATGGCCGAGGCGGCGGTTCGCGAAGCCGCTTCCGCCATCGAAGACCGAAACGAGTCGCGGGCCCGGAACGTGATCGCCAACGATATCCGGCTCGACGAAATGGAGGTGCGGATCGAGGAGGACTGCTTCAAGACCCTCGCCCTTCATCAGCCGGTTGCCAGCGATTTGAGGTTCATCATCGCGACGTTGAAGATCAACAACGATTTGGAGCGGGTGGGCGACTTGGCGGTCAACATTGCTGAACACGCGGCATTTCTGGCTGCGCAGCCTCGTCTTGACATCCGGTTTGATCTGGACGCCATGGCGCGCAAGACGCGCGCCATGCTGGAGAAGAGCCTGGATTCACTGGTGAATCGCAATGCCCAGCAGGCTCGGCATGTCCTTGCCGGCGACGACGAGATTGATGAGATGAACCGCCAGATGTGCCTGATTGTGCGGGAAGCCTCTCGCACGCATCCGAACCAGACGGATTCGCTGATCCATCTGCTCTCCGCCTCCCAGCACCTGGAGCGGATTGCGGATCATGCCACGAACATCGCCGAGGAGGTCATCTACATGATCGAAGGGGTCATCGTCCGCCACAAATTCGAGGACTATCTCCTTGACGCTGGGGATCGACAGCCATGATGGGAGACGAATTCTCCGAGGAATGCCCCGAGATTTCCTTGGGGCGGCCTCTGCCTTGTGTGCCCGTCATTCTTCACAGGCTGCCCCGGACCTGGATTCTCGATTGTCGTTGTCACAAGTCATCAGATCGAACGCATAGGCCTGATCGCAGCGGCAGGAGAGGTGGTCGGTCTTGACGGGCTTGAAGCCGTAGCTTTCGTAGAGGCGGATGGCTTCCTTCAGGACCGAGGCGGTCTCCAAGGTGATCCGTCTGAAGCCTGATTGCCTCGCGTGGGCCAGAGCGCCTTGCAGAAGGCGGCGGCCGAGCCCCTTGCCTCGGTAGTCGCGATGCAGGTACATTTTCCGCAATTCGCAGACCCCCGGCTCCGTCGGGTACAGGCCGTAGGAGCCGACGATGGAACCGTCCAGCTCTTGGAGCACGCAGAAGTCGCCGCCTCGCTCGATATAGGACTGCTCGATATCGTCCAGGTCGGCGTCAGTGCAGCCGGGGTCGGGCTTCAGGCCGTATTCGACGAGGACCGCGAAGACGAGGCTTCGGACTGCATCGCAATCGGCGTTCGTGGCAGGCCGGAGCCGGGGCCAGCTCTGAGATTTGAAATTTGAGATTTGAGATCTCAGAGAGTTCATGTTTCGGTCATTCGTGCTTGTCTCGGATTTCGGATTTCGGATTTTGGATTTTCTTCAGTAGGTCGCTGTGGAAAGCGCCTTCGAAGGTCCCTTCGACCGGGCCGGTCATTTGGATTTGGCCGTCGTCGGCGATCTCGATGTGAAGCGTGCCGCCGGGCATGTGGACTGTGACGTCGTTGTCGATCAGGCCGAGCTTATGGCTGGCCGCCGCCGCGGCGCAGGAGCTGCTGCCGGAGGCGAGGGTGTAGCCTGCGCCTCGCTCCCAGATCCGGATATCGATATTGGCCCGGTCGATCACCCGCACGAGCTGCATGTTGATCCGGTTTGGGAACATCTTGTGGTTCTCCACGTGCGGGCCGATCGCCCGGGCCCTCGCTTCATCGACCTCCTGCATCGGAATCACGCAATGCGGGTTGCCGATCGAGAGGCACGTCACGTTGTACGCGACGCCGTCGATGTCGAGCGGTTCGTTGACGACCTCCCGCGGCTCGCCTGCGACCGGGATCTCTTTGCTGACGAACGTCACTTTGCCCATGTTGATGCGGATCAGGCCCGCGACGTCGTCCTTGACCTGCACGTCCACGACGCCGCCGAGGGTCTTGATCCGGAAGCTCTTGGAGCGGACGTATTGTTTTTCGAAGAGGTACTTGGCGAAGATCCGCAGGCCATTGCCGCTCTTCTCGGCTTCGCTGCCGTCGGGGTTGAAGATCCGCAGGCTGGGAAGATCGCCATCGAGCCTCGGGCCGTAGAGGATGCCGTCGGAGCCGACGCCGAAATTGCGGTCGCAGATCAGGCGGATGTTCTCTTGCGTCAGCGGAAAGTCGCGGATGTTCGGGTCGATCACCAGGTAGTCGTTGCCCAGCCCGTGGTATTTCTTGAAATGCACCGTCATTGCGCTACTCCATTATTCGAGTTCATCGTGTGCAGCCGCGCACGCTTATACCCGATCCGCCGGGGTCCTTCAATCCCCGTGTTTGTGCCGCCCCGTTGGGACAGATCCTTCTGCACGCGTTGCAGACGTACAGCGAATAGCCCTTTGCGGTCTTGCCCTCGCAGTTGCCTCTGCAGAGCTTCTGCGTCACCGTTCGATCGTGAATCGCATGAACGGGGCAGGTGTTCACGCAGAGCAGCGTCGCGATGCGAGTGGTCTCCTGGAGGATCACATCGCTTGTCGACGTGTAGGGGATCGGACTGCGCGAGTGAAACGGGCCCTCAGGGAATCGCTTGGCCAGGGCCACGACGGACCGTGCCTGCGGGAAGACGTCCTGCGGCCGAAAGCCTGCGAGAGCGTCGCGGAATCGCTCGACCGGCGAGATGCCGCACAGATCGGCGCCGAGATCGCGGGCCAGATCCTTGATCATCTGTTCACAGCTCACAGCAGTCTCCCTTCCATGACAGCAAACACTCTCCCGCCGACCTCGACCCGAATTCTTCCGGCGAGTTCCCTGGCCCGCAGGTAGATCCGCGATGGTCGGCCGATCTCGTAGCCCTGCTCGACGCGGACATCGATCGAATCGGAGCCGAAGTAGCGGTGCCGGACGAGGTATGCGGCCAGACAACTGTTCGCGCTGCCGGTGGCGGGGTCCTCGACGATGCCGTAGTAATCGGCGAACATCCTGGCGTGAATGTGGTTGCCCGGCTCGACCGCCTGGCGGCAGAAGACCATCACCATCTTCGCCTGCTTGTCCTTAACCCAGTCGAGCCAACGGTCTTTGACGGCCGTGGCCCGCTTGACCGCGTCGAGACTCCGCATCGGCACGAACACGAACGGCAGGCCCGTCGTGACCGTCTCAATGGGGAAATCGGTATCGATGTCCTCGGCATCCACCCGCAGCAGGGGGGCGATCTCCTTGGCTTCGGACTTCTCGTGGAAGCTCGCCTCCTTCGGCGTCATCCACGGGATCTTCTCGCCGCCGGGCTGGGGCTCGAACGCGACGGGGATCTGCCCGATCTTGAGATTGAGATTCACGTGGTCTACGCTTTGCCCCAGGATCTCGCGTCGAATGACGTATGCGGTCCCGAGCGTCGGGTGCCCCGCGAACGGCACCTCGGCCGCCGGCGTGAAGATTCGTACGTCGTAGCCTCCGTTTCGCGGGGCGTCCGAGAGAATGAACGTGGTCTCGGAAAACCCCATCTCTTTAGCGATTCTCTGCATTTCTTCGCTCGGCAGTTCTTGTGCGTTACGGAAGACGGCCAACTGATTCCCGGCGTACTTCTGTTCCGCGAACACATCCACGATGTAGAAGGTCAGTCCTTTCATTTCGACTCCCCTCTGCGGCTCAAAAGCCTCTTGATGATCCGGCCCAGCCGGGCGATTCCTTCCTCGATCTTGTCCTCATCGGCGTTGGAGAAGTTCAGTCGCATGTTGTGCGTGCCGCCGCCATCGACGAAGAAGGGCGTGCCCGGAACGAAGACCACCTTCTCCCGAGCCGCATGCTCGAACAATTTGAGCGCCGACAGCCCCGGCGGCAGCGTGGCCCACACGAACATCCCTCCTTCGGGCCGCGTGAAGTCAACCTCGGCGGGGAAATGGGCTTCGATCGCGGCCAGCATCGCGTCCTTCTGTCGGCGGTAGGCTTCTCGTATCGTCGCAATGTGTCGGTCGATGTCATGGCAGACCAGGTACTGGTGCAGCATCCTCTGGCAGAACGAATTCGAATGCAGGTCGCTCGCCTGCTTGGCGACGACGAGCTTGTCCAGCGTCTCGCGGGCGGCGCACACCCAGCCCATGCGAAGCCCCGGCGCGACGATCTTCGAGAACGAGCCCAGCAGAATGACTCTGTCGCCCAGCCAGTGGCGCATCGAAGGACTGGACCGGCCCTCGAAGCGCAGCTCCCTGTAAGGGTCGTCCTCGACCACGAGCGTATCGTACGGCGCCAGGGTCTCGGCCAGCAGGCGCCGCTTGCTCTCGGAGTAGCTGATGCCGGAGGGGTTCTGGAAGTTGATCACCGTGTGGAAGAACTTGATCCGGCGCACTCGCAGAATCTCGGCCAGCCTGTCTACGTCGGCTCCGTCCGCTTGCAGCGGCACGGCGTGAAACTCCGGTTCGTACGCCGAGAAGGCCTGGATCGCGCCCAGGTAGCCGGGCTGCTCGATCGCGATCCCGTCCTGCCTGTCGAGAAACGCCTTGCCGATCAGATCCAGGCCCTGTTGCGAGCCGTTGGTGATCAGGATTTCGTCCGCGGTCATTTCAAGTCCGTCCGTGCGGCGGTATCGCTGCGCGATGTATTCCCGCAGAGGGCGATAGCCTTCGGTCGTGTCGTACTGCAGGGACGAACCGTCGGTCGTGTCCAGAGCGAGGGCCGCCGCCTCGGCGATCTCCTGCGACGGAAAGAATCGCGGGTTGGGCAGACCGCCCGCAAACGAAATCACATCCGGATCCTGCGTTGCCTTGAGAATTTCCCGCACGAAAGACTTGGGGATCTTGTGCATCCTCGACGCATACAGCGAGTTCATCGTGTCTTCTCCATCGATCTCACCAGGGCTGGCCGTCCAGTCCCGTGAGGGTCTTTCGCATCTTGAAGTGATCGAGCCGGCGGCCGTTCTCCACTTCCAGGCTCGTCCGCTCGACCGTCGCGTACCCGAGTCCGTCATAAAACTGTTTGGCCGGCAGCGAGGCGTCCAGGAGGATGGTGGCGACCCCGAGCAGGGCAGCCTGCGCCTCCAGACGCTGCATGATCAGCCGGCCCAGGCCGTGTCGCTGCAGGCCGGGCTCGACGAAGATCCGTTTGATCTCATCGCCGACCAGCGTGCCGGTCCCGAGGATGCGTCCGGCCTTCTCCAGGACGAGCGTGCAGCCCTGGCGTGCGTCCTCCAGGATTGCGCCGTCCCCGTGGTAATTCGCGACAAAACGCACGGCTTCCATGCAGTAATGTCCCGGGTAGCAGGCCGCGATGGTCCGGTGGACCAGGGACTTGACCGCGAACAGGTCCGTCTCCTCGAACGCACGAAGCGCGGGACGGTCTCGCGCCGTCATCACTCGTTCTTCCGCGTGTCTGGGCCACGCCGGCGCGCGAGACAACCGTTCTCTGATCAACATTGCGGTCGCGTAGCGCCGATCCGGGCTGCGGCCGAACTGGAAGGGACTCTCCTTGTACATAGGTGCTCTCCAAAAAGACTCTCTGGTGTGACTGATTTCATCCATTTCAAGACCCATACAGGTCACTGTCCATTTCTCTGATCCGTCTCATTTTCGGTGTACCTCCCACATCCTCGCAAGACACAGTGTCTTGCTGTTCGGGTGGAAATGAAAAAAGCCTTTCAGGGTCTCGTGCTCCCTGAAAGGCTCGGTACGTTTTTCGGCGTGTTACCTGGTCCTTTTAGGGAGCAACCTCCTTTTCCGAGGCGGCCTCAATAATGCCGGCGCACAGTACAGCGACAGCAGCAGCGGCCAGGTGGAAGCGCAGACTCTGCATCGTCCCGGCGTGGCGGGTCAGACGCATGAGCCTGTTTTCCCTGAATTGGACCATTCGATACCTTACGAAAACGACACTTGAAATCTGATCCTATGAAACCCGACAAACGTTGTCAAGTCCAAACTGCGAGGAAAATCTGGATCGGCTCAAAAATTCCACAGGGCGCTCGATTCGCGCCCTCAGGTCAGGAATTCGCCGATGACCTTCTTGAACCGCTCCACGCTCGCCAGCAGATCGGCGACTTCGAGGTATTCGTCCACCTGGTGACACATCCGCGGCTTGCCGGGGCCGTAGATGACGATGGGGACGCCCAGGGGCAGCAGGTGCGGCGCGTCGGTGGTGTAGCCGATGACGTTCGTCAGGTCGACGTCCACCGCCGAGCAGAACGTCTTGACGAAGTCGCACTCGGGGTCGGTTTCGATCGCCGCAGCGGAGCGGTCGATGGCGAGCTCGCCGTCAAACTGGGGGACGGTGGTCTTGAGCCTGGCGAGCATTCGCTCGAAGTCGTAGCGGATGGCTTCGTGGTCCTGCCCGGGGAGCGTGCGGATGTCCACGCCGAGCGTGCAGCGGTCGGGTACGATGTTCATCGCTTCGCCGCCTGCGATCGTGTTGATGCTCATCGAGCACTTGCCCAGCAGGGGGTGCGGGTCGGCCTGGACTTCGTACCGTTCGAGCTCGTCGAGCACGCGCTTCATGGCGCCGATGGCGTTGACGCCTCGCTCGGGCATGGAACTGTGGACCGCTTTGCCGCGTGTGGCGATCTTGAGCCAGAACAGGCCGCGATGGGCGGTTACGACCGCGAAGTCCGTCGGCTCGGGAACGATGATTCCCGCCAGCGCCGGCAGCGAATCGCGGTCCTGCATGAAACGCACCACGCCGGAGCTGTCGGTCTCCTCGCCGGCGGTGGCCGCCAAGACGATATCGCCCAGCAGACCGGTTTCGGAGCGGGCCGTTTCACAGATCGCTGCGACGGCCGCTGCGGTCCCGCCTTTCATGTCGGCGGCGCCCCGGCCATAGATCTTTCCCCTATCCTCGACGGCCGCGAACGGCGGATGCAGCCAGTCCTCCTCCCCGGGGCTGACGACGTCGAGATGGCAGACGAACAGCAGGGCAGGCCGCTGCCGGCCGGTCTTGACGTGGGCGACGACGTTGGCCCGGTTGCCGTCCCATTGATCGACCCGGCAGTCGATTCCATGGCGGTTGAAGTAGGTTGCGAGGACTTCGGCGGCCATGGCTTCGCCCTTGTTCGGGGTCGAATCGGCCTGGATCAGTTGTCGGAGCAGGTCTTTCATCGTATCGATCCCATCACTGTGCGGGTCCCGTGGGGCCCTTGCGATCGTTGCCATGCGGCCCCCGGATTCAGGGGCCGGAGTGGTCGTTGTAGCAGATTCCCCGGCTCCCGTCCATGGCCCGAGGGGCCCGCTTTTCGGCCCAGTTTGGCAGCCGAAAAATATCTCAGGGATACTGGGCAATTTTCGTTGCGGAGCATGCTGAAGCCACAGATAATAAGCTGTTCAAAACTGTGGACATCGGGCGTCGCGGCGACGTTTCGCCGGCCCGAGCCATGAGGAGAATGCATGGGACCCATATTGTATGGCCTGATGAAACTTCAGAGTGTCGAGAACCGCCTGCGGGCCGCTAAGGCCAAGCTGTCCCGCAGCAGAAGAAGCGTCATTATCCAGGAGAACCAGGTTCGGAGCCTGCAAAACGCTCTGGAAGCCAAGAGGGAAGAGCTGCAACTGACGAAGGTGCAGTCCGGTCGTCTCGAACTGGAGCTCAAGACGCGGGACCAGGAGGTCAGCAAACTCAGAGCCGCGCTGAACACCGCCAAGAGCAACAAGGAGTACGCCGCGGTGCTGACGCAATTGAACACGACCCGGGCGGACAATTCCAAGCTGGAAACGCAGATTCTTGAACTGATGAAAGCCGTGGAGACGGACGAAACCGAGTGCAAGAACATCCAGCGGCAGATCGAAGAGCAGAAGCAGTTGCTCGATCAGACGCGAAAGTCGGCCGAAGCGTCCGCTGTCGAGCACGAGGCGGAGATCGCCAAGATCCAGGCGGAGTGGAACGAAGCGGCCAAGGCGATCCCGCCGGAACCGCTGAAGGTCTTCAAACGCGTGGCTGAGACGTACGATGGCGAGGCCGTGACGCAGGTCGAGGAGCAGGAGGGTCGGCACGCCGCCTACAGTTGCGGCGGTTGTTTCATGGGCGTGACCGCCGAGAGCGTGAACCTGCTGATGACCAAGGACGACCTCATTCGCTGCCCGAACTGCACGCGGATTCTCGTGCTCAGCAGCGCTCAGATGCACGTATGAGAGCCGTTGCCCACACCGACGGCGGCAGCCGGGGCAACCCGGGACCGGCCGCGGCCGGTTTTGTGCTGGAAGACGAAGCCGGCAGGAAGCTCCGGGCGAAGGCCTTCTTTCTCGGCCAGGCCACCAACAACGTCGCGGAATACACCGCCCTGGTCCGGGCTTTGGAGGCGGCCAGGCAGATGGGCGTCTTGGATCTCACCGTATACACCGACAGTGAGCTGATGGTCCGCCAGATCCAGGGTCAGTACAAGGTCAAGAGCGGCCTGATCCAGCCTTTGTTCGAGCAGGTCCAGGAACTGCGGTCCGGTTTTGCCAGTTGCCTCGTCGTGCACGTAACTCGCGACAAGAACACGGAGGCCGACCGGCTCGTCAACAAGGCCCTGGACGCCGGAGAGGACATCGAGGAGAGCGTTCCGGCCCAGACCCCGAGTCCCAGGACCGGCAAGCAAAGGGGGGCTTGTCGCAAGAAGCTCCGTCTGGGCGTTCTCATCAGCGGCGGCGGGCGAACCCTGCTCAACCTCCTGGAGTGCATCAAACGTGGCGAGTTGAACGCAGAAGTGTCGGTGGTCATCAGCTCGCTCTCGACCGTCGCAGGCGTCGAACGGGCCCGCAACGCGGGACTGCCTGTGAAGGTGATCCGGCGGAAGGACCATTCGGACCTCGATGCGTTCAGCGCCAAGCTGGATGAGGAGTTGGCCGCAGCGAACGTGGATCTGGTCGTCCAGGGCGGTTGGCTGTGCCTCTGGAAGATCCCGCCGCGATACGAGAACCGCGTGATGAACATCCATCCGGCCCTGTTGCCCAGCTTCGGAGGCCAGGGAATGTGGGGCCACCACGTGCACGAGGCGGTGTTGGCCGCCGGCTGCAAGGTCAGCGGGTGCACCGTCCACTTCTGCACCAACGAGTACGACCGAGGTCCGATCATCGTGCAGCGGACCTGTCCTGTCCTCGACGACGACACCGCCGACACCCTGGCCGAGCGGGTCTTCGAGCAGGAATGTCTGGCCTACCCCGAGGCGATCGGGTTCTTCGTGGAAGGCCGGCTGCGGGTCGATGGAAACCGCGTGAGGATCAAACGCGATAGATGACGCCGCGAGGTGGCTGCTCGGCTTTGCTCCTCGGTCTTCTGCGGCACACCTGAATCTCTTCTTCCCGAAAAAGAACAGGCCGTGCATCCTGGATCGGACGCACGGCCTGTTTGGGTCTTCATAAGGGCCGAATAGGCCTTTCTTGTCAGCGAGATGGGACTGTCGCCTCTTTCTTCGGTTTCTCGGGCTCGGGAATCTCCTCGCCCTCGAACTTCAGGTGCTCCTCGTCCTGGACGTCGATCTTGACCAGGTTCTTGCCCTGGAACTTGCCGGCCAGCACCGCCTCGGAGAGCGGATCCTCGATGTAGTGCTCGATCGCGCGGCGCAGCGGCCGCGCCCCGAATTCCGGATTGTAGCCTTTGTCGATCAAGAACTCCTTGGTCGCCGGCGACAGTTCGAGCTTGAGTCCATGCTCGACCAGACGCTTGAACACCTTGCCCAATTCGTAATCGACGATGGTCTGCAGGTCGTCGCGGGTCAGCGGATGGAAGACGATCGTGTCGTCGACGCGGTTGAGGAACTCCGGCCGGAAGTGTCTTTCGACTTCCTTCGACAGGATGTCCTTCATCTTCTCGTAGCTGTGCTCGGCGGACTTCTTGCCGAAGCCGAACCCGCCCTGGTTCTTGATCAGTTCGGCGCCGATGTTGCTGGTCATGATCAGGACCACGTTGCGGAAGTCGATCCCGCGGCCGAAGCTGTCGGTCAGGCGGCCTTCGTCCATGATCTGGAGCAGCATGTTGTAGACGTCCGGATGGGCCTTCTCGATTTCGTCGAGCAGCAGCACCGCGTACGGCCGACGGCGAATCCGCTCGGTGAGCTGGCCGCCTTCCTCGTAGCCGACGTATCCCGGAGGGGCGCCGACGAGCCGGCTGACGTTGTGCTTCTCCATGAACTCGCTCATGTCGAGCCGGACCAGGGCGTTGCGGTCGTTGAACATGAACTCCGCCAGCGCCTGGGCGAGCAGCGTCTTGCCGACGCCGCTGGGTCCGAGGAAGATGAAGCAGCCCATCGGACGGTTCGGGTCCTTCATGCCGCTTCGGCTTCGCCGCACCGCCTTGGCGATCGCGGTGATCGCGTTATGCTGCGAAACGACGGTCTTGTGCAGCTCGTTTTCGAGCTCCAGCAGACGCTGGGTTTCCTTCTTCTCCAGCTTCATCAACGGGATGCCCGTCATGTTGCTGACCACCTCGGCGATGATCTCGTTGTCGACGATGCCGGTGACTTCCTTGTTCTGCTCGTACCATTTCTTATGGAGTTGCGACTTCTCCTCGACGAGCTGCTGGGCCTCGTCGCGCAGGGACGCGGCGCGCTCGTAGTCGGCGTTGCGGACGGCTTCGTCCTTCTCCCGCTGCAGCTCTTCGATCCGCGACTCGATCTTGGTCAGGTCCGGCGGAGGCGTCATGTTCTTGAGCCGCACGCGTGCGCCCGCCTCGTCCACGACGTCGATCGCCTTGTCGGGCAGGCACCGGCCGGTGATGTACCGGGTCGAGAGCTCCACCGCCTGGAACAGGGCCTCGTTGGTGAACCGTACGCGGTGGTGCGCTTCGTACCGGTCCTGCAGGCCGCGGAGGATCTCGAACGCCTCTTCCTTCGAGGGGGGCTCGACGATGATCGTCTGGAACCGTCGCTCCAGGGCGCCGTCTTTCTCGATGTACTTGCGGTACTCGTCGAGCGTCGTGGCGCCGATGCACTGGACCTCGCCTCGGGCCAGCGCCGGTTTCAGGACGTTCGACGCGTCGATCGCGCCTTCGGCGCCGCCGGCGCCGACGAGCGTGTGCAGCTCATCCACGAACAGAATGACGTTGGTGGCCCGACGCACCTCGTTGATGACCGCCTTGATGCGCTCCTCGAACTGCCCGCGGTACTTGGTTCCGGCGACCATCATCGCCAGGTCCAGGACCACGATGCGTTTTTCTTTCAGGATCTCGGGCACCTGCTTGTTGATGATCTGCTGGCTGAGACCCTCGACGATGGCGGTCTTGCCGACGCCGGCTTCGCCGAGCAGCACGGGGTTGTTCTTCGTGCGCCGGCAAAGGATCTGGATCAGCCGCTCGATCTCGCGGGTGCGCCCGATCACCGGGTCCAGTTCCCCGTTGATGGCCAACTGGGTCAGATCGCGTCCGAAGCTGTCCAACGCCGGGGTCTTGCTCTTGGTCTTGCGACCGAGGGCAGGGCCGCCCATCTTGAGGTTCAGGTCGTTGGGCGCGTCCTCGACGCCGGCGCCGAGCAGGTTCAGGACCTCCTGGCGGACGTCTTCGAGCTTCAGACCCAGGTTCATCAGCACCTGGGCTGCGATGCCTTCGCTCTCGCGCAGCAGGCCGAGCAGGATGTGCTCGGTGCCTACGTAATTGTGGTTGAGGGCACGGGCTTCCTCGATGGCGTACTCGATGACCTTCTTGGCTCGCGGAGTCTGGGGGAGCTTGCCCATGGTGACCATGTCCGGGCCGCTCTTGACCAGTTTCTCAACTTCAAGACGCAGCTTTTTGATGTCCACGTCGAGATTCTTGAGAACCGTGGCGCCGACGCCGCTGCCTTCCTTCACCAAGCCCAACAGGATGTGCTCGGTCCCGATGTATTCGTGATTGAAACGCTGCGCCTCCTGGTTGGCCAGCGCCATCACCTTTCTCGCTCGGTCTGTAAATCGCTCAAACATTTCGTCTATGACCTACTCCAATAGAATGCCAGTGTCCCTTCGTTCGTTACGGCTTCACATCGCCCGGTTTTCCGATGGCGTTCATCTTATCCCACAATCCCGCCACGTTGTCAACTGGGCCAGCCCGGCATGGCTGGGGAGTTCGGACAAAATGACGAAGATCAGATTACTTGCATCGTACGACCAACCATTATATGACGCAGGATACCTCCGTGTTCGTGCCGCGAAGGGGGCTCCAACCCCGATATTCAGGTATCGGCAAAATCCATTGGAAACTTTCCCTCATGTCCAGGCAAAAACATAACCTCTGAAGGCCTCAGCACTTTCGGCGTGAAAACGGTCGCAGATGCGCGTGTCGGCCCCCGGCGTGCCGGAAGCGCCCCCAGAAAGCGGTGAAAAACCGAGAACCCCCAACCCTGGCGAAAGCTCCCCGCCTCCCGGTCGGAGGCGAGATCGCCAATCCGTTCCAACCCCCTGGGCCGTCAGATACCCGGCCCGAAATCCCTCCCCCGGCGGTCTTGCCGCCGGCGGGCGATCACCCCTGTTCCTCGTTGTTGCGGGGCGTATCCTCCAGCAACTTCCGCAGGTAGGTGTTCTCCCGGCGGGTCGCCTCCAGATCGAACGCCTGGTACTTGATGCAGACTCGCAGGTAGTCCAGGAGCTCCTGGAGCGTGGTGATGCTCTTCTGGAGCTGTTTGCGGTTGCTCTCGGCCTGTTTGGCCAGATCGGCCAGTTTCGCCTGGTTCAGATCGACGGAGTTCTCTCCGAACTGCTTGGCCAACTCGTTCAACGCGCCCTCAAGACTGGCTTCGTCCATTGCATCCTCCTCCGGGAAATTACTTCTTATGAGCATGGCGGTGGTTCCGAAACCGTAGGTGTATTATAGCAGATCGAAGGGGGGCGAAGGAAGCCCATTGCCGCCATTTTCGCCTGTACGGCGGGGGTTGGACGTCAGAAAGGATGAAATTCAGTGCGAGTTTGTCGTCAGTAGGGGTTGCGACCGATGTGCCGAGCGGTGCGTCCGTGCCGATTGTGCGGGTCCTTCAAATTCTCTCCTTCGCGTTATACGGAACTTGCAGCAACGACGTCTCTACCCTTAGATGGGCCATCTGGCGGAGCACTGTATTCTCGGACGACCGATGCACGACGACACCATCTTAGTGAGAAAGGCGTCACAGGGGTGCAAGGACTCTCTGCGCCGGATCTACGAGACGCACAAGGACCCTCTGCTCACGGTGGCTCGGGCCCTGACCGGCAGCCGAAGCCTGGCCGAGGACATCGTGCACGACGTCTTCGTGGCGTTCGCCCGAAGCGTGCCGAGACTGCGGCTGACCGGCAGTCTGCGGAGCTACCTGTGCGCCGGCGTGTGCAACCGGGTCCGCGACCTGGCCCGGACCGAGATTCGCCACCGGCGCAATGGAGATCGCGTGAGCCATCGGCCGCCCGAGGCCCCGGCTCCGGACGCGTCGGTCGCGGCCGCCGAGCTGGAGGGCCGCCTGCGGGCGGCGCTGGAGCAGGTGCCCCTGGATCAGCGGGAGGTCCTGCTCCTGCGAACCCAGGCGGGCCTGTCTTTCGAGGAGATCGGACGCCATCAGGGGATCTCCGCCAACACCGCCCGCGGGCGGTATCGATACGGAATCGACAAACTGCGGTCGCTATTGAATAGCGAGTCGGAACCATGAGACCGGCAGACAACATAGAGCAGCTTCTCACCGAGCTTCGGGACCGAACCTCGGCGTCCTTCGATCAGCGGACGCTGTCGGCGATGTTCTCGGCCCTGGACACATCTATTACTAGCGGAACCCCCGCCCGTTCGTGGCGGGATACAGGGAGAGCGATCATGCAAAGTCGAATCACAAAACTCGCCGTGGCGGCGGTCCTGGCATTGGCCGTCCTGCTGCTGGCCCGGCATCTGTCCGGAGGCGAAAAGCCGGCCGGGCCGGGAGAGAAGAATGCCCCCATTGCGCGCGTGCCCGATAGTCAACAGTCCCCTGTCCCGGTCCTCGATGAACTCCGGCAGACGGCTCAGAGGCTCGCCCAGGAACTGGACAACGCCCGGGATCTTTTCACCGCAGGGGATACGAAGGGATTGCTCGGCCTGCTCGATACGGGATTGGATCAGACCAAGATCGCGGTGGCCGGGTATCTGGGCCAGATGAAAGAGGAATCGGCGCTCCCGGCCCTGCAATGGCTCGCCGACCGCTGGCAGGGCCCCGCCGACGACAACCCCTTCCGCAAGAGCATCGAACAGATCCGAAGCGATGCGTCTCAACAGCAGGGGATTGGCGGCGAAGGACGGACGGAGGCGGGGATGTCTGCCGACGTTCGCCCGCGCACGATCACGGTATTCGTCCGTCGCAAGGGCACAGAGACCCCGATTCCCGACGCCGAGATACAGACGTTTGTTCAAGGCGAGACGGAGAACCGCAGGCACGCCGTCGACGAGAAGGGGTCATTTGTCCTGGACCTGGCCGGCCAGACGCCCGAGTACGTAAGAATCGGGGCCCGTGCCCAGGGATATGTCAGGCAGGTCGTGGAACTCTGGGATGTGCGAGGTCCGAGCCTTCCCAGGGTCGTCCATCTCTCGCTGGAGGCAGGGGCCGTCATCGGGGGCACAGTGCAGAACAAGACCGGCCAGGCAGTCAAGGGGGCGGTTGTCGAGGTGTTCAGCCTTGACCGACAGCCGGCCGAGTTCGAGCAACCTCGCGACAGCATACACATCGAGCTGACGACCGATGAGCAGGGCCGGTGGCGGTCGGACGAGGTGCCCGCCAAGCTGGATATGCTCTCCATGAATATACGTCATCCTCAGTTCGCTGACACGCATTTCTCAATGCCCCGCGATCTGAAGCTCGAGGATCTCCGGGATCAGCGTGCTGTGATGGTCTTGAACGACGGTCTCAGGGTTACCGGACGCGTAACCGACGAGGCAGGGACACCCGTCGCGGGAGCCGGTCTGATGGCGGGCAGCAGTTGGTACTCCGGCCAGTGGACGGAAACCGACGAAGCAGGTTGTTTTCGTTTCGAACCCCTGACGATCGCGCCTCTGAACGGCACCGTTTCTTTGACGGTTCAAGCTCCCGGCTTCGCCCCGCAGCGGAAGGAGTTGTCTGTGGACGCGGATCTTGGTTCCGTGGACTTCGTCCTCAGGCCGGCCAGACGGCTCCTCGGGCGGATTCTCGATTCGGAGGGCAAGCCCGTGGCGGGTGTTTCCGTTTCCGCCGACGACTGGAATGGCTCCAACACGATCAAGTGGCGGGTACAGACCGATCCCAACGGGATGTTCACATGGGACTACCCGCCCGCCGATGCGATCGCAATCTCTCTGTATAAGGCTGGGTACGCCAGTTCGCAGCGCCGTGTCGTGGCCGACGACCAGGAACAGACCTTCGTTCTCGCCCGGGCGATCACGATTCGGGGTACTGTGACCGACAGTCGGACCGGTGAGCCGATTCGCCACTTCAAGGTGGTGCCGGGAACGCCGTCGGAGTACGGTAGCAGCAGCATCTCATGGAACACGTCGTATACCTCGACCAAGTGGTTTACCGACGGCCGCTATTGCTATGAGGTTCTCTCCAGGGCCTCGGCCTACGCCGTTCGCATCGAAGCGGAAGGGTATGCGTCCCAGGAATCCGGTCTGGTCGAGCCGAATGAGCAGGGCGCCGTCCTTGACTTCGTTCTGTCTCGGAGTCAGGGAGAAGAGGGCCCCTCCGGCTACGTGTTCGACGCCAACGCGTGCCCGGTCGCGGGGGCGCACGTAGTCTGGAGCGAGACGGTCTTGATCTACGACGGGCGAGCCGACGTGCAAGGTCGTGTTTACACGACGACCGACAAGGACGGACATTTCGCGTTCAAAGCCGCCGACGGGCGAGACATGCTCCCCAGCGGAAGTGGTCGAACCCCGTTCCTAGCCATCTGCGATCAGGGGATAGGCGGGGCCTCCTGTGAAGAGCTTGCTCGAGATGGGTTCATCATGCTCAAGCCCTGGGCTCGCGTGGAAGGTCAGTGGCGGATCGGCAGCAGACCAGCGGCCCATCAGGAACTGTCTCTCTGGTTCTGGCACGATCAGGCTCTTCCACAGGCCGGCATGGATGTAATGAAGGCGGTGACAGACGAAGACGGCCGGTTCGTGTTCGAGAAGGTTTATCCCGGCAAGTTCACGCTGTACAATGAAATTCTCTGGGCCACGCCAGGCCGCACGCTGGAGGTGGTCGTTGGTGGAGACGGCCGAATTGTCAAAGGTGAACTGGTCATGCCGGTCGCATCGGACGTCCCCATCCGGACCGGTCTGACGGTTGTTCCGGCGAACGTCCCGCTTCCGTTCGACAGGATCCCCAAGCCGCCGGGATATGAACGGCTGAGTTTCGACGAGGTCCGCGCATGGCTGGAACGGTTTAGCGACAGCCCCGAAGGCAAGGCCTACTTGAAGTGGCTCAGCCAGACGGACGCCCGGAGTTTCAAGCACCTGCGCGTCGACATGGACGATCGGTCCAGATTCCATGTGGACAATGTCGAACCCGGCGTTTACATCTTGCGTGGCGAGGTCAAGAGTGGCGGATTCTATGACGGTCGCGTGATGGGAGTCGCCCCTGGGCAGGAGCATCTGCTGTCAAAGCTGATCGGATCCGTCTGGCACGAGTTCGAGGTTCCGCCGCTGGCGAGCGATAGCGATCTGGATATCCCGCTCGACCTGGGCGCGCTGCCCGTGCGACCAGCGACCACGCCTCGGCCGGGCGATCCGGCCCCGGATTTCGATCTGCCGACCTTTGGGGAAGGCCGCATCCGCCTGGCGGACTACCGGGGCAAGGTGGTCCTGGTGACTTTCTTCATGGCCGATTGTCTCCACACGTATCCGCAGGGTCGGGAGGAACTGAAGGCCGCCCATCAGCGTTTTCACGAGGACGCTCGCTATGCCCAGATCGGCCTGTTCTTCGAGAGCTACCCTCTGCTGGCCAAGAAGGCCTCGGACGAGGCACAGTTGAGCTGGCCTCTTGGACTGATCTGGGAACACAGCGGCAGGGAGACCAGAGAGTACGCCCTCCCCTCCATGGCGTTATGGAATGTCGTGATCGACGCTCAGGGGAGGATCTTCGCCAGGGACCTCTCCGGCGAGACGCTGGAATCGGCGATTGACGCCGCACTCCGAACCGTCCGGCGAAGACCCTGGATCGACCGCTGACGATCCGTCGCGGGGCTTTCGATACGGTTCGCTCAGGACTGCGGGTTCGTCACGCGGCCGAGGAATAGGATGCTGCCGGTGGTCTTGTCGCGGATCAGGAAGAGGAACGGGCGGTCGGCGCGGAAGATCGGCGGCAGCTCGGGCGCGACGGAAGTCAGCTTCATGACCACGCCGGTCGCGGCGGCGGCTTCCGTGCCTTCCTCGTTCACGTCCACGTAGGCCTGGTGGACCACCGCGGAGATGAACAGATCCCGCTGGCCGGTCATGCCGGAGAAGTCGGCGTTTTTCGAGAACGCCTCGGTCATGCCCATCGCCCGCAGGACGCTGTCCATGGCGAACTTGCTGGTCATTCTGAACTTGGGGATCGTGACAATCACGTCCCGCGTGGCGATGGCGTCCAGCCACTGGGCCAGGCTCTCAGCGGTCAGGTCCGCCTCCAGCTTGCCGATTCCGTCGATCTCCTTCGGCAGCAGGATGACCATCGACAGGTCTTCGCCTGTGTAGGCCATTTCGAGCACTTGCAGCTTGTCGGTCTCGGCATAGCCGAACGATGCCTCCTGGATCATCATGGGGACCTGGACCGAGCCGCCGCCAGGCAGCGTGAACGGTTCGACCCTCGTCTGTTCCGGCTTGAACTTGCGGGCCCAGTTGCCCTTGAAGTAGATCGCGTTGGTCAGCACCAGACGCGTCGCGGGGTCCACCACGCCCCGGCCCAGGAGGTTCTTGATCTTGCCGGCGGTCTGTTTTTCCACCCAGTCGTTGATCGCCTGGCGGGAGTTCTCCGTTGCGGTGATGAAGTCCAGTTCCTTGAGGGTCCCGCCGTAGTGCCTTTCCACAAGCGAGGTGAACGAGCGAAGGAACTTGTGGTCCTTCTGCCCCCAGAGGGCGTTGGCGACACGGAGTTCGTATTTGTTCCGACGGCCGCGATTGTTGAGGTCCTTGATGATCCGCCCATAGGCCTGGGCGAACTGCTCCTGCATCAACGGCCCGCGCGTCAGGCCGAGTTCCTGCAGGGCCTGTGCCGAGGTCGGATATCGCAGCGTCTGGGCCATTTGCTCCTGCGTCGAGCCCTTGGCGCCGGCGTAGGTCATCGCCAGCGCCGTCGAGACGCTGTGCGGCGAGAAGAAGAAGTTCCCAGGGTTGCCCTCCAGTTGCCGATAGAGTGCAAGAGCGAAGCTGTTGTTGCCCTTGGCCACCAGGGTCGTCTCCTCGCCGACTGCGGTCTGACGCGGCTGGCTCGCGCACCCGATGACTGCAATCGACATGACGATCAAAGCTGTCGCAATCCCTCTGGTCAACATAGCGGAATCTCCTGATCGAGGTTCTTCTTGGCCCCTGTTCGGCATTGCGACGGAGATTATACCGAATGGGCCGGCCAGCGACAGGGGCATCCCGCGTTTTCCCGCGGGATTTCGTGCTTGAGGTCGCAGCGCGGGGAGGCTACGATCTGCATCCGGCCCGGCC
Organism: uncultured Phycisphaerales bacterium; assembly: GCA_937927975.1. Lineage (GTDB taxonomy): Bacteria > Planctomycetota > Phycisphaerae > Sedimentisphaerales > Anaerobacaceae > PLanc-01. The sequence goes on from CALEZT010000272.1 coordinate 80,340, forward strand.
GCGTGCGGGGAATCGCCCGCCAGTAGGGGAGGGCCGGACAGTCGCAGGGTGGCCGATATGACGCGAACCACGCATCTGGAAATTGTATCGAACGATCAGTGGGTCCGAAGGACCCGCCAGGGGACCGGCCTGGACATCCGCGAGTGCGTCGTCAAACAGCCGCGATTCAATCGCTTCCTCTACGAGTACGTCGGGCGCGACTGGAAGTGGGTGGATCGGCTCATCTGGCCGGAGCGGCAATGGCAGGACTACGCGGCTGCGGACAACCTCAGGACCTTCGTCGCCTATCGCGAGGGCTCTATCGCAGGCTACTACGAGCTGCAGCGCACCGACGACGGTAGCGTCGAGATCCGGATCTTCGGCCTGACGCCGGAGTTCGTCGGCCAGGGGTTCGGCGGACCGCTTCTGGACAGCGCAATCGAGAACGCCTTCGCCTGGGCGGCGCGCCGGGTCTGGGTGCACACCTGCAACCACGACCACCCCAACGCGCTGAACAACTACCAGAAATCGGGCTTTCGCATCTTCAAGATCGAAGAGAAGCCTTCGTAACGGTTTATTCACTCGTGACCGCACGTTCCGAGCGAGCGGCATAGTCAGTGTCCTGGCCAGGTGAAACAGGGGCCTCTCGGCTTGCCAACTTCGTGGTCCAATGGTATTCTGAGACCATGAGATTCGAAGTCACATTCGTTCCAAGTGCAGACCAGGATCTGGACGTCTATCCGGCTCGGGAGCAGAGGATCATCCTCGATGCCATTCTCGAATTCCTGGAAGCGGATGCCAATGTGGAAAGCAAGCGACGAAAGCAGCTTCGGCCCAATTCGGTCGCCCCTTGGGAACTGCGGATTGGGGACTATCGAGTCTTTTATGAGATTCGAGACGCAGAGTCCGTCAGGGTGTTGGCGATAGGTCACAAGGTTCACAACGAGTTGTACATACGCGGACAAAGGATCGAGCTATGAGAAGGATAGACCTCACGAAAGAGCCTCACTCTCTGAGCGAAGTGCTGACACTGGCCAAGTCTGAAGCGGTTCTCATTCATTCCACTTCCGGGGAGGACTTCGTTCTGGAATCGGCGGATGAGTTCGACCGCGAAGTGGCGGCATTGGGCGCCAGTGAGAAGTTCGCATCCTTCCTCAACGCAAGAGCAAGCGAGGCTGGCGGCATTCCCCTGCAAAAGGTGCGCCAGAAGCGAAACCTGTGATGCGGCGAATGCTCCGTCTCCCTGCCGTGCGGCAACTGTGCTGGTAGTTCAGTTGTCATCATGTCAATCGTCATATTCCAGTGTTGGGATAGAAATTGCGCAAGGACAAGCGAAAGATCGATCTGATCGTGACGGACCTGGGCGGCACGCTGGTCAAGACCGATGACGCCATCATGGCCGCGGTGCGGCGGGCGGCCCAGGAACTGGGTATCCCCGAGGGGAATTCCGACCCGGTGTACGACGTGTTCGGGACCAGCATCTGGGAGTATGTTCGCGCGTATCTGCCGGAAGCGCATCGGAGCCGGACCGACGAGTGTCACGAGCGATTCTGGCAGCTCTTCCCGTACGAGGTGCTCGACCAGATCTCGCCCTTCGATGGGGTGGAGGAGGCCTTGAGCGACCTCAAGAGCTGCGGCGTCGGGCTGGCCATGCTCAGCGGTTTGCGGCTGGAGGCCATCGAGAGCATCCTGTCGACGCTGGCCTTTCGCGACTGGGACGTGGTGCGATCATCCATGATGTACCAGGCCCAGGCGGGCAATTCCCGCGCCCTGGGCATCGTCGCCCTGGTCAAGGAGTTCGGCGTAGATCCCAAGCGGACGATCTACATCGGCGACACGGACCACGACGTCCGCCAGGCCAGAAGGGCCGGCGTGGTCGCGGCGGTCGTCAAGACCGGCGGCCAGGCCGTCAAGCATCTGGACCGAATCCAAGCCGAGAACCCCGATCATCTCCTGGACGCCTGGCCCGGCCTTCGCGATGTGGTCTGACTTGAAGGAGTTTCAAGTTTGAAGTTGGAAGTGTCAAGTGATGGGCGCGTCTGCTATCCCAGACTTGACACTTCAAACTTCTTTCAATTCCGCATGGATTTGCTGGCGTGGGTGGTGCCGCCGTAGGCGCCCTGGTTGAGGATGTCGCCGTGCGGCGCGGGCTCGTCGCCCACAGGGAGACGCGGATCGCCTGCGTCGATGCTGGGACTGGTGACGTTGTCGGCGTGCCAGTCGAGCGTGTTCACGTTTCGCCGTCCGGCCTTGGACTTCAGGTGATAGTCGCCGTCGATCCAGACCGCGTCGGCGTCGCCGGGGTCGGCCGGCTCAGATGGGTCGTCGGATCTGGCCCAGTGGCCCGCCATGACGAACAGCGGATCGCTGGAAAAGTTGCCTGTGCCGGGCCATCCTCCTGCGATGTTGTTGAACTCGACGCGCGGATTGCCGGCGCCTGTTGTGAGGATCTGCACGGGGCCGTTGTCCCACAGGATCGAGCTGTTCACGACGACGCTGCTGTTGACCAGTCGCAGGGCGGCGCCGTTCCAACCGGGGACGTTGCCTGCGATCGTGCAGTTGAAAATGGTCGCTCGGCTCTCCCGGCAGTACACCGCGGCTCCACTGACGTGGTTCGAGCGGTTGCCGACGATCACGCAGTTCGCGAGGGTCGGACTGCTCCCCTCGCAGGCGATCGCGCCGGCCAGGTCGCCGACGCCTCGCGTGATGACGAATCCGGTCAACTCGCAGTTCGCGTCCTCGCCTCGGACGAAGCTCACGACGGCGCCGGCTCGCGCGCCCTCGATGATGGGGAACTGCGACCCTTCCGGCATGTCGGGATTGGTTCCGATGAGACGGAGGTTCTTGCCCAGAAAGTCGATGTTCTCGCGGTACAGGCCGGGACGGACGAAGATGGACATGCCCTCCCTCGCGGCGTCGATCGCCTCCTGGATCGTGTCGAACGGATGTTCCATCGTGCCGTTTTCGAGCGGATCGCCTCCGGCGGGATCGCCCGGTCTCGGATCGCCGGGACCGGTGTCGTCGACGAACAGCGTGTTCGACAGGTCGAGGAAGTTCGCCTGGATCGTGTGGTTCGACGCGACGGCAAGCGAGGTCGGATTCACCGCGCTGTTGAAGGTCCCCGACCAGTTCTTGAAGACCCAGCCGGGATGGGGCCTGGCCAGAAGCAGAATGATCTGGCCGGTCTCGAAGGTGAACTGGCCTTCGCCGGGGGAGGTCACGATCCCGCCGGGCGAGGGCAGGACCTCCAGCGTGTACAGGCGAAGCGGATCGTATCGGATCTCGACGCCGGGATTGTTCGCCTGGATCTGGGGGATGTATACGTCGTAGGCCGAGCGGTCCAGCGGGCATTCACGCAGGTCCAGATGCTGGAGCGACTTCATTCCCAGCAGGGGCGAGATGTCGTTGACTTCAGTGACGCTGGCGATCAGGACCTGCAGGCCGGTGATGCCCGCCAGCGGTCCGAGATCGGAGATGGAGTTCTCGCGAATGGCGAGCCTTCGCAGTCTCGTCATGCCCGAGAGGGGGGAGATGTCGCGAATCCGATTGTGGTGAATGTCCAGTTCCGTGAGGTTGACCAGTCCGGCCAGCGGGGAGATGTCCGCGATCCGGTTCTGGTTGAGGACCAGTCTCCTGAGGTTGGCCAGGCCGGCCAGGGGCGACACGTCCGCGATGTCCTGGTTGTCGCCCAGTTCGAGGGTATAGAGGTTCTTCGCATACTCCAGACCCGCCACGCTGGCGATGTTCAGGCCTCGCGCGTCGAGGTAGGTGAATCCGAGCATGTCCGAGGGCGTGGGGTTGTGGACCCACAGAACCTCCTCCACGAGGGCCTTGAGCGTGGCGTCCTCGAAATGAACGGGTTCCTCCGCCCACGCGAGGGCGCAACAGCACACTATCGGCGCAAGCGCCATCCATCGTCGTCTCATCGCTTATCTCCGCCTGCCGTAGAAAGACGACACACACACAAATCTGGTTCGCGTAGATTCCGCCGCGTAAATCGCTGCGTGTAGTGTAATGAAAGACGATCCGGGAGTCAATGAAATTGCAGAATAATGGCGATGTTGCTCCCCTCTTTGTCGAGGTCGGCTCACCCTTAATTCTGCGTCCAGTCCAGAGCCAGGCGTTCGCTCAGCGAAGTCCTGAGGAAGTCGGGCATGTCGGCCTGGAGCAGACTCTCGACGAAGCCTCGCGAAATCCTGGCAGGAGCCGCAGACCAATGGACGAGCAGGAACGCCCGGTAGCCCGCCGGCAGGGAGTCATCTCTCACTAGAGACTCCAGGAGACCCGCGAAGTTCTTGTTGAAAAGCGCGTAGTCGTCCATCGAATCAGAGAGAGGGCCGGGCTCCCGGAAGAGCCCCGATTCCCCACCTGTTTTGAGGTATTGCTGCGGCCACACCTGGCCCAGGAGCGTTCCGATCAAAGGCTGAAGGCTGCTGCCGACATCTGATAGCAGGCCGTTCAGTATGCCCGCTCGAAACTCATCGGAGGATGCGTCCGTGCAGAGATCCGCCATGAACTCGTTATCCACGACCAGACCGACGCGGAGCACGATCCAGTCCAGGAGGCTGGCTGAGAGGATATCCGTAGCTGCCTTCTCCAACAGTGGTTTGCCCCACTCTGTGTTTCCGTACCGGGTGTGGATCAGGTCAAACCTCAAACCCGCATAGACACCGGCCGCGGCGGCAAGCCTCCTCAAGGCCGCCATGCGGTCATCGTCCAGCGTCCCAACGCGTGGCTGGAAGTAGGCCAGAGCGGTTCTAGATTTTCTCAATGCATCGGCGACCGGCGACTCTGTTCCCGATCTGGAAAGGAGAAACATATCATCCAGCAATGGCACGCCGATCGCAGCCATCTCCCGGCTCCACGCGACCAGGATCTGCTCCTCGACGAGATCGACCGCCTCCGCAACGCCGTTGTCCGCAAGGGCCCAGGCAACCTCCGATCGGGCATCGGCATCGTTGGTGGCGTCGTACAGCTCGAATAGCGACCGGACGTCGTTCCACACGCACAAGACATCGACCGCCACCATGCGAATCGATGCGTCGCCGCGGTCGAAAATATCCAGGAGCCTGTTCTTGTCCTGGGCCTGGGGTTCAATGATCGTCGCCAACAGGTACAGGGCGTACCAATCCGTCAAGTCGCCGACATCGAGAGCCCTGCGAATGACCGCATCGGACATCTCCGTGGATAGGGGGTAGAACCCGCTTCTGTGCGTGCGTTTCTCGAGGATCTGCCCTCGCAGACTGCTCTTGATCCGGTTGTCTCGGACTGGGCTGTCATAGTAGCCGCACAAGGAAGCATATCCGCCTCGTCCCTCGCCTGCGCCCGCCTGCAAAACCTCGCCTTCGTTGTCAATCACGTCGCCCACCACGGAATTCATTGCCTCGGCCGACCCGCCCATTGCCTGCGCCCTCATGATCAAGCTTTTCGTCCAGGCGAAATGGTCCGAAATGGCCGCCAAGAGGTGGTCGAGAGCATCGATCAGACGGGGGTCTTTCACCGACGCTGCTTGTCGGACCACCCACTCGGGCCAGGTCATCCGGTAGTACTCGGAGTCGGTGGGAAGCGCCGCGATGGTCGCAGCCAGAGCGGCAATCAGGACGCCCCGTTCCTCCTCCGCCCCGAACTGCGCGATCCAACCGATCGTGGTGTCCATTTCGGCCGTCAGGATGGTCCCTTCGTACCAGAACGGTTCCTGAGGTGTGAAGCCGGGCGTCAGGATGCCGGCAACTCGCTCGGCGAAGACCGCCCCGGCTCTCGGAGACCCCAGTTTGATCAGAGCAACGTCCGCCTCCATTCGGATGAGTTGATTGTCGTGCCGGGCACAGGACAGGAGCCTCGCTTCCACGTCGGCTCCAGTCTCGTGTTCGATGCCGATCTCGCCGAGGGCCCAGATGCAACCCCGCAAATGCCTGCACGCAACGGTCTGCCTGTCGATGCCCTGCCAGGAAAGCGACATGGCGGACGGGGGCACCATCATGCTGTAGTCTCCTCTCGAAGGTTCGACCTGGTCCAGAGCCGCAGGGGACAGCGCCGCCAGCAGATAGGGAATTCCGTCGGGGTCGCGGTGTCTGCCGTATTGCGTCGCTCCCTGTGCGATTCGAGACGGATCGTCGCTCAGGACCCAGGTCGCGTAGTCCATCTCCCGGAAAACCAGGTCGTCCGTCATCTCGCTCGGCTGGAAGACTCTCCTGAGTTTCGTCAGGCATCTCTTGATGGTGGTCTCCGTTTTGCCCTCTCTGGTTCGGACGGCGATCTCAAGATCCGACAGTCGGCTGCGGTCCGCCACTTGTCGAACAGGTCCACCGAAGATGCCGAGTTCCCAGTTGCCATTGATGAGCGTCGAGGGCTCGAAGTGCATCGGCCCTTCGATGTAGATCAACTCTTCGACCGGCCCGGCCGCCATACTCGTCAGTCGCATGGGGTAGACGCACGCGGAGGCTGGAAACGTCAGTGCCAGCGGGTGCAAGAGCCCCTGGGCCAGGTTCTCGCGAGTAATGTTTGTCAGGGCGTCGGGGTGGATTCTGGCCGCGATCATCCACCACTGTTTGCGGATGTAGTCCTCCAAAATGGGGACGATGTCATCGGGGATCCCGAACTCGTTCGCCTGGAGCCACCGCACGGCGTGTTCCTCGCCGACAGGACGCAGTAGCACGACGTCGTATGCCCCGATCTGTTGACGCCACTCGACAGGATCGCTCCGGCCGCGTCTTTCCACGCCCGCGGTTGTTCTCGTGAGACCTATGAAATCCGTGACGGAAACGTCCGCGTATGCCGTTTCCTTGCTGAGTTCTTCGAAGACGGCGCCATCGCCCAGTTCCACCTCGGGTTTGGCCGGCACCGGCACGATCCACACCATCTCCTCGGCCGGGCCCTGGTACTTTGTCTGGATCAGCAAGCTCTCTTGCGAGCCGTCCCAGCGGATATAGACCTTCTGTGTGGGCTGCAGGATGTCCTTGGGCGTCGCACGGCGGATGAACATGCCGCCGTCGCCGAGGACTACGCTGGTGCTTGCGAGGAGACTCAGAACAACTATCGCTAATCGCTTCTGCATTGCCGGCTCTCCGCCATCCGTCACTTCCCGATTTGCCGTCGATCACCGATTCGGCGGCCTCCTGTGCCTCCATGATAAGCCTTTGGTCGCGGAGATCCAAGCGAAATGCCTGCCCAGGCGGCTCTGGCACAGGGATCGGCAGGTGGTTATAGTATGAATGAACAGGGCCGGGCAGCCGGGGCCCGGCCGGGAAGAAGGTTCTGACGGACGGATGAAGACGTGATTCTATCGAATATCGAGATTCAGAGGGCCCTGGACGAAGGTCGGCTGGTGATCGAGCCCGAGCCCCTGCCGCGCAGGCCGGCGGCGGGGGGGTACTGCCCCTACGACACCCATGCGGTGGACCTGCGGCTTCATCACGAGATCACGGTTCCCCAGGCCGGGCCGCGGCACTTCGACGTCGCCGAGCGCGGGACGGTCTCCGAAGCGATCGCAGGCCGCTCGCAACGGCACATCCTGACCGACGACAAGCCGTACGTGCTCAAGCCGCACCAGTTCATCCTGGGACGCACGCTCGAACGCGTCGAGTTGCCGACCAACCGGGGCACGCCGCACCTGGCGGCGCGGATTGAGGGCAAGAGCAGCCGGGCCCGCTGTGGCCTGATGGTCCACTTCACCGCGCCGACCGTCCATCCCGGCTGGATGGGGTCGCTGACGCTCGAAATGATCAACCTGGGTCCCCAGCCGATCGTCCTGCGCCCCGGCATGCACATCGCCCAGCTCATCATCGAGGAGGTCCGCGGCGAGATCTTCCTGAATCCCAGCCAGTTCCACGGCCAATCGACGCCGGAGGGGCTGGTCTAGGGATTGGGCGCGATCCGTGCGTTCGATAGGACAATAGGACCCGTAGGACGCATAGGATGCCGTCCTATCGGTCCGATTCGTCCCATATGTCCTATAGTCCTATCAAAATCTGCTTGACGCGACCTGCCCCGAATGCTATCTTTAGCGGTTTGTTTCTATTGGGATTCCTAGGAGTACTTCGGTGCAAGAAGCCATTGCAAAAGCGGATGCCTTGATCGAGGCGATGAACTACATCCGCAGCTTCCGCGACCGGGTGGTCGTGGTCAAGCTCGGGGGCAGCGTGCTCGACGACGAGGCCGCCCAGCGCAGTCTGTTGCACGACGTGGCCTTCATGTCCACAGTCGGCATGCGAGTGATCATCGTCCACGGCGGCGGCAAGGCCATCACCCGCGCGATGAACGAAGCGGGCCTGGAGCCCGTCTGGGTGCAGGGCCGACGCTACACGGATCAGCGGACGCTCAACATCGTCGAGTACACGCTCGTGCGGACCGTCAACGAGCCGATCTGCAAGACGCTCGAACGGCTCGGCTGCAAGACGATGGGTCTGCACACGCTCAGCAGTTGCGTGCTGACGGCCGAGACGCTGCGCCTGCCCGGCGAGGACGGCCGCAAGATTGACCTGGGCATGGTCGGCAAGGTCACCGAGGTCAACGCCAAGCTGCTGCACACGCTGACCGCCGACGGCACGATCCCGGTCATCTCCTCGACCGCGATGGACAAGAACGGCGGCAAGCTGAACGTCAACGCCGATACCGCCGCGGGCAAAGTGGCCGCCGCGGTCATGGCCGAAAAGCTGGTCATGGTCAGTGACACGCACGGCATCCGCCGGGACATGAACGACCCGGAGAGTCGCGTATCGAGTCTCGACCAGCTCCAGATCCAGGAGATGATCGACGCCGGCATCATCACCGACGCCATGTTCCCCAAGGTCGAGGCCTGTCTGATCGCCCTGGACGGAGGCGTCAAGAAAGCGCACATCATCGACGGCAGGATCGCCCATTCGCTCCTGCTGGAGATCTATACCGCCATGGGCATCGGCACGGAGATTATCAAGAACTGAGGCCCCGACGCGCCGGGCGGGGGATTGCCCCTGGCCGGAGCCGAATTCACGGAAGTGCATTGTGTTGACCGCGGGTATCGTATTTTCGTTCGTCAGGATCGGCCGGACCGACGGCCGGGGCGAGGGTTGTTTCCTTGGGCGTGGGCTCAAGGGACCGTTGAGGCGTCTTGCCTGCGCCGCGTGTTGACCTGACCGACGAATCGATACGAGAATCGCAAGAGGATATCCATGAAGACGCAAGAAACGATTGACCTGTTCAAGAAGTACGTGATCGCCAACTACGGCCGGCTGCCCCGCGTGATGGTCAAGGGCGAAGGCTGCTACATGTGGGACGCCGACGGCAACAAGGTGCTGGACATGTTCCCCGGCTGGGCCGTCAGCGGAATCGGCCACTGCCACCCCAAGGTGGTCGAGGCCATCCGCAAGCAGGCGGGCGAGCTGATCCACGTGGACAACACGTTCTATTCCGAGCCCCAGGGCCGCCTGGCCCAGATGCTCAGCGAGCGGGGCTTCGGCGGCAAGTGTTTCTTCTGCAACAGCGGCGCCGAGGCCAACGAAGGGGCCCTCAAGCTGGCGCGGCTCTACACGTCCAAACAGAGAAAATACAAATTCATCACGTGCGAGGGCAGCTTCCACGGGCGGACCTTCGCCGCGGTGACCGCGACGGCGCAGCCCAAGTACCACGAGGGATTCCTGCCTCTGCTGCCGGGCTTCGTCTATATCCCGTTCAACGACGTCGCGGCGCTCGAAGCGGCGTTCACGGACGAGGTCGCCGCGGTGCTGGTCGAGCCCATCCAGGGCGAAGGCGGCATCAACGTCGCGACTGGCGAGTTCCTCGGCGCGATCCGTCGGCTCTGCGATGAGAAGGGGGCCGTGATGATCCTCGACGAGGTCCAGACCGGCATGGGCCGGACCGGCAAGTGGTTCGGATACCAGCACTACGACGTCGAGCCGGACATCGTCACGATGGCCAAGGCCCTCGGCGGTGGCGTCGCCATCGGCGGCATGATGGCTCGCGAAGAGATCGCGGCCTGCCTCGTGCCTGGCAAGCACGCCTCCACTTTCGGCGGCAACTGCCTGGCCTGCGCCGCGGCCATCGCGACCGTCGAGGCCATCGAAGAGGAGCATCTGCTCCAGCGGGCCGTCGAGATGGGCGGATACGCCCAGGACCGCCTGCGGGCCCTGAAGGACAAGTATCCGGTCATCGACCACGTCCGGGGCATCGGTCTGATGATCGGCATCCAGCTCACCCGGCCGGGGGCCCAGATCGTTGCCAAGTGTCTGGAAAAGGGCCTGCGAATCAATTGCACGCACGACACCGTGATCCGCTTCATGCCTGCGATGATCGTCACGAAGGAGCAGATCGACGAGGCCGTGGGCATTTTTGCAAGCGTCTTGGCCGAAGGCTGAGACGATCGACTCGATTGCTTCCGAGTGCCACGGCTGAACCGGTTCGGCCGTGGCACTCGGCTTTTTGGCACTACTTCTTTCGCCGAGGGCTGACTATGAAAGATTTCGTTGCGATCGCCGATTGCTCCACGCAGGAGCTTCATGAGCTGCTCGATGCAAGCGGCTCCCTCAAGGCTTTCTACAAGTCCGGCAAGCGGGACCTGTGCCTGACGGGCAAGACGCTGGTCATGCTCTTCGAGAAGCCCAGCCTCCGCACGAGGATCAGTTTCCAGGTCGCCATGACCGACCTGGGCGGCTACACGATCTACGTCAAGCCCGAAGACATGGGCGGCATCGGCAAGCGCGAGCCGGTCAAGGACATCGCGCGGGTGATGAGTCGCTACGTCCAGGGGATCATGGCCCGCACGTTCGAGCACCAGACGGTGCTGGACCTGGCCAAGTACACCACCATCCCGGTGATCAACGCGCTGACCGACTGGTCGCACCCGTGCCAGGCGATGGCGGACTGTCTGACGATCCAGGAGCACTTTGGCCGGCTCGAAGGGATCCGGATCGCCTTCATCGGCGACGGCAACAACGTCGCCCGCTCGCTCGCCTACGCCGCGGGCCGGCTGAACATGAAGCTGGTCGTCGCCTCGCCCAAAGGCTATGAGCTCGACGACCAGACGATCCGCGAGGCCAACTCCTTCACACCAAACTGCACTTGGCAGGTACGCGACCCCTTTGAGGCCGTCCGCGACGCGGACGTCATCTACACCGACACCTGGGTCAGCATGGGCCAGGAGGACGAGAAGGAAAAACGCGTGCGGGAGTTCAAGGGTTACGCCATCGACATGAAGCTGATCGAAGCGGCGCCCAAGCACGTCAAGATCATGCACTGCCTACCGGCCTATCGCGGCTACGAGATCAGCGACGACGCCTGCGAGTGCCCCGGCTCGATCATCTTCGACCAGGCCGAGAACCGCCTGCACTTCCAGCGGGCGCTGCTCAAGAAACTGATGTCGTGACGGGGACGCGCCTCGTGAAGCGTCAGACGTGAAGCGAGGGCGTCGCCGTCATGTGGCGAGGTCGGCTTCCATCGGGCGGACGTCCTCGCAGGGCGAACGCATCAGGGCGAAACCCAGCGTCAGAGGGCCGATGCGGCCGACGAACATGATCGCGGTCAGGAACCACTTGCCTAGATCGGTCAGTTCGCTCGTGATTCCGGTGCTCAGGCCGACCGTGCCCAGGGCCGAGGCAGCCTCGAAGACCAGCTTGAGATAATCCTGTTTCTCCGTAAGGCTCAACAAGAAGACCCCGACGGTCAGGACTGCCACGTAAAGCGTTGCCGAGGCGACCGCAGTGGCCACTCGATGCGGCGGGATCCGGTGGCCCAAGAACGTGATCGTGGATCGGCCTCGCAGCGTGCCGCTCGCGATGCCCAGCAGGACCGAGAGCGAGGTGGTTTTGAGGCCGCCGCCGGTGCCGCTGGGGGAAGCGCCGATGACCATGGCCACGACGATCAGCGTGAGCGAGGCCGCCGAGAGCGTGCCGATGGGAATCGAGTTGAAGCCCGACGTGGTCGAGGCCGCCATGACCTGGAAGAACGCGGTGTAGACCTGCTCCCGGAACGGCATCGACCGCAGGCTCGGCTCGCACGCGAGAAACAGAAGCATTTCCACAATCAGGATCAGGCCTGTGATGGCCAGGATCACCTTCGACGTGAACGTGATCCGGCGTCTGCGGGACCGCATCGCCCAATAGGCGTCCTGCAGGACGATGAATCCAATCGCGCCCAGATAGCACAGGACTCCGACGGTCAGGTTCACGATTCCGCTGGAGCGGAAGCTCTCCAGGCTGTTGTTGTTGAGACTGAATCCCGCGGTGGCGAAGGCCGACACCGAATGAAACACCGCGGACCACAGAGGCCGCTCGACGCCGTAGGAGCGGAATTCGATGTACAGCAGGCACGCCCCGATCGTCTCGATCAACGCGCTGAAGATCACCAAATGGCGGACGAAGCGACGGATGCTGAACCCCTCGGGCAGAGAGAACCCGGCGTGAAGGACCCCGACGCGGCTTTCCGAAAGCGGACGCCCCCTGGCCATGATGATGAACGACGTGGTCGTCATGTACCCGATCCCGCCGAGCTGGAACAGGGTCAGCAGGACCAGTTCGCCGAAGAAGGTGTACGAGTCGGGTACGCTGACCACCGTCAGGCCGGTGGTGGAGATCGCGGAGACCACATTGAAGACGTTGTCGGTCAGGCGAACGGGAGTCTCTCTGGCGAAGGGCAGCGACAGAAGCGCCGTTCCGGCCACGGCGTACGAGAGAAACCCGCAGGCGAGCATCTGGGCCGGCTTCAGAGCGGCCCATTTGGCCTGGAGAAACGCCGACATCCTTTGCGAACAGACACAGAGCCGGCGCATCGACGCACCGAGAGCGCGCAACGCACGCATGGTTAGTGATCCTTTCCTTTGTGCACTTGCCGGCACGGCGAGGCCGGCCCGAACGTCGGGCCGGAGCGGGTGTGCGACAGACTACGCCACCGATTTCCTCGAACGCCTGCGAGGTTAGCTGACGGGCTCGGAGCCGAGTTGCCCCGTCCAGCGGCACGCTGGATTCGCCCCAGAAACCTGGGTCCCCCGTTCCGGCGGCCCTGCGGCCGACGGATTCGGCGATTGATCACGGCATAGCAAGTAGCGACTGCTATTCAAATTGTCGTTCTATTGTACCCTGGAATGGAGGCCAAGGCAATGCAGCTTTGCGCTCAGTCGCGATTGCGGAGGTACTCCAGGATGGCCGAGCGGGGCAGGAGAAAGCCCTGGGCGGTGTAGGTCTCGATCCGCTTGAGTTCCTCTGCGATCAGTTCGGCCCGTGTGCCCTGGAGCTTGCCCTGCGAGTGCGTCACGATCTCGTCCCACGGTTGCGGCGCGCCGGGTCGGCTGTAGACTCTGAGCGAGGGATACTCGCGCAGAGCCGCGGTCACGACGCTGATGAAGGCCCGTTCCTGGTGGAAGGGGACCGAGACGACGAACAGCCGCTCGTAGCCCTTCGCTTTGGCGAATTGCACCGTTCTCGCCGCCTCGATGCCTGTGTGCAGGATCTCCGTGGGTTCCATCGGGACTTCTTCGATCGCCTCGACTGGGATACCCGCTTCGACCACCGCGGCGCGATAGGCCGCGGCGCCGAGGTAGCCGCTCTTGGGCGTGCAGTCGGAGATCAGGATTCGGCGGACTCGTCGGTTTTCAGTGAGTTCGCGTGCTGCGAGGAAGACGGATTCCTGGTTCCGCTCGGTTTCTCCAAACAGATATGCTGCATCCGCAATTTCGTCCGGCGGGACGTCCGCGAAGATCCGAAGCAACAGTTCGACGTGGTCGGACGATGGTTGGGCCATGGCGAGTCTACGGCAGAGAGCCGTCCTTCTGAAGCAGGCCGCCTCGGGCGGAGTCCACGGTGATTGTGAAGGGGCCGCTGCCCTGGACGATGAACTGCACCCGCGTGGCCTGCATGCCTTCGATGGTCTCCAGTTCCAGGCGTTCGGGCCGTGACTCGACCGCCTGGACGTGTTTGAAGAACCGGTCGAGGACCCGCCCGCCCGAGAGGATTCCGATGCCGTCGCCGCGGACCGTGACCAGGTCCGGCGGGCTGATGCTGTGGTCCACGTCCTGCGCGGTCCGCGTCGGCATGGGCCGGGTGTTTTCGATCGTCACCCAGATCTTGAACAGGCGGCCGCCCAGCGGCTCGATCGCCACGTCCGAGATCCGCAGCAGGGGCATCACGCTGGCGTGATACAGCGCGAACGCCATGCAGCGGTGAAGCTCTTCTTCGAGGAGAAACGAGGGCGGGATGCGACCCCACTCCTTTCGGAGTCCGCCGATCTCGATCGGGCCGTAGGTCGGATGATCGTAGGGACGCCAGGGGACTACGCCGTCATCGAGCAGGACGTGTTGGATGAACTCCGCTTCCTGCGGTTCGGTGGGGTCCTTGCCGGTCTTGTAGAGATTGGCCGACGTCCACATCTCGCACGTGTAGCCCAGGATGCCGCGGGCGCCGTAGAGCCAGGAGTCCTCGTCGCCCCAGGTGGTGTAGAGGTCTTTCCAGGAGATCATCGAACGATAGTAGGGAAGGATCTGCTCGCCTCGCGAGGCGATCATCTGCAGGAGCCGGTCGTCGGCGGCTCTCATCTCGCCGCCCTCGCGGCCGGGACCGCGGAGTATCATGCCGCCGTTGTTGTGGAAGCACTGGCCCGTCGCGATGTTGGGATGGGCCAGGATGAAGTCGGCGACCGCCCGCGTTTCAGGCTGGGAGAAGGGGTAATCCATCGCGCCGAACTGGATATACTGCGGCTGCCAGTCCCAGGCCCAGTTGCGATTGAGGTCGTAGCCGCCGCGGCCGTCCTCGTTGATCCGTCCGTCGCCGTCGTTGTCGATGCCTTCCCAGCCCAGCAGGGTGTACTCGCCGGGCTCGTCGGGTCTGGCTCGGACCATCATGTGTTGTGGATAGTCGGGATGGGCTTTGTACCGTCCTAGCGGGTCTTTGATCCGCATCAGGGTGACGACGCCGTCGCCGTTGAGGTCTTCGCAGTCGTCTTCGTCGGCGACGCCGTCACGGTCGTTGTCGATCGGCGTCGAGCCCGTCCTTGCGGACCTGGCTCCGTTGGGGTCGGCCAGCCAGAAGTCCCGACCGTCGGGGTTGACCATGGGAACCAGGTAGAAGACGTAGTTGTCGAGCAGGGCCTTGACGCGGTCGAGCCGGCCGTACTGGTGACACAGATACCAGGCGGTGTACGTCACGACCTCGCCGGCCTGGACCTCGTTGCCGTGGATGTTGCCGCCCAGGTAGATGCCAGGCTTGCGGTCGGGGTTGCCCGCATTTCTCGCCGTCACCTCGATGCACCACAGGTCGCGGCCTTCGGTCGATTTGCCGATCGAGTAGACCTTCGTCAGTTCGGGAAAGGCCCGGTTCAGGCGGACCAGGATGTCCGAGAGGCCCGCGTGGCTGTAGTACCGATTCCAGGCGACGTCCACCTTCCGCTCGGCCGAGACGCCCAAGGCGGGGTAGACGAGAGAAACCGCCGGCGCCGCAGGCTGTTCGTTCGTCGCAGGGGATTCCGCGCGGGCCCACGCCGGAAAGAGCATGAGGGAAAGAGCGAGCGAGATTGTGCGACGGTAGTTCTTGAAGATCGTGGTCATTACGGTCACTTTCATCTGAAGGAGACAAGATGCTTCACTTCGTTCAGCATGACAAGTTGATCCCATCGCCCTTTCACTCATCTGTCAGTTGCGAGCGATTTCACCGGGTTTCAGCAGCTCAATACTCCCCTTCACGCGGCCGGCCAGCGCCGAGACGACTTCGAAGCCGATCGCGGACCGGCCCGCGGCGCGGACCGTGCAGCGGACCTTGGCCGTGCCGCCACTTCCGGCCAGGGTGGGCAGGAACGTGGTCTTCGTCCCGGCCAGGACGCACTGTGGCTCGATGTCCAGCGTCACTCGCGTGGGCAGGATCTGCTGGCTGGTCTCGCCGTGCGCCAAAGCCGTCGGCAGGAAGCCCGTGTTCGTCACGAGAATCTCGATCTCGTAGATCGAGTCGGCCAGCAGGCGGCACTCGATCTTGGCGATCTCGATCCGCGGCAGCTTGCCGACCAGGTCCATGAGGAAGTCGCCATGCTTGCCCGCGAGTTGGTCGAGCATCGCCAGGGGCGGGTTCGTCCGCGCGAAGGGGCGGAAGCCGCCGACCTCGACGCGCCGGCCGGGGAAGTCCGGATGCTCGACCGCCTGCCACGCGACAAACGCCTCGGGCGAATGCCTGTCGAACCAGGCGAGTTGGTCCCGTTCGTCTTTGCCGCGTTTGTCGTCGGCTTTGTTCTTCGCGGGTTTCTTCTCCTGGGTCTTGGGCGCGTTGGGATCGTTCGGGTCTTCGGTCTTCGGTTTCTCGAAGGCTGTCGCCATGGCCGGGTCCCAGGGTCGGGCCGCCAGGGACAACCGCCCGCGATGGAAGTACATCCAGTCGCTGAACGTGCCGGGCTCCGACGCGCCCTCCAGTTCCTTCTCCAGGCCGAGCTTGGCGCGATAGACCTTGCCGAGGGCCTCGAAGTAAGCGATGTCCTTGTCGCTGATCGCTTCCATCGGCTTGGACCGGCCGGGCGAGGCGGCGCTTCTGGGCGTCTTGCGGAGGGTGTCCGCGGCGCCATAGGTCACGACGATCCCGATGTTCGGATGGGCGACGACGAAGTCCGCCAGTGCCCGCGTCTCGGCCTCGCTGACGGGGTGAACGCCCGCGTCGGGAGCGAAGTACTTGTAGTTGAAGGGGAAATTGCGGTTGAAATTGACGCCGCCGGGGCCGTCCTCGTTCCATCGTTTGTCGCGGTCGTTGTCGATCCCCTCGGTCAGCAGCCGCCAGACGGGGACTTCGCCCTTGAGCGGATCGGCCTTGAGCATCAGGCGGGGTTCGTTCGGATCGACGATGTCCTGGCCCTCCTTGTCCTCGACCCGCATCATCGTGATCAGGCCGTCGCCGTTGAGGTCCTCGCACCCGTCTTCGTCGGTGAGTCCGTCGTGGTCCTCGTCGTTCGGAGTTCCGTTGCCGCATCCATCGATTCTGGGGCTCGCGAAATACCGCTCGACGGCGTCGGGGTTCAGGCAGGGGACCACGTAGAGCGTGGTCGTCTTGAGGCTCTCTGCGGTGGAGGGGTTCACGCGGTATTCCTGAGTCAGCCGCTCGATCCAGGCGACGGCCGCGTACGAGCCGACAAGGTCGTCGCCCTCGATGCCCGCCACCACGAGCATCGCCGGGCGGGCGGCGCGATCCTCATCGGCGCCTTCGCCGATCTCGACCATCCGCACGGTGCGGCTCTCCCGCGACTTCGCCAGTTCTCGGACGCGAACCAGATTCGGCTCCCGCTCCCCCAGCCAGACCAGTCGCTCGTCCAGGGCTGCGTGGCTGTGATACTCCGCGGCTCCCGCAGTCCCGAGGAGCAACGCAACGAGGAGACTCGCCCCAATCCACTCTGCATGCAGTTCAAGCTTCACGCGATCGTCCTTCCCAAAGCACTGTGCGGTTGTTCACGGACGACCGCCACTGTACCACGCGGCCCGCGGATTGACAACACGCTGGCGATGTGAATCACGTGACCACTGGGCGTGCATGGCTCGGCAGTGAAATCAGGCGAGATTCGACTCGGGGTGGCATCGACAAGCCCCGAAGACTCCGCTGGTCGCTGCCACCAGGACACGGGCTTGTGAAATCCGCCCTCGTGTCCCGGAGGCGCATGCCCGTGCTGGGATTGTGAAGATGGGGGAGTCTCGATCGCGAGGTGTGTTCGCGACTTCAGTCTCCCCTGGCGGACGGTCCGGTTGACGTCCATGGGCCGGACCGGTACGATGATTCCCTCGTCGAGGATCGTGCGAAGGAGAATTCGCTGCGACGTGGGAGGCAGGGATTTGCGCCGGCCTTGGACCGGACGAAAGGAGTAACGTATGTTCCGCAATGTGGTGTGTGGATTGTCTCTTGTGGCGATTGCGCTGAGCGCAGGATGCCAGTCGAAGCCGGGCTCGGCCACGGCCGCGCGGACCGTCGTCGTATGGTCCGAGGGCACCGCGCCCAAGGACGTGTACCCCAACGACATCAACGGCGCGATCGCCGAGGGGCTCAAGGGCCTCAAGGGCTGGAACGTCGTCGTCGCCAATCTCTCCGATCCCGAGCAGGGGCTGCCCGACGAGCTGCTCAACCGCGCCGACGTCCTGATCTGGTGGGGCCATCAAAGGCACGGCCAGGTCAAGAACGAACTCGTGGACAAGATCGTCAAACGCGTGAAAGAGGACGGCATGGGCTTCATCTCCCTGCACTCCTCGCACTTCGCCAAGCCGAACAAGGCCCTCATGGGCACCGCCTGCTCCTGGGGCGCCTACGTCGGCGACTCGATCACGCTGAAGGTCACCGTGTCGGACCCCAAGCACCCGATCGCCAAGGGCGTCAAGGACTTCACCGTCGAGCATCACGAGCGGTACAGCGATCCGTACGCGGTCCCGACGCCGGAATCCGTGGTGTTCGAGGGCGTCGCCACGCTCAAGGACGGCAAGCTCGATCCGAGCCAGCAGGGCTTCACCTGGACGGTCGGCAAGGGCAGGTTCTTCTACTTCCAGCCCGGCCACGAGACCAACCCGATCTTCTACGACGCCAACGTCCGCAAGATCATGATCAACGCGGTCAAGTGGGCGGCGCCGAAGAAGTGACGGCGCGCTCATTCTCGCCTGGATCGCAGAGGCACTGGCCGCGATCGACGCGATGATCGTTCACAATGGACAAACGGACGCCGGGGACAAGACGACCTTGTTCCCGGCGTCCGCTGCTTTCTGGGTTCGTCACCGGACGCGAGGGAACAGCGGGACCTGAATCGCAGTCGCCACCCCGCAAGAGCGCAGCGTCCCGTTCTCTTGGCAAGAGGAGCCCAAAGAAACGAAAGAAGACGAAAAAAGGGCTTATACGGATTCGAAGTCATTCGTACGCGGGTCTTGTCATCCTGAACGCAGCGCAGCGAAGTGAAGGATCTGGCTCGCGACCGAGAGAAGCCTCTCATCCTGTGCCGAGGTCCTTCGGCTGCGCCTCAGGACGACAAATCCTCGCCGCGCACGGATCATTTCGAATCCGTATCATCCGGTTTTCGCGTACTTCCATGGCCTTTGGGGACGCTGTCCCCAACCCCCTGGGATTTGTCGCTTTGCGCCAGAAACATGGCATGGGGGAAGGCGACGAACCGCAAAGGCAACGTCGCCCATGTCCCTGGACCGTGGCCCTCCCGCAACGCGGGCTCTCGCCGGGGGTGGGTTGTTTTCCAGCAGAGCGGGACCTGCGACAAGAGATCCGCCCGAGCAGACGCCAGGTGGGAGGACAGAAGGCAAGCGGTGTCGGTTCTCCTGGAACACGGATCGGATCGGCTCTGCTCTGCGCCTCATGTTTCTGGCCCAAAGCGGAAAATCCCAGGGGTCCGGGGACAGCGTCCCCGCGGCCGGTCGTTGCCCTATCGCCAAGTACGCAAGAGCCGGATGAGCCGAAGAAGAAAGACACGCATGCTGTCAGTTCCTCTCCCTCCCCATGTTTCGCCTTTTTTCGTCTTTTTCGGCTACCACTCTGTGTCTTCCCGACGGCCCGACGCTTCAGATGTCACCGGCGTGAACCGGCTCCGCTGGCAGGGATGAAGAACTGCCCTGCGCCCAGGCCCGCGCCGCTGAAGGCGGGCTTGGTCCCGTCGAGCGTCTCGGCGACTTCCAGGACCGTGGCGTCGGCAGGGCGGTACGTTTCGACGTGTCCGTCGACGAAGCCGGCGCGGAGTGTGACCTGGACGCGCGCCCGGTCAGGTTTGTCCGTCGGCTTGGAGAACCAGTAGTCCACCGCCTCCGGCGTGGAGGTCGTGACCTCGGCCTTGGGCAGTCGCGCGCAGCTTCCGAACGCCTCGGGACTTCGCCAGTGGTTGAAGCCGAAGTAGTCGCTGATCAGCAGATTGCTGCATCCCGGCCGGCCCTCGCTGGTCTGCGGGCCGCGGAAGGGACGCTCCCGCTCGGTGAGGTGCCCCACGTAGTTCCAATACAGGCAATAGCTGCCTGCGACGCTGTCGTCGAGGAACGCGGTGTCGGGATTGTCCCAGGCGTCTCCGGCGCGCCAGAGGTCCTCCAGGTATCGATACGGCCGAGGACTGCTCGGACAGAACAAGACATCCGCCTCGGGCAGATATCGCCGCAGGTACGCGGCCGTGGAGGCATGGTAGCCATCCGCTCGCGGCTGGCAGGCCTTCATCTTGCGAGGCTCCTGCCACCGCCACGTCCGCGCCAGGCCCGCCGCGGTCGCCACGGACTCGGGATACGAGCCCTCGTGATCTGTCGCATAGAGATTCGCTGCCAGGACCACCTGCCTCTGGCGGCTGCTCGACACGAGCGAACGGGCCGTGCGCCGGGCCTGGCCCAGCGCAGGGAGCAGGACGCCCATCAACAGGGCCAGAACCGCGATGACCACCAGCAGCTCGACGAGCGTGAAGCCGGAGCGGTCTGGCTTCGACGATTCGCGATTGACGATTTGTGCGTTTGCTCCGCTCATCGAACAGCCTGTCAAATCCCTATTCCAGAGCCCATTGTGCCGTGTTCTCGGGCCGTTTGTCAATTCCGGGGCCGAAGAAACCTACGCACGCGGTCCTCTCGTAGGGGCGACGCATGCGTCGCCCCTACAAATTGGTCATTCCAGCCACGGATCGGCCATATCCGGATTGACGGCCGCAGGATTTTCGCGGTCCTGTGACCATCGGGCCGGGTTGTCCGCGATGTACTGGCGGATACGAGCCAGAGCGACATCATTGCGGATGATATGTTCGTAGTAGTTCCGCTGCCACAACGATCCGCCCGGCCTGTCGAAGGCCCTGGCGGTCGCACGCGATGCGGCCGATTTGAACGAACCGACAACTGCAGCGACCGATCGTCGCTGCGGCCCGTTCGGAACCCCACGCCCGGCCATCGTGCCGCACGACGGTCCTCGTAGGGGCGACGCATGCGTCGCCCTCTTGTCATGTCGATCATCATCAACAATCCAGACGATCCCATGCACGTGGTTCGGCATCACAACGAACGCGTCCAGTTCCACGTCGGCCACGTGAAGCGGGATCGCACGCCAACACGCTTCGACGATTCCACCCATGGGACCGAGGCGTATCGTATCGCCCTCGATTCGACCGAAAAGACATCGATGACCCGCCGTGCAGATCGTCAGGAAGTACGCGCCCGGCCCGGCGTAATCGTAGCCTCGCAGGCGGATCGATGTTCGTTGGTGTATTTTCGGGTCGTACGGCATAGTGTATTCCCTGTTTGGATAGATATCCCAGGCAACACAGATTCCGGAGGGCGACGCATGCGTCGCCCCTACGAGAGCGCACCACCGGTCACGAATCCCTCCCGCTTCTACGCATCTACGCTTCCACACGTCGCCCGCGACGTCAATACTCCTTGAATCCCCGCATCCATTGCGGCCAGTCCTCCGGCTTTACGCCGCCGGCCCGGGTCCATTTCCCGGCCGTGTTGAATTCGAGATCCCACTTCAACGTCCATAGTTCCTTGAGGCCGAGTGGGCGGACTGACCCATCGAGGAGCAGGCCGTTGAGGGTCCCGCTGTGGCGATTGATGCAGAGGCCCCCGCGAAAGCCCACCGGCTCCTCGGCTGGCGGCGACCAGGTGTCGTTCAGCATGGTGCAATTGGGCCCCGCTGAATCCAGGAGCAGGGGGATGTTGTCGGTCCCCTTTAGCGACCACACATCCGTGTACTCTTTCCGCTGGCCCGGTCCGCGTGGGGCCCCGAAGCCCTCGAACGGCGGCAGCGTCCTGACCAGGGCCCCGTTCAGTCCGTAGCTCATCCGGAAGGAAGGAGCGGGGATCACATTCTCCCAGGCGAAGAAGGTCCCGCCGTGGTCCACGTGCATGTACACCCTATCCCTGGCAAGAGACGTATAGGCCCCGTCTCCGGTGGTCCTAGTGGCCAGCGGGCAGCAGGCGATCTTCTCGGTTCGGATGGGGTGGGGCCGCCCGGGTGCGTTGGGGTCGATATTGGGAGCGATGTAGATGCCCCGGAGAAGGGGCAGGCCGGGACACAGGCCACTCGTGCGGGGGAGGCGCCCTTCATTATCCCCAAGATAGAGCGACAGGATCGTCCCCCATTGCCGCAGGTGCGCGCGGCAAACGACGCTTCTGGCATGCTTTCTCGCCGCCCCGAGCGCCGGCAGCAAGGCCGCCATCAGCAGGGTGATGATCGCAATCACCACCAGCAGCTCGATGAGGGTGAACGCCGAGCCGTGCTTCCCTGAGGGTCGTCTCCCGCCAATGGGCTTCGCGTCTCGTCGCATCGCAGAACTCGCATTCGACTGTCTCACCGATCGTCCACTCGTTCTTCGATCATACCCCTGCGAATCGCAGAAGGCAACGACAAACCTCGCCCAGAGGGTGCTGACGCCGACCGCGGCAGGCAGTCGGGTCGGCGTCATGCCCTTCATCCACCACACGCGAGATGTCGCGATTGTCTGCTGGATAGGCGTCTCCTTCGAAAATGAACCGCTTTCGATCAACGTCTTGCGGTGCCTGTATCCGTAATACCCGCGGCCCGGAAACTCCTGAAACCGACGCTCGCTCGTTCCACGGGCCGACCTGCGATCATCAGCGGTCCGAAACCGCGTGCGAAGATCGTAATGAGTTCGCCTGCCGTGCCGTCGGTGTTTTGGGCTCTCAAGACAATCACATCGGCCCATGTGCCGACCACGAAGGGTGTCCGGTCCAGGTCTGTGCCCGAGAGCGCCTCATCCAGTGTGGTGCGTACGATCATCGCATCCTTGTACTGCGATCCTCCCTTCGCGAAAGGATCGATGGGAGTTCGGATCGTGGAGCCGGGGATCAGGTACAGAGGGTATTGGGCCTGGAGTGGGTCGGTGATCGTCGGGAGTCTGTACAGAGCGGTGGCGGTCTGCGTCATGTACAGCGTGCGATTGAAGCTGATGCAGTAGACGGTCGGCGCCCAGTCGGGCGCGTCACGCATCGAGAGAGCGACTCCTTCATATCCCGTGACGCTCAACGAATACACCTGGAGGGTGGAGGCCTTGACCCCATCGGCAGCGCGCACGGTCCAGGAGTTGCCCGTGGCCAGGGGCCAATAGTCTCGTAGATCCACCGCGCCGACGCCCGGCGCCTCGCCAAAGGTGGGTGACAGACTTCCCTGCGTCGTGCCGCCGTAGGCGCCCACGTCGATGGCGTGATTGAATCCCCATCGGCCCTCGGGATCGTCCGGGGCCCGTTCGGGTTCCTCGTGCAGCAGGTCCATCGGATCGCCGGCGTCCACGGCCCGGCTGGTCGTCGCGTCGTAGTACCAGTTCGATCCGTGCAGGGACTCGGGGTTCCAACGCCAGCCTTCGGTCCGTAGATGGTAGTCGCCCTCGATCAGGAGCTTGGTCCCGATCATGCTCGCGCCGTCTCCTGTTCTTGTCGCGGTTTGCGAGCCCGTCGTCGGAGCGTCCACCCAACGGCCCGCTTGCACGAAGCACGGGTCGGCATACATATCCCCCCTCACCCAGCCTCCGCCGCGAGTCGCTGTGGCGGATGAGGAGGTGGAGGGGCCGAGGAGGCAGTATTCGATCGGTTTTCTGGGAAATATGGTTCCGGTCCACCGTGTGAGTATCTGGGCGCTCTGATTGTCGTGGAGAATGCAGTTCTTGAGAAAGACATGCTCGGGATCCGTGAGGTCTTCGTTGTCGATTTCGACGCCTGTGAGGTTGTTGGCGATGGTGCAGTTGATCAGCGTGGGACAGCCGGAGACGACGGGGTCTGTGCCGCAGTTGTGGAAGGTCGTGTTGTCCACGATCAGGCAGTTGCGGATCGGGCCTTTAACGTCCTTGATCACCGTCGCGCCGCAGGGGCCGTTGCCGCTGAGGATGCAGTGGCTGACCGTCGCCTGCGTGCTGTTGCCCAGGATGCCGCCGCAGGTGTGGTTCTGGATCTTGAAGCCCTGGAGCAGGCTGTTGGCGTCCTCGATCCCGTCGAAGACGATCACGCCGCACAGCACCGTCTGCTCCACGACGCCAAAGTCCGTCGGCGCCGAGCCGACCAGTCGGACGCTCTTGCCCTTGAATCCCAACTCCGCGTATTTCCACGGATCGGGCGAGAGGTAATACCCGGGCGCCACGACGATCGTGTCCCCATCGGCCGCGATCTCGATTGCCTGCTCGATCGTGCCGAACGGGTGCTCGACCGAGCCGTCTTCAACCGGCTTGACCACTCGGCTGTTGGCCTTCAGGATGGCGATGTCGTCGTCCACGTAGTAGGTCGCCGCCCACAGCGGCCCGGCCAGCGCCGACGACACGAGCAGTAGAGCAATCCATCTGTTTTTCATGGCAGATCTCCCAAGCAAGAGTTTCTTGCCACAGAGGTCACAGAGAGGATGTGAGTGAGTTCGTCTGTGCGGTTCTTTTTATTCTCTGTGTGCTCTGTGTTCTCTGTGGCCAATCCTTCTTTCTTCACCGAGTTTGCAGTCCTTCGTCCAAACGCATCAGCCACAAGCCGGCCGGCGCGGGCGCCCGCCCTCGACCGCCGACCGACGGCGAGGAGTCCTTCAACCGGTGTGGGGTCGCCTCGTCGGGCTTCGGATAGCGAAACGTCAATTCGCCCACGACCGCGCCGCCGCGGCGCAGCGTGATGCTCTCGATCCAGTCCTGATACAGGTGCACGCGATAGGTCAGTTGCGTTTTCGGGCCGTCAAGCACGATTTCGACCCGCTCGCGATCGGGCAGTCGTCTCGTGGCGAAAGGGATCTTCGCGGCCGCCGCGTCGCGACGGATCGTGTCGATCGTGTGCAGCCCGGTCCACGGCCGGCCCAGGCCCTCGAAGAGCCTCGCCCCCGCCTGCGAGATCGTCTCCTCGCCCACCGTCAGGCTCAGCCACGGCCCGTGGTCTGCAACCGCCGTCGCGACGAAGGGCAGCCGTCCGCAGCCCGAGACCTGCCTGCCCTCGATCTGCCCGGTCACTTCGAACCAGGTCCAACCCTGCCGATGCAATTCGTCCCGCTCGTCCACGATCGCAGCGTTCGCGGACCAGTCGTGTCGAAAGTAGTCCTCCACCGACACGTCGTAATTGAGCGCCGCCTGGCGAAGCCGGTCGCCCTGGGCCTTCTCCACCGCCACGAGCATCCCGCGCGGGCTCGGCGCCGCGTAGTCCAGGTCGCAGCTCCATCCGTCCTGCGCCCGCAGAAAACTCCGCAGCTCCGGCTTGTCCGTCGGCAACCGCCAGACCGACAGGTCCGGCGCGAACTGCCGGTGGTTGCGGACGCGGATCGTGTCGCCCTGGCGATAGTAGTTCGCCTGCTCCTTCCCGAGCCACTGGCTGTAGGCGATGGCTCGCCCGCCGGTGCGGATCATCACCGCCTCGCCCACGCCCGGCGGATAGTAGTACCAGCAGGAAGCTTCCTGCGACACCGCCCCCGCCTGTGGCACCGAGGCCATCGCGATGGCCGCCGGCGGGCCGTCCTCCGCGCGACCCGCCGCGACGATCATCGCGCCGCTTGCCCCGATTGCCGCCGTGACCAGCGCCGCCGTCAGCACCACGTGCCGCGCCGCCATCGCCGCCAGCGCACCCCAGGGTCCGACCCGCATCGCGGCGGCGGTGATCGAAACGCCCGAGACCGCGGCCTCGCTGGTCGCGCTGAGCTTGCCGAAGATGAGCAGCGCCACAGGCAATGCGGACTTGTCGATCCCGTGCGCGTTGAGCAGCCTGGCCATGCTCTTTTTCGCACGGTGAAAGAGGGCCCGCGCCCCCAGTTGCGTGCAGCCCATCGCCTTGCTGATCTGGCCGTACGACATCTGATCGTAGCACCGCATGACCAGCACCGCCCGCTGGCGAGGCTCCAGCTCGCCGACCGCGCAGACCACGATCTGCTTGAGCTCCCGCGCCACGAGATCCGCCAGGACGTCCTGGTCCTTGGCTTGGAGCCAGTCCTGCTGCACCTCCGACAGCGGCGTCTCCTTGTGCCGCCATCGCTTGCGGTAGTGCGCCCGCAGCTTGTTCAGCGTGATCGTGTAGATCCAGCACCAGAATCGCTGCGGGTCCTTGAGATTGTCGAAGATCTTGAGCATTTCGGCGATACTCTCCTGCACGATGTCCGTGGTCAGATCGCGGTCCAGGGTCAGACGCCCGACGTACTCCGCCAGGCGGGGCTCGACGATCCGAACCAGATCGACTCGCGCCTCCGAGCGGCCCGCTTGTGCCCGCCGGACCAGTTCGATGATGTCTGTGCGTTCGCTCATACCGTTGGTGGAATTCCGCAAAATGGAGATTAGGCCTATATTCTTCCAGGAAATCTCATCATCTCCATTTTGCGGAATTCCGCTCGTCACAGAAACAGGTGTTCGCCGCGGCCTCATGTTACGCGAATTCTCCGCCGGGAGGGCAACTTTTTTGTTGCCTCCCGGCGAGTTTCAAGTTTGGAGTTTCAAGTGTGAAGGCGGAGTGGGCCGGACCCATCGTTTCTCCTCTGACTTCAAACTTGACACTTCAAACTTGGGATTTCTCTGAAATCCCACTTTCTGCCTATGAATAGCCAAATTCGTGCAACATCCTTGCGCCCCAAAATGGCCTCGGGCCACAATTTTTTCTATTCCCGTCCCGGCCTGTACTTACCGCGATTTCACGCGCCTCGAAAACACGAATTTTTCGTCAAATTCGTGCAACATCGGGCAAGGGTAGAGGGACGTTGTGTCGTTCCGCGGCCCTCGAACGGCCCTTCGGGCCGGTTTGAAGTGGTGCGAAGTGTGAAGTTTGAAGTCAGAGAAGAAGGGGACGACGGCTGGTTGCCTCGCCGGCGGCGTGGCGGAAAGCGAGCGGTGCGACATGAGGATCGAGAACGCAAGACAGAAGGCAGAGGACTGTGGGGGTGACGCTCTTCGCAGGGCGAGCGACCCCGCTCGCCCGCGAGTCACGGGCCACGAGCCACGGGTCACTCCTCAAGGGTCACGAGCGACGGCCTGCAGCCACTGCGTCTACGCCCGTCGTCCCACGGGTCGATGGCTCAAGCTGATTCTGTCGCGCTGGCTGGGGTTGCTCTTGTGCACGAACCACCCGGACGCCCAGGGCGACATCCTCGGCGTCCCGGCGTGCAGCCGCTGCCGGAACTTTCGGCCGAAGCCCGACCCGGTCGAGCGAATCGACGTGGGCGATCAGAGGGGCCTTGCGGTCTGCACGATCCCGCTGACGCGAAAGAAGGTCGCGACGGTCGACGCCGTGGATTTCGAGCGGGTGAACCAGTTCAAGTGGTGCGCCGATCCCGTCGGCCTCCAGTGGTACGCCCAGCGCCGTGCCAACGGCCGGACGATCCGCATGCACCAGTTCATCATGAACCCGCCGAAGGGCATGGTGGTCGACCACGCCAACGGCAACGGCCTGGACAACCGCCGGGAGAATCTCC
This sequence comes from uncultured Phycisphaerales bacterium, assembly GCA_937927975.1. Taxonomy (GTDB): domain Bacteria; phylum Planctomycetota; class Phycisphaerae; order Sedimentisphaerales; family Anaerobacaceae; genus PLanc-01. The sequence goes on from CALEZT010000272.1 coordinate 107,594, forward strand.
GCCTGTGCACGAAGCTCGAAAACGCATGGAATAAGAGACGCCGCAAGCAGGAAGGGGCCAGCTCGCAGTACATCGGCGTCTATCCCTGCCGGCGGCCGCCCGGCAAATGGTGCATCAAGATCATGTGCAAAGGCGAAGTCACGAACCTGAGCCCGTTTGATACGCCGGAAGAAGCCGCCCGAGTCCGCGACCGCAAGGCGATCGAACTCTTCGGCGAATACGCCATACTGAACTTCCCCGAAGAGCGGGAGCAGAGACTCCGGGAGATCGAAGCGGAAAGAAATCATCTCGACACGGACTCACACGGATGAACACGGATTTTCGGAAAGGATAAGAACAGGTTGCCGAAAGAAACGAAAAAGGGCGAAAGAATGGAATAGGAGAAACCATTTCAAGAGGGACTCGCGCAGAGACGCTGAGACGCAGGGAAGACAAGAACAACCACTCTGGAACCTCTGCGTCCCTGCGCCCCCGCGCGAGGTGTGATTCGTTCTTTCACAAGTTGATAGAGAGCCTTTCCCGCCGTTTCAGTGCGCGTTCTCGACACATGCATGAAGGATGTTTGGCGAGGGGACTGGGGTGTGGATGGATGATTCAACTCTGTTGCCCGTTCTTTGGCAGATTGCTGATCCAAGAACGCACGACGCGTACCTCATTCTCCATCCCAATTTTCTGGAAGAGAGCCAATGCTCTCTCCCAGTACGCTCGCAACTTTGTGATGTCGCCGCGTGCTCGAAAGACGCTGCCAAGATTGATGTAGCCTCTTGCCAGGTTTTCAAGTTGCCCAAGCTTCTGGTTAATCTCCACCGCCCGGTTGTGCATTTTCTCGGCTGCATCGAGGTCGCCTCGTGCTTGGCAGACTTGGCCGAGGTTGCCGTATTGGCTGGCAATGCCCTCGAGTCGGCCAAGCCTCTGATCGATTTCGAGCGACTTGATGTGCATCTTCTCGGCGTTGTCGAGGTCCCCACGTTTCTGATAGACCAGACCAAGATTGCCGTAGTGGCTTGCCATGCCTTCGAGTCGTCCGAGTTCTTCATCGATACGGAGTGCCTTGCCAATCATCTCCTCCGCCTTGTCGAGGTCGCCGCGTTTGAGGTAGATCGCCGCGAGATTGCCGTTGGCGTTGGCTATGCCTTCGCGTTGCCCAAGGTGTTCGTAGATCTCGAGCGATTTGCACAACATCTTCTCTGCTTCATCGGATTCGCCGCGCATCTCGCGTATGATCCCGAGATTGCCGTAGTCACCTGCTATGCCTTCGAGTCGTCCGAGCCTCTGGTCTATTAGAAGTGACTGTGTGTACATCCGCTCGGCTTCCGTGAGATCGCCTCGTGTTTCATGAATCAGGCCGAGATTCGTGTAGGCGACCGCTATGCCGTCGAGCTGGCCCAGCCTCTCGCTGATCTCGAGCATCTTCCTAAAGGAGGATTCAGCCCTCTCCAAATCACCTAAAGAGCGGTAGAGGTGTGCCAACTCAGTCAACCACAAGGGAACATGCTGCTTCAGCAGCCCATCCAGTCTCTCATCGGCATCGGCAATTCGTTGCTCCAGCTCGGCAATCCGAAAATGTTTCCCATGAACATCAAGGTTCCCTGCCAGACTGATGTTTCCGGCAAAGCTTGCGTGCAACCCGGCCGCAGGTGAAGTTCGCTCAGAGACGAATTCAAGCTGGTGGCTTATCCATGACCACAGGTCACGCGCCTGGGTCATCACGAGCGACTGGACGTACTCCGGAAGCCAGAAGACGACGGGACATTGGAACGCAGATTGCCATTGCTCACGGCTGACGTTCAGGCCTTGGACGACGCGGCTTCTCTTGTCTTCCGCAAGGGCTTTCTCCAGATCCGAGACGAAGATCGCTCGTGGGCTTCCGTTGGGGATCTGTTGGCGGACGAGGTCGAAGACGTCCCTTGCGTCTTCCGGAACGCGGACGACCTGTATGCCTTCCACTTCGCCTGTGACGTGCTCGATAAGGTGGTCGCGCAGGGCCGGGCTGTTGCAGACCGCAACGCTCAGGGAGAACGTCCCTTCCGAGATATCGAGCATTCGGCGCAAGGCGTCGAGTTCCGCTCGCTGCTGGGCGGTCTGCTCGAAGGGTCGGGATATCGCCTTGCTCTTGCTCATTTCTTGCTTCGCTTCGGCAGCAGGGGGTTCGGGGCGTACCATTCCTTCTCATTGAGATACTGCAGAACGGCGCCGCTTGCCAGGAGATCCATGCAGAGGGAGGCATTCTTCTCCGTCCGCTCCAGGGCGTGCGTCTTGCGAACCTCCTCGATAATCCTCCAGTGCTCTTTCTGCAATTGGCGGGAATAGGAATGGGTGGCTTTCCTTGCCACAGTGTTCACCACGGCCTCCGTCAGAGGCAGATCGCCTTCGACGATTGCGTCACGCATCATCGTAACGAGGAATCTTGGTTGTCCGCCGCTGCATTCGATGATCCTGTCTCTCACGGCGTCGCCGGCGAATACGTCCTTTTCTGTTGCACCGGCGTCCTTCAGCCGACGAGCGATAACTGTTCGGAACCTCTCGAACCCAGGCTCGCATCTCTTGCCTTCAATATCAACCACCTTGGTCATCGGGACGACGGGGGGCGCAGTCATTGCGTACCGGCTGGCGATCTCGCGTTCCTTGCACGAATAAGCAAGGGCAATCGGGATCGTGTAGATCATGTGGCATCGGAAAGAGGTGAGTTGCACGTGCCTTTCCATGTAGAGCCGTTCGGCAACCGACCCGCGGAGTTCCGGCTCGTGGAGCATCGACAGCTTGTCAAGATCGTCGACGATGATTGCGAGTCCGGCATAGCCCTTCTTCTGAGCCTGTGTCAGAGCCTCGCCGAGGACGTCGTTGGCCGCGTCGATCCATCGCTCCGTCGTCGCCGTGAGGGCTCCGCGAATCTGGTCCCGAGTACTCGGACTGCTCTTGATCGCGGCGGTGAAGTTCCCCAATGCACTATCGATCGAAAGGGATTCGAGCGTCACTTCACTGCCGAGCAACTTCTTGACTTCCTCCAGTCTCTGGCGGAGATAGCCCGGTTTCAATTCGATCTGGAGCCGTTCGCGAAACTCGGCTGCCACCTGTCGCAGGATGGCAAGGAGCACATCAGGGAAGTCGGCATCGCTGGGGTCAATGTCCTCAAGGACTTGGCAGAAGACGGTGAAGAATCGGTCCTCGCCGATTTCGAGATCTCTCTGAACCCGTCGGAGTTCGGTACTCTTTCCACTGCCGATATGACCGGCAAGCAACTGGAACGTCGCTTTGTCCGAAAACCGGATCGGCTTGGTCAGTCTCGGCACCAGGCTGGAGCTGCCTCGAACGTCATCCAGGGGAACGTAGAGGTCGTTCTGGTCCCCGCACAAGGGAGCCGGATCGAATGCTCTGTAGATTCTCTTTGCATCCGCTGTCATTTGCCTGCTGCCTCCGCTACGTTGAGCAACCTCAAAAACTCTTTGAAGTCGGGTGGTAGATGGATCGTAGCCATAGACGATCTGCCGCATCAGTTCCAGGGCCTGCAATCGCTCCTGCGGGGTCTTGGACAGCCAATAGGCCTTCTCGTCCGACGGGGCCAGGAGCGACCCGGCGGAGAATGCCTTCTTGTCGATCTGTGCCGAAGCGAGTCTGTCCATGGCCTAAAGTATACCACAGCAGGCAGTAGATGTATACGGGGCTTGTGGAGTGTCCGACTACGTTGTGTGGAAGACCGACCCGTGGTTGTCATGCTGAGCGATAGCGAAGCATCCGGCCTGCGACCGAATGAACCCTCTCATCCGATGCCCAGATCCTTCGGCTACGCCTCAGGATGACAAGTCCACACCCATGCACGGACTTTTTCGGGTCACGGCTTGGCCGCGAAGACGAGTTCGCTGGAGGTCACCGCTCCTCGGCTGTCTGTGACTGTGAGGAACCAGATCGTTGCTTCTTTCGGCGGGGCTTTGGCGATCAGACGCGTTCCCTTGATTTGAGCCGGGAGCTTCTGCCAGTTCCGCTTGTTGACCGGGCCGGTTTCCGTTGTGTAGGCGAGTTCGGCCGAGACGAGTTTCGTTTCGGTTCGCACCCTGGCGACGGCTTGGCCGTCCGCGGTTCGGGGACGCTGGATCTTCGGCAGAGGTTTGCCGTCCAGCAGGTGCTCGTCGATGAAGAGGCCGATTTCCGCAGGGGCCCAGCCTTCTGTGTGGCCGTGGGGCATATTCACTGTGATGCGGAGGTTGCGCCGGGACACGAGGTTGTAGGTCTTGGCGTAGCTGTCCAGCGGGTAGGCGAAGTCGTTGGTGCCGTTGATGAAGAAGACCGGCATTGCCGCCGAGCCGATGTACATCGAGGGGTCCCAGAGGCGAACCCAGCGGTCCTTCTGCTCGGGCGTCATCCTGGCGAACTGCGGGAGCCAGACGCTGTTTTCGTGGAGGAATCCGCAGCCGTAGACCGGGACCGCGGCGCTGAAGCGGTCGTCCAGGCCGGCGACGATGCACGTGAGGTATCCGCCCCAACTGATGCCAGTCACCGCGGTTGCGAGGGAATCGACCTCCTCGAAGCTTCGCAGCAGCGAGTGGGCCAGGATCACATTGGCGACTGCGTGATAGGTCCACTGCTCGCAAGGCGGCTGGTCGATCGCCCCGAACTTGACGTCGTCGCCCTGGCCGGGCCCGCCGTCGGGGAGTCGCTTGCCGTCGGGTCCGCAGCCGGCCAGGTCCATTGCGATCGCGGCGTAGCCGCGTTTGGCCCAAAGCTCGACCCATTCCTTGAACGCGGTTCCGCCTCCGCCGTGGACGAGCACGACGCCGGGGAAGCCCCCGCAGTCCGCGGTCGCGACGTCCAGCGTGGCGGGGCTGGCGTAGTAGGCGAACACGCGGGTCGGCCTGCCCTGGTACTCGAGCCCGGCGTAGTACAGCGACCAGACCGGGCCGGTCCGGTCGGACCATTCGAAGCGGGGGGCCTTGCTCAACGCGGCCAGGTCCCACGGCGTCGTGGCCGGCAGGGACTTGGCGGGACGGATGGCATCGCGTTCGGTCCGGAACACGGAGCAGCCGGAGGCGATCAGCAGTAGCGAAGAGCAGAGCAGGAACGTCACAGGGTGGAGTCGCAATCGCACGTCGGTCTCCTTATCAATGAATCTGGCGGCGTTTACGTGCGATCATAGCTCAGGGCGGCGCCGGTCGCAAGACGGCTGCCGGAAGGAGTGATTTGGACGATGCACTGCGGTCCAGGAAGAAGGCGGGCCGGCGTCCCGTTTCCCGTCGGCCCGTCCCGAAGCGTGTGCGTTTCTGGGTGAAGTCCGCTATGGCCGCACGATCCGGCTGTAGATTCGGACATCGTCGATCAGGCCGGACCAGAGGGTTGCCGATGCCGCGCTCTTGCCGCAACCCATCTGCAAGATGCCGCTCGATCCCGCCAGGTTGAGCTGCGTGTCCTTGGCGACCTCCTCGGCGTCCATCAGCAACGACCGATTCTTGCCGTCCCAGACCAGGGCCACGCGGTGCCACTGGTCGTCGAGGAGGTAAGAGGAGGAAGTCAGCGTCCTGCCGTTCGCGCCGGCGGCCTTCAGGTCCGTCGCCAGCATGCCCAGCGGATTCACGTAGAGCCAATCGGCGCCCAGCACCTGCGACAAGATCACCCGGTTGGGTGCGCCGCCCTTGACCCACGCGATCGCACTGAAGGGTCCGGCCCCCGGATCGAGGACAGGCGCCATCGTCCGCGCGAGGTTCTGCGTTCCATCAAACGCCAGCGCGCCGCCGATCTTGCCGTCGGACTCCCAAACCACCTTGCCCGCGATCATGACATCATGCCCGCCGACCCAGTCCATCGCCAAGCTGCCGGCCCCCTCCTCGAACGCCCAGTGAGCCCGCAACGTGGGATCGACCGATTCAGTCCCGATGTAGTCCGCCAGTGCGATCAGGTCGTCGGCATCCACAACGCCATCGCCCAGCGGTGACGGACCGATATCGTACAGCGAATCGTTCTGCCCGAAGTGCTCCACGATGTCCAAGACTTCCTTCCCATCGACCTTGCCGTCGCCGTTGAAGTCGACGACAGGGATGATTGGCGCCTTCCAGTATTCCCACGTGCCGGTACCCACACCCATTGTCCTGGCGAAGTACGGTGTGGATCCATCAAGTGACATGCATGGCGAACAGTCGATCCGAGGACCGTTGACCATCGGTCCGAGATTCACCGGCGTCTGCCAGGAGGCAGAAAGCGACGCTCGCCTCGTCATCCACATATCAGAACCTCCGTAGCCGCCGGGGCGGACAGCACTGGGATTCTGATGGTCACTGAATAACAGCCATAGCCCATCCGGCGAAAGGGAAATCCAGTACTCAGAGGCTGGACCGTTCACCGTCGGCCCCAGGTTCACCGGTGTCTCCCAGGGGTCGTTGGCAGTAGCTCGTCGGGCGACGTAGATATCGCAGCGGCCCTGTCCGCCGTTTCGATAGGATCCCAAGTACATTTCCAGACCGTTCGTAGATATCCAGGGAAAGACATCATCGGCAGAGCTGTTCAAGGTTGGTCCAAGATTCGTCGGTGGTCCCCACGGACTGGCCTTTGTTGCTCGCGTCGTCACATAGATATCGAAACTCCCGTACCCACCCAAACGGTCCGAATTGAAATACAGTGTGAGCCCATCCGCCGAAATTGAGGCCGCGGAATCCTGCTTGGGACCGTTGACGGCAGGCCCGAGATTCTCGCGTGGCCCCCAGCTCTCGCCTTTCGAATCACGTTTGAACACGTAGAGATCGCCGTCACCATATCCCCCAGGTCGAAACGATGTGATGTACATCTCCAGCCCATCGGAGGAGAAACAATCGATGATATCGTGGTTCGCATCTACGAACGGGAGATCCGTCTCTGTACTCACGGGCGCGTCAAACGTGAAATCGGCAAGGACGACCGGGTTGTCGAGACTTGGGAACAGACAGAGCCCGAACAGCGATGCCAGGATCATGGGAATCTCGAACGGTTTCATGTTGGACCTCCCCTTCTGCCCGAAGGCAACGGACATCACGGCAATTCCATCTTCACGTCTTGCTACGGACAAGACGAACTGATAACGAGAAGCAACATCTCTGGCGGACCGGAGTTTCTGCGCGGGGCCAAATAGGAGCATCGGAAGCTGCCCTTGGCCAAGGGTGCGGGCATATCGGATCATGTCTCCTTGAACGTCTTGTTCCTGACCCAGGAAGTGATACTGTTGTGCGCGGCGCAGGTAGTTGTTTGGGTCGTTCGGATTGGCTTCGATCTGCGTGGTGTAGAACTGCGCGCGCTCCCGATAGTGCCTCTCCATGATGGCCTCGGCGCCTCGGGCGGTTTCGTCGGGCTCCTCGCCCACGATGAGGGTGTTCGCAAAGAGGGTCCTGGCCTCCAGGCCCACGTGCCTGCTCTCCAGGATCGGCCGCAGCGATTGGCGGGCCGCCGGAAGATCGCGCTTCGCGATGAGCTTGCGGGCTGCCGCCACCACGTTCACCTGCCTGACGCCTTCGGCCTCTGCCAGTTGCACCTGATGCCGGTTCCAGAGGGATGATAGGACGATCGTCACTGCCACCGCGAGCAGGGCCAGAGCGGCCGCGACCTGCAATCGGTTCCGCCGCAGGAACTTCCTCAGACGATACGCTGCACTGGGGGCGTGGGCCGCGACGGGTCGGTGTTCCAGGTGTCTCTGGATATCCGTTGCCAAATCGGACGCCCCCTCGTAGCGGCGGGTCCGGGCCTTTTCCAGGGCCTTCATTACGATCCAGTCCAGATCGCCCCGAACGGTCCTCGTGAGCAAATCCGGCGTGCAGCCGCGACGCTTGGCGACGTCGGTTAACGTCTCGCCCAGCGTACTCAACTTGGTGGACGGCTTGGCGGGCTCCTCTTCCCGGATGATCCGCTGCATTTCGAGATAGCCGGCCTTGCGAAGTTCTTCCTCGCTGAAGGGCGTCGTCCCGGTGAGCAGTGCATATAGAAGCACGCCAAGCGAGTAGATGTCGGAACGCGTGTCGATCCCGAGTTCGCTCAATTCCGCCTGTTCGGGGCTCATGTAGGCGGGGGTGCCGATGATGTGGGCATAACGCGTGAAGAGTGTCTTTTCCGTCAATCGCTGGTTCGTGGCCTTGGCGATGCCAAAGTCGATCACCTTGGGAACAGGCCTGCCGTCGTGGTGCGCGACCATGACGTTGGAGGGCTTGATGTCCCGATGGATAATGCCTTTCTGATGGGCGTGCTGGACGGCATTGCAGACCTGGATGAACAAGGCCAGCCGGTCCTTCGTGCTCAGGCTATTCCTATCGCAGTACTCAGTAATCGAGACCCCCTGGACCAGTTCCATGACGAAGTATGGCCGGCCGGTCAACGTGGCTCCGGCGTCGAAGACCTTGGCGATGCTGGGGTGGTCCATGAGGGCCAAAGCCTGCCTTTCGGCCTCGAAACGGGCGATCACCAGCTTGGTATCCATCCCCAGCTTGATGATCTTCAGAGCGACTTTCCGCCGGATCGGCTGCTCCTGCTCGGCCATATAGACCACCGCCATGCCCCCCTCGCCGATCTTCTCCAGGAGCTTGTACCGGTCGATCACCGTTCCGGGGCTCTCGCTCAGCGGGGAGTCGGCCGGGTGGACCTGGGATTCCAGCGCGGGGGATTCGAGGAAGCCCCCAGCACCTTCGTGGGCCCCCAGCAGGGCCTCGACCTGGTTCCGCAGGTCGGTGTCGCCACCACAGGCCTCGTCCAAATAGGCACGTCGGTCGTCTCCCTCCCGGTCGAGGGCCCGCTCGAAAATGGGTTTGATGCGCTGCAAATCGTTCATAGCACCACCTCGCTGCCTTCTCCGTTCATGGTACAATGCGTAGTGCGAACATGTCGTGCGACATGAGAAATCTGGATTTTCGGCGGAAATCTGCGCAGGCGACAGGACGGAGCGTATGCCCAAGCCCGGGAGGGCGGGCAGCGGGGCATCACTCAGGCCGGCTCTTGCGAGTCGGTGGATTCGCCCAGCCCCTTCGTCATCTCCTGGTAGAGCCAGGCACGGCCCAAAGCCCAGTGCCGATCCACGGTCCGGCGGGTCACCCCCATGACTTCGGCGATCTGGGCCAAAGTCAGCCCGGCGAAATAGCGGAGCTTGACCACCGCCGCGAGTTGTTCGTCCTCACAGGCCAGCTTGTCCAACGCTTCGTCGAGGGCCAGCAGATCCTCCTTGGGGTCTTCGATGGCCGCAAGATTCTCGTCCAGAGCCACCTTGTGAAAACCGCACCCGTGCCGGGCACTATGCCGACGGCGGGCTCGCTCGACCAGGATGCGCCGCATGGCCTCCGCGGCCGCCGCGAAGAAGTGCCCACGGTTGCACCAGCTTTGTGAGTCGTTCCCCACCAGCCGCAGGTAGGCTTCATGCACGAGAGCGGTCGCCTGGAGAGTCTGGCCCGGGGGCTCATGAGACAGCTTCTGTGCTGCCAGGAGACGGAGTTCCTCATAGACCAACGGCAAGAGTTCGTCCGTAATCCCCGCGTCCCCCCGTTCGATGGCGTTCAAGATGCGTGTGACATCCGTCATGCCGACTCCCCACCGTATTGCGTTCGCATCAGGCGGTCTAGTCAATCTTGGCCGAAGCGAGTCTGTCCATGAGCTGAGTATAGCAGAATGGGGTGGTTGCGGAAACGGGATTTCCCCCGGCCGGGATCTATGCTCAGTCCTCCGTCTTGGGACTCCTGGGACCGATCGGACTCATGGGACTAATGGGAAGGATGGGACTCGTCGGGGCCGGGTTTTCGTGGGGGCGGGGTGTTGGGACGGGTCCGGCGGTATTCGGTGCGGGTGCGGTAGAGGCGCTCAGTGAAGCCCCCTTCCTTGAGGAAACTTCGCTCCAGGGATTCGAGCTGGCGGTCGAGGAGGGTGTTGGCCTGGTGGATGATGCAGATCAGAGTATTGGCCGCGACCTCGGGCGGCGCGTCTTCGACGTATGTCCTATATGTCTCATAGGTCCTATCCGTCCTATAGGCCAGGTTCCTGATGATCAGCGCCTGCGGATGGTCCTTCGGCCAGATCGGCAGGCGGCGGAGGCGAAGGAAGTCCTGGTAGTCTTCGAGCAGTTCCTGCAGGCTGGCGCGGGCGACCTGGACCATTTGGTCGTAGGTGCGGGAGCGCGGGTTGATGAAGCGTTCGCAGAAGGCATTCGTCGCATCGAAGATGATCTCCGCGGCCTGGTAGGACTTCAGGTTGCGGTATCCGCCGTGAGGGGGAATGACCCGATGCTCTTGGTGCCCATGAGTCCCATCGGTCCCATTCGTCCCATTCCGCTGTCTTCGCCGCTCCATGACAGCAATTCTATCGCGACGATAGGAATTGTTCAAGCGATTTCGGCGAGCACCGCGTCGGGTGCGTTCTGGAGCAGGCGGACGGTGACCAAGCTGCCGGGCGAATAGGACGGATAGGACTTATGGGACTCATGGGACGTGTCCGGGCGCGGGCCGGTCCAATTGGTCCTATGGGTCCTATCTGTCCTGTGTCCTATTCTCACGAAGAAGTACCGCTCCGCGTGACCGGTCGGCGGTCCCGGATAATTCTCGATCAAGACTTGGGCGGTCTCGCCCAGGAACTGGCGTCGGAAGCGGCTCTGGAGATCCCTGTCGAGGGTCCGGAGCGTCTCTGAGCGGCTCTTGACCACATCTCGGATGACTCGCGGCCGCATTTTGGCGGCGGCGGTGCCTTTTCGCGGCGAGAAGGCGAAGACGTGGATCTTGGCGAAGGCGACTTCCTCGGCCAGGTCGAGGGTTCTGTCGAAATCGGCGTCGGTTTCACCGGGAAAACCAACGATAATATCGGTTGTAACGGCTGGGCGGTCCAGGCGGGCTCGGATCAGGGCGACCTTGGCGCGGAACTCGTCGGCGTTGTAGGGTCGCGCCATGCGACGGAGGACCTCGTCCGAGCCGGATTGGAGCGATAAGTGCAGGTGCGGCATGAGGTTAGAATGGGCAGCGAAGACGTCCAGCAGTGCGGGCGTGACGTCCGCCGGGTCCAGGGAGCTCAAGCGGATGCGGACCAGGCCTGGGACCTGGGCGACCTTCGTCAGCAGCTCGGGCAGATGGGGGTTTTCCGGCGTCGGCCAATTGTGCCGGCGGGCGGTGGCTTGGCCGTAAGCTCCGATATGAACGCCGGTTAGGACGATTTCCTTGTGTCCGGCGGCGACGAAGGCGGTCGCCTCGGAGACGATTTCGTCGAGATTCTTGAATCGCACAAATGGCCGTGCCGTCGGTATAATACAGTAGGAGCAGCCGGCATCGCAGCCATCCTGGACCTTGAGGAACGCGCGGGTCTGGCCGGGAAAGGAGGTCAGTGCGGGAAGATCCAAGGGGAGAGCTAAGTCGAGTTTGGGCTTGACTTTGGCGGCGTTTTCTGGTCTAATGGACTCGGTTTCAGGATGCTTCGGGCAGTTCGAATCTGGGGTGGTTGATCCGGCGACGAGGCGGCCGAGGAGGGCCGCGAGGTCGCGCCGGTCGTTGACAACATGGACGTTTTCCCCGAGGGCGGCCAGTTCGTCCGTCCGGACCGCGGGCAGGCAGCCGCAGAAGACGATGGTTTGTGGATTTTGTTTCTGGGCCAGGCGGAGCAGGTGACGACTCTTGGCGGATGCGGCGTGGGTGACCGTACAGCTATTGACGACAAGCAGTTGCGGCGATTGCGCGGAGTCCACGTTACGCAGGCCGGCACGTTCGAGAAACTGGCGAATCTGCCGGCTTTCGTAGTGATTGACCTTGCAGCCCAGTGTTAAGATGGAAAATCTTTCGATCATGTGATATAATCGACATATTAGTCGGGTTCAAGGGCGTTCACAAGACCAAGGCAGAGTATACGCGTACCGAATAGCGGGAGGTTTGTCATGGCAGCAGCATCGGATGCGATTTGGGCGATCGACCTGGGGAGCAACTCCCTCAAGGCGCTGCATCTGGCGGCCGTGGGGGAGACGGTTCAGGTGATCGGCTTCGATCACGTTCCGCACGGCAAGATCCTGTCGAGCAGCGGGGTCGGCGCCGCCGAGCGGGAGGAGCTGATCGCGGTCAGCCTGCGGCAGTTCGTCCAGCGCAACGACGTCGGCTTCGACCCCATCATCATCTCGGTGCCCAGCCAGAGCAGCTTCGCCCGCTTCGTGACTCTGCCCCCGGTGGAGGCCAAGCGACTCCCCGAGATCGTCAAGTTCGAAGCCGCCCAGCAGATCCCCTTCGACATGAGCGAGGTGCAATGGGATTATCAATTATTAAGCGATCCAGATAGTCCCGAAAAGAAGGTTGGGTTGTTTGCGATCAAGAACGAGGTGGTCAACGCGGCGATGGAGCCGCTGGAGCGGGAGGAGTTGTCGGTCAGCTACGTGCAGATGGCGTCGATGGCGCTGTACAACTACCTGTTGTTCGACCGGCCGGACCTGGCGAGCTCGGATCGGCGGGCGACGGTGATCCTCAACGTCGGGGCCGACAGCACGGACCTCGTCGTATGCACGGCCTCGGGCGTCTGGCAGCGGTGCATCACGACGGGCGGCAACGCCTTCACCAACGCGATCGCCGAGACGTTCAAACTGAGCTTCGAGAAGGCCGAGAAGCTCAAACGCACGGCCCCGGTCAGCAAGTACGCCCGCCAGATCTTCCAGGCGATGAGGCCGGTGTTCACCGACTGGGCGGGCGAGGTCCAGCGGTCGCTGGGCTTCTACACGAGCTCCAACCCCGACGTGAAACTGGTCCGCGTGGTCGCCCTGGGCGGCGGCACGAAGCTCCGCGGCCTGCTCAAGTACCTCCAGCAGACCCTGCAGATCCCGGTGGAGAAACCCGACGCCTTCAAGCGGCTGGCGGTTGCGCCGGGGGTGTCGGCCGCCAAGTTCCACGAATCGGTCGGCGATTTCGGCGTCGTCTACGGCCTGGGCCTCCAGGGCGTGGGCCTGGCGCGCATCGAGAGCAACCTGCTGCCGACGAACGTCGCCCGGTCGATGGCCTGGGCGGGCAAGACCCGCTACTTCATCGGCGCTGCCTTGATGATTCTGACGGTGGCCCTGTTGTGTCTGGGTCGGGTCGGCTGGGACCGGGCCAGCTACGCCCGGGGCGAGGACGTTCGATCCAAGACCAACCGCGTCGTCTCGACCGCCACCACCCGCACCAAGGAGACCGGAAGTATCGAAAGCATGGCCGCCGAGTGGGACGAGAGCATGAAGAAGCACTTCGCCCACTTCCAGCACCGCGAGGTCATCCCCCAGTTGTACGAGATCATCCTCTCGGCCCTGCCCAACGCCAAGACCAATCCGCAGGACCGCGCGTTCTACGAGGCCTTCGAGCGGGGCGACATTGCCGCGATCACGAAGGTGCCCCGTCCCGAGCGGAAACAGATCTTCCTGACGACCGCCTCGATGTACTATTCCGACGATCTGGCCAGGGCCCAGTTCAAGGCCACCGCCTCGATGCGAAAAGACAGCCTGATGCAGGAGCAGATGGAAGGGGGCGGCGCCTACAGCGACGAGACGATGGCCATGTACGAGCAGATCTACGGCAAAGACAACCTCGCCATGATGCTGGGAGGCACCACCGGAGCAGGCACCGGCGAAAAGGCCCCCGGCTTCGTCGTCATGCTCGAAGGCTACAGCCCCTATAAGAACATCGGCGCTCTGCTGGACCCCCCGAACGTCCAGAACGACGCGGAACGCTGGGGCCTGATCACCCGACTGGCCAACCTCAAGCAGTTCCTCGTGCTGGACACCAACGCGCCGTTCGAGATGTACGACAAGGGCGCGGATCACTTCAAGATCGAAACCGGTCCGGTGGACGTCGACGCCGAGAGCCTGCCGATGGGGGTCGGGACCTGGAAGTTCACTCCCAGCGCCGCAGCCCTGGCGGCAGCGGCGACGACCACCACCGGCTATGACATGGGTCCGGTCTCGATGCAGGACGGAACGTGGACCCTGCTGGACCCGATCACGCAGGAGACGATCAACTCCGAGCAGAGGGTCGATGCGTATGGCAAACCGATGGTCGATTCGCTGAACAAGCCGGTGAAGCAGAACCGCGACTACTGGTTCAAGCTGCAGTTCAAACTCAAGTGGAACGGCGCTCCGCCCACCCCGGAGGGCGTCAAAGACAGCTCGACGCGTCGATGACGCGCGGCTGGACCGTTCGCGAACCAAGCGGATTTTTAGGCAGGTAGGCAGATGAAATCACCGCAGATCGATCTGAACAAAGTCAAGGAAGTCCTCAAGAAGCTCAGCTTCCTGAAGAACAACCTCGCCCTGCTGGTGCCGATCCTCATCGTCATCTTCTCGGCGCTGTTGTTCATCCCCACGAAGCTGCTCAGCGCCAGGCTTCAGAACACCATGCAGCAGCAGAGCGTCAAGACCGCCGGCGATATCGACCGCCTGATCCGGGAGGTCGCGGCGGCCGGCCAGGCCGAGGCGATGGAGGGATACCTCAACGCCTATCGGCAGGACCCCTGCGACATCGCGGAGCTGATGAAGCAGACGACGATGCGCGAACTGCTCACCTACCGGATCTTTCCGGACACCAACGAGACTTCGCCTTTGTTGTTCGATCCGGTCCGGCGGGAGTTCATGGCCGGGGTGGACGAGATGATCCGGCGTCTGGGCGCCGGCAGTCCGCCCTCGGACGGGGACATCGACGCGGCCCTGGCGAGTTCCCGGGGCGGACTGTCCATGTACGGCCGCGGCGGAGCGGCCGGCGGCGGAGTCCCCGGCTACGGCACCGGACGCAACTTCCGCACGATGACCGAGATGGACCGCAGGATCGTCGGAAAGCTCTGCGAGGACCGGGCCCGGGCGGTGCGGGTCTACGCCAGTCCGGCCGACCTGGACGGCTACTCGTTCTGGAGCGACTGGAAGTTCGAAGACAAGAAAAAAGCGATCCGCCAGAGCTGGTATTGGCAGATGGCGTACTGGGTTCTCGAAGACGTCACGGACACGATCGAGCAGATGAACAAGAACGCCACGTCGGTCCTGGATTCGCCGGTCAAACGAATCATGGCCGTCAGCTTCACGCAGTCCAAGCAGGGCTCGCGCATGATCGGCGGGCGGCGCCGGATCGTCCGCAAGGCCAATCTCGATCAGTTCCCCTCCTACGTGATCAATCTCAAGACCGCCATGGCGGCCCCTCCCTGCACCGGGCGATTCAGCAACGAGGACACCGACTCGATGCACTTCCAGCTCCACGTGCTGGTCAGCGCCGACCAGGTGATGCCGTTCCTCCAGGAGCTGTGCAGCGCCAAGACGCACAAGTTCCGCGGCTGGTACGGCGAGAAACAGGAGCAGAACTTCAAGCACAATCAGATCACGGTCCTGGAAAGCAGCATCATTCCCGTCGACCTGGAAGACCCCGACCATGGCAGCTACCGCTATGGCAGCGGAGCGGTCGTGGGACTGGACCTGATCTGCGAGTACCTGTTCATCAAAGACGGATACGAAGAGGTCAAGCCCAAAGAGATCCAGAACGACATCCAGGGCGTTTCCGACGAAGAGGCAGTTTAGCACCGTTCACAGGGATACAGCGGGATAAGCCATGAAAGACCTTGTTGCGAAAATCGGACACTTCTGTGAGAACCACGTCGAGAAGATCGTGCTCGCCCTGGCGGGCGCCGTCGCCATCTGGCTGTTGTTCACGCGCGTGGTCTTCAGTCCCAACGTCGTCACGCTCCAGGGCAAGACGCTCACGCCGGGACAGGTCGACAGGTACGTGTACGATCAGAAGACGCAGGAACTCGACGCCCAGATGCGGCGCACCAGGGGAAACGCCGCCGCCAAGGTGTACAGATCGAGGCTGACCAGCCCCATCGATCCCTGCGACCGCGTGGTCGCAGGCGTGATCAACCGGCCTCTGCCCAGGGGCTTCCTGGGGCTGCTGGAGTCGCCCCTGGACTTCATCGACTCAGCGGCGATTCCCAAGCCGGTTCCGGTCATGGCCGCCGGTGGCGCCGCAGGGGGGGGACGCAAGTATCGCCTTCCGATCATCCCCGAGCTGGCCGACGTGTCGGTCAGCCACATTCGCGCGGCCGCCTACGTTCCATTGAGGGAAGTCACCGTCCAATCCGCATACGACGCGGGGAATTCCGAGCCCAACGACATCGATCTGGTGACGGTCGAAGCCCGGTTCAACACCGCGGCGCTGTACCGCTCGTTCCAGTCCAGCTTCAACGGGGTGGACGTGCAGCGAGAGGAATGGCGGGACCCCTGCCTGGCCGATCCCACGTTCGCGGCGGTGCAGTTGCAGCGTCAGGAACTGCGCGAAGACGGAACCTGGAGCGACTGGACGGCCCTTGGACGCAGTCGGGTCGACAGCAATCGCGATCTGCTGGCGGTGATCGAGCGGGTCGAAGATCTGCCTCCAGGCGGACTGGACGTTCGGATGATGCAGTTCGACCGCAAGCCCGTCACGCTCGGTCTTCTCCAGCCGGAGGGCTATCAGATCGCCTCCGCGGAAGAAGACTGGTTCCCGCCCAGCTTCTACAGCAGATTCAAGGTCCTGCAGAAGAAGGTGGAGGACGAAGAACGCAAGGAACAGAGGGAACAGGAACGAGGCCAGGACGATCGCACGACGGCCGGTCGCGGCGGCGACCGCGCCGGCGGCAATCAGATGACCATGGGCCGCGGAGGCCGGGCCGGAGGCGTCGCAGGCCGTGGGCAGACCGGCATCGGCGGCGACACCGGCATGCGCGGCGGTCGCGCCGGCAGTCGCGGCGGCCAGATGGGCGTCGGCCCCGACATGGGGACGCGCGGCGGCCGTGGCGGCCGCGGCGGCGGCGACGCATACGGCGACATGTACGGAATGCCGGGCATGGGCATGGGACCCGACGGGCGGCGCAAGGCCAGCACCGACGAAGTCTACTTCGATCTCCGCGAAGAGATGCTCAACTTCCGATCCGACCTGGCCAAGATGGACAAGCCCGTGCTGATCTGGGCCTTCGACGACACCGCCAGGCCGGGCAAGACCTACCAGTACCGCATGCGTCTGGGCGTGTTCAATCCGGTGGCCGGGACCGGCCAGTTGGTCGATCGCGACATGGACAAGAACAACCAGGTCATTCTCTGGAGCCCCTTCGCGCAAGTGACCAAGCCGGTCTCCATTCCGCGGATGGTCTACCTGTTCGCCAAGAGCGTCCAGGACAAGACCAAGACCGCGACGGTGGAGGTGGCCCGCTACAAGCTGGGATACTGGCGGACCGAGGATTTCCAGGTCCGTCCCGGCGAGTCGATCGGCAAAGAGGCCGAGCCCAAGGATCGGGAACGGGGTCGCGAACGGGAACGGGATCGCCGCATGGCGATGATGCAGGCCGGCGGCGGGCGGATCACCGACGCGCGGGCCAATATGATGATGGATGATCCCATGTACGGCATGCCCGTTCAGGAAGATCCCAGCAAGCCCAAGATCGTGGATTACACCACCGGCGCCGTTCTCGTTGACCTGGTCGAAGTCAACGATTGGTCGGACGCACCGAATCTGCGTCCTCGCCTGTATTACAGCATGCTCTACACGCGCGACGGGATGGACATCGAGCACATGCCGGTGAACATGACCAACTGGCCCAGGGAAGTCACGTCGGCCTACCAGGCTATCCAGCGCGAAAAGAGCCGGGAGCCCAAGCCGTTCCGCTCGTTCACCAAGTCCACGCGCGGCCGCGGCATGGACCCCTACGGCGGCATGTACGACATGGGCGGTCCCGGCGGGCCCTACGGCCGCTGATCGATGCGACGTCCATGGCGGAAGACCACAAGGCCGCCCTCCGGGGCGGCCTTTTTTATGGCTCATCCGGCTTTTGCGTACTTGGAGATAGGGCAACGACCTGCCGCCGGGGACGCTGTCCCCGGACCCCTGGGATTTCCCGCTTTGGGCCAGAAAC
>CALEZT010000273.1 GCA_937927975.1 uncultured Phycisphaerales bacterium
AGATCGTATTCGGTGACTGGAGTTCAGACGTGTGCTCTTCCGATCTGGAAGGGGTGATTTCCAAGCTCGACAGTCCGATCGCCAATGTGGCCGACGTGAAGGTGTTCCACCTGCAGTACGCGGATGCGACGAACACCGCGGAACTGATCAACGAGGTCTTCGGTCAGCAGAGCAGTTCGTCGTCTCGTTCGTCGCGAAACACCCAGCAGAACCAGCAGGTCAGTTTCCAGCGAGGCGGCATGATGGGCGGAATGATGGGGGGCCGGGGCGGCATGATGGGCGGGCAGACCGGCCAAACGGGTGCCGGCGGCGGCAGCATTTCCGACGTCTCGGTGATCGCTTCGGCCGACTCGCGGACCAACTCCGTCGTGGTCAGCGGTCCGCCGGAGACGCTGGAGATCATCGCCCAGATCATCAAGGAACTGGACGAGAACCCCGAGCAGGAGCGACGGATCTTCGTCTACCCCCTGGAGAACGCCAACGCGACCAACCTCATGACGATCCTGAACAATCTGTTCACGCAGATGGCTGCGCTACAGGCGCAGGGCACCAGCTCGCGGGGCACGCAGCAGTTCCAAGGCCAGGCGGCCCGCGGCACCACCGGACAGGCGGCCGGGGGGACGACGTCCGGCTCTTCCGATAGCGACGATTTGTCGGAAGAAACCTACTTCGAGGCCGATCCGAACACCAACTCCCTGCTGTGTATGACCTCGACGAAGAACTACGAGAAGATCAAGCCGATCATCGAGGAGTTGGACCGCCCCGTGGGCCAGGTCCTCATCAAGGTCCTGTTCGCGGAGGTGTCTCACAGCAACGCCGTGGATCTGGGGACCGAATTCTCCATGCTGAACGTTCGCAACGACGGCGGCAGCACCCAGAGTATCGGCGTCTTCGGCAAGCCGACCACATTGGGCACCGAAGGAGGCATTTCGAGTCCGACGGGTCTGTCGATCCGAACGCTGCAAGGGGATCTGGACTTCACGTTGCGGGCCCTTCAGGAGACCGGAAAGCTGAACGTGTTGTCGCGTCCGTATGTCTTGACCCGAAACAATCAGATGGCGACGATCACCGTGGCCGAGGAAGTCCCGATCCCGACCGGCACGACCACGGTGGCCGGACAGAGCCAGGTAACCATCGACTACCGCAGCGACATCGGTATCGTCCTTGAGGTGACGCCGTCGATCAACCCCAAAGGGCTGGTCAACATGACGGTCGTCCCCAAGATCACCACCCGCTCGGCGGAAAAAGTCCAGGTGTCCGAGACCCTCAGCGCGGAGGCATTCTCCACGCGTTCGGCCAGCACGAGGGTGGCGGTCCTGGATGGCCAAACGATCGTCATCGGCGGTCTGATCGAGGACCAGGTCAGCGAAAGCGTCAAGAAAGTGCCGCTGCTGGGCGACATCCCTGTGGCCGGGATGCTGTTCAGACGGACGATCACCAGCAAGTCGAAGACGGAATTGCTGATCTTCCTGACTCCCTACGTGGCGGAGATGCCGGAGGCGCTGGTGCCCATCGCCGAGCACGAGCGGTCCTTGAGCAACATCGACAAGGACCCGGAAGCGTCGAAGCTCTTCCAGAAACACATGGAGGCCATGAAGGGGCCGGCCAAGACCGCGACGGAAAGCGACGATAAATGAGTGATCCAGGCGGATCCTTGTGAAGATTGATTGGCGGCCTCGGCGGGTTCATGCTTGTCGAGGCCGCCTTGTTTTGGGCCGGAAACCACTGGCTGTCGGTTATGGCGCTTCGACCCCGCACCAGTAGCGGGAGGTATTGGCCTGGGCGGCTATCCATTCGGAGTGACCGTCGAAAAAGAGGTTGTTGCAGCCCTTGTTTCGGTGGCGGTCGCGGGCGACCCGGCGTGTGAGATTGTTGCCCACCGATTCCTGGCTGGACGCGGCCAGGTGGGTCACGGACCACACGTCCAGCAGATTGAATACCGAGGCGATGTCGAGGTCTTTTCGATTGAGGATCACCGGTCGCCAGGGGCCGGCCTCATTGTCCGCCAGGTAGACCCGCTCGGCGGGGCGCCCGATCCTGCTGAGTTTGGTCGGCGCATCCTTCTGTTTGCCCCTGTTGCCGGTCGCCAGGCCCGGGTCGTCGAGGTCCCATGCGTTGACGACATAGTCCACCGTCTGGTCCGCATTGCTCGCGTTGCCCGCTCCGAAACCCGTGCGGGGAAAGTCGGGGCACTGATAGACGTCCACCTCGCGGTAGTCCTGGGCCGTCTTGTACTTCTCGCCCAGGTAGGGCATCAGCACCAGAAGCCACTTCACTTGATGATCCAGGGCGCGCGGGATGAAGTCGTCGTGTTCCTGGGCATACATCTGCACCGCGATGCCCAGTTGTTTGAGATTGTTCAGGCAATAGACGGTCCGCGCCTGTTTGCGGGCCCGACTCAACGAAGGCAGGAGAATCCCCATCAGCAGGGCGATGATCGCGATCACGACCAGAAGCTCAATCAGTGTGAACGCCCTGTGCCTGTCCTGCATCGCAGCATCTCCATATTGAAGAAAAACCACCGAGTTCGTCATGTCCCACCATTATAGCAGATGCGTGGGCCGAATGTGCAGAAGTCCGATCTCATACGGGAACGATCGTCTCATGAGGACCGCATGAACCCTTTCTGTCGTTGCCTGCGATGCCCCGGCGAAAGGACGATCCTCCACTCTGGGAGGTCGGGCCGTTCGACTACGGCTGGGCGGTGACCTCGCGGTAGATATCGCTGATATGAATCGGGTTCAGCGCCGCAGGGTAGATGCGGATGTCGTCCAGCAGGCCATGGAAGGGGGTGTCCGTCGGGAGCCGCGGCGACCCGAGGCTCAGCCTGTCGACGAACTCGGCCCCGATCGGATGCTCGGCCGTCTCGTAAACGATCTGCAGCGTCCCATCGACGTACAGCCGCACGTCGCTGGTGCGGGGGCTTCCGGGGACAAGCGGGTCGAGGACCGCCGCGATATGGCGCCAGCGGCCGTCGCCGACCAGTCGGGTCGCCACGGCGTATCCTTGGCCGCAGGAGAACCTCAGCCTTCGGGAAGCGTCGGCTCTCAGTACCCAGGAATCGTCCAAGGTCGGCCCTTCCCAGGCGAGAATCACCTGGTCCGCGGCGGGTCTTTGCGGAAACTTGACCCAGGCCATAATTGTGCGAGGGGCGTCGCCGGCGACTGTGGGACAGGGGGCGATCGTCACAGCGTCGTCGATCCCGTCGAACTGCAGTGCGCCGCCGACGATACCGGCCACCCACTGGGAATCGTCCTGGGGGAAGTTGTGAAGGACGCCTGCGTGCCGGCCTCGTTCATCGACCAGGACGGCGCCCGTCGCGTCGTCCAGACGCCAGTGTGCCACGGGAGCCGGAAGTCCGCCTTCCTGCCGCCATTGGGTTGCCAGGGTGGCGAAGTCGCGGAAGTCGATCCGGTCATCCGCCGTCGGAGGCGCGTCGCAAGCAGGGTTCCAGCAAGGCTCGCCCGGTTCGCTGAGCCAGGAGGCGGAGACCGCCGCGAGGTCGTTCATGTCCACGGTTCCATCCCCTGTGGCGTCCTGCGGCGTCGAGCGATCGACGCGGAAGACATACGTCCGTGCGAATCGGATCTGTTCCCCCGGCGCCAGCGTGACCTGGATGAACTGCTCAGGCGAGACCTGGTAATCGGTAACCCAGATGCCCACGAAGGCCGCCGGGACGGAGGCCTCGATCGTCATGCGCTGGCGGGTGTCGAAGAAGTCCACGCCAAACCGGTCCGGGCCTGTATACCCGTCGGGCTTGTAGACCCAGATCTTGGGGACGCCGGAGGCGCGATCGGTGTATTCGATCGCGTTGGCGATTCGAATCGTGGTCGGCTGGGCCGCCGCCGAGATGGCTCTGACCTTGGCAGGGGGCTGCCACGGCAAGACCTCCGGCATGGTCGTGATGTCGTACGGGAACGAGAGCCTCACGTTGGGGCCCACGCCTCTGCCGCTGAACGACAGGAAGTTGTGCAGGTACTGCTCGGTCGTGAACGTCTTGGTTCCCGTGTTAATCAGCAGGTACTTCATGACGATGCGGTCGTTCTTGACGACCACCTCCTCCTCCAGACGGCAGGAATAGCCGTTGGCGGTTCCTGCCAGCGTCTGGACGAAATACACGCGGTCCGGCCCCCACGTCGCCGTCGTGCGCGCCAGTTCGATCACGGGATACGACGTGCTGAAGTTGTAGGCGGCTCCGTCCCGCCGGAGAATGCCGACGCCGATCTTGAGGAACGGGGAGCCGGGGGCGCCTTCATTGTAGCCCGGCGGGTCCGGCTGGAAGGCCTCCTGCCCGATATCGAATTCCATCGGAAGGCCGCCGAGATAACCCAGGGCTCCTCCGGCGATCGGCGAGTAAAGAAATTCCTGCCCCTGGAGTTGGGCACGCAGCACGTTGCCGATCGGGGAGAACCTCAATCCCTTGTTCCAGAGGCACTGGCCGGATTGAGGATCGCCGATTTCCACGACCAGAGGGCCGCTGCGCAACAGCCGCGTCCCGGCATGGACCGGCAGAGGCTGGCCCGCGGTTGGACGGGAGAGGGCGGACAGCAAGAGGGATGCTGCGACGGCGGCTCGAACCACGACAGATCTCGGCATGGCTTCCACTCCTTCCGAAAGTCGCACGCGACAGGCGCCCGGTGCGACGGACCCTCGGCGTCTGCACGAGTTGGACACCCAACCATTGTACCACTTGCCCGGCGTAAACGGTAGAGCGATGTCTTTGTCGTCGGAGGTGTGACCCGGTCACTGCTACGCCAAGCAGGCCTCCAGAAGGCAGGGATACAGTCAAATGCGTGGGGACCGGTTCTCCCCTGGGGTTGCAGAGCAGACAGCGATGGCAAGGCGTCGCTACGTCAGGGGCGAGGTGATGTACTTGATGATATCTCGACGGCTGACGATGCCGACCAGCTTGCCGTCCGCCAGGATCGGCACCCGGCGAAAATCGCTGTTCATCAGGCATTCGCAGATCGCGATGAAATCGTCCTCGACGTTGAACGCGACGACCTCCCGCGTCATGTACTGCTCGACGGTGCCGCAGGCGTAGCGGACGTCGGCCAGCAGGGCGAGAATGTCCTTTTCCGTGACGATGCCCGCCAGGGTGCCGTCGTGGTTCACAACGGGCAATCCGGTGATGTCGTTGGCGACGAGCAGCTCGATCAATTCGGTGATGGGCGTGTCGCGGGTCACGCTGACCACGTCGGTCGACATGATGGTCCTGGTTTCATACATGGGATTCGCCTCAGAAAACCAGTTCGAGGATGCTGTCCCGCAGGAGGCGGTCTTCGTTCCGGAGCTCCCGCATGTGCCGGATGATGTCGCACCGGCTGATGATCCCGACGAGCCGGCCCTGATTGAGGATCGGCGCCCGGCGGAAGTTCCGGGTCCGCAGGGCTTCGGCCACCTCGGCCAGATCACTCTCCTGATCGAACCAGACGACGTCGCGGGTCATGAAGTCCCGGACCATGCCGGGCCTGTCCTGCATCGTGTACAGCAGGGCCAGAACGTCCTTTTCCGTGATGATGCCCACCAGTTGCTCGTGCTCATCCACAACCGGCAGGCCAGTCACTTCATTGGTCGCCATCACGCGGATCGCAGCGTAGATGTCCTCGTCGTCGCGAACGCTGATGACGTGGCGGCTCATGACTTCTCTTGCTTTGGCCATGTATCGGACCTCCAGGCACCGTGCAGACTCATCGACCTTTCAGACTTTCAGCATTCGCTCTATCGGCATAGGCAGGGTGGACGATAACCCAGCCGGAGGGATTTCCAGGTCGCACTGCCCCTGCGTGCCTGGGATGAGTGCGGGAGCGGAGGACCTCTTCGGTTATCGGGCCAGGATTCCGCGAACCCCCGTGGCGCGGTGGGCCGTATAAATGATGGCAATCCGCTCTATTTGAAGAGGTGAAACGATGGTCAGACGCGTTTCCACATGGCTTCTCATATTCGTTTTCGTCGGTTCCGCCGGTGGCTGGGGGCTCTCGACGAACGAGGGGCTCGGGGGACCGATCCGGGTCGCAACAGGGCCCGCCCGTTCCCAGGTCCGACAGATTCAATTCAGCCCATGCGACATTGTCGTGGCGTTCGAACCCAATGTGCCCGCCGAGGTCAAAACGAACATTTTGGCAGCCAACGGTTGCTCCCTCTTGCGCTCTTGTCGCTGGACCGACCGCCACCTTGCCAGGGTCCCGTGGGGTCAGGCGCCCGAGTGGACGGTCGCAAGACTTCAGGCTTGCCCCGAGGTGAACTACGCGGAAGTCAACGCTTACGTACACAGCGCGTTCGTTCCCAACGATCCTTTGCACTCCCTCCAATGGAATTTTCAGAACCCTGTCAATGGCGGCATCCGGATGGAAAAGGCCTGGGATATCGTTCAGGGCGACCCGAACGTGATCGTCGCGGTTCTCGACACCGGCATCGCCTATGAAGACTTCGGACGGTATCGGCTGGCTCCGGATCTGGCCGGGGCGTCCTTCGTGAAGGGATACGATTTCGTCAATGATGACGAGCATCCCAACGACGACCACGGCCACGGGACGCACGTCGCCGGCACGATCGTGCAAAGCACCAACAACGGCCTGGGCGTGGCCGGCGTAGCGTTCGGCTGTTCGATTATGCCGGTCAAGGTGCTGGACGCCGAGGGCTCGGGTGACCATTTCGCGGTCGCCTCGGGGATTCGATTCGCTGTGGAGAACGGAGCCCGCGTCATCAACATGAGCTTCGGAAGCTCAGCCAACACGCGGACGCTTCGAGACACCGTGGCCTGGGCGTATGGGCAGGGGGTGACGATCGTTTGTGCCATGGGCAACGATTTTCGCAACGGCAACCCGACGATCTACCCCGCCGGCTATGAGGCCTACTGCATTGCCGTCGGAGCGGCGCGATTCGATCTGCGAAGGGCCGCGTACTCCGGCACGGGTTTCCACCTGGACGTTCTGGCCCCCGGCGGCGACACCCAGGTGGACCAGAACAACGATGGGTACCCTGACGGCATTCTCCAGCAGACCTTTTCCGGCGATCCCGGCGAATTCGCCTACTGGTACATGCAGGGAACATCTATGGCCACGCCGCACGTAAGTGGTTTGGCGGCCCTGTTGATCTCCCAAGGCGTGGTCGAGCCGGGAGAGGTCGCTGAAACCATCAAGAAGACCGCCCGCGATTTGGGACGGACCGGATGGGACCCCGAGCATGGCTGGGGGCTCATCGATGCGTCCGCTGCCCTCAGGCTTCGTCTGGACGCCACGCACTGACCCTGTGGGCCGGGGCCGATAATCCGGCTTAAGCGGGGCGATCGACCGGTTCCCGGCGTAGTGCGACCTGCCAACGACCTTCGGGCGTCGTTTTCGCTTGTGAATGAAGGGGTTTGTGTGGTAAAATACATCATTGTTTCTGGGGTCGATTGGTGAATATGGGCAAGCGGCAACGTCTGTGACGGCGACGAGGGGTGGCGCCTGCGGAATGCAGATCATAGCGGTGGCAAATCAAAAGGGCGGTTGCGGCAAGACGACGACCGCCATCAATCTTTCGGCGGCTCTGGCCAAGCACGGGCACAGGGTTCTGCTGGTCGATTTTGATCCGCAGGGCCACGCGACGCTGGGCCTGGGCTACGACCCCAACAGCTTCGACAAGAGTGCTTACCACGTCATGGTGGACTACCTGCGAATCTCCGCTGTGGCGGTGGGCACTCGGGTCGCAAGGCTGCACCTTCTGCCCAGCAACGTTCTCTTGGGGGGGGCGGAGCTGGCTCTACGCGGCGTGCCCGGCAAGGAGCTGATCCTGGGCGAGCAGTTGCGAAGCGTCGCCCGAGACTATGACTTCTGCGTGATTGACTGCTCGCCGTCGCTGGGGCTGCTCATGCTCAATGCGCTGGTGGCCAGCACAGGCGTCCTCATCCCTGTCCAGGCCCACTTCTACTCGCTCGATGGCCTCAAGCGGATTCTCGACACGATGCGTCACATTCGGGCCCGCTTCTATCCTTGTCGGGTGGCGCCCCTGGGCGTGGTTCTGACGTTCGTGGAGGATCGGACCGCCCTGAGCAAGCGGATCGAGGCGGGCCTTCGCGGCCTGTTCGGGGCTTTGGT
>CALEZT010000274.1 GCA_937927975.1 uncultured Phycisphaerales bacterium
GCTACGTCCCCATCGTCACAAGACAGGGCGCCGCAAAATAGGCTCTTGCCCGCCCACCGCTCTGCCCGGGTTCAACAATATGGAGGGATTCTGATGGACATGAAGGTACCGGCAGCAAGAAGAGTGGCGGTTATGGCGGCTGCGGTGGTTATCTCGGCCACGTGGACGACTCGGGTCTGGGCGGCGCCGTCGCCGCACAAGGGGCCGGCGGTGCTTGCGACTGATTCATTCAAGCACCATGTCGACCAATTCAACCGAGACGATGAGGAACTGTACGTCAACAGCATCCCGAATGCGAGAGCGTGGGACTTCCTCAAGGCCAATGTCCCCTTGTTCGAGTGCCCGGACAAGGAGTTCGAGCGTACGTACTATTTCCGCTGGTGGACCTATCGCAAGCACATCAAGCAAACCTCTGACGGCTGGGTCGTCACCGAGTTCCTGCCGAAGGTGCCCTGGTCGGGAAAGCACAATACGATCTGCTGTCCCGCCGGTCACCATTTCTATGAGGGCCGCTGGATGCGTGATCCGAGCTACCTCAACGATTACGCACGGTTCTGGTTTCACGGCGGAGGAAATCCCCGGCACTATAGTTTCTGGGCCGCCGATGCCATCTACGCCCATTACCTCGTCCATCGCGACAGGCAAGTCACTGTCGATCTGCTCGACGATCTGGTTGCCAATTACGAGGCATGGGAGAAGTCCCGCTTGACGGCCGACGGTCTCTTCTGGCAGATCGACGATCGCGACGGCATGGAGGTTTCTGTCGGAGGCAGCGGCAAGCGGGCTACGATCAACTCGTACATGTACGGTGATGCGATCGCCATTTCCCGAATCGCAGAACTCGCCGGCAAAGAGGATCTGGTCCGGCGGTTTCGCGAGAAGGCCGCCAGCCTCAGGACGCTGGTCCAAACCCGACTGTGGGACGAGGAGGCCAAGTTCTTCAAGACGCTGCCACGGGAATCGGAAACGCTCGTCGATGTCCGGGAGCAGCACGGTTACACGCCCTGGTACTTCTGCCTACCCGAGCCAGGCCGGGGCTACGAGGTGGCCTGGAAGCAGCTCATGGACCCTGAGGGGTTCTATGCGCCGTTTGGCCCAACGACCGCCGAGCAGAGACACCCCAAGTTCCGTCTGTCCTATCAAGGGCATGAATGCCAGTGGAATGGCCCCAGTTGGCCCTTTGCGACCTCGGTTACGCTTACGGCGATGGCGAACGTCTTGAATAACTACGACCAGGACGCAATCACCCAAGGCGACTACTTCAGAACACTCAAAATCTATGCGAATAGTCATCGTCTCACGCGAGAAGATGGTTCCGTCGTTCCGTGGATCGATGAGAATCTGAATCCCCACACAGGGGACTGGATCGCGCGAACGCGTCTGAAGACCTGGAACAACGGCACCTGGAGCGATCCCAAGGGTGGCAAGGAGCGTGGCAAAGACTACAACCATTCAAGCTTCTGCGATCTGGTCGTCACCGGATTGGTGGGCCTGCGACCCCGGGCCGACGACATTGTCGAGGTCAATCCGTTGGTCCCCGAGCAGGAATGGAACTGGTTCAGTCTCGATAACGTTGCCTACCACGGTCACATCCTCACGATTGTCTGGGATAAGGACGGATCGCGCTATGGCAAGGGGAAAGGCCTGACAGTTCTTGTAGACGGTCGAGCAATCGCGCATTCTGACAAGCTGACGCGTGTAACGGGTCGTGTCGGCATCCCGCAATAACGCGATTTGTTCGTCAGCAGGCGGCACACCGCCTATTTTGCCGCGCTCCCGACCGGGAATTGCGGCGGTGCGTCGGCGCCCGGGTCGTACATCCTTCTACTGCAAAAGCAAGAACCGGTATCGGCCGGAAGCGAGTCGAAACGTCACAAGACCAGCTCGTTCGGCGATCGCTTCCACTCCTTCGACGACGCCCAACGGGCGCTCGCTTTCGGTGATGGCGTTCGCGGATGCCGCAGGCAGGCCGACTTCCGCCGTGCTGCCGACCGGCAACTCGACCGTCCAGGCGATGCGGCCGCCGGTCCGCCGCCAGTTCGAGATCACGGGGCCGCGTACGGTGTTGATGCGGCAGTTGACCCACTCCAGTCCCTCGACGAATCGGGGATGCAGCAGGATGCGGTCGAAACCGACGGCGTCGGGGGCCGGCTCGATGCCTCCGAGCCAGTTGTAGAACCACTGGCTGACGGAGCCGAACATCGGATGATTGTGGCTGAATGTGTTGTCGCTGAACTTCCAGTGCTCCCAGAGGGTGGTGGCGCCTTGCGCCAGCATGTTCCCCCAGCCCGGGAAATCGCGCTGATTGACGACACGGTACGCTGTTTCGATCTGGCCTTCGCGACTCAACACGTTCAGCATGAAGTTGGTGCCGAAGATGCCGGTGGTCAGGTGCCCGTCGTGTTTGTCTTCGATGTCATGCACCAGACGCTTCAGGGCCGCCGGGCGTTCGTCGTCGGGCAGCATGTCCAAGGCCAGGGCGAACGCCTGAACGCCCTGGATGCCCGAGGCAACCACGCCGGTCCCTGCGGACAAGAATTCGTGTGTATAGGCTGCCTTGATTCGTTCGACCAGGCGCTCGTATTCATCGGCATTCTCGGTCCTGCCAAGGATGCTCGCCAGACGCGACAGCAGACGCGCCGACTCGCAGTACAGCGGCGTGACCATCGGTGCGGTCTTTTCGCCTTCCAGACATTCATGATCGTGCAGCCCTTCTCTCACGACGAAATCCTTCGTCTGCGATTGCACCAGGTCCAGCCACCGCTTGCTCGTGGCGTACTGTTCTTCCACGATCCGGCGATCCCCGTAGTAGCGGTAGAGCTGCGCTTGCAGGAGCGGATGCGCCATGGCCCACCCCACGCCGCAGTACTGGATGCCGACGTAAGGGGCTGTGTCCGTGAGCATGCCGTCATCGAGGGCGCTGTCGTGCCAGTCCCTCGCCGCCTTGGCGTAGAAGCCGGCCATGTCGTAATTCAGCATGAAGGCGTCGCTGGTGGCGACCAGATCGCCGCCGTAGCCGAAACGCTCGCGATGGGGGCAATCCGACTGTACGCCGAATACGTTGCTCAGGAAGGTCCACTGGCACATTTCCTGGATACGGTTAAACAGGTCATTCGAGCATTCGAAGGAACCCACGGGTCTCACGTCGCAATTCAGCTGCAGTCCGTCGATGCTGTCCAGGGTCGGCGGTTTCGATAGTCCCGCGATCTCGACGTAGCGGAAGGCATGGAACGTGAAGCGGGGGGTATACGTCTGGGGCTCAACGCCCTTGGTTATGTATGTGTCCGTCTGCCAGGCGACTCCAGGAGGGCCCGGATGATCGGGCGGGGTCGGCTTGCCCTTGATCTGGCCGCATACGCTGGTCATCGGGTTGAGGGTGCCGTCGGGGTGCAGCAACTCGCCGTAGCGGATGTAGATTCTGGTCCCTTCGGGCTCATCGAATCGGAAACGGGCCCAACCGGCAAAATTCTGTCCCATGTCCACGATGTAGACGCCCGGCTGGGGCTCGGTGACGCGCACCGGCTTGAGGTGTTTCGTGATCCTGATGGGCGGCAGAGGCGTTGCTTCCAACATCCCTCCTGGTTCGAGGGCTTTCTGAACCGATGTCCAGGCGTCGTCGTCGAATTCAGGTCGGTCCCAGCCGGGGACCTCCCTGCGCGCGTCGTATTTCTCACCCAGGAAGATGCTGTTGCGGAGGATCGGACCCGGCGCCCATTTCCAGGTGGCATCGCTGACAACCGCTGTGCGGGAGCCATCTGCATATTCGATATTGAGCTGGGCAATGAAACGCGGACGACCGACCGGCAGATGTTCGCGCAGGTTCCTGCGTCCCCACATCCGCAGGGGCAGCAGATTGTACCACCCGTTTCCAAGGGTCACCCCGAGACAGTTGGCGCCGTCTGCAAGCTGTTGGGTCACGTCGTACGTGCTGTAGAACACGCGTTTGTCGTACCGTGTCCAAATGGGATCGAGCTGGCGATCTCCGACAATCCCGCCATTGAGGCTCGCCTGGTAGTAGCCGAGTCCGCTGATGTACAGCCGGGCGCGACTGACCGGGCCCGTCAGGCGGAACGTCTTGCGAAAGAGCGGGGCGGGGTCGTCCTCGTAGAAACCTGCCTCCTCTTCGGGCAGCGCTTTGCCATCGTAGATCCACTGCCCCCTCCAATCGTCCTTCTCCAGCAAGCCCATTTCCCAGGTCGACGGGGCGCTCCATTCGGTTGCCTGATCGTCCTTGTCCCAGGCCCTGACCTTCCAATAGACGCGTTGTCCCGAGCGTAATTGCGTTCCGGAGTATTCGCAGTTGATGTTCTGCGCCGAGCCGATCTTCCCACTGTCCCACAGCGTGCCTTTGTCGTCGCGGAGTGCATCCAGGGACTCCGCCACGACGATCTGATACGCGGTTTGTCTTTGCCCTCGAACGGGCGATTCCAGTGTCCAACTCAGACGCGGCGCCCGTTGGTCGATGCCAAGCGGGTTGTCCTGGTACTCACACTGCGTTTGGCCGATCTGAAGCGGCGCAGCTCCCCGGACCTGCCCACCCGGGGCCACCAGGGCGGTCAGGCACGCCCACAGGCACACCAGGGTCAATCGGCATCTGTCATGTAGCAACCTCTCTGGTCTCATATGCGTCCTTTGCTCAGTGCGTCGATTCGTCTGAAGATGCAGAGCCCTATCGGGAAGCCCCTGCGGCGATCATGCGACGACGGTCTGCATCCTACCAAAAAGTGCTATTGTGCACAATCGAATTGTCTGGTACCCTGGGTACTCGATTGCTCAGCGAAATCGCCAGGAGGTCCGTTATGCAGCAGTCAAGACGACAGTTCCTTGGGACCATCGCCGCGGGCGCTTTCTCTATCGGTATGCCCGCGCGAGAATCCTGCATGGGAGCACGGTCCGCTGATTCAGACAAGAGAAGGCCGCCCAACATCATCCTGATCAACACGGACGATCTGGGCTATGCCGGGATTGGGTGCTATGGTCAGCAGCTCATCCAAACCCCTCGCATTGACAGAATGGCGTCAGAAGGCATGCGGTTCACCGACTTCTACGCCGCAAACACGGTATGCGTGCCGTCTCGCTGCGGCCTGATCACCGGCTTGCATCCCGGGCACGCGGGAATCCGGGACAACTTCCTGCCGCACGTCGATCTCAAACTCGAAAACGGCGGGGGATATATGGAGGAGTACCCGCAAGGCATCTGGCCGCCCACGGTCACGACGTTGGGACAGGTCCTCAAGAACGCAGGGTACCGAACTGCTCAATTCGGCAAACTAGAGGCAGGAATCCCGATGCCGCCGGGGAAGATGACCGCGCACGGTTGGGACTACTGGATCGGTTTTCGCAGTACGGGCGCAGCCTTCCAGTATTACCCCGTGTCGATGTGGAGAAACGACGAGGAGGTCGTCTTTGAGGCGAACAAGGTCGCCGAGGTGCGAAGGCCAGGGATCGTGGGCGGCAAGGGGATCTACTCACAAGACCTGTTCGTTAAGGACCTGCTCCGTTTCATGCGAGAAAACAAGGACGAACCATTCTTCATCTACTTCCCTACGCAAGTCCCGCACGGCCGCTCCCCTCTCGATGGCGATGAAATCCAGGTTCCTGACCTCGGTCCCTATGCCGAGCGCCCCTGGACCCATCTCGAAAAGCTGTACGCGGCCATGCTCACCCGCTTCGACGCTCATGTCGGCCAAATCATCGACCAGTTGCGGGAACTCGGGATTGACCAGAACACCATCATTTTCTTCACCAGCGACAACGGCGACGAAAACAGCTACTACAAGTACACGAATCGTTTCCGGGCCACCGGACCGCTGCGTGGCAAGAAACGATTTCTGTACGAAGGAGGCATTCGGGTGCCGATGATCGTCCGCTGGCCCGGGCACGTCCCGGCCGGACAGACCAGTGACCTGCCCTGGGCGGCGTGGGACCTCATGGCCACGTTTGCCGAACTGGCGGGCGTGGAACGTCCGACGCACACCGACGGGATCTCGGTCGTCCCCAGCCTGCTGGGTCGCCCGGACCGGCAGGAAGCTCGTGAGTACCTCTACTGGGAGTGCAACCAGGCCAAACAGCAGGCGGTTCGAATGGGCCGCTGGAAAGCGGTCCGATTCGGCGGCACGCAGGAGCCGATCGAGCTCCACGACCTGAGTGTGGACATCGGGGAGAGCCATAACATTGCCGCGGATCACCCCGACGTCGTCGCGAAGATGCGGGGGATCATGATACAAGCCCGTGAAGGGTCGGAGTACAGCAAATACTGGCCGCTGCCCGAGCATCGTCGCAACGACATCAAATGGGATCAGTGGATATTCAATCAGCTCGAAAACGGCATACGATAGCACCCGACGAACGCCGCCCGACCCTGGGCTGTGCCCTCGGCTGGAGCCAAAGAAGTACGGACAGAAAGGGAAGTTCTCCCTGGTCGTATCGTGAAGTACTGCGAACAACAGGGTGCTCTCCCGGTGGAACCGCGCGAGGAGACGGCGTCGCCGGGCACTGGTTGTCCAATCAGGGGGACCCCGAAATTGCCTTGGTCAGAGCTTCGACACCGCCCACGACCGGCAGTGTGACGGACGTTGCATCAAGGTCGACGGTCAATTCCGTACCTGGCGGCGACCAGAGCGTGAAGTCCCTGTCGCTCGAGAAGATCATCATGGCGATCCGTTTCCCCACGGGAATGATCTGGTCGTCCGACTGGAGGTCGAAGGTCATCTCATAGAATCGTCCGGGGACGAGGGGTTCGCTCTCCGAAAGCGAGCGGTAGTTCTGCGGGTCGGCCCAGCCGCGCGTAATGATATTGTCGGTGATTTTCGCGTCCCTGCCTTCAGTCCACGGAAGCGAGATCAGCCAGATCGACAGGTTCACAGCGGGCCTGGTGGCCGCGAGCCGGATAGTCACGCTCGGTGTTCCGGACAGATGGACTGCCTCCGTCAGTTCCGGCGTGGCGTAGAGCAGACGGTGGTGCGTCCATTCCGCCTGTGCCAGCATGGCTCCGCTAAAAGAGTAGTTGTCCACCAACGTTTCCGTACCTTGCCTCGGTGGCGTGGCGGCGGTCAACTGACCTCGCTCTGGGGCGCCCGCGAGGAGATGGACCACGACGGGAACTGCTGTAGGGTTGGGATAATCCTCATACGGGGTCGGTTCATCCCTCTTGGCGTCTTCCCGCACAATCCAGGCTCGTGGCCCGATTTCTACCCCATTCTCAACCCCGTGGAGATAGTGTGCGAACCATCGGTTCATCATCGCGGCCGGCGGCGGCCCGCCGTGACCGCCCTGGTGGTAATAGACTTGCGCAGGCACGCCCTTCGCTTTCAGGGCTTGATAGATGCGATTGCTGTGTTCAGGCACGACATTCCAGTCGTTGAACGCATGCGCCATCAGCACGGCGGCCTTGAGCGGGCCAAGATCTCGCAGGTAATCGCGCCGGGCCCAGAACTCGTTATAGTCGCCGGTCAAGCGATCAAGCCCGTTGGCCATCTCTCGGTCCCGGATATTGCAGTCGCAGTATGCGCGCCTTTGCGGGTCGCCGCTGTTGACGTAATCGTACATGTAGTCAATGTCTTCGCCCAGAAAGCCAAGCGGGTGTCGGACGAGTCCGTTCGAACGGTAGTAGTGGTAAGGGGATGTATTCGGTGCGACGGGGATGATCACCTCGAGCCCGTCGACTCCTGTCGTCGCGGCGGCCAGGGCCAGCGTGCCGGGATGGGACGTGCCGGTCATGCCCACCTTGCCCGTGCACCAGTAGGCGACGACGGGCTCGTTGCCGTCGGGAGAGGTGAATCCCCTGGCTCGGCCGTTGAGCCAGTCGATCACGGCCTTGGGCGCGAGGGATTCGTTGTCGGCCCCGATCGTGGGGCAGCCTTGCGATAACCCGGTCCCCGGCGACGACGAATGCACGACGGCGTAGCCGTGAGGCACCCATTCGTTTACGAGGGCCTTGGAGATGACCGGACGTGTCTCTTTGCGTTTGATCGCGGGTGGATGCTTGCGCTGGGGAGGAGTCGCTCCCGGTTCATGCCGCACATCCCAGAAGAACTCCCTCGCGGTGGAGCTGGTGCCTCCGAAGTACGGACTGGAGATGTAGATCACGGGGAGTTTGAGGTCCTGGGTTTCCGTCTGTCGAGGCCGGGCAACGTCCACGTGCATCCGATCGGGTCTGCCGTCGCCGTCGCTGTCGAACACCGTTTCTACCCAGAGATCGTGACGGATCCAAAGGTCGGGATCCTCGAATTCAGGGATGACCTTTGTCTGGCCGTCAACGACGATGGGGACTGTCAGCTCATCAGGTCGTGCCGCAGCGGCGCTGAGCCATACCAGCCATAGGAATACGATCATGTACAGACGCCTTGCTTCCATATCCACCTCTCGTTCGAACTCCTTACGATAGTGCGGCATCTTCCCGATCCGAATGGCGTGCCCGCCGGGCAATCTTGGCCATTCTTGTATCGTCAACGCGGACCGGGCGTCAAATGCTCCAAGAGATATCGGGCGATGAGCATTCGCAGGTGGACCTTCGTGCCGTTGCCTTCGCTGAGACCATGATCGCGATTGGGGTATGCCATGTAATCGAATCGCTTGCCGAGCTCGATGAGGCGGTCTACCAGTCCCTCGGTGATCTGGATGTGGGTGTTCGTCTCGCCTGTGCCATGGACGATCAGGAGATCCCCTTTCAGTCCTTCCGCAAAGTGGATGGGGGCGGCCCGGCGGTAGCCCTCCGGATTCACCTCGGGTGTGTTCATGTAGATCTCCTGGAACCAGGCATTGTAGAGATGCGGCTGCGGCTTGGGCGCCACGGCGATCCCCACATGGTAGACATCCGGTTTGCGGAACATGGCATTGAGCGTATTCGAACCGCCGCCGCTCCAACCCCAGATGGCGACCCGGGACAGATCGACATAGGGACGGATGC
Organism: uncultured Phycisphaerales bacterium; assembly: GCA_937927975.1. GTDB lineage: Bacteria > Planctomycetota > Phycisphaerae > Sedimentisphaerales > Anaerobacaceae > PLanc-01. The sequence continues at coordinate 8,909 of CALEZT010000274.1, forward strand.
GGCCGAGTTCCTGGAGGGCCGCCGCCTGCTCCTCGGTGGAGAGTGGGCCGAGGCTGGGGAATATCGACCGTCGCCAGGCCGCTCCTTTCGGCGCGGGTGTACCACGATTATCGATGGACACGACAAGGTAGCCGAGGCTGGCGATCACGCGATGGAAGTCGGCCTGGGAAGCTCCCCAGGCATCCAACACGGTCTGCAGGTGAGGTTCGCCGTAGACGTACACCAGAACCGGATACTTGCGAGATGGATCGAACTCGTCGGGCTTGATCATCCAGGCGTCCATCACAAAGTCGCCGACTGTGAGCTGGAGGAACTCCGTCGGCTGCGGGATCAACGGTTTGACCTTCTCACGCAGTTCCGCATTGTCCTCGAGCACACGCACCACGCGGTGTTCGGGCAGTTGTACGAGCTCGGTGATGGGAGGCGCATCGAATGTCGAGTAGGTATGGAATGCCCACCTGGCGTCCGGGGAGAATTCGTAATCGTGGGTGCCGGGCTGGTTCAGGGGGGTGACCCGTTCGGGGCTTGCGCTGCCGTCCAGCCGGACGCGGTAGAGGTACTTCTGGGTGGCATTGTCGGGCGAAGCATAGTAGTAGAACCAGCCTCCCGCTTCGTCAACCGGCCCACGTGCGATGATGTCGCTCTCGCCGGGCGTTAATAGCGCCTGTTGTTGGCCGTCGCGCGAATAGATGTAGGCGTGCCGCCAGCCATCCTTCTCGCTCAATACGAGGAACGCACGACCGTCGCGGATCCACTCCAGCCCCAGGTTCTTCCCATAGCTGGCGACGACCCAGGCGGGATCGGATTCGTGGAAGATGCGGGTCGCCGCGCCGGTGTGCACGTTGACAATGAGGAACTCTCGCTTATCCCGGAATCGGCTCAGCTTCTCTACCAGCAGTTCGTTCGAATTCCCGGCCCAACTGACCTGCCCCAGGTAGAAACCCTCTGCCGGGATGGGAATGGGCAGCCAGCATGTCTGGTGTCCCTGGGGATCGACTACCCCGACCCGCAGTATCGGCAGGGCTCCGCCCACTCGCGAGTAGCGGACTTCCTTCACTTGAGGGTATGTCGGATCGCCCGGGACCAACACGGGCCTCAGCTTCACCTGGGAAGCATCCGATTGCACATAGGCAATCCGCGTTCCGTCGGGGCTCCAGATGGCTTTGCTGTTTGAAACCGAGTCGCCATTGCCGTCCGTGGTGAGAGGGATCGACCGGCCGCTGCGCAGATCACGAACGTGGAGATTGCCCCGATCGGAGTAGAGGACGTACTGGCCGTCGGGAGAAACGTTGTTGGTCCCGTCGGGTTCCTCTTTTCGGGGTGCTTCCAGCACGGTGCGTTTGCCGCTGGGGACATCGTACCGTACGGTCGCCGGTTCGTTCACGCCGGGAACCGGTTCCAGAACCGTGTACCCCGAGCTATCCGGGAGCCAGTCCGCGCGGAATCTCTTGGGGCGAAACTCCTCTCGATCGTAGATCGCCCGCAGGCGCGGCTCGGCTTTCCTGAGAATCAGTTCTCTGGACTCGGGGCCATCAGCGGCCGACACGGCAGTCCCGACAATACAGACACAAGTGAAACACGCAACGATAGTGCTTGTTCTCATTCTTGCTTACCTCTCTTGCATGCACACAGTTACTTGCGGGTGGGGACTTGATAGAGTTGTCTCACACGTTCGATCTCGGCGTGCATTTGCCTGCGGACTTCTTGGGCGGCCGGATCGTCATAGATGCTCTTGAGCTCCTGAGGGTCGTGATCCAGATCGAACAGTTCCCACTCATCCATATCGTAATAATGAATCAGCTTGTACCGATCCGTGCGGACGCCATAGTGACGAGGCACGTTGTGTTCGCCTTCTTCATAGTAGTGGTAGTAGAGGCTCTTGCGCCACGAGCCGGCGTCGCCTCGGAACAGCGGCATGAGGCTTCGCCCCTGGATCTCCTGCGGCACCCCGACGCCGGCGGCCTCCAGGAACGTGGGAGCGAAGTCGATATTCTGCGTCAACGCCCGAGTCCGTGTCCCGGGCTTGATCACCCCTGGCCAGCGGGCGACGAACGGCATCCGGAACGACTCCTCGTACATCCACCGCTTGTCGTACCAGCCGTGCTCGCCCAGATAGAAGCCCTGGTCGGAACTGTAGATCACGAGCGTGTTGTCGGCAAGTCCCTCTCGATCGAGATAGTTGAGCATGCGTCCGATATTGTCGTCGACCGATGCCACGCAGCGCAGGTAGTCCTTGACATAACGCTGATACTTCCATCGGACCAGATCTTTTCCGGTCAGAGAGGCCTTCCGGAAAGCCTCGTTCTGTGGCTCATACGCCGCGTCCCAGCGTGCGCGCTGCTCCGGCGTCATTCGCTGGAGCTCCGGGTTCTTGAAAGCCCTTCCCAGCGAGTCTTTCTCTTCCGAGCCGGCGACTTTCAAGTCGTACTCCATCATCATATGCCGGCCAATTTCCATCTCATTGCTCTTGAGGGCCGAGTTGCGATGGGCATAGTCGTCAAACAGCGTTGGCGGTTCAGGGATCGTCACGTCGTCGTACATCGTCAGATGCGCCGGCCCGGGCGCCCAGGTTCGATGCGGCGCCTTATGTTGGCACATCAGAAGAAAGGGCTTGTCCGGATCTCGCTTGGTGTTCAGCCACTCGAACGCAAGATCGGTGGTGATATCCGTGACGTAGCCGGTGTAGCGCGTTTTGCCGTTTGCGTCGATGAAGTCCGGATTGTAGTAGTTTCCCTGGTCGGGAAGAATCTGCCAGTGATCGAATCCGGTCGGAGTGCTTCTGAGATGCCACTTGCCGATCAGAGCGGTCTGATAGCCGGCTGCCTGCAGCAATTTGGGGAACGTGGTCTGCGAACCGTCGAACAGATTCCCGTTGGTCATCAATCCGTTCATATGGCTGTGCTTGCCCGTGAGGACGGCCGCACGACTGGGCGCGCAGATCGAATTGCAGCAGAAGCACCTCTCCAGGGCAATCCCCTCGGCAGCGATGCGGTCGATGTTCGGCGTCTTGTTGATCGTCGACCCGAACGTGCTGATCGCCTGCACCGCATGATCGTCGGAGAAGATGAAGAGGATATTGGGTCGTGGTTTCTTTCTATGGGATGCCAGGTCGCCGGCACAGGAAAGTGATGCGAGCGACATCGAAGCAGCCCCAACAGCCTTCAGGAATGTCCGTCTGTTCATTGCGATTCCTATTGCATGAGTTCATCGTCTTGTCTGTCCCGAGATCCGGATACGGGTCAGGGGGCTGCGATGATCGGCGCCAATTCCAGGCTGACCGGCTCCGTCGATCGCAGTCGGATCCAGACCACGAGGTCGGCATTCTCAAGGTGATAGCGATGTCCGACGCGGAAGTCCTTGCCCTGGGGGATCGTCCTGCCGTTCAGTTTCAATGTGGCGCCGACGCCGCCCCAATTCTCCACGACCAGGGGGATATTGCAGACGGGGGACTCGGAACTGGCCGCGAGCCTGCAACGCAGAGTCGAGCCTTCTGTCGAGTGGGTACGCACGATTCGATAGGCGCGTTCGCTGCGGTCGTAACCGCGGCTCGTAAATCCCTCGCTTTGCAGGGTGATTGCTGGCGCCTCGGACCAGCTTCTGGCCAGGGTTATCAGTTCCTCAATGGGTTTGTCGGTCATGCCGTAGAGACCGTTCCACCAGGAGCGGCCGTCCTTTTCATGGACGGGCGGAGTGGAGATCGGGAATCCAAGAAAGTGAGTGGGGCGGTCGGCCGCCTGCGCTGTCCTGCCGTCGCAGAGCGCCTGTCCTACAGGCCAGTGATTGCAGGCTCCCGGGATCGCGAGCCCTTGCGGTCCGAGGCGGCGGTCCGCAACATACGCCATCTTATTGCCCGGCTCGAAAATGATGAACGGTTTGAAGGCGGAGGTGAAATTGTACATCTGGATCGTGAGGTTGTCGGGGAACTGCTTGGTGCTCTGTTTGGGATCGGGCACGAACGAGAGAACTTGTGTCTGCCCCTGCAGGTTCGCCACGAAGGCGAAATCTTTCTGGATCACATCACCCTGGAGTTGACCCGGCCCGGTAAACGGCAGCGATTCCTGAAACTGGCGGGGACGGCCGAGCGTGCCGGTCTTCCAGGTGACCTTGCGCACGCCCATGACATCGGGATAGAGGAAGTAGTACTCGTCCACCCAGCAGGCGCGTCCTGTCTTGGGGTCTTCCCGCCAGAGATGGTCGTGCGCGCTGACCGGGGCGTACCGCCAGTGAACGACCGCTCTGGCGTCATGGCTCTCAATGATCCGCACGTGGGAATATCGGCAGCGGCGGTCCTGCATGTGCTCGAAGCAGCCTTCCTTGTCATTATCGCCGACACTCCAGGCCTCGACGCTTTGGTCGGCCATCCAGAGTCCCGGCTCGGAGACCCACGCCGGCGAATAGCGGCTGCCCCGCCAGAAGACAACGCGCGAGGAGGACTCGTCAAAGCGAACGAGCACATCAGGGTCGGGACCGACGGCCCACAGGTCGTCCCACTCATCGTAATACTTCAGATGGCAGTAGTAAGCGCCAAACCGTCCCGGACCTTTGGGGCCGGCCGGCAGAATCCTGGGCTGGAGGTCCGGCTCGGGCAGGGGGAGGGCGGCTTTGAATTGCGCTTCCACCTCCGACGCCGTCAGCGCCCTATCATAGAGCCTGATCTCGTCCAGGATGCCGTCGATGGAGAACCAGCCGGGCAACGTCCCGTGCTCTCGATGGATATTCGACGGCTTGACGGCCTCGTAGTTCATCCCGATGCGCAGCTCACTGGTCCCGGCATACCGCGGTGAGCCGTTCAACTCCAGCGTGCTGTCTGGCTGACCGTCGACGTAGAGACGGAGTCCTTTGCCCTCTTCGTAGACGCCCGCGACGTGCACCCACTGGCGAAGAGGAATCGCAAAATCGCGGGACGTGCAGCTCTGCCACGTGTCGCCGACGGACATCTCGATGCGGACCTGACCGCGCGGGCCTGCCGTCAAACTGAACCCCTCTTCATCCTGCTTTCTCTGGGTGATGATGGGACACCAGTTCCAGGGATAGGCCCCTAAAGCGACCCACGCGGTCGCGGCGAGGTCTCCTTTGAGCTGGGGCGTTTGGCTTGACTGGCGGATGATGCAGGTGGTGTAGCCGTCCAGTTTCAAGGCCGAACCGACGATGCCGCGGGATTGCTTGTAGGTGCCCTCAATCGCATCGATGATGCCGCTGACGCTATCCACGGCGATCTCCGGGCCGCTCTTGGCAAAACTCCAGTGGGCAACTAGCCCCGATTCGGCCCCCAGCGGCGCCGCCGAAGATAAGCCGATCATCACGAGCACCAGCAAATCGCAGCCCCTGATCTTCACGTTTCTGTCCTTTCCTGATTGCCGCCAGCACGTCGGTTGACGTGATTGCGGACCTGTGCGCCTTTGGCGGATTGATCTAACGCGGTCCGGGAGGCAGATTCTCCGTCAGGTACCGCGTGAGCAGCCCGTACAGGTGCCGCGTGGTGTTCTCGCCTTCTCGGATCGAGTGGGACCGGTTCGGGTACGCCATCATGGAGAATGTTTTGTTGTGTTTGATCAGCTCATTGACGAGAACTTCACAGTTCTGATAGTGGCAGTTGTCGTCGCCGGTTCCGTAGACGATCAGGAGATTGCCCTTGAGCTGATGGGCGAAGGTGATCGGTGAGCCTTGGCTGTAGCCCTCCTCGTTATCGTCCGGCAACCCCATGTAGCGTTCCTGGTAGATGGTGTCGTAGAAACGCTGGTTGCTGATGAAGGCGATCGCCATCGCGGTATGGTATAGCTCCGGATACCGGAAGATCGCATTGAGGCTCATCGAGCCGCCACCGCTCCAGCCCCAGATCCCGATGCGATTGGGATCCACGTAGGGCCAGTTCTTGATGAGGGCTCGAGTGGCAGCGGCCTGATCCGCCGAGGCCAGGATGCCCACTTGGCGGTAGATGCACTTGCGCCACGCACGACCGCGAGGGGCCGCCGTGCCCCGGTTGTCCACGCTGACCACGAGGTATCCCTGCTGTGCCAGCATCGTGTGCCACAAGAGGTTCGTTCCACCCCATTTGTCCTGGACGGTGCTTCCGGCGGGCTCGCCGTACACGTGGAAGAACAGCGGATATTGTCGGTTCAGATCGAAATCCGGAGGCTTCACGCACCATCCATCCAATAGGACGCCGTCGCCGATATCCACTCGGAAGAGTTCGGTGGGGCGACGGTTGAGCGTCGCCAGCTTCGCGCGGAGCCCGGCATTATCCTCCAGCACTCTCACGCTCGCGTGGTCGGGCAGACGGATCAGATCAGTGACAGGAGGTTGGTTGATGGAAGAGTACGTGTGGATCGCCCATTTCGCGTCGGGTGAGAGACGATACTCATGTGTTCCGTTCTGACCGGCAGGCGTGATTCTCTCCAGGGCGCCGGCGCCGTCGAGAGAGGCTCGATACAGGTAACGCTGGGTGGGATTCTCCGGCGAAGCGGTGTAATAAATCCACTGGTTAGCCTGGTCGATCCCCGCGACATCGATCACATCGAATGCGCCCGGCGTCAGGAGGGCGACCTTTCTGCCTGACCGCGAAGCCAGGTATAGATGCCGCCAGCCGTCGCGATCGCTCAGCCAGGTGAAGGCAGAGCCGTCCTCAAGCCATGTCATGTCATCATGGACATCGACCCACGCTTCGTCCTGCTCCGTCAGAATCGTGCGCGACCGTCCGTTTCGCGGGTTGGCCAGCATGACACGGTTTCTGTTCTGGAGACGATTCAGATGCTGGAACACGATCCGCGGGGGATTGGCGACCCAGTCCATTCGAGGGATATAATGGTTCCGCGGATCACCGGCGACGTCGAGCCATCGCGTCTTGCCGCCCTGGGCGCGCACCACGCCAACTCGACAAGCCGAGTTGGTCTGTCCGACCTTGGGATATTTGAAGGTGGTGATCTCGGGATAGAGAGCCTTCGTGTAGTTGATGAGGTGGAACTCCTGCACTCCTTCCGTGTCGAATTGCCAGTAGGCGATATGAGCGCCGTCCGGACTCCAGCGGAAGCCATCCCGCAGGCCGAATTCTTCCTCGTAGACCCAGTCCGATGTGCCGTTGATGATGGTATCCGAGCCGTCCTGCGTCAATTGTGTGACCTGGAGGTCGTCGAGGTATTGCACATAGAGATTGTTCTCCCGGACATACGCCACCCGCTTTCCGTCCGGCGAGAACTTGGCAAACATCAGGGTCGACGGCGCTGCGTCGCCCCCGAGCTTGCGAAGGCTCCAGTTCTTCAGATCGAGCACCCAGTAGTCCCCGCGGGTGTTCTGACGCCAGACACGCTTGGCATTCGTGAAGATCAGCAGCGTCTTCTCATCCGCCGACCACCAATAGCCGTCGATTCTCAAAGGCTGTGATTGTCCCGGTGGTGTCAGCCTCGCTGAGGATACGATCACTTCGCGATCGCCGGTTCGGCAGTTATGCCGGACGATATGCCGAAAGCTCTTCTCATGCGATCCGTCCGAGGACTGAGGAGAATCATCTGCCGCCGTATCTTCCAATGTCGTGTAACGGAACCCATCGGCCAGCCAGCGAATGTCGCCGATGCGTTTGACCTCGAATTCCTTGGAGTCGAAGATCCGATCGAGATTCAGACAACCGGCAACGCCGGATGACGCCTCGGCGGGACTTTCTCCGGAGCCATAGGCGGCTGCTGTTGCGAGTACCAGGACACACACTGCGATCAGATGCGATGTTGTTTTCATGCGGCTCGTTGTCCTGTTCAAGCGAGAACTTGTGACGCGGAATACTATTGTGTACAATAGCATGAAACAGTACTATGGGAAAGCGTTTCATGTGATTATTTTGCGAGGTTCTTGATTGCCTCAGTGTCAGAGGCAGATGGACGTGTGATTCCGCACCGGTCCGGTTGTGACGGCACCGTGAAAGCATTCATCTAATCTCCGGGAGGTAGACATGCGAAGTTACGGCGGGAACGCAAATGGAGCATCCCCATCGTTGACGCGGCGGGACCTATTGAGAACGACAGGCGTCGGTGCCGCGCTGATGGGTCTCAGTACGCGCATGTCGGGACAGGAACGTTCCGGGCCCGTGGCCGCCCGAGGACGCATCCGGCAGTCGATCGCCTATTGGTGTGTGGAGAAGTACTGGAGTGTGGAACAGACCTGCCGGGTCGCCAGAGATCTGGGCTGCCACAGCGTCGAACTGGTCGAGCCCAAGGATTGGCCGACACTGAAGAAACACGGGCTCATCTGCGCGATCCACAGCAGCCATGGTTTCGATCAGGGGATGAACAATCCCAAGTACCAGCCGGCGTGCCTGGGGAAGCTGCGGGAGTCGATCGACGTGTGTGCCGAGTACGGGTTTCCAAATGTGATTACGTTCACGGGCTTCCGCGAGGACATTCCCGACGACGTGGGGCTGAGGAACTGCGTGGCCGGATACAAGAAGGTCGTCGGGCATGCCGAAGCCAAGGGCGTCAATCTGTGTCTAGAGATGCTCAACAGCCGGGTCGGAGCCGAGATGAAAGGCCACCCCGGCTACCAGGGCGATCACACGGAATACTGCATGGAGATCATCCGGCAGGTCGGCTCGCCGCGGATGAAGCTGCTGTTCGACATCTACCACGTGCAGATCATGGATGGCGACATCATCGCGCGGATCCGCCAGTATAAGGACTACATCGGGCACTATCACACCGCCGGCAACCCCGGCCGCTGCGAGATCGACGATCGGCAGGAGATCAATTTCAAGCCGATCATGGAAGAGATTGCTCGCACCGGCTATGCCGGCTACGTCGGGCAGGAGTTCATCCCGACGGGCGACCCCTTGGAAGGTCTCCGACAGGCCGTTGCCCTGTGCGATGTGTGAGGGCGCCGATTCTTTCACTTGAGTCAGTCTCTTCAGGAACTGTCATGAATCGTTCACTGTCTTATGTGGCTGCTGCTGTGGCCATATCGGTTTGGGCAGTTGCGCCCGCCCTGGCCAACGAGGATCCCGGACTCCGAAGGAAACCGAACATTCTCTTGATCCTGCTTGATGATCTGGGTTGGATGGACTTGGGCTGCCAGGGCAATCCGCGAGTGGATACGCCGCATATCGACCGGCTTGCCCAACAGGGAATGCGGTTCACCGACGCCTATGCCGCCGCACCGGTTTGTTCGCCGACGCGGGCCGCCGTGCTGACGGGCCTTTCGCCCGCACGCTTGAGGATTACCAATCACATCCCCGACCAGAAGGGATTCATTCCCGATGGGGCCAAAGTGCTGCCGGCCGAGATGCTCGATCATCTGCCGTTGGAACGGGTGACCGTGGCCGAGCGGCTGCAAAAGGCTGGATATGCCACAGGGTTCTTCGGCAAGTGGCACCTGGCCGGGAGGGCGGGGCCCGAAGGCAAGGGACTGGTTGAGTTCTATCCCGAACATCAGGGCTTCATGGTAAACGTGGGAGGATGCAGCCATGCGGGTCCTCCGACCTATTTCGATCCGTATCGCATCCATACCTTGCCGAACCGTCGTCCAGGGGAGTACCTCCCCGACCGGATGGCGGACGAGTTGATCCAGTTCATGCGGACCCACCGCGACGGTCCGTTTCTGGCCTTCCTGTGGGAGTATGCCGTTCACTATCCGATGGAGGCGCCTGCCGACCTGATCAAGAAGTACGAATCGCGCGTCGGACCGGGCGTCAAAGACCCTCGCTATGCGGCTATGACCGAGGCGATGGACGCCGCCATAGGAAAGATACTGACGGCTTTGGACGACCTCGGGCTGCGGGACAACACGCTGGTGATCTTCACCTCCGACAACGGGCCTTTCCTTGGCGTTGCGGATGCGAAACCGCTTCGCTCGGGCAAGGGCTATTTGTACGAAGGCGGAATTCGCGTCCCCCTGATCGTCCGCTGGCCCGCTCATGTGCGGCCGGGCTCGGTGTGCAGCGCGCCTGTGATCAGCATGGATTTCTATCCGACCATCCTGGAGGCGGCGGGCATCTCGCAGGATACCTCGGAGCCGCTCGACGGCGAGAGCCTTATGCTGTTGCTCAAACAGGCAGGGGACCTGAAACGTCAGGCGATCTACTTTCACTATCCCAACTACGCGTTCCACCGCAGCAACCGCCTGGGTAGCGCCATCCGCAGAGGCGACTACAAGCTGATCGAGTTTTTCGACGACGCATCGGTTGAACTGTACAACCTCCGGGACGATGTGGGCGAGACGCAGGACTTATCGGCGAAGCGGCCCGAAGTTGCCGCCTCACTGAGATCGGAGTTGGTCCGGTGGCGAGAGGCTTCGAGCGCCGCGATGCCGCGTCGTGCCGACCACGGCAGCGCGGAAGCCCCAATGGGCGACGGGCGTGACTGAGCTGTGTGGTAGGGGCTCCGCCACACCCGTCGCTTCTGCTCTGCTGTCAGGGTGGAAATGCCAGATCCATCCGTTTCATTGCGCGTTGGAGTCGAGCCGGATATCGTCGATGAAGACCATGCCCTTGCCGCCCGTGTTGCCGAGTCGCTCCAATCCGATGGCCAGTGACGTGACATTACTGACGCTGCGTGTGGTCAAATCGATGCGCCACGTCTGCCATTGGGCCAGCTTCAGGTTCGCGGAATCTCCCGTGTAGGAGATCTTGGTGTTGTTGATTTTGACATACATCTGCATGGCGGCGTTGTCCGGATTCCCGTAGAACCGCAGCGTCAGGCCCTTGATGCCATAGTCTCTCCAATCTTGCGGGCCGGCGAAGGTTCGTGTGGTCTCCGAATACGCGGCGCTCGTATTGTCATACGCCAACGGCATGGACTGCCTGCCGCTGTTGACAATTGCCCGCTCGGCGAACGGTGCGATTTCATAGCCCACCAAGGCGCCGTTTGTTGCCACGCCCCAGCCATCTACCCAGGTCTGGAAGATCGCGCCGCCGGCTTCCAGATCGTTCGTAAACCGCTCGAAATCGTCCACGACGAGGTACTCTGCGGTTGAGAAGCTCCAGACCGGGCCATGCCATGCAGCGGGGACTTGGGTCTCGTTCACCTCCACGACCTTCCAGAAATAGTTCGTGCCCAGGGTCAGGGCAGGGGGGTAGACGGCCTCGGTCACCGTCGCAACGGGGGCCACGCCATCGATCACGTCCTGTTGATCGGTGCCCAGGTACACGTTGTGTTTGGCTGCCTCCCGTCCCGCTCGCCAACTCAGGGTGGTATCCACGGCCACCGCGGTTTGACCGGAAGTCGGGTTCGGCTCTCTGGGGTAAACCGGTACGCTGAAGAAACGCACCTCGCTCAGACCATATTGAGGGAGGAGCCCGCCCCAGTTGCTGTTGATGGTCAGTCTGACGTGCTTGGCCACAATGCCGCCCAGATCGATGATCGTGTTATGAGCATAGTCTGGCTTGCCGGTGGCCCGGGCGAACTGGGCTGTTTCCATGGGCATATAGTCGATTCCATTGGTCGAGTAGTCAATGGATACCGCCTTGACCCCATATCCGATCGCGGGCTCCAATCGGCCATTGTGGTTCCAGACCCACATCTCGTGGAGCTTCAGAGTCGTGTCGAACTCAAACTCGATCCAGGCCGGTCCCGCTGCGCCCGAGGCGGTCAACCACATGGCGGTCAGCGTATCGGAGTGCAGATCATTCGCCAGCCCGGCGTTGTTGATGGTGTTCTCCGGGCCTTGACCTTCCGCAGCGCTGGAGGCGGTGGCGGTGATGGTCCGGCCGTCCACCGGATAGGCCAGCGGCTCGGTCGTGAACTGCCATACCTCGCCTCTGTGAATGGCGTAGTCGGGGGCGCCGTTGACCTCATCGATACGCCAATAGTAGGTTGTGCCCAGATCCAGGTCAAGGGCGCCATCGACCGGATAATGGTCTTCAGCCTGATCCTGGATCAGAAGTACGTTCAACGAGTTTGTTCTGCCGGCGTTTTGCACGTCATCGTAACTGGTGCCGAAGTACACATCATGCGTGCGGGCGTACATACCCGGATTCCAGCGGAGGACCACCGTCTGACGCGGCAGATCCGTCATCCCATCATAGGGGGTGGGGTTCGACGCCGTCACAGGCCAGGCCAGATGCATCAACTCAACCACCTGCCCCGGGGTGAGTTCCACGTTGAAGATCGCGACATCATCCATGCGACCGATGAAATCCGAAATAGCGTCGCCGGAACAGTCAAAACCGATCTTCACGGTGTCGGTCAGAGTGTCGCCGCGGCCGCCGTAGTAGACCCATACGGGACGCAAGTCATCCAGCACACCGTCGACGTAGATGTGTTGTGCCTTGGTCGCGTAGTTCCAGGTTACGCACACGTGGTGCCACATGCCGTCGTTGACGGGGGTCTTGCCCCAGATCTCTCCCCCCTGGTTCCCATAGAAATGGACCCCGCCCGCCACCGGCTGTCCCTGCTCCGTGCCGTTTGACAGGTAGAATTGCTTCTCGTGGAACTGCCAGATCCTGTCCGCATTGCACTTGCCTACGATGGCCACCCCTTGCTCGTGGGTCTGTATCCAGGCGGACATCGAGAAATCGGCAATGGCCAATTCGGTGACCCAGGCATTGGTTTCCACGTAACTTTCGCCCGTGCCGAACTCCAGAACCGTGCCGCGCTGAGAGTCTTGCACAAAAACCACGTCGCCCATCAAGGTCCCGGGATTTCGGCCCGTGCCGACATCGGCCGTCGTGGTTCCATCGCGCTCTTCAAAACGCCAGAAACCGACCGGCTCCGGCAATTGTGCCTCGACGATGCCGCTGCACATCAGGCATATCGCCAGCGTCAGGATAACAAACGGAATCCGAGAACTCAGTGTCTCACACATATCGAAGCTCCTTCGGAAGAAGTCCACGGCAACCGGCAGGTCCACTGCTTTGGCCATGGAGCACGTAGAGCGCAGAATGCCTTTGTGGTTCTCTGTACGTCCCCTCGACGTCGAATCGGTCCTGTGTCACTGCCCAGCCCACGGGGCTGGCTCCGGAAGAACAAGGGGGCCTATGCTGAATCTATCGGCATAGGCCCCCATTCATACAATGCCACGACCCGGTCGCTCGTCGCCACGAGCAGGGCGAAGCCGAACCCGGCAGTCGCACGTCAACGCCCGAGGTGGTATAGGGCCGTCACACCACGTCCCTGACATCGGCGGCGACCGCGCAAGACAACTCAGAACGGTTTGTCAAAGGGCGTCGTCCGACCCGCAAGCCAGGCGATCTCTCCCGCCGAGAGCACTCGATCGTAGATCCGGGTTTCGTCGATCAGGCCCAGGAAGAACCGGCTGCCCTGCGTACCGCCCTGGCCGATGACGACATCAATATTGGGCTGCAAGTTGAATACGGCGGTCGTCGTACTCGCCGGCGTCACATTCATCCCGTCGACATACAACAGCACGTCCATGATTCGACCGCCCTGCGGCACGGTGGCCGCCACATGGTGCCACTCGTTGTCGATCAGTCGGGGACCGTTGCTTCCGAGGATGTTGCCAGCGCCGTGCTCCACCCGCAGCACCGTGTCGACGCGGAAGTTCATCCGCTGACCGCCCGCGTTGGTGCCCCAGGCGATGATGTCGCGGCCGTTGGTTGCGGTCTTGATCCAGGCGGAGAGCGTAAGCGCCTGCTGGACTCCGGCCGCGTCGGCCAGAATGCCCTTGTAGCCGTCGATGTTCACGTAATCGGCGGTGCCGTTGAGGCTGATGGCCTGGCCGGCCTTGCCCGCCACAAACATCGGAGCGCCCTTGAGACTGCCATTGCGGCCCTTGCCGGAACTGTCGTTGGCATTCCCTTCAAGCTGGTATTGGGCCTGCAAGCCCGCGGTGCCTGGATCGGCCGGCGTGATCAACTGACGCTCGAGAGGGTACAGGCGGATGTCGTCGATGAAGACCATGCCTGTGCCGCCTGTGGCGCCGATGCGGTCGAAGCCGATGCTCAGCGACGTCACATTGCTCACGTTGTGTCCCGCCAGGTCGATGTAGCACATCTGCCAGCTTGGTCGCTTCAAGCTCTCGGGATCGCCCGTGTAGGAGATTTTGGTGTTGTTGATCTTCACGTACATCTGCTGGACCGCATTGTCCACCTTGCCACAGAACCGCAGCGTCAGGCCCTTGATGTTATGTCGGCTCCAGTCCCATGGGTTGTCGAACGTCCGCTTGGCCTCGGAGTACGTCGCAGTGCCGGTATTGTCATACGCCAGCGGCATGGACTGTCTTCCGCTGTTGATGATCGTCCGCTCGGCAAACGGCGAGGTCCCATACCCGACCAGCGAACCGTTGGCCGCGACCTCGTAGCCATCGATCCAGGTCTGGAAGATCGCCTTCTCGGCGTCCATGTCGTCCGTGTAGCTCTCGAAATCGTCCACCACAACATACGCCTCGGTATCGAACCGCCAGACCGGACCGGCCCAGGACGATGGGGTTTCAGCCTGATTGACCTCATCGATCCGCCAGTAGTATGTGCTGGCCAGGTTCAACGCCGGAGTATAGCTGGTCCCGGTCACCGTCACCACGGGAGCCGTACCGTCGATCACCGACTGCTGGTCGGTGCTCACGTACACGTTGTGCTTATCCGCCTCGCGCCCCGCTCGCCAGGCCAGGTCCGTCGCAACGTTCACATTGGTCCGACCGGGCACTGGATTGGGCTCTCTTGCGAACACGGGCACGCTGAAGAATCGCACTTCGCTCAGGCCGGACTGCGGCAGGATGCCGCCCCAGTTGCGATTGATGGTGAGCCTGATGTACTTGGCCGCAATGCCGCCCAGGTCGACCGCCGTATTGGCGGCGTAATTCACTTTGCCCGGGGCCCGGCTGAACGTGGCGGGGGCTCCCAACGTGGCGAAATCCACCCCGTCGACCGAGTACTCGATGACCACCTCTTTGGCGCCAAGACCCAGCGTCGGCTCCAGCAGCCCGTTGTGGTTCCAGACCCACATCTCATGGAGTCTGAGCACCTTGTCGAACTCGTACTGGATCCAGGCCGGTCCTTCCGAACCCGGCGCCGTCAGCCACATGGCCGTCAGATCGTCAGAGTGCAGGTCGTTTGCCAATCCCTTGCCGTTGATGGTATTTTCAGGGCCTTGATCCGCATCGGCACTGGAGGCGGTCGCCTTGATCGTATTGCCGGCGACGGGATAGGCAATCGGCTCGGTTGTGAAGCTCCAGATCAGGCCCTTGACGGTCGAGGCAGGCGGGGCCGTCACTTCATCGATCCGCCAATAGTAGGTGGTGCCGAACTCGAGCCGGCTGGGCGGATCATAGGTCGTGTCGGTCTGCCCCTGGCTGACCAGCAGAGGACTGCCTGTTGTGGCGTTGTTGACGTCCTCGAAAACCGTGCCCAGGTAGACATCGTGGCTCACGGCCGACTCTCCAGCACTCCAGCCCAGAGTGGCTTCCCGGCGGATATCGACAGCTCCATCCGCGGGCTGGGGCCGGCCGGCCAACTTCGGATCCAGAGCCAGCGGCCCAAGAACATAGACCTTCGCGACATCCACCGGCGACAACGCATGGTCCCAGATGGCCACTTCGTCGACATCGCCCTGGAAGGTTTCTCGCTGGCCCACAATGTACAGGGGCTGAGTAGGGTCATTCACGCCCTGGCAGTATCCGGAAGGACCCGCGATGCCGGTCTTGGGATTATAGGCGCCGTTGGGCTTGAGCTCTCCATTGATGTAGATCGTTGCCGTGTCGGACGCATAGTCGAATGTGCAGACCACATGAGTCCACTCGCCGTCCTGGTATGCGCCCGCAGGAACACGGCACTCGGTGCCCCAGCCGCCGTATGCCTGGAAGCCTCCGATACGGAACCGCAATGGGCTGTCCTCTGAAGTCGGGCGTAAGAGGATATAGTGGCCGGCCACGCTGGAATCCAATCCCTTGTTCATCAGGGTCTGGTAGCTGGCGTACCGGTCCACCATCCACCAGGCGAACGAGATATCCTTGGTTGTCGGCGTCGGGGCGGCGCCGGCCAGAATGGAGCGGGTACCAGTGGCGGGCGAATTCAGCGCGAACCCGCCGCCATGTCCGGGTACCCAGGCCACACCGGTGAGCTTGGCCTCAATATCGTTGACGACATCCTTGGCCACGTCCCCTTCGCCCTCTTCGAAGGGCCAGTACGCAATGATTTCGGCGTTTGCTGCGCCTGCCACCACACCCAGAAGCAGGCCCACGGCGATTAAGTACCTCGAACTCTTGCACATAATACTGTTCCTCCAAGGAAATCCCACTATTGCAGACCGTACTTCAGCCACACACCAAAGCGAGCAATTCTTGATCGTTCCACTGATGTGCCCTGTCTCCTAATACACGACGGGCCCTCGCTGCGAGCTGAATCACCTCCTTCCTGTGACAGGCTATACCATAGTTGTCGTGCTGCGCGAGATGGTGAAAGCCATCATTCACGCACCAAGCACAAGACGACCATTAGTCAGTACTCAGGACAACACATTCGTATCAGCAGGCGAGCAAGAGGCCCCGCAGGAAGACTCCGACCTGCAACGACCGATCTCTGCACTGCAAGGACAAGGGGTTCTGTTCTTTCACCACGTGCGATCAAGGACAGACGCGGGTCCCGCACGCGACTCATCGATCCATTATGCTGGAGATCATGAAGCGACAAACTTCCGGCTCGTGAGGCCGGCATCTTGATCCCTGCCCGAGGCAGATAGAGGCTGCATGCACCCCTTTGACTTGCGGCCGAAGGCCGCCCCAAGGAGACCGTACTGCCTTACACATGCTTATAACGGATTATCGTGCTTCTGTCAACAATAGCATCTACGGGTGGCGTCATTTTTCTGTGGATTCCCGGCTTTCCCCCTGAGATATCCTGGGGCCCCGCCAGACGAAGAGAATTCCTGCCCCTGTTGCGGCGATGATACAGACGTGTCTGTAAACCTTTGTCGGCAAAAGACTTGATACAGGAGTCCGTCCCCGCAACGTTCGGGGCAATTCGGCGAGCACCATACGACGGCTTCCAGCGATGGAATCACAAAATATTTCTTCGTTCGCGCTCACGAGCATCGGCATTATCGGCCTGTATCGTCCGTTTTCATCGAGCCTGTGTGGAGTGTGTTCAGGGGCGATTGTCCTGTCCTTTGCTCCTGCAAGCAATCCGAGACGAGTTGGCGGAATTTTTTTTCATGGCTGTGGGCAACGCCGCGGGCAATCTCGTTCAAGCGGGTGATGGAGAGTCCCGATCGTCCGGCGCAGGTCCGACAAGGCTCTCACTGCGTCCGACGCAGCGATCATCAAATCTTCAAATGATCCCAAAAAATTCGATTGTACACAATAGCAAAATATGGTAATATGCATCGCTACAGGGTCTCGTGAGATTCTGGTTTCGTCGAGCGTCGAGCTTGCAGACGACATGGGGAGTGCCCTCGAGAGGCGGGGGCAGGGAACGTGGGTCTCTTTCGTGAGGGTGAAGGGAAGTGGGCTGGAAGGACAAAGGGAATGTGAGAGCCAATCCAGGATCGAAAGGCGGACGATGACACCAAGACAAAGCAATTCGCAGGGATATACGCCGACTCAAGAAGGACTGCCCCGCAGAGCCGCAGGGTCAAAAGCCTGCGCTATCGCGTATACGCGAACCGGGTTCACGTTGATCGAGCTTCTGGTCGTTGTCGCCATCATCGCGGTGTTGATGGCGATCCTGATGCCGGCCCTGCAACGAGCGAGGATGCAGGCCAGGAACATCCAGTGCAAATCCAACCTCAAGAGCTACGGCCTGGTGATGCAGTTGTACACCGCCGACTCGGACAATCGCCTGCCGGAGTCTTTCAACGGAATCTACTCCAGTAAGACCATCAGCGAAGCGAGCAGCCTCGCGGGCGGGTGGAACCCTTCGGTGCCGGCGGAATACGATCTCAGGCCGGATGGGACTTACATCCCATACCTGCGGGAAAACGTCAAGAGCAACATCTGCCCGATCTTCCAGGAGGTCTATCGCACGAAATGGCCTGCGCGCGGGAAAGTCGGTTTCACCTACAGTTTCAACTGGTGGCTCAACGCGGACAAGCCGATCATTTCGCACATCACGAGGGTGAAACATCCGGGTCGAACGTTCTTCGCCGGCGAAGAGTGCATCTGGCAAATGAACGACAAGGACGGAACGCGGATCAACGGAGCGATCTTCAACGACAACTCCTTGTGCACGTTCTGGAGCGCCAGTGCGAGTCTGGAATGGGTCAAGGGCTTCAATCCAGGCGATCCGCCACCCTACACCGATGCGTTCGGGGAGTACCACAGGGTGGGAGTGCGCAAGATCTACTCCGCCATCGCAGACGGCGGGGAATGTGGCGGCGTGAGCAACACCGTGTGCGTCGACGGCTCCGTGCAGGAAGTGACGCCGTTCGACACGTTGCGGTTTGCGATAGGAATCAAATAGGTCGACCCGGGAGACAGTGGCATGGCGCGCCGACAGATCAAGTCACAAGCTGCGTGGGAAGGGGCAATCATGCGGAGAAGGGCTTTCACGCTCATCGAACTTCTGGTGGTCATCGCGATCATTGCCCTGCTGATGGGGATACTCATGCCGGCGTTGTCGCGCGTCAGGAAGCAGGCCCGGGGGGTTACCTGCCAGGCGTTGCTCAAGCAATGGGGCGTCATCTGGGCGATGTATTGTGATGACAACGACGGTCGGTTCTGCGAGGCGGGCGATCTGGGCTGGCAACGCGGGACGTGGGTCCTGGCGTTGCGTCCCCAGTACAGGACGAAATCGAAGATCCTGCTGTGCCCCTCGGCGCCGAAACGACGCAGTTCGGGATCGGGCGCCATCGTAGAGTACGGCGGCACCGGCCAGAGCTACATCATGGGTGCAGGAGGTGTTTTCGACTGGCAGGAGGAAGCGAGTTACGGCGGAAACAACTGGTTGTACTATGCTCAAGGCAGTGGGACGATTCAGGGTCGTCCGATCCCCTGGAACTGGAAGACGAAAGACGTTCGCGGCGCGTCCGAGGTGCCGGTGTTCGCCGACGCGATGTGGCGAGGAGGCGGACCCTGCTATCGCACCAGCGAGGCCGGCCAGTTGTCCCGCAGCTTCAATCGCATCGTTCCCCCGCAGTCTGACGGCCAGTGGGTCAGCTACGATCACGAGATGATGCACTTCGCGATCAACCGCCACCAGACGGGAACGAATGTGCTCTTCATGGACTGGTCGGTAAGGCCGGTCGGGCTTAAGGAGTTGTGGACGTTGAAGTGGCACCGCAAGTATCCGACGAGCGGACCCTGGACCCAGGCCGGCGGCGCCCAAGTGAGCGATTGGCCCGAGTGGATGCGGGGGTTCAAGGATTACTGAATCAGATGGTGAGGATGGCCGCACCAACGGCATCCGGAATTCGCACTATTGCGTCCAAGGGAACATGTCAGGAGTCCAAGCCATGTTGAACGGACAGACAATCTCGCGAGAACGAGCCTTTACACTGATCGAGTTGCTGGTGGTGATTTCCGTGATCGCGGTGCTGATGGCCGTCTTGATGCCCGGTCTGCAGAAGGCCCGAGATGCCGCCAGGCGGATCAGTTGTGGCAGCCGGCTGAAGCAATGGGGAACGGCCATCCAGATGTACACCAACGACAATCACGGGGTTGTGATGGCGATGGTCAACAAGTGGAGCGGGAATCCGTATCCCCACTACATCAACAACAAGCCGCAGAAGAACAGCAAGAGCAAAGGACTGACGATGTGGAACATCGAGGGCATCAATCCTTACATCGGGGCCTTCAGTCGCAATTATGAGAAGGACGGCATCGCCACCGACATGATTACCTGTCCCTCGTGCAGTGGCAAATTCATGCAGGAATGGGTCAAGAGAATCAACTGGCCCAACCATGACTTCGTGGAGTTTGCGTACAGTTACTTCGGCAGGGCCGACATCCTCGATGAAGGCGAGTGCAGTCCTGACGCCAAGCGACACTTGGCCGGCAAGAGCCTCAATTCACGAACCCTGCTGATGGCGGAGATTCTGAATCTCGATGTCAGCGACGGCGCCTACCGCTACAACCACGGTCGAAACGGGTGGTCCTGGAATGAGCGCAGTTTCGCCAGTCCCCAGGGCGCCGCCGTGTCACCGAATCCGCAGGCCACCGGTCGCAGTCAACTGTTCGGCGACAATCATGTGGAATGGAGAACCATCCGTGTGGAACGCAATCTCCCCACCATGGAGGATCGTTACGTTGATGAATGGAACGGGCCCGGCAGCGGATGGATCGGGGTCTACGACATGAGCTACTATTGATGCCTGCGATCGGTCTGGTGGCGATTCCTCGAAGGACGTTGCCCAGGCCAAGCGCCGATGTTCGTGGAAGCAGGTCCCATCTCCTCCGGCGGCATTGGAATTGGCCGGTGGCGACTCGCGCCTGCGTTCCCAGGTTTGCATCTCGAAGTGCCTACGCTTGCGATCTTCCGAGGCGGGACTCGATGTCTCTGGACGTCCTGGTCACGGAGAGTCCTCCGAGTGCGGTGCATCGCAACTCCCGCGGAAGGCTGCGTCCCACGCGATCCATGGTCTCGATCACCTCGTCGAGCGGGATCACCGGGTCATAGCCTGCTAAAGCCATGTTGGCGCAGGCCAACGCATTGCTGGCGGCCATCACGTTCTTCCCCAGGCAAGGCACTTCCACGCGATTGGCGACCGGATCGCAGATCATCCCGAGGCAACTCTGAAACGCCATCGAGGCGGCATCCGTCGCTTGACGAACGCCGCCACGTGCGAACGACACCAGGGCGGCGGCCGTCATGCCGGACGCGACGCCGCACTCCGCCTGGCAGCCGCACACCTCGGCCGCGAACGTCGACCTAAACGCGACAAGAAGGCCGATCAGACCGCCGGCAAGCATTGCCTTGGCCGCATCCTCATCCGCAAGGCCCAGAACGTCGGCTGCGGCCAGGCACGTGCCCGGCAACGCTGCGCAGGAGCCTGCGGTCGGCGCCGCCAGAATCACGCCCATCGCGCTCTTGACCTCCATCAGGGCAGTCACATTCAGCACGACGTGGTTGAGCAGTCCTCCGTCAAGGAGACTGCCTTCCTGCATCCGCGCCTGGAATCTTCCGCACTGATGACCGAGAATCCGATCACGATAGGTAGTGCCGGAGATACCCTGCTTTACCGAGGCACGAAGGATCTGCACGATTTGGATCGCGCGATCTATCACCGCATCGCCCGAGAGATTGCCACGTTGGCTCTCGTACTGCACCGCCAACTCCCAGGGCGGCGAGTTCCGCCCATCGTCGAGACGGAGCATCTGCTCACACGTAGAGAAGGGTACCGATATCCCCCTCCGCGATCGAACCGGCAGAACGGGCCTCAGCCGTCTGACACATCGCACATCGCCATCGGAACAATACTCAGCAATTTCGTGGTCCGCGATGAACCGTTGGGCTTTGACTTGCAGCAGGACCCCATCGGCGTACGGATGGAGCACAATGTCGTCCACGCCGATCCGCGCAGCGAGTCGACTCGCTGCATCTCCCGGCTGGCCGGCGATCCAGATCAGGGTCTCCCAGTAGTCGCCGAAGAGAGAGAGGGGGATGCCGTCGATCTCTGTAATCTCGATCATGCCTCCACCGGTCGAAATGCCCGTCAAGATGTGCCGTTTCCGCGGAGCGCCGACAGCGATGCGGTATGTGTTCGGATGGTCGAAACCGAAATCCCCGATCACGATCTCGATCCTCACACCGCTGTCGCGAATCGTCCTGACCGACTCCGGAAGACGTTCATCCACCGCGTCCCAGCCCAGAATGCCGGCGAACAGGCCCATGTCCGAACCTTGGCTCTCGTGGGTGGTGGCAAGCGAGCCGTTCTGATCGAACGAGACAGTCACCTCCTCGATATCGCCTGCCGCGAGGTCCCTCGCGAGCCAGCCGAGGCGCAGCGCCGCCGCACAGTGGGAACTCGAGGGCCCCCGCATGATCGGACCAAGCACATCATTGAAGATGCTCGGAAACATATTGCCACAACTCAGGAGGAGCGCGCAGATTTGCCGCGCGAGTGTCGGCTCGGGCCTTTCTTGCCGTCAACGAGGGTCAGCAACCGGCCCAACACGCGTTCCTGGGATTGGATGTGTTCTGCCAGCGCCAGACGTGCGCGAGTCCACGCACGGGCGATCAATGCATCGAGAATCCGGGTGTGTTGCTCCGCCATTTCGACCACCACCGAGGTCTCCGGCGCAGCATAATCGAAGAGGGTCCGATAGTATGTCGCCACATGCTGGCGAAAGAAGTCCCGGATATAATGGTTGCCTGACTTCTCAATGATGTACTCATGGAGACGGTTGTCGGGTGCGGCCGTACCGTCGGACTGGTTGGCAGCCAGCATTTGCACCAGGTGCTCCCGGACCAAGTGGGATCTGGCGAGATCCAGCGCCTTGAGTTCCAGGGTTTCCCGTACTTGCAGGTAGGCCTGCATGTCCGCCAGGTTCAGCGGCCGGACCCGCCATCCGCGTCGAGGGATATGCTCGATGAGACCGGCGCCGGCGAAGCGGCTGAAGGTGGATCGGATGACCGAGCGTCCGGTGCCGTGCTTCTGGGCCAGTGCCTCCTCGCGCAGGTAGGTGGCGGTGCCGCTGAGGCTGGCCAACATGACTTCCTTGATCAGGATGCGATCCCAGTCGTCGGACTTCAAGGGAATGGCGACCGGCTCGTACGAGCCCTTGGTGCCCACCTTGTCCGAGTTGACCTCGATGCGTCCATTGTTCTCTTTCTTGCGAATCAGGCCTTCCTGGATCAAGGTGTCGAGGGCGCTTCGTACCGGGGCAAAGCTCACGCCATATTGGCGCGACAAGCTGGCCAATGTAAGATGGTGGGGAAGATCCTGGCCGGACTGAATTCGTCGCCGAAGGTCTTCTTCAACATAGTGCGTCAGTGTTTTTGCGGGTTTGTCCATTGATCAGACATCTTTCCCACGTTGGCTTGAAGCCGGTTCGGATGTTGCGGATCCTGCCAACCATACAGAGTATCCACGGCCTGCATCGCTACACGGAGCGTCCGTGTACTGGTGTCGAGCGAGTCCGCACAGGAATGGTACCGTTTCGACGTTTCGATGGGCCGCATATTCCATCCTATTATAATCGCATGGTTCTGCTGTCAAGAGATGTTTTGCCTGCTTCCAACCTGGTCCCCGGCACAAATTCTCTTGTACACAATATCACAAACTGCTATGATCCAGGTTGTTGGCTTGGGTTGCGTGTGAGTGCCGACGAGTGTTCTCCGAAGATCGTCCTGGAGGTTTGCAGGTCGACTTGCCGCAACCGACGAAGACGGAGTCTGCGCAAAGGGAACGTGTGCAGGGAAGCGAACAAGGTGAAATGTACGTTCTTTCGTGCCTGGGATTCGGGATGGTCGTGGGATTGCTTTTCCTTCGTGAAATGGATTCAGCAACGGGGAGTTGATTTATGAAGCATCCGTGGAAGGGGGTCATGGCGGCTTTGGTCACGCCGATGACCGACGCCGAAGAGCTGGACCTGGATCGGCTCGGGGAGATCGTCGAGTATCTGATCGCCAACGGGGTGCAGGGTCTGGCGCCGCTGGGCAGCACGGGGGAGTACTATGCCCTCACGGGTGTCGAACGCCAGGCGGTCGTGCGGGCCACGGTTGCGGCGGCGGCCGGACGCGTTCCGGTGGTGGTCGGCGCCAATTCCGGCAGCACGCGGGAGGTGGTTGCCTACGCCCGCCAGGCCGAGACGTTGGGGGCCAACGGGGTGCTGCTGGGGGCGCCGTACTACTCGTTGCCGGGGGCCGAGGAGCTGTTGGAGCACTTCCGGGCCGTGGACAGGACGATCGGCATCCCGATCATGCTGTACAACTACCCAGGCCGTACAGGGGTGGATATGACGCCGGTGCTCATCGAACGGCTGGCGGAACTGCCCAACGTGCGGTATGTCAAGGAGAGCACGGGGGACCTGACGCGGGTGGGCGAGATCCTCCGTCGGACGGGGGGGCGGGTAGGGGTGTTCTGCGGGTGCGACACGCTGGCGCTGGAAAGCCTGCAGGAGGGGGCGGTCGGCTGGGTGGGGGGCGTGGTGAACGTCCTGCCGCGCGAACACGTGCGGTTATTCGAGCTGGCGTGTGAGCAGCGGGATCGGGCGGGGGCCGAGCAGTTGTACGATCGTATGCGCCCGGTGCTCTCGATGATGGAGGACGAGGGCAAGTACACGCAGCTCGTGAAGGCCGGTTGTGCGTTGGCGGGCCATCCGGCGGGGCCTCCCCGACGGCCGCTGTTGCCGCCGAGGCCGGAGGACCTCCGGCGTCTGGACCAGAAGCTCAGTGCCTTGGGAATGGCGGCCGCTCCTGCGTTGGATGGCTGGTCGGGCAAAGGACATCTTCGTCGTGATCCAAGCCGGCTGCGAGAGCCTGAACAAGCTTCCTGAAGGATTCGACTGGAGGCAGCCATGTCGTGCACTCGATCCCAACCGCTGCTGATGGCGATCGAGAAGAAGTCGTCACATTCTGCGATGAGGAATCGGCACAATGACGGATCGTCCCATCTTGAGATCCACCGATCTCAAGCGACGTGACTTCCTTCGGGCGGTCTGCGGCGGCGCTGCGGCGTTCGCACTGCACGGCGCGGTCGGCCGGTGCGCCCTTGCGACTGGCGGGCGTCGGGCCGCCAGACGGAACATCGTCTTCATTCTCAGCGACGATCATCGCTACGATTTCATGGGGTTCATGGAACGGGCTCCGGCCTTCCTGGAGACCCCGGCCATGGATCGCATGGCCGCTCTAGGCGCGCACGTGGTCAACGCGTTCGTCAGCACATCGCTGTGCTCGCCGAGCCGGGCCTCCATCCTCACCGGCCAGTACATGCACCACCATCACATCGAAGACAATCAACGGCCCGAGCCCGAGGGCACGGTGTTCTTTCCCCGCTACATGCAGAAGGCCGGCTACCAGACGGCATTCGTCGGTAAGTGGCACATGGGGCACGAGCAGGACGACCCACGCCCTGGATTCGATCATTGGGTCAGCTTCAAGGGGCAGGGAGTCTACTTTGATCCGGAACTCAACGTCAACGGCGAGCGAAAGCAGTTCCAGGGCTACACGACCGACATCCTCACCGACCACGCGCTGGACTGGCTCAGGAAGGGAAGAGACACGTCACGGCCGTTCTTCCTGTACCTCTCGCACAAGGCGGTTCACTATCCGTTCCAGCCCGCCAAGCGGCACGAAGGTCGCTACGCGAAAAGCGAGGTGAAACGCCCCGAGACCATGGCCAACACCGAGCAGAACTACCTCACCCAGTCCCACTGGGTTCGCGAACGCCGCTACAGCATCCATGGCGTCGACCACATGGAGACCGGTCCGTACGACAATGATCCCGTCCCATCGTTCGACGATCTGTATCGCGGGTACTCCGAGACGTTGCACGGGCTCGACGAGAACATCGGGCGAGTCTTGGACTCTCTCGATGAGTCCGGGCTGAGCCGGTCCACCCTCGTAGTCTACATGGGGGACAACGGCTTTGCGCTTGGCGAGCACGGCTTCTACGACAAGCGGGACGCCTTTGAGGAATCGATTCGCGTGCCGATGCTTGCCTACGCGCCGGGCATGATCGAACCGGGGACGAGGATCACGCAGATGGTGCAAAACATCGACATCGCTCCGACTCTGCTGGACGCCGCCGGCATCGAGACGCCCCCATCGGCAAAGATGGACGGTCGGTCGTTTCTGCCCTTCCTGTCCGGCGGTTCAACTCCCTGGCGGGACCACATCCTCTACGAGTATCACTGGGAGTGGAACTTCCCTGCCACGCCGACCGTGTTCGCCATTCGCACCGAACGGTACAAGTACGTCTTCTACCACGGCATCTGGGACCGCGATGGATTCTATGATCTGCAGACCGATCCGCGCGAGCGATATAACCTGATCGACGTTCCCTCCTGTCAGGACCAGATCCGGACACTCCAAGATAAGCTCTTCGATGAACTCGAAGCCAGCGGCGGGCTGAACATACGGGTCCAACGTCCTTTGGGTGAACGGCTGGATCAACGAAAGAACGGACGCTGAGCCTGCATGGCGCGTAATGCGTCAGACTGCCCGGACGTGCCCAGAGTTTTCGATAACCGCTGTTTGCCCATGTCTCCGCAGAGCTTCACTTTGTGGCTCGATGCTCCGATGCAGGCGTGGAATTACAACGATCTTGTGGATACAGGATAAAGGAGAAGCCATGACGATTTCTTTCCCTCTGGAGCGATCGGCCGTCGAGAAGGCCGCACGTGAACTGTCATTTCGGACTCGGGCCTTCATCGACGGTCAATTCCGCGACGCGGCTTCCGGAAAGACCTACGCATCCGTCAATCCGGCCACGGGCAAGCCCCTGGCCAAGATCGCCGCGTGCGACGTCCCCGATGTGGATGCCGCGGTGAAAGCCGCTCGTCGGGCCTTTCAGAAAGGGCAGTGGGCTCGGTGTTCTGCGTCTCATCGCAAGCATGTCATGCTGAAGTTCGCCGATCTCGTGGAACAGAACCTGGCGGAACTGGCCCTGCTGGACTGTCTCGATGCCGGCAAGCCGATCAACGACTGCATGACGATGGATTTGCCCGACACCGTTCACTGTTTTCGCTGGCACGCCGAGGCGATCGACAAGGAATACGAACGCCTCTCGCCCACGGGGCCCGACAGTGTGGCGATGATCGTGCGCGAGCCGCTGGGCGTCGTGGGGGCGATTCTGCCCTGGAACTTTCCGATTCAGATGGCGGCTTGGAAGCTTGGCCCGATTCTGGCGACGGGCAACAGCGTCGTGGTGAAGCCGGCCCGCCAGACCTCGCTCAGCGCGCTGCGCCTGGCGGAACTGGCGGCCGAGGCGGGCATTCCCGAGGGGGTGGTCAACGTCGTACCCGGAAACGGCTCGGTCATCGGGGCCGCCCTGTGCAGGCATATGGATGTGGACGCGGTGGCCTTCACCGGCTCGACGGAGGTGGGCCGTCAGCTTCTGGAATACTCCGCGCAGTCGAACCTCAAGCGAATCGTGCTGGAGCTGGGGGGCAAGAACCCCCAGGTCGTCCTGGAGAGCGCGGGCGACCTTGATCACGTCGCAAACCAGGCCGTCAGTTGCGTGTTCTGGAACATGGGGGAAAACTGCAGCTCGGGTTCCCGCCTGATTGTCCATCGAAAGCTCAAGGATGCTCTGCTGACGCGAATGCTGGATGTCGCCCGCGCGTGGATCGTCGGCAATCCGCTGGACCCGGCCACGCGCATCGGACCGATGATCGAAGAGAGCCACATGAACAAGGTGCTGGAGTATATCGAGAGCGGCAAGCAGCAGGGGGCGAAGCTGGTGCTCGGCGGAAAGCGTGTCCTTCCGGAGACCGGCGGTTATTTCGTTGCGGCTACGATCTTCGACGAGGTGCATCCCGAGATGCGGATTGCCCGCGAGGAGATCTTCGGGCCGGTCCTTTCCGTCTTCACCTGCGATACCGACGAAAAGGCGATCTCGCTGGCCAACGACACAACGTACGGCCTGACGGCCTCGGTTTACACGCAAAACGTGGGTATCGCGCACCGCGCCGCCCGGGCGCTCCGCGCCGGGACCGTGTCGGTCAACTGTTTCTCGGAGGGGGACGTGACAACGCCCTTCGGGGGCTTCAAGCAGTCCGGCTTCTTTGGACGCGACAAGTCGATCTTCGCGCACCACCAATACACCGAGCTCAAGACCATCTGGATGCAACTGGACGCGAAGTAAGCCAAGTCGCCGTACGAGGCGAACAAGCTGCGAGAAGAAAGGGTGGCCGCATGATTTATCTGGTGTGTATTTGCGCGTACCTCCTGCTGCTGGCAGGGATCGGGATTCGTCAGTCGCGTCGTGTCAAGAGCGAAGAGGATTTCACGGTCGCCGGGCGGTCGCTCTCGCCGTGGGTTATGGTCTGCACCATGCTGGCCGTGTGGATCGGCACCGGCTCGATCGTCGGCAATGCCGAGCAGACCTACAAGACTGGGATGGCCGCGTTGATCCTGCCGATCGGCACGTTCTTCGGCATGATTCTCTTGTCGCTGATCGCCAGTCGGGCGAGGAATATCGAGGCCACCAGCGTTCCAGGGATCATCCAGAGCCGTTTCGGCAACACCGCGCGAGGTTTGGCGATGTTCAGCTTGATCATCGCCTACATGGTGATCGTGAGTTATCAGTTCAACGCCGGCGGCGCTGTGCTGGAGGTCATTGCGGGCGACAAACCGCCGGTGACCGTTTCCTCGGGAGACCAACTGACCCGGCGGCAGCTTCTCAAGGGCCGCCTGGTCTTTGCGCCGGAGAAGGATTGGGCCGGCAGCACGAGTCTGACTCTCGCCACGGGTTCCGACCCAAGCGCACCGACCCTGCACTGGCCTGTCCATGTCGTGGTGTCCGACGACCTGAAGGCCGCGAAACAGGACGCTGAGAAAGCCGGACGCGGTACGGCGGTCAAACGCAGTGGTTCTGCCCGCTTGTATCTGAATGCCGACCTCCTGTCCGGATCTCAGTACACCGTTGCGAGCGTCCCGGATCATGGAACGCTTACGCTGGTCGAGCCCATCCTCACGGCCAGGACGGCAACTCTGATTGCCGCCGTCTGCATCGTCGTCTACACCATGCTGGCGGGTCTGATGAGCCTGGCCTCGATGGATATCCTCAACGGCAGCGCGATCATGCTGACCATGGTGATCGCTTTGCCGGTGTACTGGTTCAAAGCGGGGGGGTGGAGCGGGATGGAGGCCGCCTTCGCCGCCATGGGCGACCGAACGCACCACATGCAGTTTTGGGGGGTCTACTCGAACGCGGACATGATCAACTATATCCTCCCTGTCTTCCTGCTCGTCCTGGGCGACGCCAACCAGTATCAGCGCATCTTCGCCAGTCGGAATGCCAAGGGGGCAAAGACCGCGGTCACCGCTATGATCTTCGTGGCCTTCGCAGTCGAGTTGCTGATTATCGCCTGCGCCTGGATCGTGGCCAGCATGACGCCGGACCCCGAAAACGGCAAGTACATTCTCATCTATGCGGCCAAGCACTACCTGATCCTGCCCATGGGATGTCTCTTCATGGTGACGGTTGTGGCCATTATCTTCTCTACCGCCAACTCCTTCTTGCACGTCTCGGCATCCACAGCGATCACCGATGTATATCTGGCTTACATCAATCCGAAGGCGGGGCAGAAGCGTCTTCTCTTCCTCAGCCGGCTGATGGTTGTCGTTTTTGGCCTGATCGCCTTCTTCGTGACGCTGATGTTCGCGGAGACGACCGGTTTCTTCCGCAAGGCCTTGTATGCCTTCACCATCTACGGTTCCTCGATCACGCCGACGTTGGTGGCGGCCATCGTCTGGAAGCGTGCCACTAGGGCAGGCGCCGTGGCGTCGATCCTCACGGGGACCGTGGTGAGCCTGGTCTGGAGCGAGGCGGACTTCATCCATCGACTTCTGCCGCCGGCCGCTTCCGGACTCGATGCGGTGCTGCCGGCGCTTCTGGCTTCGGTCACGTGTCTGGTCGTGGTCAGCCTGCTGACCAAGGAGAAGGTGAGTCCGAAGGATGCGGCGGCAACGCCAGCGGTCTGATTGTTCAGAAAGGAGCAGGCTCATGAACTGTCTCAGAATCACCCTGGTCTGTGCATTCATCGGTATCTGTGCCGGAATCGGTGGGGCAGGCGAGCCGGAATCGACCTCCGGCGAGACCCCGCGGCACACCGCCAGAGACAGGCCGGTGAAGGTCTTCATCCTGGCAGGGCAATCCAATATGGAGGGCCACGGCCAGATCCCCAGTCTCGATCACCTGGGCGACCATCCGGAATACGGCCATCTGCTCAGGCTCTTGAAGCGTGCCGACGGTTCCTGGGCGATCCGTGACGATGTGACCATCTCCTATCGGTCGGAGCGGCGAAAGGAGCCCAACGGGCCGCTCACCCTCGGTTGGGGGGCCTCGGCCAACGAGATCGGTCCGGAGTTGATGTTCGGTACGATCATGGGCGAACTCTATGACGAGCACGTCCTGCTGATCAAGACCGCCTGGGGCGGCAAGGATGTGTACTGTGACTTTCGATCGCCCAGCGCCGGGGATCCGACCGAGGACGAAGCCGCTCTCCTGAAGAAACAGGCATCCGGCGGCACGAGTCGTGAGATGGGGGTTTACTACCGCAAGATGGTTGCGGAAATCAAGGAGTGCCTGGACCATATCGAGGACATCGTGCCGGGGTACCATGGACAGGGTTATGAGATCGCGGGGATGGCCTGGTTCCAGGGCTGGAACGATTTCTGCCAGTGGCCCACCCGCGTGGAGGATCGGTGGGTCGGCCTGGGAGTCATCGAGAGTTATCCTCGCAATCTCGCAGCCATGTTTCGTGACCTGCGCAAGGATCTCGACGCACCCGACATGCCGATCGTCATCGGCGAACTGGGGGTCGGCGGGCACGAGATGACCAGGAGGGCGGAGAACCCCAGGGATCGCGAGGCGGTCGCCATGGTGAAATTCCGCCAGGCGCAGAAAGCGGTGGCCCAGGAGGCATCGCTCCGGAACGTCATGTTCGTACCTACCGCCGATTTCTGGGATTCGCGATTGGAGGAACTCCGTGTCATGGCGGACAAGTATGGGCGCGTCAAGAAGGAGAAGGAGATCCCGGATACGCCTGACAATGTGTTGCCCACCAAAGAGTTGAGCGACGAGTACCGACGTCTGGGGGGGCACTGGTACTGTCACTACAACGGGTCGGCCGCGAACTACTCGTTGATCGGCTACGCCCTGGCCAAGGCGTTGCGGGCCGACTCCAGGCTGGCCATGACGCCGCCGATGGGGTGGAACAGTTGGAATGCGTTCGAGAAGAACATCAACGAGAAGCAGATTCAGGAGATTGCCGATGCGATGGTGAGCTCGGGTATGCGGGACGCGGGCTACACGTACCTCGTCCTCGACGACGCCTGGATGGCGAGCAAGCGGGACGAGAACGGCCGCCTCGTCGCGGACCCCGACAAATTCCCCAGCGGCATGAAAGCCATAGGCGACTACATTCACAGCAAGGGATTGAAGTTCGGCATCTATCAGGACCGGGGGAAGATGACCTGCCAGCAGTTGCCGGGGAGCCTGGGGTTCGAGCGAATCGACATGGAGACCTTCGCCGAATGGGGGGTAGACTACATCAAGATGGACAGTTGCTTCGCCGAGAGCAACGGGCGAATGAGCGAGGAGGACTATGCGCTCTTCCGCAAGGGGATTGAGGCGACGGGGCGACCTATCGTGTTGAGCATTTCCGATTTCGGGAATGCCGCCTGGGCGTGGGGCGGCAAGGAATTCGCCCAACTGTGGCGGACGTCGAATGACATTTATCCCTGGATGGGCTCGATCTACGGCTGTGCGGAAACATCGGCCGGCGACCGGGCCATTCATCCGGCCTTCAACGGACTCTGGCAGTTTGCGGGACCGGGCCACTGGAACGACCCGGACATGCTGCAGGTCGGCAACCTCAAGGACATGGCAGAGGACCGGCGTGAGGTCGCGGACCGGGCGCACTTCAGCCTCTGGTGCATGCTTGCCGCTCCCCTGATGGCCGGCAACGACCTGCGTACGATGAGCGATCAGACCCGCAGGATCCTGACGGCGCCCGAGCCGATCGCGGTGAATCAGGACCCGCGTGGCATTCAGGCATACAGGATTGTCAATGAGAACGGCCGTGAGGTGTACAACAAACCCCTGGCGGATGGGACCACCGCCGTGTTGCTTCTCAACAAACGGCGGGAGAAGGCCGACATCACGGTGCGATGGGACCAGATCGGTTTGGCGGGGAGCCAACCGGTGCGGGATCTCTGGACGCGAGAGGACCTGGGCGACATCGAAAACTCGTTCACGGCCCGCGGCCTCAACGAGCACGAGCACCGAATGATCAAGGTCGGCAGGCCGGGGCCGCCGCTGCCTGCGCCTTCGCCGGTGCCGCCTGAGAGGTACACGGTCACTCGCCAGGGGCGGACCTATCTGAGCGACCTGTACTACATCTGGAAGTCGGGCAACGCGCCCGTGTACGACGCGACATCTGGCGGCGAACCGATCCGGATCGCCGGTCGCACCTTCGACAAGGGCCTCGGCGCCAAGGGCAAGTGTGCGGTGATGTTCAAGGTCAACAGCCGCGCCGCCCGATTCCGGGCCACGGTGGCGATGGATGCGGCTGCTCCGGAAGACGCCAAGGGACGGTTCCGCGTGCAGAACGGGGATTTTTTCAGCAATAAGGTCCTGTGGGACAGCCGCGACATGACGAAAGACACGCCCCCGAAGGAAATCGACATCGCATTGAAGGATGTCCAGTGCCTGATGCTGGTCTTCGATGGGAAGAACGCTCTGGGCAACTGGGCGGATGCCTGCGTGATCCGCGAAACTGCCGGCGATTGAAAACAGGGATGCCGACTCGCACCCATAATCAGAAGGAGGCCATCATGAACAAGAAGGCAATGCTCACGGTCTTGACTCTCATTGCGCTGGGCCGGATGTGTGAAGGCCAGGAGAGGAGAACGACGCCGGAAGACACGCAGCCGGGAGTCGTGACGTCAAACTCGCGAGGTTTGCACGGCTACATCGGCTACAGTGCGACGCGGCCATCCGATCCGGGTGAATACGGGGCCGGGATGGGATTTTACTCAGCGGTCTGGCCTCTGATTCGCGAGCCGCTTGCCGGTTTCCAGATCGGTCTGGCGGGTACGTGGATCACGCCGGATAACCGCGACAACAAGGACAAGCCCCTGGCTCCCGTCGGCACGCGTGCACGCGACAACTGGTCCGAACGAGGCCCGACCTATTCGAGCGTGTTTCAGACTTTGGAAGGGGGCCTGGGCTATTGGGCGCGGAACCACTTTCGCTACGGGCCGCCCAAATTCAGCATGAATGCGACGCCGCAATGTTACGACTATGAGATTGGATCGCCCGGGTGGAGCTTCTTCTACCACGATGAGGCCCTGCCCGACAACCGTCTGGGCATTGCCCAGTTGAGCAACCGGGTGCTCATTCCGCCCGACGCCCTGCCATTTCAGGGCAATCCAAACGGCAAGTTCCTTGGGTATGCATACATGGCTCTGCCTTTCACCGAACCCACCACAGGCGACTTGCCGACGGGCGATCAGAGCTGGACTCTCTTTCTCAGTGCAGCGAATTTCAAGGGTCCTTTGGCCTACTATATCCCTGAGACCTGGAGCAAGATCGCCAAACTGTTCGACTACCCGTTCATCTACGGCCGGGGACTGGACGCTCGGCCGGGGCTTTCGGGTGGCGGCGCCATGGAGATCAATACCGTCCCGTGCTTCCTTTCGAAAGACGCCAAAGGCGACGTCTATTCCAAGATCCCCAAGTTGTTTTTCCCGGTGAACGACAAGGCAGAGGCCCGGCTGGTCCAGGACGTCATGTACTATTCCAAGGCGGCTTTGTACGATGCCTTCAAGGCGTGGCGGGATGGGGGGGCCCCGTGCTCCGGCCGCTTCGACGAGAAGGGGGTCTGGAAGTCCACCTTGAGCACGAGAATGCCCGGCTTCAATCAGGCGGGCAAGAAGATCCATGGTGTTGAGGGCGTGTTCACGACCAAGGTGTTCGAGGACAACATCTGGGGTGTGCAGTGGTTGCCCAACGATGCCTACCCGGATGGACGTTTTCCGCAGTATTTCAAGTACCAGGGCAATGAACTCGTCGTCGTTTCCGAAGCGGATGTGCCCGAGGAAACGAATCTTCTGACCAAGGAGTTCCGCCTGGCCAAGCCGGGCCCCGCCTATACGTCGCCTGCGGGCGGGGCTTGGACGAATCCCGGGCCCTCACGCGGCCCATACAAGGTCAGGCTCGCCGATGGTTCGGTGGCGACATACCATTGGTATCGATTCGTCGACCAGCCTTCATTCCAGCAGTATGACTACAGTCCCGAGAAGAAGGCCAAGCTCCAGGCTCTCGTCGAGAAGATCCACGCGGCGTGGCCCATTGACCGGGACTACATGGCCCCGCCCACCCGCGGCGAACTGGTCGCGCTGGACCCGGCTCTCTTCGTCACTCCTCCCGCGGGCCTGGAAGTGGGATACGTGCCGATCGTAACCCGCCAGGAAGCGGCGCAGGACGAGAGCTGAACACCTCGACGCAAAGTCAAAAGTGCGAAACCCACGCGGAAGGACACGCCATGAACAGTTCATCACCACAAGGGGCTTCACACAAGAGCCTGGTCACCCTGATCTGCACGCTGGCCGTTTCAAGTCCCCTCTGGGCTCAGGGGGCCGCTCCTGTGCTGCATTGGAGTTTCGATCGCGTGGCGGACGCGAACGTACCGGAGTCCATTACTGGCGGCGCAGATGCAGTCACAGGCAAGTTCCGGCTGATCGATGGCGTCAGAGGCAAGGCGATCGTCATGGACGGCTACACCACCTGCGTCCATCGTAAGGCCCAGCAAGTCCCGAATCTTGAGCGGGGCTTCACCATCGAAGCCTGGATTGCCTTGGGCGCCTATCCATGGAACTGGGCGCCGATCGCCGCTCAAGAAAACACCGTCAGCATGAACAGCAACCGGGACAAATTGAGTTGGCCGGATGATATTGCCGCCGACTCGCCCAGGGAGGGTTTCTTTTTCGGGGTTGGCCCACAGGGTCATCTGGGGCTGCACCTCGGCGCCGACGGCTGGCGCGTGTGCAAGACCGAGCGGAGCATACCGCTTCGAGCCTGGACGCACGTCGCCGCGTCGTATGCGCCGAAACGGGGGATCGTTCTCTACATCAACGGCGAGCAGGCCGCTCGCATGGACTGTGAAGGCGTCTTCTCCAGTGCTGCTGCAGAAGACCTCCGGATGGGGATGGCTCGCCAGAAGATCGAGCCGTCCCACCCGGTTAGGGCTTTCGCGACGCTGCCCTGCTGGTACGCACTGGATGGAGTGCTTGACGAATTGAAGATCTACGATGTGTGTCTGGACGACAAGGCAGTTGCCGAGAGTTCCAAGGCGTTGCAGCCGGCCTTGGCTCCGGATCTGCCCAGGAGAGTAATGCCTTCGGGGCCTCCCGGTCCCGGCAAGTTTGGCGCTTCCTACGTGAACCTCTCCTACCATCCCGAATGGGATGCCCTCTGGCGTGTGTCTTCCGACCCGGACATCGTGGTCCAGTTCGACGATTCGCCGATCCGGGTCGTCTTCTGGCGAGGCACGCGGTACGGTCCTGCCTGGGTCATGGAGAACGACCTATGGATGGCGGACCAGAGCATCGAGAATTTCAATGGGCGGGACGGCTGCATCGAGCATATGCTGGACTACTATTGCCGATTCTCGCACGTGCGGATCATCGAGAACACGCCCGCTCGCGTAGTGGTGCATTGGCGCTACTGTCCCACCTCGGCCAACGGCAATCACTCCCAGGTCAACCCCGTCTCAGGGTGGGAAGACTGGGTGGATGAGTATTACACGTTCTATCCTGACCAAGTGGGCGTTCGCAAAGTCGTTCTTCACACCGACGGAGAGGCCCTGTGGCCCGAGGAGGTCATTGGGCTTTGCCAGCCGGGCCAGAGGCCTGAAGACGTCGTGGATCTGTCGGCCCTGACGCTGGTGAATCTCCACGGCCAGGCCCACACCTACACCTGGGCGGAACGCTCGCCCGTCATTCGCAAGAAGGGCCGCTGGGAACGTGGCGGCTACATCGATTTCGGCGATGCCCCGGGCGAGAGCCCCAACATCATGATGGTCAACTTCAAGTCCGCGTACAAGCCGTTCCAGATCTTCGAGTTGGACTGCAACTTCAGCGTCTTCGCCCACGAGCATCGCAAGGAAGTGTCGCACTTTCCCTGGTGGAACCACTGGCCTGCGGCGTTGATTCCGTCCGATGGCCGCTATTGCCAGGCGGCCGATCGTCCTTCGCATTTCTCGCTGGCCTGGGCCACTCCAAATCCCCATCGGGGGGAAAACAATACGTATTACTGGACCTGGATCTATGGTGCGACGCGTGATGATCCACGAACTCTGGCCCCTCTGGCCAAGTCCTGGGTGCGGCCTCCCGAGCTGACTCTTGCATCCGGCGGCGCGAGCAGTCGGTACGACTCGACCCAGCGATGTTATGTCGTCTCTCGCGCGAAAGGCGCAGAGCAGAGCAAGCTGGAGGCGACGCTGAAAGCGGATTCCGAGCATCCGGTAGTCAATCCCTCACTGGTCATCCAGGATTGGGGGGATCGTCCGGCACATCTGATCGTGAACAATGAAAGGATGACTCCGGGCAGCGATTTTCGCACAGGCTACGTTCGCAGAGTCAACGACTACGATCTTGTGCTCTGGCTCAGGATGAAATCCGATCGGCCGGTCACGATCACCCTCAGCACGGCTCCATAGCCGATGACGTAGGATCGACGAGCCGTCCAAGGAGAGTACACGCGACTGACAAGAGATCTATTCCCTCACATGCTTCGAAGGAAGCCGTAATGAAAATGAGCATATTGTTCACGATGATGACCCTCGTGGCACTGTCCTGGACGTGCCAAGCCCAGGAGAAGTCGGCCAACCAGGAGCCTCCCAAGCCCGGCGTCGTCGCGCTGCGTTCCCAGGGTTTGCACGGATATATTGGCTTTGGCCATGAGAAGCTCCCGGCCGAGGGCGGCTACAGCGCGGGCATGGGCTTCTACGCCGCCGTCTGGTCGCTGGTGGATCAACCGCTGGCCAACTTTCAAATCGGTCTGCCCAGCTCGTGGATTCAGCCTGACAACTCCGACAACAAGGACAAGCCGCTCGCACCGGAAGGCACGCTCGCCCGGACGTGGAAGCCTCGCGGACCAACTTGGAGCAGTGTCTTCCAAACCGTTGAGGGGGGCTTGGGCTACTGGGCGCGCACCCATTTCCGCTACGGCCCGCCCAAGTTCAGCATGAATGCCACGCCGCAATGCTACGACTACGAGATCGGCTCCCCCGGCTGGTCGTTCTTCTACGACAACGAGGCGTTGCCGGACAACCGTCTGGGCATCGCCCAGGTCAGCAACAGGCTCCTGATCCCGCCTGATGCGCTCCCGTTCCAGGGAAATCCCAATGGCGAGTTCCTGGGTTACACCTGGATGGCGCTGCCGTTCACCGATCCGACGACGGGCGATCCGCCCACGGGAGACCAGAGCTGGACCTGCTTTCTGAGTGCGGCCAACTTCAAAGGTCCTATCGCCTATTACATCCCGGAAACTTGGAGCAAGATCGGCAAGCTGTTCAACTATCCCTTCATTTATGGACGCGGGCTCGACGCGCGTCCCGGCATCATGGGCGGCGGCGCGATGGAAATCAACACCGTTCCTCGCTTCGACGCCAGGGACGCGCAAGGCACGACGTACTCGAAGCTGCCGAAACTGCAATTCCCCGTGGACGAACAGGGGCGCGCCTTTCTGGTGCAGGATGTGACCTACTATTCCAAGGCGGCGCTCTATCATGCTTTCAAGGCCTGGCGGGACGGGGGGCCTGCTTGCTCCGGGCGATTCGATGAGAAAGGCGCCTGGAAGCCCAGGCTGAACTCCCAGCCGACACGCTACGACCAGGCCGGCAAGATAATCACCGGGGTCGAACGCGTTTTTGAGAACAAGATCTTCGAAGGGAACATCTGGGGTCTGCAGTGGTTGCCCAATGCTCCCAGCCCCAAGGGTCTCTTTCCACAATACTGCGTGCATGTCGGGCAGGAGCGCGTCGTCGTAGCTTCGGACGAGGTGCCGACGGAAACCGGGCTCTTGGGTCAGGAGTTCAAGTTGGCCGGTCCGGGCGTCCCCTATACGTCGCCGACCACCGGCGCGTGGAGCCGGCCGGGTCCCCAAAACGGTCCCTTCACCTCCAAGCTGACGGATGGTTCCCTGGTGACTTACTCATGGTATCGGTTTGTGGACCAGCCTTCCTTCCAGCAATACGACTATAGTCCCGAGAAGAAGGCCAAGCTGCAGGCCCTCGTGGAAAAGATCCACGCCGAGTGGCCGGTGGATCGCGACTATATGCTGCCGCCCGGCCGCGGAAGGCTGGTGAACCTCGATCCCGGCCTGTTCGTGACTCCACCCAAGGGCATGGAGGTGGGCTACGTGCCCATCGTGACTCGCCAGGAGAAAGCGCCCTGAGGGAATTGCAGACGGAAAGTCCTGGCATCCGTTGCGATACGGCCCCTCCGCGTCGTTTCACGTTCGCAGGCATTGGGCCTGACGAGAAACATCATCAGGTAGGAATGAGCGATGGACAAACAAGGCAACAGCGAAGGAGTCGGCAATCTGAACAGACGTGGTTTTCTCGCAGCAGCAGGGCTCGCGGGTGGTGTGACAATGTTGCCCTGGGTGGAAACGGCGGTCGGTCAGGGCGCGATTCCCGTATCCAAGAAGGAGGGGGCGACCGTCCGGACGGTGTTCCTCTATCCTCCCTCGCAGGTCTTTTCGGGCAATCCGGAAGGCTGGTGGAGTTGGCCCGGCAATGAATTCGATGCCGAGGGCCGTCAGAGGGCGTATATGAACGCTTTGGCTGATATGGAGAAGCGTCTGGGAATGAGAATCATTACGGAGAACCGCTCCGTGGCGAACAACGCCGATGCCCAGAAGGTGATTCAGGAGCTTGAGGCCTCCCGTCCCGACGGCTTGCTCTTGATCATGTTCTACAACAACAGCCTGGCTCAGGCCAACCTGTTCCTCGAAGCGGCGGAAAAACTCGATATGCCGGTCATCTTCTTCATCGGACTCGGTGTCAAGCATGGTCCCATCACTACCTATCGCCGGCCGGGAGTGTACCTTATCCAGTCGCTGGAGAACACCCATGCGATCGAGTATGGCCTGCGGATGATCAACACGCGAAAGCGCCTCGGACAATCACTTCTGTTGAGCATCACTGAGGCGGATCAGTCACGCGAAACCACGGAACAGTTCTTCGGCATCAAGGTTCGTGTAATTCCGTTCGCGCGCTACGCCGACCGGTTCGAGAAGGTCCGGATCACGAGTGACGCTGAGGATCTGATGAAGCGGCTCGTTCGTGACGCCATCGAGGTTCGTGGCATCACCGAGGAAAGCCTCCAAAACGCCATGCGAGCCTATCTGGCGTTGACCGAATTGCTGCGTGATGAGGATGCCGACGGTCTTACCATGAACTGCCTGCGCCGCGGTATGCTCAAGCCATGCATCAGTTTCTCTCTCTTCAACGGCATGTTGATCCCGGCTGCCTGCGAGAACGACCTGCCAGCCGTGTACACGCAGTTGCTAGGGCAACAGCTCATCGGCCGACCTGGTTTCCAGCACAACCCCTGCTACGAGACGGAAAAGAACCATTACTATGCCTCCCACTGCACGTGTGCGACCAGGATGTACGGCCCGGATGGCCCGGCCCTGCCGTATCTGCTGCGTCGCTTCGCGCACACCAATGAGGGTAGCTGCGCCATTCAGGTCTTCTGGAAGCCGGACGATCCGGTCACGATGGTGCGCTACTATCCAGGCGAAACGCCCGCGTTGGACGTCTATGCCGGTCGTGTTGTCGTCTCTCATCCAATGCCGCCCGCCGGCGGATGCACCACGAACGTAGAAGTGGCGATCACTGATCGTGCCGACGCGTGCGCGGTCCAGGGCCATCACAATCTGTTGTTCTGCGGGGACTTCGCCCGCCAGTTCAGGTTGTTTGCCCAGTTTTACAGGATGGAATTGGCAGCCAAAGTGGCGGACACCGCACTATGAAATCAACAGCATCGGAGAATGCCATTTCGCGGCATCAATTCCTGCTCTCCACCCCGCCTGGGCGAGAATCTGTCGCGGGCTTTACGCCCGCGCGGTGAAACGACAAACAGGAGTCTGCATAAATGAACGTAGTTATGATCGTCCCCACGGGGATCGGATGTGAGATCGGCGGCCATTGCGGCGACGGGAATGCGGCCGCACGTTTGCTGGGCGCCTGCTGCGAGAACCTGGTGCTGCATCCCAACGTGGTGAACGCCTCGGACATCAACGAGATGCCCCCGAACGCGCTGTATGTCGAGGGCAATCATTTGGACCGATTCCTGCAAGGCAAGCTCTTCCTGCAGAAGGTCAAGTCGAACAAGGTGCTGGTGGTCGTCAACAAGGCGGATTACCAGTCCATCAATGCCGTCTCGGCCGCCCGCGCCACGCTCGGTCTCGATGCGGAGATCCTGGAGCTGAAGGTGCCGCTCCAATTGATTGCCCGCATGGAAGACGGGATCGCTACGGGGGACGTCGTCCACTGGAAGGAGCTGGTGGCGCAGGTCAAGGATCTTGAGTATGACGCATTGGGCATCGCCACCCCCATCACCATCGACAGTGAGACACTGGCCACCTATTGGCGCGTCGGGGGCGTCAATCCGGTGGGCGGAGTTGAGGCTCTTGCCACAAGGTTGATTGGCGAGGCGTTGGACAAACCGTGCGCCCATGGCCCGGTGGATTATGCGCTGACCGGGTTCAAGGAAGTGGTGGACCCGAGAATCGCTGTGGAAATCATCACGGAGAACTTCATTCACTGCCTGCTGAAAGGACTGCACAAAGCCCCGCGACTCAGCCGCGAGAGCGGCATGAGCTGCCGGGACATTGACTGCATGGTCTCTCCGTACGGCTGTTTCGGCACGCCGCACCAGGCCTGTCTCGATGGGAACATCCCGGTGATCGTAGTGCGCGAGAACAAGAGCTGTCTCAACCACCCCGAACACCCGAAATTCATCTACGCCGAGAACTACATCGAGGCGGCCGGCATGATTATGGCCATGAAGGCGGGTGTTCATCCGTCGTCGGTGCGCAGGCCGCTGGCCTACACCGCGGTGAGAAGAACGGTATAGTGCGACCGGACAAGTCCGACATCGTCTGCCAACTCCAGAATCGCGACAGCAACCAGGATATGGGCAGCGGCGACCGGTTGCCCAACGCGGAGGGAGCCAGGAAGATCGCCGTGACACTGGCGGAAGCGATTGACCCCTTGCTCGGACCTGCCCGCTGAGAAAGTCGGCCTGCCGCCGATGTCCGGCATCGACTGCCGCTCGTATGTGCCTGGATAAAGGGCGAGGCGAAGACTGGTCGGGACTAGGATGGAGTTATGACAAATCTCACGATGAAAACTGCAGTGAATCTCCTGGCGTTGGCGCTTCTCGCGTTGTTGAACCACAGCCCCTGTCAGGCCGCAGAAGCCGTCACTACCGGGCCGACCGCGAAAGCCTCCGGCGTGGCCGTGCTTCAGGATGGCGACGCAAGTGTGACGTTGTCCAACGAGATGGTGACTCTTCGCATCGATGTGCAGAATCGCGTCATCACTTTGAGCGAAAGCCATACCGGCGAGTTGCTGCTTGCTGACGGGTGGATGGCGGCGGATGGCTGGGGCGGGGAATTGGGCATGACGGCCAAGAAGGACGACCTCAAGAATTGGGCGATCTCGCTAACGGTGGATCCGGTAGACGACGCCTTCGGCAGAGGCCAGCGTGCGGTGCTGGCTATGACCGAGCCGAAGCGGGCGGCATTGCCGACGTATCTGTTCAGTTACTCGCTCTACGAAAACACCGGTGCGGTGTCTATGGGATTCGGCCTGCGTAACCACACGGACCGCGACGTGCGTTTGATGATCGCTGCGCCGATGATCGGGGCGAAACTGATGCCTGGCACCACGTGCGAGAACTTTCTGACGCTGAACGGTGCGGCGGGAGCAGAGGCGACTCATGTAAAGCGCGGGCCGGAGCGGACCTCGCCGAACAGCCTGATGCTGACCTTCACCGTGCAGGGCCGGCGGCGTTCGGTTGTCTGGGGCGGGCTGTGCTACAAGGAATTCGCCAGGTATGCGTCGATCAACAACAGCGGCCTCGGGTTCAACGCGCAGGATCCTGTGGGGCGGTTGGTGGATGCCGGGAAGACATATTGGGCGGACGACACGTTCTACCTGGACGCCACGACGACAGACCCTTTCGCGGCTTTGGAAAAGTACGGGCGGGCGATGCGGCTGGCGAATCACGCCAAACCGAACGTGTATGACTTCCCGGTGTTGTGCGGCTGGGGCGTCGGTGCACTCAGCGGTCTGCCGGGTGTGAACGATTCCAGGAAACTGGTGGGGGAACTGGAGGCCGCACAGAAGGCGGGCGTGACCAAGTACACCAAGGTGGCCATCCGGCTGGAGCCGGATTCGTACTGTTATAAGGATGGCAACACGGAGCAAGGCTGGTGGGACGACGCGCACTGGTCCCAGTTCGGGCATCTTGTGCCGCCCTACGAGACCTTCGCCAAGTGGTGCAAAGCAATCAATGATCGCGACGGCATTCCATACACCTATTTCCAGGTCGGGATGCCGTCGGACGATTATGCGCGGGCATTCCCCGGCCACATGCTCTTCAACGACATCAGCCGCCTGCAAGTGAAGCATTCCCATCATCAGCCGCTGGTGAGTTACGATTACACCGACCCGGAGTTCCAAAAGCACGTGCGGGATGTCTGGGGCCGGCTGCGCAAGGATGGAGTACGCGGGATCAAGTTCGACTACCCGGAAACCGGCTGGCGGCCGGAGGGCGGGTTTGAGGACCGCCACGCCACCACGGCCTCCGCCTATCGTGAATCGTTCCGGCTGTGCCGCGAAGGGCTGGGGCCTGATGCGCTGATAGATGAGCGGAATCTTGGCGAGTCCGGGCGGCCGTGCCTGGATCTGACCGCGGGTTTGGTGGACACGCAGCGCAATTGGTATGATTCCAACAAGTTCGTTCCGAGCATGGTCACGATAGGCGGGTTGCGCTGGTACAAGAATCGTACCGTGTTCAATTACTACCCCGACAGCAAAACGGTACACGATTGCTCGAAGCAGATCCGCCGGTCCATGCTGACGATGGTGTACTTGACCAGCGGGCGCATTGACTTGGCCACGTCGTTCACGCTGTTCACGCCGGAGATCGTCCATGATTTCACGCGTATCTATCCCGCTTACCGCGAGCCGTTCACGGCCCGGCCGCTGGACGCCTTCACCGGCGTGGCGGATCCCCAGGTGTATGACCTGGAGTTGACGCCGCAGTGGCATCAAGTGGCGCTGTTCAATACAGGGAGCAAGAGCGACAAGGTGGTGGTGCCGTTGAGCGGCGACCGGGTGACGACGGGCGCGATCGGGCTGGACGCAGCCGCGGTCTATTACGTTTACGATTTCTGGGACGATTCGCTGGTGGGGAAGTTCCCCGGAACGGCAACGTTGGAGAAGACACTGGAGCCTTCCGCCTGCGCGATGCTCTCGGTCCGCAAAGCACGGCCGCATCCGCAAGTTCTGTCCACCAGCCGCCACGTCTTGCAGGGCTGGGTGGATCTTGCCAACGTGAATTGGGATGCTGCGAACAGACGACTCACCGGCACCGCCAAAGTGATCGGCGGGGAGACCTATCGCATCACGCTTGCGCTGAACGGCTACACGGCAGACACGGCCGAAGCCGATGGGGCTGCGATCCAGGTCACGCCTCGTGCGGGGGACGAGCCGCTGGCGGAAGTATCCTTGAGGACGGAGGAAAACCGCGATGTGTCATGGAAGGTGGTCTTCCGGAGGACACAACGATGACATCGTCCTGCCTGGCCCAAGAGCAATGAAACAAACCCTTCTGACCTTCCTCATCGCCCTGTTGCTCGAACCGACAGCCGATGGAAATCCAGTGCGTTCTGGCGCAGCGACGTGTGGTCGCCAACCAACTGCCAAATCACCCGCGGACTGGCTGCCTATGGACACAGGGAACTCGCCGCCGAAATTCGTGACAAGACCATTGCCAACGCCATCCAAAACGGGATCAGCGAACACTACGGTTCTGTCACCGGCAAGGCCTTGGGCGTCCCGGACTACTGCATGAGCAGTACGCTGGTCGCGAGGATGCTCGACGGATTAGCGAAGAAGCACAAATTGAGACTGCGCGGCAAGGAAACCCGCCACGAACTGATAAGGTAGGCCATGATGAACAGCACGCACAAACCGGACGAGACAGTAGTGTATTCGATGAGATTTCACCCTGTTCTGTTCATACTGGTCTTCGTACTGGCGAACGGGCTGGGGGCTTCCGAGCAGGTCACGCCGCAACTCCTCGGGAATCGCTTCCTGACCTTCAATACCGTCGTCCGCGTGCGGCAGATCGAAGTCACCCGCGACACCGCCCACGGCCCGGACGAATCGAGCGTCCACACGCCCGCGGAGGCCCGCATCTTCCGCGAGACCATTGCAGACGCATGGCCCGGTGCGTGCATCACGTGGGCGTTCAGTTGGAAAGCCCTCCACGACGAGCGCGAGTCGTACCGCCAGTTGCGGGATCTGGTCGTGTCCTATCACAAGAAGTTCGGCGACGAGATCACCTTCATCCCCGGCGCCTACTTCGCCAACATGTACAACACCCGCGAGCAGGTAAACCGCGACCTCCACGAGGGCCTCCAGCGGGTTTCCGAAATCGTCGGCGACGGCTACCGCCCCAAGAGCGTGGTCGCCGGATTCCTCTCCGCCGAAAACCTCCGCTACCTTGCCGAAGAGGAAGGCATCCACGTCTGCCAGGGCAACATCTGGAGCCAATACGCCGTCGATAACGGCGACGGCGAAGGATCGATCTGCTACCCCTACTATCCGTCGCGCGAGCACTTCTGCAAACCCGCCCGCGGAAAGGACGACTTCATCGATTGCGTCAACCTCGACGGTTGGACGGTCGACTTCCTCTGCGCCCGCATCCCCGGCGCGCGGACGGTGAACGGCGAGCGCTGGCGCAGCCGCCAGGGCGTCGGCCCGATCGAGACGCTGCTCGACATGGGCACCGAACGCGGTCTTGAGGCCATGCTCGCCACCACCGCCACCCATTTCGACGACGGCTTTTCACGCAACGGCTTCGCCTGGGTGACCTGCGGCTGGGAGATGAGCCTGGTCGAAGCCCGCAAGATCTACGGCTATGGCGGCCGCAACGGCATGGAAGGCCTGCGTCTCTGGCTGACCGGAATCCGCAAACGCTGGCCCGACGCCCGACTCATCACCCAGGGACAGTTCGGGGAACTCTGGCGTGCGCAGTTCAAAAACAACGATGCAATCAACTATCGTTTCGTGCACCGCGGCTGCGGCATCCGTGCCTCGGAAGCCGACAAGGAAATCCGCTGGTTCATGAACAAGGACTTTCGTC
Source organism: uncultured Phycisphaerales bacterium (assembly GCA_937927975.1). Lineage (GTDB taxonomy): Bacteria > Planctomycetota > Phycisphaerae > Sedimentisphaerales > Anaerobacaceae > PLanc-01. The sequence goes on from CALEZT010000274.1 coordinate 53,835, forward strand.
TGGCCCTCCTGCGGAATTGGAAGGAGAACCTCCCCGAAAAGGTCATCGACTTCACCCGCTACGACCTGCCCGCCACCGAACCCGCCGACCCCGAACCCGGCAGCTACTCCCGTAACTGGAGCCTACTGGGGCGCATCAATCAGAAGCAAACCCGTCCGCAAGACCAGCCGATTCCCATCGCCGGCCTTACCGAGGAGGAGCGCACGCTCATCCGCTCTCATTACCCCGAACTGGTAGAGTCCCCATGAACCGCCCGTCGCTGGATCATGAACCGCAAAGCGTCCCCCAGACAATTCAGCAACACATGAAAGACCAGAAAAGGATGGATGTCATGAAACGGAGAACCTTTCTTTCGATTGCTACGCAGGCCATGGCCACACAGGCGGTCTTTCCTTCGTTCGCCATTGGCAAATCGGGTCCGTCCGCGAACAGCAAACTGAACATCGCCTTCATCGGTTCCGGCGGCTGGATTGCCCGGCAACCTTACGAGCAGGGGTGCCGCGAGGAGAATCTCGTCGCCTTCTGCGATGTGGACCGCGACCAATGTGCGGAAAACATGAAGAATTGGCGAACCACGCAGCCTTTCTTCGAAGATTTTCGCGTGATGCTCGACAAGATGCACAAGGAGATTGACGCAGTCGTCGTCTCCACGCCCGACCATACGCACTTTCCCGCCACCCTGGCGGCCATGGAACGGGGCATCCACGTTTACACCCAGAAACCGCTGACGCACAACATCTGGCAGGCCAGGACTTTGCTCAAAGCCAAGGAGCACTACAAGGTGGTCACCCAGATGGGCAATCAGGGACACGCGACTAACTCGATTCGTCAGTCGGTCGAAGCCTACCGGGCCGGCGTGATCGGAGAGGTGAGCGAGGTCTTTGCCCACAACGGTGGTCCCGACATGGGCGGCGAGCATTTCGCAAACCCTGCGACCATGCCGCCTCCCGCTTCCCCGATTCCCGAGGGTCTGGCCTGGGATCTCTGGCTTGGACCGGCGGCCAAGCGGGATTTCTATCGTGATTACCTCCCCTACAAATGGCGGGCTTTCTACGATTTCGGCTCGGGCATACTCGCCGACTGGGGGACCCACACCTTTGACACGCCGGTCTGGGCGCTCGAGCTTGATCCGCCCGATGTGGTGGAGTGCCTGGAGCGCAAGACTTCGTTGGAGGGCCTCATCCCCGCCGGCAGCCGGATCAAGTATCACTTCCCTGCCAATGCGAAACGCGGCCCGGTTGTGCTGCACTGGTTCGACGGCCCGCAGGACTGGTCGAAGGTCGGACGCATAGACCGATTCGGGGCCGATCACGCCGCCTATCTGGGGCGCGCCTGCTGGATGGTCGGCGACAAAGGCTTGATCGGCTGCGACACGCATGCTGGATCGTCCACCATCCTGCCCGTTGAAGTGCGTAAGGAGTGGCAGGCGAAGCCGCCCGTCGAGTCCATTCCCCGCGTCAATGGCGGTCCCTTCCGCGAGTGGTTGAATGCAATCAAGCGGACCGGCCCGGAACCGGGATCGAACTTCACCTACTCGGCCAAGCTGACTGAGATCATTCTCCTCGGAGTGCTGGCGCAGCGTTTCAACACCCGCATCGAGTGGGATGCCAAGGCCGGTTGCATCACCAACCACCCCGAGCTGAACGCTTTCGTCAAAGAGCCGGCCAGAAAGGGCTGGGAATACGGCGAGGATCTATGGAGGAATGGATAGTGAATCTGCAACTTGTGAACCGAGCCACCACCATATGTTGGTTGTCGTCGCTGTTGTGTCTCACCGGCCAACCGGCTCAAGCGGCCGGGGAAAACCGGCCCAAGGCCTGGACCGATCCGAATGTCGCTCGACAGGAGGATCCGGACTTCACTATCCAGGGGGAATACGGGAGTGCCAGCGCAGGAGCCAGCCTCGGCGTGCAGGTCGTTGCGCTTGGCAAAGGCCAGTTCGATGCCTATCTTCTGCAGGGCGGTCTGCCGGGGCTCGGATGGACTCCGGGGAAACCCCGCACCCTGTTGAAAGGGGCGCGCGAGGGTGATAGGGCCAGCTTCACCAGTGCCGACAAGAAGATATCCGCCACGATTCTCGGCGGCAGTCTTCTGCTGACAGATGCGGACGGAAAGAACTCCACTCTCCCTCGCATCGAACGCGCCAGCCCCACGCTGGGAGCCAAGCCGCCCAAGGGAGCATGGGTCCTGTTTGACGGCGGTTCCGCAGAGCAATGGGAGAACGGCAAGAGCGAAAAGGGCTGCCTGCTCGCCACCGATTGCACCAGCAAGCAACGCTTTACCGACTACACACTCCATCTTGAGTTTCGCACGCCTTACATGCCCTTGGCACGCGGCCAGCAGCGCGGCAACAGCGGCGTCTATCACAGCGGCCGTTGGGAAACCCAGATCCTCGATTCGTTCGGACTCGACGGGAAGGACAACGAATGCGGCGGCATCTACTCGATTTCCAAACCCCGGTTGAACATGTGCCTGCCGCCGCTCGCCTGGCAGACCTATGACGTCGAGTTCACCGCAGCCAAATTCGATGCTTCCGGGAAGCGAACCGCCTGGCCCCGCATCACGGTCCGGCTCAATGGAGTGCTCGTGCATGAGGATCTGGAACTCGCCAAGGATTTCACGACCTCGGCCCCGATCAGCAAGCCCTTGGATGGTCCCGAAGGTCCTGTCTTTCTCCAGGACCACGGCAACCCGGTGGTGTTCCGCAACATCTGGATCGTGCCCGGCAAGTCGGCCAAGTCCTCCAACCAGGACTGAAAGCTGATCCGGCACTTGAGGTCTTACGACAGCAGCTATCAGATGTTCCAGCCGGAATAGGCCGCAGCCTCTTGGCTTCGGGGCGTCGATCCGACCGGGCGATACCTCGTGGATGCAGACGGCTACGCCGTTCTTCTGGCTGGGCGGTACGGCCTGGCTCCTCAGCCAGATCCCCAACCGCGAGGATGCCGAGCACTACCTCGTCCCGCCCGATGTCGGCACGCTCGCGAGTCTGGATCCGGCTTTGATTCTGGCGCCGCCGCGTGGCATGGAAGCGGGCTACATTCCCATCGCGAACCGTCAGGAATTGGCGGGTGCGGCAAGTCGTCCACACAATCAAGGAAAGGCTCGATAATGAAACGCAGAACAACCAGGCGACTCGGCCGCCTCACGAACACCAAGCCCCAGACTCACCTGAAACCGAAACTCGTTCTTCTGCTGTTCTGTCTTCACCTCGGCCTCGGAGCAAATTGTCACGCGGCGTCAGAGCCGGCAAATGCCCCGCCCGCCGAGCAAGGACGCCCCGCCATTGTGCCTGGAGCCACCGAGTTAAGCCCGTCGCGCTCCCAGTATTTCTCGTGGATCAACAACCGCAACGAAGGCTCCACCGAGGCGCAGACTCTGGTCAACCTGGAGTTCTTCAAGTGGCTCCATGATGAGTATGGGATGCAGCTCGACATTTACGCCTTCGACGCCGGCAACATTGACGGCCCGCGATACTATGGCCGCACGGACACCGAAAAGTTCAAAGCCCAGTTCCCTCGCGGCTTCGCGCCGATCTACGAACTCGCCAAGAGTTTTGGATGTCGCCTCGGCGTCTGGCTCGGGCCGGATGGATTTGGCGACACGCCGGCCGAGGAAGAGGCGCGCATCAATATGCTCACCGGCCTCTGCCGCAATTATGAGTTCGCCCTGTTCAAGATGGACGCGGTGTGCGGCCAGTTGCGGCCGGAAAAGCAAGAGGCCTTCGCACGCCTTATGACCGAGTGCCGGGAATACAGCC
>CALEZT010000275.1 GCA_937927975.1 uncultured Phycisphaerales bacterium
GGTCTTCTCCATGAATGACCACCTGCTCGGCCAAAAGCCCATGCTTGACGGCATTCTGCGAAGCCACCGCCTTGCCTTGGACCGTCCGCGGACCGGTAGACTTCTGCGCATTCGAACGATTGGCCTCGATCTGAGCAACACTCGCCATGATGAACCCTCCGAATCTACGATCGACCAGTTACGATTCACAGTCCGTCGCCGCTCGCGGGGCGACATATATGATCATTGTACCATGGACCGCACTCGATTTCAACGCAAATCCAACAAATCCACAGATATTTTTTGTTCATCTAACTCTTTGTCCGACAGAGACTAACGAAACGTCCTGAAGAATTCTCCTGCCACAGAGGGCACAGAGGACACCGAGAAAGAGGAGAGGCTCTCGTAGGATGTGCCGTGCACACCACGTTCCTGTCGCACGGATTCAACTCCGTGTGGCATCGTCAAGCACAGCTCGACGATGGCCGATTCCTGTACACTCTGGGCATCGGCTTCAGATGGTGATGACATACCGGCGGCCATCACCGGCCGGACTCGAGCACTCTCGTTGACGACACTGGAACGCCGCCGCAACGGGTGGCGCCGTTCTCACCCGACATCGTGGCGTTTCGGCTTCTTCTGTCGGCCTGAAACGGTAGAGCATGATAGGGACCGTTCCCTATGGCGCCCCTGCCACGCACGAATTACTCCTGATGCGCCGCAGGCGCGTCACACAGGATCACCCTGCAACGAGACGATTTCGGGGACGATCTCCTTGGAGTCGACGAGGAGAAACGCCATGCTGATCGGCAGACGGAAACGTTCGGGGCCGATGCTGCCGGGATTGAGGTAGAGGACGCCGTCCTTCCAGTCGATCGCCGGCTTGTGAGAGTGGCCGAAGACCACGACGTGAAGGCCCGCCGCGATCGGGTCGAGATCGAGCGTCTCGATGTTGTGGACGACGCAGATGTGCCTGTCTTCGACGGTCACGTGCTCGGTCAAGGGCAGATCCTCCGTCCACAGACCGGCGTCCACATTGCCCCGAACCGCGACCACCTCGGCGATTTGCCCGAGGTCCTCCAGGACGCTGGGATCGCCCACGTCGCCCGCGTGAATGATCAAGTCGCAGCCTTCCAACCTGGTCAGAGCCTCCTGCCTGAGCAGCCCGTGGGTATCCGAGATCACACCGATGCGTTTGGCCATTGTTCTCCGTCGTCCATCCGATCCGTTCCGTGAACCTGTCGCACGAAGCGTCATTATACCCGTTTGGGCCGGAGGCAGAACAGCGAACGTTTCAAGACCCCGCGATGGTCCTGTAACGATGGGTCGGACGAGGACGGCCGGGACGCAGGCAACGCAGGTCCAGGATTTCAAGCCGCGTGTGTCGATCGGCGACCTTCGCCAGGACGTCGCGTGCGATTCGCTCCAGATCCTCCGGCGGGATCTCCACGCGAGCGTTGAGAATCAGATCCGCCCTCGTCGGCGTCCCCTCGATCCGGCCTTGCACCAGAGACTTGCCATTCAGATGCGTCAGATTGCCGACGCAATGCTGTCCGTCGGCGGCAAGCAGCAGCTTGACGTGCCCGACGCGGGCTTGCCTGTCCCGAAACGCTGCGTGCAACGCGTTGAGCAGGTCCAAACAGAACGAGTCCCATCGGAGTTCCCGATCCACAGCCGATAGGCGGATGTCCGCATTCAACCAGCCCAGGACCGCCTCGCCCTCGGCGTAGACATCGTAGTCGACGTCGACAATGCGAGAGCCTGCCTGTCGGGCCGCGAGCACCTCGTCAAGCCACGACTCCACGCCCTCGCCCGTTCGCGAGGAGAGCAACCGCACCGGCGTCTGCGGGAACTGAGCGGCCAGAACTTCTTCAAGTCGGTCCCGCTCCTGGGGCGACAGCGTGTCGATCTTGTTGACCACCAGCAGGTCGGCTTCTTCGAGCTGCTTTCGGAAGATGTAGGCGGCGCTGGCGTGGAGGGAGCCGCCGTCTTGGTCCAGAATGTTCAAAAGCCGCTGCGGGTCGGCCAGCACCGACAGGGGCGAGAGGACGAATCGGTCGCCGAACTTGTCCTTGAGCGGCTGGAGGATCGTGGCCGAGAGGTCGGTGCAACTGCCCACCGGCTCGCCGATCAGGACGTCGGCGTCGGCCGCCCGAAGGCTCTCGATGGCGTCGATCAGACCGTTGAAGTTGCAGCAGAAGCAACTGCCCGCGACTTCGCGAACCACGTGCCCTTTCTCCGCCAGCAGCCTGGTGTCCACCAGGTCCGGCGCCTGGTCGTTCGTGATCAGACCCACGCGTTTGCCCCGCTGAGCAAGCAGTTGGGCCGCCTTCCACAGCAACGTGGTCTTGCCGGCGCCGAGAAACCCGCCTACGAACAGGATTCGCGTCTTGTCCATCAGGACTCTCCTTGATTCAGCTCTTCTGCTGCGTCAGTCTCCAATTCCGCTCCGGCGAGACAACGACGGCCTCGAAGCCTGCCTCGCCCAGCATATTCCTGCAATCGGCTGTCGTGATCTCCTGGCTGCGTCGCCAGAGCGCCGAACTGAAACCTTCCTTGCTTTCGCCGGGGTCCGCGCCGTCTTGCGGCTCGCCGGCCTCCGGATAGAGGGCGTTGGCGCCGCTGGTGAGCCCCAGGACGTTCGACTCGTGCACCGCAATGCTCCGCACGCTGGGCGTCTCCAGAGTGGCCAGAGCCACCACGGCCACGACCTGCGCGAGTCGCACCAGCGGCAACCGTCCATGATGAAACAGCGGCGAGCCCGGTACCGGAAAACGTCTCATCACCGCGTGCTGACAGGGACCGAACTCCAGTCCGGCAAACATCTGCTCGACGATTTCCTCCGACGTGTGTTCGGGCCCGATCGGCTCGCAGGAGTTGTACCAATCCAAACCGGCCGCTCGAATCCGCTCGATCGTCCGCAGACGCTGGCCGGCGGTCAGGTGGGTGTCCCGACCCTCGCCCAAACGCACCACGTGGTAGGCTCCGGTCATGCCCGCCGCCTTGAGGGAGCCCATCTGCTCGATCGATATGTCCCCGACATTGGCCAGAAGCTGCGTCTCGGCGGGGATGTGCTTTCGCATCTTGGAAACGTAGTCGAGAAACCAGTCGAAGCCGAACCGATGCATGGTCATGATGAAGATGCCGGCCACCTGACCTTGCGAGAACGCATTGGCCCGCTGGATTGACTCTTCCAACGACAGCGTGGATTCACGGATCGTGGTGTGCGGCTTGGCGAACGCGCAGAATGCGCAGCCGCCGTCGCATGGGGCCATGTGGACCCCGATCTGTCCGAGCATCAGGCCGGCGTTTCCGAACCGCTTGCGGGAAATGGCGTCGGCTGTGGCGCGAAGCACCCCCGCTTCCATCGATTGTGCGTCAAATGTCAGAAGATGGCGGCACTCCTGTCGATTCGGAGCCTTCCCGGCCAACGCAGCGTCGAGAATGCCGCACAGCCTGGCGTCGAACGTCTTACCCACGTGCGAGATCGTCATCCAATTCCTCCCATGCTGCTCGTTGCAGAGAACTCTTCTCTGGTTGCTTCGTTAAGGAAGCCGAAGCAGCCGCAATTGCGTACTGGTAGAGGGCCGAGCCCAGGATCGCTCCCGCCAGGGGCGACAGGACGTACCACGGGACCTGTCGCCACGGAAAGCCCCGAAAGACTGCGAAGGACAGGGTCATTGCGGGATTCATATGGGCCCCGGAGACAGATCCCGTCGCATAGATCGCCAAGGAAATGACGGCCCCCCAGACGACGGCCACCTGCCAGAGCCCCTGCTGGGCCCCGGTCAGCACGGCGGCATGGACCGTTCCGATTCCGAAGAAGACCAGGATGAACGTGCCCAGGGCCTCGGCGATGCACTTACGCGACAACGGCGTCGAGTCTTTCACGTGGTCTCTCCCGAGGCCGTCACAGCGATTTCAGAAGCATATCGATGGTATGTCGATACTCGCTGAGCGTCTGCTTCCACCGCTCCAGGCAGGCGCGACCCCGCGCCGTCAGGCGGTAGTTACGTTTGGCCGGACCGCTTTCGGGACACTCCCAATCGGAGGCCACCAAGCCCTCCTTCTCCATGGCCTGGAGCATCCGATAGACGCCGGTGTGATCGGGAACGCGGTCGCCGACGACCGAAAGACGCCGAAGCTCTTCCATCATCGCGTATCCGTGCGAGCCGCCTTTGGCCAGCGTGGACAAGATCGCCGGCCGCAACAACCGCGGCAGCGATTTGCCGGTGCAAGCACAACCTTTCAGATCCTGCATAAGCGTTACTCCACTATGTGAGCTTATCACATAGCAGAGCCCCGCAAGGAATGCAAGAGGATTCGACGAAAAACCCGAAGCTCAAGATTCGAAACGAGCACGAATGACCAAAGGGCAGAATGCCAAACGCCCCATCCAGGACAGGCGGTAGCGTTTCGGTCATTTGAATTTCGGTCCTTTGAATTTGTTTCGGATTTCGAACTTCGAATTTCGGATTTTCAGCCTCATTGTGCCGTTTCCGTCTCCATCGCGAATCCCGCCGGCTCCAGTTGGAGCGTGACGTGATCGATATCGAAGCGGTCGTGAAGCATGACCTGCATCTCCCGCAAGGCCCCTCGCCAGCAGAGCGGACTGGTACACTCCGGCTTGAGCCAGATCGTGGCGGTCAGGACGGGGAACCCCGACGTGACCGACCAGATGTGCAGATCGTGCACCGCGGCGACGTGCTCGTTCGACTCCAGGGCCTCCAGGATCTCGCGGAAATCGAGGTGCTCCGGCGTCGCGTGGATCAGGATGCCCAACGTCCGGCGGAGCAGGCCGATGCTGCTCCAGAGGATCAACGCGCCGATGACGAGACTGACCAGCGGATCCGCGGGCATCCAGCCGGTAAGCAGGATGATGACCCCTGCGACGATCGCTCCGACGGACCCCAGGGCGTCGGCGATCATGTGCGTGAAAGCTCCTTCGATATTGATATTCTCCTTGCGGCTGCCCATCAGGACCCACGCGCCGGCGAGATTCGCCACCAGACCCGCGGCGGCGACCAGGAGCATGCCCGCCCCTTGAACCTCCGACGGATGCAGGAACCGCCAGATCGCCTCGCGAATGATCAGACCCACGACCAGGATCAGCGTCGCGCCGTTGACGAAGGCGCCGATCACCTCGGCGCGAAGGAAGCCGAACGTCCGCTCCGGCGTGGCGGGCCGCTGCGCCAGGTGCGCGACAAAGATCGCCAGGGCCAAGGCCAGGGCGTCCGTCAGCATGTGGCCGGCATCGGCCAGCAGCGCGAGACTTCCCGTGACGAGACCGCCGATCACTTCAACGATCAGGAATGAGGTGATGATGCCCAAGGCCACCCAGAGCCGCCTGCGCGACACCTTGCGAAGCTCCTCTCCATGATCGTGGCCGGGACCATGGTCGTGATGGTGGTCGTGCTCTCCCTTGTGACCGTTCGTGTCGTCGTGCACCACTGATTCCCCCTGCGAATCGCGTTGGCCGACAGTATATGCGTCCCTCCCGGGCGGGTCAACCGCCGGGATGGGATTTGCCGCCCGATTGGACGAACGTCGGTCCGCAGATTTTTTTCCTTGTCGAGGGTCGAGGCGGGCGGTTTAATGGGGGCCTTGATGATTGGGGAGCATACAAACGGATACTGATTTGAGGTGAGTTGCAATGGCAGACCTGAAGGCATTGGCTGATGCGGTGATCCGAGGGGACCAGGCGACGGCAGTGAGCGTCACGAAGGCGGCTTTGGCGGAAGGCACCGCCCCCAAACAGGTCCTCGACCAGGGCCTGATCGCCGGCATGGACGTCATCGGCGGCCGTTTCAAGAACAACGAGATCTACATCCCCGAGGTTCTGATCGCGGCTCGGGCGATGAAGATGGCGATGGAAGTGCTCGAACCCGAGTTGGTCAAGGCAGGGGTCAAGCCCATCGGCAAACTGATCATCGGCACCGTCCAGGGCGACCTGCACGACATCGGCAAGAATCTCGTCGCCATGATGCTCAAGGGCGCCGGGTTCGAGGTGATCGACCTGGGCGTGGACGTCTCGCCGGACAAGTTCGCCGCGGAGGCCAAAGCCCGCGACGTTCAACTGATCGGCATGAGCGCCCTGCTGACCACGACCATGCCCGGCATGGAGAAGACCATCAAGGCCCTTCAGGCCGCCGGCGTCAAGGCCAAGGTCATGGTGGGCGGCGCGCCGGTGACCAAGAGCTTCGCCGATCGGATCGGGGCGCAGGGTTACTCGCCTGACGCCGCCTCGGCGGTGGATCTGGCCAAGAGCCTCGTGGCCTGATCCCCATCCATGCGAAGTGGGAGTTTCGAGTGTGAAGCGCACGGTCCGGCGCTCCACGCTTGAGACTTCCGTGTGCCCGTTCAGACATTCCAGGGACAGCGCGCAACGCTGTCCTTTTCTATTTCATCGGCCGCTGTGCTTCTTGCGGTACTGCGCCGGCGTCAGGCCCGTCCGCTCACGAAAATATCGCGCGATGTTCTTGACCTCCGTGCACTGCAGGGCCCGCGCGATCTCCCCGATCGGCCGGTTCGTGTTCACCAGCATGCGGGCCATGTGGTCGATCCGACTCCGCTTGATCTCGTCGTGGACCGATCTTCCCAGAGCCCGTCGAAACCGCTGCTGCAAGGCCCGGCGGGACAGGGCGACGATGTCTGCGACATCTCCCACCTGAATTCCCGCCGTGACGTTCTCACGGATGAAGCGCAGTCCCGCGGCAACCTCCCGGTCCTCGGTGGCCAGCACATCCGTGGATTGGCGTTCGACGATGTACAGAGGACAGACCAAGATCTGTTCCCAGGTCCGCCCCGACTTGCACCCGGTCATCAACCCATCCAGCAATGCCGCCGCGGCGTACCCGGCGGCCTCGACGTCCAGAGCGATGCTCGAAAGCTGAGGATACTCCAGCTCGCAGACCAGGTCGTCGTTGTCGACGCCCAGAATCGCGATCTCATCGGGCACCTCCAGCCCGGCGTTCTTGCAGGCCGCCAGGACCTGTTTGCCCCGGTCGTCGTTGCAGGCCAGGATCGCGGTCGGTCTTGGCAGGGAGCTCAACCAGTCGGCCAGCGCCGGTCTCTCCGCTTCGTCCGTCCGCCATCGCCTGGATCCTGGCGGCTCGTATACGCGAACCTCGCAATCGGCATGAGCCGCCTTGTGGACGAATGCCTCGCCCCGCCGGACCGACCAGTGCATGTCGTCGAGGCCGCAATACGCCAGGCGGCGGAATCCGCGATCCAGGAAATAGTCCACGGCCATTTGCCCGATAGCCTCGTCGTCGGTCGTCACAACGTGGGCGTTGGCCGCCGGTTCCCGGATGCCGGCGATCACGGCCGGGATTTTCAGACGCGTGATGCCCTCAATAACGTGAATATCGGCCAGGTGGGCGATCACGCCATGGGTCTGCGATTGCGTCATCCATTGTCGGGATTGCCGGCGGGAGAAACGGTAGAACTCGGGTTCCATGCGGACCAGCCAGGGACCATGGCTGCTGGCATAGCGAGCGATGCCACGCAGGAGGCCCCGCCCATAGGCTCTGGCCCTCTCGATCAGCAGGATGACGCAGTAGGTCTGGCCCATGTCTCATCCATTTTGACGATCGCGGGGCAAGACCGCAATGGCCAGTGCGCAAAGTGAAGATTTTTTTGCGCAAGATGAGGGCGGGAGGCTTCCTGCGGGGCCGATATGATATCGAAGGAAAGTACGGGTGAAGCAGGACGGGTTCAGTCGGCGCCCGAACCGGACTTCGTGAGCGGCCCTTCCGCCCGAGGAGGAATCCGTGGAGCCACAGGTACAACCCCATGGCAACGCGTATCCTTCCCCTCGCGGCAACAGGTGTTCTTCGGTTTCAGACGTAGCGTGACGACGACGAGATGGGATACGTTTTGAAGGAGGACAATCATGTTGAGACGATCGTGGCTCGCGGTTCTTTGTGTCCTGGTTCTATGGCCGGTGGGGTCGGCATCCGGCGACTTGGTGGGCCAGTGGCCCTTCGACGGAAATCTGAATGATGTCATCGGTACGGCCCACGGCACGTTCACGGGGGGAGAAGCAACCTATCAGAAAGGGAAGATACGTCAGGCGGTCTGGTTTGATGGAGTGAACGACTACGTGAATATCCCGTCGCCGACGAACCCGGCGGTCTACACGATTGCCGCCTGGGTCAAGCCGGCACGAACCGGCGCGGCGGCGATCATCACTCGGACGGACAACTCGGGACCCACCGCCAGTTGGTCCCACCAACTGCGAATCAATGCCGCAGGCCAGTTTCATCACTATCTGTGGGTGGGAGCCGAACGCAACGTGGCCGGCGCCACGGTGATCGTTCCCGACACCTGGTATCACGTCACGATCGTGGCCCAGAACAACGGCCCGATGCGACTTTTCGTCAACGGGAAAGAGGAGGGAACCTCCGTCGATACGGCCGGCACGCTCTGGGCCGGCGGCAACCGGATTCACGTCGGCTCCAATTCCGGTCACGCAATGGGTTGGTTCCAGGGACTCGTGGATGACCTGCAAATCTACAACGAGGCGCTCCCGGCCGACCAGATTGCAGGGATCATGAAGAGCATGGCCGGGTTCATCGCGCAGGACCCGATCCCCGAGGACGGAGCGACCGATGTGGCGCGCGACACGATCCTGCGTTGGACGACGGGTGAATACGCCGCGACCCACGACGTGTACTTCGGCGCCGGCTTTGCCGACGTCAACGACGCCGGTCGGGCCGATGCACGCGGTGTCCTCGTCAGCCGGAACCAGACGGCCGTGGAGTTCGATCCGGGCGACCTCGCCTATGGGCAGACCTACTACTGGCGGATCGACGAAGTCAATGCGGCTCCCGACGGCGCCATCTTCAAAGGGGAGACCTGGAGCTTCACCGCTGAGCCGTACGCCTACCCGCTCACCGGCGTGACGGCCACCGCCTCCAACGCGCAGCCGAACATGGGGGCAGGGAATGTGGTCAATGCATCGGGCCTCGACCCCGATGGCCAGCACTCCACCGAAGCCACGCACATGTGGATGGCCGGCACGATGCCGAGCTGGATCCGGTTCGAGTTCGCCCAAGTCGAGAAGCTCCACGAGATGTGGGTCTGGAACTCCAACCAGGCTCTTGAGACCTTCCTGGGCTTCGGGGCCAGGAACGTCACGATCGAATACTCGGTCGACGGCGAAACCTGGGCCACGCTGGAAGGCGTGCCGGAGTTCGCCAGAGCGACCGCTGCTGCGACCTACACCGCCAATACGACCGTCTCCTTCGGCGGGGTCCTGGCCAAGTTCGTCAAGCTGACGATCCACAGCAACTGGGGCGGCGTCGTGCCTCAGACCGGGCTGTCGGAAGTCCGCTTCTTCTACGTCCCGGTGCGGGCATTCTATCCTCAGCCCGCCGTCGGAGCGGTGGATGTCCGTGTTGCGACCGACCTGGGCTGGCGACCCGGCCGCGAGGCGAACTCGCACGTGGTGTACATCGGCGCCGACGCCGAGGCCGTTGCGACCGGCGCTGCCTCGAAGGAAACCTTGACCGGCCACGCCTGGACGCCCGCCGGCCTGCTGCTCGGGACGGAGTACTTCTGGAAGGTCGATTCGGTCGGCGACAGCGACGCCTACGCCGGCGACGTGTGGAACTTCACGACGGAACGATACACCGTCGTCGATGATTTCGAGAGCTACGATGACGATATCGAGGCCCAGACGACGATCTGGCACGCTTGGATCGACGGCCTGACCGACGGCAAGAGCGGCTCGCAGGTCGGCTACGACGCAGCGCCCTTTGCCGAGAAGACGGTGGTCTATGGCGGCAGACAGGCGATGCCCTTGCGGTACAACAACACGTCCTTCGCGTTTTCCGAAGCTGCGCTGACCTTCGCGCCGCCGCAGGACTGGACCGCGCACGGCGTCAAGACTCTCGCGATCCACTTCGCCGGCTCGGCCGGCAACGGCGGACGGCTGTACGCCAAGGTCAACGGGACCAAGGTCGTCTATGACGGCGATGCGGGCGACCTGGCGCGCAGCGGTTGGCAGGCGTGGAATATCAGCCTGTCCGCGGTCGGAAACGTCACCAGCGTCCGTTCGCTGACGATCGGCGTCGAGGGCTCCGCGGCCGCCGGCACGCTGTACCTCGATGAGATCCGGCTCTACCCCAACGCCCCCGAGTACATCACGCCGACCGACCCCGGTGTCCAGGATCTCGTGGCTTCCTACGCCCTGGACGGCAACCTCCAGGACAGCTCCGCCAACAAGATCCACGGAACGTTCACCGGCGGCACGCCGGAGTGGGTCACAGGCCAACAAGGCCAGGCCCTCCAGTTCAATGGGATCGGCGGCTACGTCGATCTGGGCGCCAACGAGGCGATGAACCTCACCGAAGCGATGACGGTCGCCTGCTGGCTCAAGGACGACGGGTTCACGCGAGGGTGGCAGGCCATCTTCACCAAGGGTCTGGGTTGGCGTCTGCAGCGGAACGGCACGCAGGCGAATCTCGAGTGGACGTGCCCGCCCAGCCCGTACCTGTTCAGCAAGAGCACTTTGGACGACGGGGAATGGCATCATGTGGCAGGCACGTACGACAGCCGGCGTCAGGCCATCTATCTCGACGGGATCCTGGACGCCGAGCAGGCCGTATCCGTGCCGATCGGTGCGACGACCTATCGCGTCCTGATCGGGTCCATCGATACCCTGACGGACCGCGTCTGGCACGGGCCGATCGATGACGTGCGTCTCTACAAGCGGGCCCTCAAAGCGGCCGAGATCCTCTCGCTGGCCGGTCAGACCACGCCCAGGCACAAACCGCTATAAGGTCGGAAATGAGGCAGATGGCGACTGGGGCCGTCAGGCCAGGAACAGCCAACGGGGCCCGTGTCGCGAAGGCACGGGCCCCTGAAGGGCAATCGGCGAGTCCCCCCGTGGCGGCGCAGCGGCGGGCAACGGGGCCGGCTCGCCTGCGAATTCCGTTGGCGATGGACAGTTGAGGACGACAACGATGTGCAAGCGAAACGGATTCACGCTGATCGAGTTGCTGGTGGTGATCGCGATCATCGCCATTCTGATGTCCGTCCTGATGCCGGCGCTCAAGCGCGCCCGGGAGCAGGGCCAGCGGGCGGCGTGTTTGAGCAACCTCAAGCAACTGCAGTTGGCCTGGATTCTCTACGCCGACGACAACAATGATAAGGTGGTCAGCAGCGAGGCGGGCGGCTCGTGGAGGAGTACGTACGGCCCGCCCTGGGTCGGCAGGACCTGGGCCTCCGACTGGTCGACGGGCGGGCAACTGACGCGAGACGACCAGATCAAAGGCATCCAGGACGGCCCGTTGTGGCCCTTTGTGCGCGATATCAAGCTCTATGAGTGTCCGACCGGCTACCGTGGCGAGATGCTGACCTACGCCATGATGATCTCCAGCAACGGGCGATCCGTGGACGGCAGCCCTCAATTCAAGTTGCGACTGAAGTACCCCGACCCGGCCCACCGGCTCGTCTTCATCGACGAGGGCTTGTCCAGTCCCGACGCCTACGCCACCCGGTACAACGAGGCCAGGTGGTGGGACCAGCCGGTCACGCGCCACGGCGACGGAACGAACTTCGCCTGTGCCGACGGCCACGCGGAGTACCACAAGTGGAAGGGCATCGAGACCGTCCAGCAGGGAAGAGACAACGAACGCAAGTGGGGAGCGGGTCTCTATGCCCCGACCACGCCAGACGGGGTCGAAGATTTGCAGTGGGTTCAGAGAGGGATTTGGGGTAAACTCGGCTATAAGATGTAGGGCGTGCCATGCACGCCACCATGATTGATCCGATCCTGGTATCGAAGGAATGAGCAAGATGAACAAGAAAGCAGCTATCGTCCTGTTGGTTTCGATCCTTGTCACCGCGGTTTCGGCGCGGGAATATCACGTATCCCCCAGCGGCAACGATTCGCAGGAAGGGACAAGCGCCAAGCCCCTGCGGACCATCTCGGCAGCAGCCGCCCTGGCGCAGGCCGGTGACGTGATCACCGTGCACGAGGGCGTCTATCGCGAGCGGATCGCTCCGCCGCGAGGCGGAGAATCGGACCAGAAACGGATCGTCTATCAGGCCGCCCCCGGCGAGAAGGTCGTCATCAAGGGCTCCGAGATCGTCAAAGGCTGGCAGAAGACGGAGAGCGACGCGTGGAAGGTCGTCGTCCCCAACAGCCTCTTCGGCGCGTTCAACCCGTACAGCGACCTGATCCGCGGCGACTGGTTCAATCCCAGAGGCCGCCAGCACCATACGGGAGCGGTCTATCTGAACGGCCACTGGCTCATCGAGGCCGCCCGGCTCGAGGACGTGCTCCGCCCCTCGGGCCAGGCCGTGACAGGGTACGCGCCGGGCGACGGGCAGTACCTCCTGAACGTCGCATGGCTGCGTCCTGGCCAGGGCTCGCAGAAACTTCCGGCGGCGGGCTTCGCTGCCCAGCGCGGGGTCCAAGCGGCTCCCTGCTCGGAGGGTGGAGAATGCATCGGCTGGATCGAGCACGGCGATTGGGCTCGGTATGAGAAGGTGGACTTCGGCCAGGGCGCCAATCAGTTGGAGATCCGTGCGGCCTCCGAGACGACCGGCGGAACGATCGAGGTCCGCCTGGACTCGCCCGAGGGCGAACTCCTCGGAACCTGCTCGGTCCCGAACACGGGCGGGTGGCAGTCATGGCGCTCGTTCGACGTGAAGATCAAGCCGACAAGTGGGGTCAAGACGCTGTGCCTGGCGTTCAAGGGCCCCCAGTCGAAGGGCTCCGATGCGACGCTGTGGTTCGCCAAGGTGGATGCGTCGAACACCACCATCTGGGCGCAATTCCCCGACGTCAATCCCAACGAAGCCGAGGTCGAGATCAACGTCCGTCGGACGGTGTTCTACCCAAACAAGCCCGGCGTGAACTTCCTCACCGTTCGCGGCTTCACGATGATGCACGCCGCGACGCCCTGGGCGCCGCCCACCGCCGAGCAGGTCGGTCTGATCGGAACGCACTGGAGCAAGGGCTGGATCATCGAGGACTGCGACATCCGCTACTCCACCTGCGTGGGCATCACGCTGGGCAAGTACGGCGACCAGTGGGACAACACCTCGGCCGACACCGCCGAGGGCTACGTCAAGACGATCGAGCGGGCCCTCGCCAACGGCTGGTCCAAGGACAACATCGGTCACCACATCGTGCGCAATAACCGGATTGCCTACTGCGAGCAGGCGGGCCTGGTCGGCAGCCTCGGCGCCGCCTTCTGCACCATCACCGGCAACACCATCCACGACATCCACATGCGACGGCTCTTCACCGGCGCCGAGATGGCCGGCATCAAGATCCACGCCGCCATCGACACCGAGATCCGCGGCAATCACATCTATCGCACGTGCCTGGGCATCTGGCTGGACTGGATGGCGCAGGGCACGCGCGTGACCGGCAACCTCCTGCACGAAAACAGCCGGGACCTCTTCGTCGAGGTCAATCACGGCCCGTTCCTCATCGACAACAATCTCTTCCTCTCGGGCGCATCGGTTCTGGACATGTCCGAAGGCGGAGCCTACGCGCACAACCTGTTCATGGGCGTGATCGACCTGCGGCCGGAACTGGGGCGCGAGACCCCCTACCACAAGGCGCACAGCACCGAAGTGGCGGGCCTTCGCAACATCCCCGGCGGCGACGACCGGTTCTACAACAATCTCTTCGTCGGCAACAGCGGCCTGGCGCAGTACGACAAGGCAGCGCAGCCCGTCCACATGGCCGGCAACGTCTTCCTCAAAGGCGCCAAGCCCTCGAAGGCCGAGCAGAATCCGGTCGTGCTGGCGGACTTCGATCCCGAGATCAGACTTGACCCAGGACAAGATTCGCTCGACCTCCATCTGAGACTCGACGGCGTCGCAACGAAAGGATCGGCGCGACAACTGGTCACCACCCAATTGCT
Organism: uncultured Phycisphaerales bacterium; assembly: GCA_937927975.1. GTDB lineage: Bacteria > Planctomycetota > Phycisphaerae > Sedimentisphaerales > Anaerobacaceae > PLanc-01. Next base: position 13,872 of record CALEZT010000275.1, read on the forward strand.
CGGGCGGGCGAAGCTCCCCGATCTTCCCTACGAGCAGCCCGACGGCTCGCCCTACCGTTTGGACACCGACTACCTGGGCAACAAACGAAACGCCGACAACCCCTATCCAGGCCCGTTCGAGTGGTCGAAGCAGGGAAAGCAGAGCGTTCGCATTTGGCCTGTGACACGCTGACAGATCCCGGTCGAAGGACCGTCATAGCACTGTGCGACTGGATTTCGTCGGGGGCCTGATGAGCATTTGTCATGCTGAGCGCAGCGAAGCATCTGGCCTTCGGATGCAACGAATGCACGCTCGCATTCTGTGCCCAGATCCCTTCGACTACGCTCAGGGCAGGCTCTTCGCTGCGTTCAGGATGACAGAGTGGGCGCCCCCACGTTCCACGCAACCTAGTCGCACGCTCGTGGCCGAACGAGCGCAAATGGGACTTCTCTTTCGCCGTTGCCTGTAGTATACTAGACATCTGGTGAATGAGAAAGATCAAGAGTCACAACCTGGCGCAATTGCTCATGCAACTCCGCTTCACGCCGGAGGCCAAGCGCCGTGCGCAGCTCGAGGCGGCCGAGCGGCTCTTCGCTCTGATCGACAAGGACCGTCAATACCCGTATGATTTTGTCTGTTTTCACATTACGGGATTTCAGCCCAAGGGCGCATCCGTGCAGGAGATCCTCGCCGGGGCCGACCTGCGGGACGACCTGCAGATCTTCATCGCCAAGCTCAGCGGCAAAATGGCCGAACAGGTCTCCGAACAGAGCGAGAAGGTCTCCACGATCGAGGAACTGGCCGAGAGATTCCACGTCTCCACGAAAACCATCGGACGTTGGCGGACGAGGGGCCTTCTGGCCCGCAAGTTCGTGTTCGAGGACGGCGAGCATCGCCTGGGCTTCCTCGAATCGACCGTCGAGCGGTTCGCGCGAGAACATCCCGATCTGGTCGGAGGCGCCGGTCGATTCCGGCGGCTCACCGATCTCCAGAAGCAACAGGTCGTCCGCCAGGCCCGCGCCCTGGCGGCAAAGACTCCGCTCTCGCGGCATCAGATCATCGCGCAAATCGCGGAGAAGCTCGACGTCGCCCACGAGACGGCCCGCACGATCCTCCAGCAATATGAGCAGAAGCACCCGGACAAACCGGTCTTTCGCCGCCCGCTGGGCCGGATCCAGCCGACCGAGGCCGCCGAGCTGTTCCATCTCCACAAACAGGGAGTCGGCGTCCGCCAGCTCATGGAGCGATTCAACCGAAGTCGGGCCACCGTCCATCGGATCATCAATCAACGACGGGCGGCTGCCCTCCTGGCCCGCAAGGTCGAGTATGTCCCCAGTGAGGAATTCCTCAAGGCCCAGGCCCGCGAACAGATTCTCGGGACGCCGCTGACGCTGGACCGACCCGATCCCGAGAAGAAGCTGGACCCGCTCGAACTTGTGGGCGAGGACGGGACGCCGGCGACGATCAGCGGATGGGAACCCAACCTGCTGCCGGAGTATATGCAGGTCCTCAAGATGACCCCGGTCCTGAGCCGGGAGCAGGAGATCGACCTGTTCCGCCGGTACAACTACCTCAAGTATCTGGTCTCTCAGGAACGTCACTTGCTCAAGCTGTCCAAAGTCTCGGCCGCCCTGCTGACGCGTTTGGAGGACTGTCTGGAAGAAGCCGAGGAGATCCGCACACTGCTCGTCGAGGCCAATCTCCGTCTGGTCGTCAGCATCGCAGGCAAACACACCAGCGACGGCGCGGGCTTCCTGGAACTGGTCAGCAAAGGCAACTTCGCATTGATCCAGGCGGTGGAGGAGTTCGACTACGCCAAGGGCTTCCGCTTCAGCCGGCGGGCATCGCTGGACATCGCCAAGGAGTACGCCAAGGTCTCGGGTCGAAGCACCGAGCTGACGCCCAAGCGGGCCGCGTCGCTGGCCAGCATCCAGAGAGACATGAGAGGGACGACCGCTGACGTCCTGGCCCTCGAGCGGACCCGCCTGGACCTGGCGGAAGTCATTCGTCAGGAGCTCGACGAACGAGAGCAGTACGTCATCCTCCACCACTTCGGTCTGACCGGCGCGTCGATCCGCAAGAACACCAAGACCCTCAAGCAGATCGGCGACGAACTGGGGCTCACCAAGGAGCGTATCCGCCAGATCGAACTGTCGGCGCTGCAGAAGCTGCGGCAATGTCTCAGCCGGGAACAGTTCGAGATGCTGACCGGTTGATCCCCTCGCGTTTTTTGCGTTGATTTCCAGCCCCGACGGGGATACCCTGCGTCATAGAACCCAGCACCGATTCTTACTATTTCCTGGAGTCTGGAAGGAGAAATCTGTGGAAACGATCGGCTTCATTGGCAGCGGCAACATGGCCGAGGCCTTCATCAACGGCGTCCTCAAGGCCGGCGTGTACCTGCCCGGCAAAGTCTATGTCAGCGACATCCGCGCGGACCGGATCGAGTATCTCCGAGAGCACTACGGCGTGCGGACCGCGACGAGCAACGCGGAACTGGCCTCCAAGGTGGACGTCCTGGTCCTGAGCGTCAAGCCGCAGAACATGAAGACCGTGCTGCAGGACATCAAGGAGAGCATCGACAAGGACATCCTCGTCATCTCCATCGCCGCGGGCATCAAGACCTCGCTGATTTCGTCGGTGCTGGGCGACGTGGCGATCGTGCGGGTCATGCCCAACATGCCCGCGTGGGTGCGAGCGGGCGCCAGCGTGCTCTACCCCAACGAGAAGGCCCGAAAGAACGTCGAGAAGGCGCGACTGATCCTGTTGTCCGTCGGCCAGGCCATCGTCGTCGAGGACGAAGGACAGCTCGACGCTGTGACCGCGGTCAGCGGCTCCGGCCCGGCGTACTTCTTCCTGCTGATGCAGGAGATGATCACGACAGGCATCAAGCTGGGCCTGCCCGAGCAGGAGGCCCAGGAACTGGTCCTTCAGACCGCCAAAGGCGCAGCCCTGCTGGCAGAGAAAGCGGCCACCGAGAACACCACGCCGGCGCAACTCAGCGCCCGCGTCGCGACGCCCAACGGCACCACCGAAGCCGCGTTCAAGGTGTTCCAGGCCGGGAAGTTCAGCGACATGGTTTCGTCTGCGCTGACCCGCGCTGCCGAGCGGAGCCGCGAACTGTCTGCCGGTTGACCACTTTGCGAAATCTTTGACATGCGATAGCTACTCCATGGAGGCGATGGTTTATAATCCCGCCTTCGTCCCCAGCGGAGAACCGATCGACAATCGCGGGTCGAAAGTCGTGGATCGAGAACAAAGACAGGAGCACAAGGAACATGGTCAAAGGCAGTACGCAGTCGAAAGGCGGCATGACGTTGCCGCCGTTCAAGAATGAACGGATCTTCCCGGGCGTGGACGACCCGAAAGTCCGCGAGGCCTTCCCGAAGGCGATCTCGCAGGTCCGTGGGCAACTCGGAAAGACCTATCCGCTGTATATCGACGGACGCGACGTCACGACGGGAACCACGCTGGATTCGACCAATCCGGCCAATCCCTCGGAAGTCATCGGCAAGGTCTGCCAAGCCGGGCAGGTCGAGGCGAAACTGGCGTTGGACGCGGCCGAACGGGCGCTGCTGACCTGGCGCGACGTCCCCCCTGCTGAACGGGCTCAGTACCTCGTCAAAGCTGCGGAAGTCGCCCGCAGACGGATGTTCGAGTACGCCGCGTGGCAGGTGCTCGAAGAGGGCAAACAGTGGGCCCAGGCCTACAACGATCTCGCAGAAGGCATCGACTTCCTGGAGTACTACGCCAGGGAGATGATTCGCCTGGGCGAACCCCAGGATCTGGGCAGCTACGCCGGCGAGAAGAATTACTACTTCTATCAGCCCAAAGGCGTCGCCCTGGTCATCGCGCCGTGGAACTTCCCGTTCGCCATCGGCTGCGGCATGTGCGCCGCCGCGATCGTAGCGGGCAATCCGGTCGTCTTCAAACCGTCGAGCCAGGCCATGGTCGTCGGCCATCACCTCGTCGAGATCTTCCGCGAGGTCGGTCTGCCTTCCGGCGTGTTCAACTTCCTCCCCGGCCCCAGTTCCGCCATCGGCGACTACCTCGTCGACAGCCCGAAGGTCGCCGTGATCGCCTTCACCGGCTCGATGGGCGTGGGCCTGCGAATCCTGGAGCGGGCCGGACGGACGCCGGAGGGGCAGACCTCGGTCAAGCACGTCGTTTGCGAAATGGGCGGCAAGAACGCCATCATCCTCGACGAGGAATTCGATGAAGACGCGGCGGTCCGGGACGTCCTGTACTCCGCCTTCGGTTACCAAGGCCAGAAATGTTCGGCCTGCTCCCGACTGATCGTCCACGACAAGGCGTATGACCGGTTCGTGCCCAAGCTCGTCGAAGCTGCCAAGAAGCTCAAGATCGGTCCCGCCGAAGACCCCGCCAATTACATGGGCCCGGTCATCGACCCGAAGGCCCAGAAGACGATCCTGCAGTACGTCGACTTGGCGGCCAAGGAGGGTCGAATCCTGTACCGCAGCGAGGTCCCCACCACCGGCTGCTACGTCCCGATGACGATCGTGGAGGGCATCACGCCGAAGCACCGCATCGCCCAGGAGGAGGTCTTCGGACCGGTTCTGGCGATCATGCGGGCCAAGGATTTCGACCAGGCGATCGAGTGGGCCAACTCGACCCGGTTCGCCCTGACGGGCGCAATCTTCAGCGCCAACCGCGGGCATCTGGACAGGGCCGTAAGAGAGTTCCGCGTGGGCAACCTGTATCTCAATCGCCCCAGCGTCGGCGCGTTGGTTAAGGTGCAGCCCTTCGGCGGGTTCAAGATGTCCGGCGGCGGCACCAAGGCGGGCGGTCCCGACTACCTGCTCCACTTCATGGACCCCAGAGCCGTGACGGAACCGCAGTAGTCGAGCCAGGACGATAATCGACAAACGAGAGAAGGCGACCCCCGCTTTCACTGGCGAGGGTCGCCTTTTCTCTTGCTCTTTGATCCGGCCCTCCGAGCCTTCGATTACGGGTTGGCCGGAGCGAGACTGGTCTCGGCGGTCCCGCCGTAACATCCCATATCGATCCGCGAATTAGTTGCGGGGCCGCCCAGCGGGACACTCAAAGGCTCGTCCAGCAACTCGGCCGTCGGGTCGCCGGCGTCGATGCAGGGACTCGTGACATCGTCCGATATCCAGGAGTCGGCGGCGGTGTCCCATCGCCAGCCCTGGCTCTTGAGGTGATAATCACCCGGCGTCCAGACACTTGCGGCCCAGTTGCCCGATGAAACGAACTGCGGATCGGCGTCGATATTGCCCTCGCCCTCCCAGCCGCCCTGGACGTCGCTGTAGGTGGCGACGGTCCGTCCGCTCTTGATCTGCGCGCCGTTGGCGGCGCGGTTGAAGTACAGGATCGAGTTGATCACAGTCGGAGCGTAGGCGTCGATGCCCTCCAGCAAGTTCTCCACGATGGTGCAGTTGATCGTGGTCGGTCTCCCGCCGCGGATGCCCTGGGCGCGGTTGCCCGCGATGAGGCAGTGGCGGATCGTCGCTTCGTTCTGCCGAACGGTGCGGCCCTCGGACGCGCTGGACATTTCGATGCCTGCGGCCCCGTTGGCGATGATCTGGGAATGCGTGACGGTCGGATTGCACTGGCCGACGAGCCGCACGCCGGAACCTCTGCTGCCGGTCACGACGCACCGTGTGATCGTGGGCGAAGCGTTGTAGCAGTAGATCCCCTCGCTGCCTCCCGTGACGGTGAATCCCGCCAGGACGCTCCCGGCTTCCTCCTGCGAAGCGAATGTCACCGTGCTCGCGTCAGTCCGCAGAATGGTCGCAGCGACGACCGCCGGATTCTCCGGATCTTCCGAGCGGATCGTCACGGGCCTGCCCGCAAAGCCGACCTTCTCCTCATAGACGCCCTGGCTGGCGACGATCTCGTCGCCGTCGCTGGCGTCGGTGACCGCGTGCTGGAGATAATCGTAACGCAGACCCGTTCTGGCGTTCTGCACGCGGCCGTCGAAGATGGAATACGCCAGGTCGAGGCTCATGCCCTGGATGGGTCCGTAGGCCGAACGCAGCCATACCAGGTTGCGACCGTCGAGAGCGGGCATGGTCCCGATCGTCGAGGCGGGCATATCGGTGTTCAGCACGCCATAATTGCGAGTGATGAAAGCCAGCTTGATCCCGCCGCCCAGGAGACTGCTGTCGACGTAGGCCACCAGAGGCCCGTCAATCGCAGCCTGCTGCTGCGAGCCGGACCCCTTGGCCACGCCGAACTCGCGGATGTTCTCGAAGTCGGAGAGGTCGGCCCCGTAGAGATCGCCGTAATCGTTTCGCTCGTCGGTCCAGACCACGAAGCGTCCGGAGATCGCCGGGTCGTACTGGCGGGCCGGATGAGCGCAGACCGTGACGACCTTGATGTTGTTCAGATCCGAAAGGTCCGCCGCGTAGATGTCGCCATTGCCTTCCCAGACGACGATGTCGCCGCTGATGTCGACCACGCTGTCCGTCTGCCCGAAGGGACTGGAAACCGCCACCGGGTCCCGTCGGCCCACATTCGTCGCGACGGTGAAATGGACCGGCGCATCGAGATTGCTGACGTCCGCGCCGCAGATGTCATAAGGCGTGTTGTACCACTTCTCAGGCACGTTCCTGTCGAGGCCCACATGCTGCACCCACACGACCTTCCTGCCCGACACGGCCGGATGGTTGTACGAGGCCGTGCTGCTGCGATTTCGCAGGGTCGAGGGCACACCGCTGGGGCCGCGGACGAACACGCTCGAACACACAGGGCCCGACATCTCGTTGTAGGAGATCCCGCCGGCCCAGACGACGAGGTCGCCGTCGACCTTCGGATAGAGGCTGTAAGAACCCGAGGCCAGCGTCTCCAGTTTTCCCGTCGTCATATCCTTGTACACGACCTGCAACTCGCCCTGCGTCGTCTGCAAGACGTAGGCGATCCTCATGCCGGAAATGTCGGGCATGTAAGGGCCGTATCCCAGCCCCGGAGCCACATCGAAATCTTGCCCTTTGGCCGTGACAGGGACAATGATGTATCGAACGCGACTGGGCTCGCTCTGGGCAAAGCCGTCGCTGACGACCAGTTCGAAGACGTACTGGCCCGAAGCGCCGGCGACAAACCACGGAGAGGCCGTATCGGCGTCCTCCAAATCGACCGGCTCGCCTTCCACCTGCGTCCACTGGTAGGTCAGCCGATCGACGACGTCGGGATCGCTGGAATCCGTGCCGTCCAGAGTCGCCTTGGAGGAGGCCCCGCAGATCCGATCCCCCCCGGCGTTCGCCACGGGCACATGGTTGGGGGCCACAAGGATCAGGACCGAGTCCGGCTCGCTTTCATATCGATCGTCGGCGACGACCAACTGGAAAACGTACTGGCCGAACTCGGCGGGGATGAAGGTGGGGCTCTCGGCGTCCGCATTCTCCAGGGCCGCCGAGGGGCCACTGACCTGGGTCCAGCGGAACGTCTTGACCCCGTCGGGATCGTAGAAATAGCTTTGGCCGCCGTCCAGCGTCACGGTCTGCAACGGCTCCAGGACGTGCTGATCATGCCCGGCCCAAGAGACGGGTTTGACGTAGCCCACGTACTCGTCGGCCCCGATGTCGATTCGGGCGGCATAGACGCGATCCTGATTGTCGATGTCCTTGGCGCCGGCCGCCGCGGCGTACAGGGGATTTCCTGCGTTCACGCAGGGCGACTCGAAGACCAGATGAAAGTCCTTGCTGAAGACTGCACCAAGGAACTTCGGATCGGCGCTGATGTTGCCGTTCTTGCCGGTCAGATCGTACGTGCCGTCGATGTCCAAGGCTCCTGTCTGCTGATTCATGTAGAGATAGTTGCCCGGCGTGTTGCCCCAGACGTCGTTGCAGGAGATCACCGCCCCCTGCCAGTCGCCTCTCATGAGCAGGCCGCCCCCGCTGGGGGAGTTGCAAATGATGTTGTTGACGATCTTGCCGTTGCCGAGCTGCGGCTCGAAGATCACGTAGACGTTGCCTCCGATGCCGTCGCCGGGGCCTTGGTTGCAGTTGTTGCCGACGATCGTGTTGTTCAGAAGGGTGCCGCCGATGAGGCATACGCCGCCGGCGACGTAGGCGGAGTTGTCATAGATGACGTTGTTGGCAATGAAGGCCTGACCGATGTACAGCATCAGGCCGCCGGCGGCGAAGCCGACGTTGTTTCGGATGACATTGTGGGTGATCGTGGCGTTGCTTTCGATACAGGCGATACCGCCGCCATAGGAGATACGACTGTCCGCGTTCGTGTTGCCCAGTTGGACCGGGCCGCGGTTGCTGGCGATGACGTTCTTGGTGATCGTCGGCGAGGCTCGCAGGCAGTAGATGCCGCCGCCCCAGAAGACGTTGTCGCCTTCGATGGTGTCGTTGAGGGTGCCGAAGCCGCCGGTGATGGTGAAGCCCGTCAGCACCGCGTCGGAAGTCTCGCCATTCTCAAAGGTCACGGCGCTGCCGTCGCCGTCGGCGTTGATGATCGTATAGCCGACGATCCCACGGTCGTTGGGGTCCGTGCTCGTGACGGTGATGGCCTTGCCTGTGAAGTTGATGGTCTCGTAGTAGACGCCCGGCGCGACCAGGACCGTATCGCCGTCAACGGCCGCCTCGATGCCCGACTGGATGCTCGGATACTCGCTGGGCACCTTCAGCGTCGCCCCGAAGGCGGCAGCGGCCACGAGAAACAGCACCACAACGCTCAACCACACGACCCTTTTCATACGTTCGCCTTTCCGAACCAGTGCCCATGTGAAAGCAGGAATGGCAAGGGGGACCTTCCTCCGATAGCCTGCCAGAACCGTATGATACCCGAAAAGGACGGTCTTTTCAAGATGCGATCGGCCGTCCCGACAGGTTCCCGTCCTTGCCACGAACACTCAAAGTATCTGTGTTACCAGACGCACCAGATGCGACACCATTACTCAAAAAAACGCTGTGGATCGGAAATACTTGCAGAGGTGGGGTTCCTGAGAGGTGTTGAGGCAGCTTTGACGACTCGCAACGGAGACGCCAGATCGAAGATCGCAGATCGTAGATCCTAAGCCCCTTTTCCCCGTTCCGGCACGGGCAATCCCAGCTCCACGAGGACCTTCTTCATGTCCTCCCAGACTCGCCTGCGGTTGTCGGGCGTGTAGCTGCGAAGCAGATACGCCGGGTGGTAGGTGGCGATCAGCTTGATGGGCGGCCGGCCGATGCCGTTGCAGTACTCCTGAAACTCGCCGCGAAGCTGACCGATGCCCTGGTTGGTGTTCAGCAGCGTCCGGGCCGCGTGGGCGCCCAAGGCGACGATCACTTCAGGGTTCAGGATCTCGATCTGCCTCTGGAGAAATGGCAGGCAACTGACGACCTCATCGGGACGAGGGTCGCGGTTCTCCGGCGGGCGGCACTTGAGGATGTTGGCGATGAAGACGTCCTCGCGTTTGAGGCCGCAGGCTTCGATGATCTTGTCCAGGAGCTGGCCCGCCCTGCCGACGAAGGGCCGGCCCTGGGCGTCTTCATCCGCCCCCGGCGCCTCACCCACGAACAGGATGCGGGTCTTCGGACTGCCCTCGCCGGGCACGGCGTTGGTTCGCGTCCCGCCCAGTCCGCACTTGCGGCACTCGCGTGCCTCGGCGGCAATCGCTTCCAGTTCCTTGACAACATCCGCAGGCGTAGTCCGGCGGGGCATCTGTACCTCACTTCTCGGGGTATCCACACAAGACGACCCGCTCACGGCAACAGGCTCCGAAGCCACAGACTCCGAGGACGAAGACCCTTCGCACCGGGGTTTTCCCCTGACCGCAAATCCCGCGAAGAACCCCTCCATTTCGAGGTGCTGGCGAACCACCTTGTTCAGATCGACATCCTGGACCATACGAACATTCTACCAGGCCTCTACCCTGTGGAAAAGCCGAAACGGGCGAACATCGCTCCAATCAGGCTCATCGTTTCAACTCTCGGGCGACCTCGTCGAACTTCTCGACCGCGAAATCCAGATCCTCGCGGGTGTGAGCGGCGGAGACCTGCGTCCGAATCCGGGCCTTGCCCTGCGGGACCACGGGATACGAGAAGCCGATGACGTAGACACCCTTCTCGAGCATCCGGCGGGCCATCTCCTGGGCCAGGGCCGCGTCGCCCAGCATGATCGGCGTAATCGGATGATCGCCCGGCAGGACCGTCAGACCGGTCGTCGCGATTCGCTCGCGGAAGTACTGCGTGTTCGAGCGGAGGCGATCCACCAGTTCGGTCGAGCGGCCGAGCAGTTCCAGGGCCTTCAACGAGCCGGCGGCGATCGCCGGGGCCAGGGTGTTCGAGAACAGGTACGGCCGACTCCGCTGGCGAAGTATCTGGACGATCTCCTTTCGACCGGAGGTGTAGCCGCCGCTGGCGCCGCCCAGGGCCTTGCCGAAGGTGCCGGTGATGATGTCCACCCGACCCATGACGCCGCGATATTCGGGAGTGCCCCGGCCCGTCTTGCCGATGACGCCCGCCGCGTGGCAGTCGTCGATCATGACCAACGCGTCGTACTTGTCCGCCAGTTCGCAGATGTCGTCGAGCCTGGCAACGTAGCCATCCATCGAGAAGACGCCGTCGGTCGCAATCAGGCGGAATCGCGATGCCCTTGCGGACTTGAGCTTCTCTTCGAGGTCCGCCATGTCGCTGTTGTTGAACCGCAGACGCTCGGCCTTGCACAGACGGACGCCGTCGATGATGCTGGCGTGGTTCAACTGGTCGCTGATGATGACGTCCTCGGGCCCGAGGATCGTCTCGAACAGCCCGCCGTTGGCGTCGAAGCACGAACTGTAGATGATCGTGTCCTCGGTGCCGAGGAACCGCGTGACCGCGGCCTCCAGGTCCTTGTGGATCTGCTGGGTCCCGCAGATGAACCGCACGGAGCCCAGACCGAAACCCCACTTGTCGTAGCTGTCGCGCGCCGCCTTGACCACCTCAGGATGGTTGCCCAGACCCAGGTAGTTGTTGGCGCACATATTGACGACGGACTGCCCGTTCGAGACCTTGATCCGACTGCCCTGCGGGCTCACGATGACTCGCTCGGGTTTCTCCAGGCCGGCCCGGCGAATCTCGTCGAGTTGACCAGACAGGTATTCTCGCATATTGCCAAACATATTCACATCCTCAAGGCAACAAGTCAGTCTGCTGTCAGAAATCCGAAATCCGAATTTCGAAATTCGAAACAAGCACGAATGACCGAATCTCGAAATCCAAAACGGCGTTTCGAACGTGCGGCAGCGTTTCGGTCATTTGAGTTTGGAGCCTTCGGATTTGTTTCGGATTTCGTGCTTCGGATTTCGAGATTTGGATTCAAGCTCCATCTTTCCAGGTCAGGACGACTTTGCCCGAATTGCCGGAGCGCATCGCGTCGAAGCCCTTCTGGAACTCGGTGTAATGGAACCGGTGCGTGATCAGCGGCGAGATGTCCAGGCCACCCTGAATGAGCATCGTCATCTTGTACCAGGTCTCGTACATCTCCCGGCCGTAGATCCCCTTGATCGTCAGGCCGTTGAAGACGACGAAATCCCAATCGATCTCCGTGCGGGGCAGAATGCCCAGCAGCGCGATCTTGCCGCCGTGGGCCATATTGGCGATCATCCCGCGCAAGGCCTGCGGACTGCCCGACATCTCCATGCCGACGTCGAAGCCCTCTTTCATGCCGAGCTTCTTCTGGGCGTCCTCGATGGTCTCCGTCCGCATATCGAGCGTAAGCGTCGCACCCGCCTTGCGAGCCAGTTCCAGTCGATATGGATTGAGGTCGGTCACCACGACGTGTCGGGCGCCCACGCGTCTGGCGATGCCGGCGGCCATGCAGCCGATGGGCCCGGCTCCTGTGATCAGGACGTCCTCGCCGACCAGGTTGAAGCTCAGAGCCGTGTGGGCTGCGTTGCCCAGGGGGTCGAAGCAGCTCAGAACGTCCGTCGGGATCGTCGGATCACAATACCAGAGGTTCGTAACAGGCACGGAGATGAACTCGGCGAACGCGCCGTCCCGATTGACGCCGATCCCCCGCGGTGCGTTGCACAAATGCCGCCGGCCGGCCAGGCAGTTGCGGCACCGCCCGCAGACCACGTGGCCCTCGGCGCTGACCAGGTCGCCCACGTGAAAGTCCTGGACGTTGCCGCCGGTCTCGACGATCCGGCCGACGAACTCGTGCCCGATCGTCATGGGCACCTTGATCGTCTTCTGGGACCATGCGTCCCAGTTGTAGATATGCACGTCCGTGCCGCAGATCGACGTCTTGACGACCTCGATCAACACATCATTGATCCCGATCCCAGGGACCGGAACATCCTCAAGCCAGAGGCCGACCTCGGCCTTGCGTTTTACGAGTGCTCTCATGTCCATCTTTCCAGGCCCGCAAAGGGGCCTGCATCGTCCTTCACCAAATGGGTTTATGCGAACGCCTTGCGCAGCAGGGCCAGGCCCTTGGGGACGGCCGTTCGCCAGTCCTCGTTGCCTTCGAACTCGAGGGAGACGTAGCCTTTGTAGTTGTGCTTCTTCATGATTTTCGCGATCCGGTCGTAATCGAGATCGAGCGTATACCAGAGGCCGCCGCCGTAATAGGTCTTGGCCTGCATGAAGACGGTCTGCGGGGCGCACATCTCCAGCTTATCATAGGGGTCTTCGAGGAAGTTGCCCGTGTCGAGCAGGACCCGCAGCCACGGCGAGTTGATCGCGTTGACGATCCGCAGCAGCCCCTCCGGCGTGCGGGCCAGACCCCAGTGGTTCTCCAGACCCAGGATCACGCCGCACTTCTCGGCCGTCGGCAGGCACTTCTCGATGCTGTCGATCACCCACTTGAACCCGTCCTCCTCGGTGTAACCCGGCAGGATGGGCTCGATGCCCCGGTTGGCCATCAGCTCGTCGAAGCTCCTGGTCGTGTTCCAGCGGCCGGTGTTGAGCCGGACGATGGGGATGCCGAGTTGGTAGGCGACCTCCATCTGCTTGATGGTCTTGTCGATGTTCTTCTGCCGCTCGGCCGCGTCGGGCCAGACAAACCCCTGGTGCGTGGACAGCGAGCAAAGATCCAGACCATTGATCAGAGCGTGGCGCTTGAGCTTCTGCAGGTACGCGTTGTCCACGTTCTCCTCGCCGTCGATCTGGCGAAGCAGAATGTCCACGGCGTCGAAGCCCATGCGGGCGGCCTCGTCGATGCACTGCTCGATGGGCATTTTGAGCCCTTCTTTGAACCGCCAGAACGAGTACGTGGCGACCGCGATGCGATTGCCGCGACGGACCGCCGTACTCTCGGCGGCGCGACCGGTCGTAACGACCCCGGCCAGAGCGGCCACCGAGCCGGCGATAAATGCTCTGCGATCAACCTGTGTCATACTCCTGCTCCTTTCATCTCATTTGCGAGGATGTGGATCGACCTGTGACATGGCGAAGCGGCGGGGATCATCCCTTCCGGTCAACAAGCGAACACCCGCCATCGCACATCGCGGACTATGTTAGGTCAATTCCGTCGGCCTGACAAGTGCCCCCACGCGGATTTGTGCGGCCGTCTGGAGGAACCGGGGCATGGCATAGTCGAAGAACTGGCGGTAGCTCTCGCAGAAGTAGCTCTCGCGGCCGTAATTGTCCGGGTCGAAGGGGGCACGGTCCTTCATGCACCCGCCCCGGCAGGCCGCCAGGTGCCGGCAGATCAGGCATTTGGTCGCCAGATTGCTCTTGCAGCGGGCGAAGGCCTTTTTCGAAGCGCAGGCCGCGAGTTGCTCGATCGGCGTTTCGAGGATGTTGCCCAGACGCCACTTGGGCTCGACGAAGAAATCACAGGGGAAGACGTCGCCCTGGTGCTCGACGACGATGTACTGGCTGCACTGGCGGTCGAAGGTGCAGATCGTGTGCCGGCCGCTGATGCAGTGGGTCAGGATGGAGTCGAAGTCGCGGATGCTGAGCTTGTCGGGCCCGAACGCCATCCACCGGTCGAAGAGCCGGCACAGAAAATCGCCGTACTGCTTCGGCGTCACGGAGAAATCCGCGATCTCGCCACTCTCCGGGTTCACCTCCACGCAGGGGATGAATTGCAGGTATCGAATGCCCAGGCCGATCAGAAAATCGAAGATCTCGTCCGCGTGCGCGGCCGTCAGGCGGTTGACCAGCGTCAGCGTGTTGTACTCGACTCCGGACTCCTGCATCCGGGCGATCGACGCCATGACCCGATCCCACGTGCCATGGCCGCCGAGGTCGAGCCGATAGTGATCGTGCAGGTGCTTAGGCCCGTCGATGCTGACGCCCACGAGGAACTTGCTCTCGGCCAGGAACCGGCACCAGTCGGGGTTGTCCAGCAGCAGGCCGTTGGTCTGAATCGAGTTGCCGACTTCCTGGCCGGAGACGCCGTACCGCTTCTGCAACTCGACCGCCCTTTTGAAGAAGTCCAGGCCCATCAACGTCGGCTCGCCGCCCTGCCAGGCGAAACCGGACATCTGGAAACGCAGGCCAAGGTAACTCTTCACGAGCGTATCGAGTACCTCATCGCTCATCCGCTGTCGGCCGGAGCCAATCTCGGCCGCACGGGACTTGTAGAAGCAGTAGCTGCAATCGACGTTGCAGTCGGAACCGGAGGGCTTGATCAGAAGCGAAAATGGCTGCATATTCAGTTACTCGTATCAAGTCGACGCTCGTGGCTGTGGCCTCTTGTCATCCTGAGCGGCAGCGAAGGATCTGAGCAGCGGACGAAAGATGTCTCCCGATCGCAGGCCAGATGCTTCACTTCGTTCAGCATGACAAGAAGAGGTTGCTGCCGCAGTCCTTCGTACCTTTGAATCACTTGTTCTGTGACCGCTCGATTCGCACCGTCCACGTGTCCTGCATCGCGGGCTTCTCGGCCTTCAGGAGGATGCGGGTGAGCCGCTCGGGCCAGACCGACCGGAGCCGACCGTCCTCGACGGGGACCGTCTCCAGCGTGGGCTTGAGCTTGCTCCTATCATAGACTACTTGCATGGCCACAGGAGGTTCGGCCCCATCGGCGGTCTCCAGCAGCAATCGGTCGGGCTCCGCCACGCTGACTTTGCAGGGCGTCACGAGACTGAGCGTGATCTCTTTCGCGGGTTTTGCCAGCGTGTATTCCTCCGTGATCGCGACGTGCCGGCCGCGATTGAGACGCACCGTGCGAACCCACGATTTCAGCCCCGCCTCACGGGGATACGTGCCGGCGATGTCGAGCTTCAATTGGGCGTGGTCGTCGTCCGACTCGTAGCTCACCTCCCGGGCGGCGAACTGCCCGCCTGGGCTCTGCATCACGCCGTCGATCGTCGGCAGGTTGTGCCAGGCCGACTGCATCGTCCAGATCTCGTACCGCTGACCGCTGAACGTCTTTCGGCTGTAGGTCTCGACGCCGATATCGATCAGGATGGGCCGGCCGTTCATGTAGACAACGAAGTTGCCGACGTCGTTGTGGTTGTGACTCTCGGCGTTGTGACCGCCCTTGGCCGCGACGAAGAAGCCATCTGAAATCCCGTCCCTGCATCGGGCGGTCATCACCTGAATTCCGTCGAGCCAGACGTCTCTGGGCAGCGGCGCCTGCGCGTGGGCGGCCTTCAACTCCACGGCGTGGAGAACCTCCGCCAGATACCGCCCGACGCTGTAGTTCCTGGCGCCGACGAATCCCTCGGGAATTCGACTGTTCAGATAAGCCCCGAACGCCGCGAGCCGGTCGTCGCCGATCCGCTTGCCGTAGCGATGGACCAGTTCCGCAGGCGGATGGGCCTTGCCGGAGGCGTCCGCGAAATTCACGAAGTAATCGTCTGCGATGTGAACGCGGTAGATGTACCGGCCGATCTCCTGAATCAACGGCCGATCGTAGACGTTGATCGCCCCGTTCGTGGCGCTGTGGAGCAGCTCGAGGCAATCGAAGAGCGAGGCCCCTGCCCGTCCCCAGTAGCCGGGCCCTTCGTCGCAGCCGCCATCGTCGGCATAGGCGTCGAGGAAGTGGTCCAGGCTGCGAACGATCTTGGCAACCGAGGCGATCCGCCGGTCCGCGTCGGGCTCCACCAAGAGCGTGCACGTGAGCCAACTGGCGTTGCACCAGGGATTCCAGTTATTGACGCGTCCGCCGGCGAAGCCCATCCAGCCGAAATCGTCGCGTGTCAGACAAGGCGTCAGGATCCGCCGGTCCATTTCGAGCCGGATGCGCTTTCGGATCAGAGGCGAGACCTTGTCGAGCCGCTCGCCGAGCAGGTAATAGGTCCAGGCCAGGCTCTCGCCCGTCTCGGCGGCGAAGAGGTCCACGATGGGCTCGGACGAATCGGGCAGGCCCGAACCCGCCTTCTGAGCCCCCACGTGCGCGGGCACGCCCCAGAACGACTCCTCGCACAAGGCCCAGACGCCGTTGGCGATATCGTCGAGGAACCGGCCCTCGCCCTCCGCGCACTCGGCGATCAACAGATGCGTCATCGCGTAGCGTCGGTCGAAGTGCACCTTCTCGTACCGGCTGCGATTGCCCTCTCTCGCAAACTCCAGGAACAGCGTCGCAGGCAACGAAGGCCACTGGTGCCTCAGGTACTGCTCGCCATTGGCGATCAGATCCTTGCGAACCGATTCAGGCAGGTTCTCCCAGGCTCTGCGGTCGCTCCAGGTAGGCCAGGGCCGCCACTCTTGCAGCGGGATCATGACCTTCGCGACCTTTTCCTGGGGATACAACTCGCGGAGCTTGAACCGTCCCTGCCCGGCCGCCGGGGCGGTCAGGAAGGCAGACACAAGCAACAAGGCGACGACCGTCGCTCTTCTGTCAGCATGGATGTGCATCGTGGAACTCCATTCAATCGTGCTTCTAGGGTTTCTCAGCGACATCGCGGAATCGGGCAACAACCTGTGCCACCGAGACGCCGACCAGATCGTCGCCGATCAACACCGGCCTGGGGCCGACGACCAGCGAAAACTGGTTTGCGACCGGCTCGCTTCGTCGGCTCGTCCAGTCGCGGAAGCCCCATTTCACCGCGCGAGCGTCAGAGCCCGTCTGCTGAATCGTCAGAGGCCGTTCGGGGGCTTCCGTCTGCAGAATGACCTGGCGATCCTTGTCGTCGGCGGACCACAGAGCCCAGCAATCCGCCTCGCCCGTTTTGAAGCGCAGGACCCAGAGGTTCTCGTCCTTCGTGTCCAGGCGATCGACGAATTCGCCCTCCGCGACCAGCGGCGCGATGTCCGCCAGCACGTGATAGGAGGGTTTCGGCGTCAGGTCCGGTCGGACCAGGCCGAAGTTGTCTTCGTTGTACTGCGGGTTCCACCCGTCGTCCTGGAAGTCGTACCACCAGATGCCCGCGAAGGACCGCGACGTGCGGGCCAGCAGGTAGAGCCGGGCCAGGTACGAGGCGGAGAGCTGCGGGTCGGTCCCGCCCTTGGTCACGTGCGTCGGCCAGCCCATCTCGGTCACGTAGAACGACACGTCCTTGCCATCGTTGTACCGCCGGAGCATGGCTTGCACGCCGGTCATCCAGGCCGAGCACGCCTCCGGCCCGCGATCGGGGGACTTGTCGTTGTAGTTGTAGCTGTGGATCGAGATGGCGTCGCACGAGTCGAGGGCCCCGAGCTTGACCACCTCTTCGAGCCAGCCCCGCTTGACCGCCCCGCTGGTCGATGCTCCGGCGATGACCGTCACGCCGGGATCGGCCGCCTTGATCCGCGGATACACAGCTTTGAGCAGCTTGACGTAGTCCTCGGCCGAGCCGCCCTTGTCGTACTTCTTCGGCAGGCCGATGCCGATGTCCCACTCGTTCCAGACTTCGTACAGACGCACGTCCTTGCCGAAGTGCCGTACGACGAATTCCGCATACCGGCAGAACCCCTCGATCGCCTCAGGGGAACGGGGCCGGTCGCCGTCGTCGTAGAACGGGTTCGCGTAATCGAGGATCAGCAGCACGTTGAGCCCTTCTAAGGCTGCCTTGCGAACATAGGCGTCGTACTGCGCCGGCATCGCCAGCGTGCCCTTCTCCCGCTCGATCGCGCCCCAGCCCACTTCATCGCGGATGGACGCGATGCCCGCCTGCTTGAGGCTCTCGATGTTCCGTTCGAGCAATCCCTTGCCCTGGCTGAAGTGCGTGCAGGCGCCCACGATGAAATCACCCGCCTGCGCCAACGCTGCATTGGCGAGGACAAAAAGCACCAGCAGCCCCACAATCACTCGACACCGTCGCATCACGAGCATCTCCTTAACAAGAGTCGGTGGTTATCTTAGCAAAACGGAGACGCGGAGGCTACCTCTTGTGTGGAGTCGCGATGGAATGGGTGCGCCCCGATTCTCCGGCAGACCGGCCCCCCAAAGAAATGAGAGAGGTCCCACTCCACACGGTTGAATGCAGGTCCGAAGCGGACCTGCCTGGGGAGTTTGCCGCATTGGGCCTCCAGCTTGGTATGGAAACGAATCGCTCCCCTCCAAAGCGTACGCAGCACCCCTACTGCTGGTGGCCTCAATGCGAAAAACTCCCGCCGTGAAGCGGCGGATTCCGGATCGGTCCGTTCCTTACTCTGTCCAGCCGAAGAGACCGGCCCGGCGCCAGAAGAACCAG
Source organism: uncultured Phycisphaerales bacterium (assembly GCA_937927975.1). Lineage (GTDB taxonomy): Bacteria > Planctomycetota > Phycisphaerae > Sedimentisphaerales > Anaerobacaceae > PLanc-01. Next base: position 32,315 of record CALEZT010000275.1, read on the forward strand.
TCAGACCCTGTGAAATGGGGGTGGGTCGCACCCGTAGTGTGCCCGCAAGGGCATATCTCTTCCAGGCTTGAGAAGAGAAGATAACGCCTTACGGCGTCACTACAAACAAGACGTCACTCGATAGGTTCGTCGAAGCCAAGTAGGCGGATCATGGGAGGCGTGTCCTCCTTCTCGGTGGGCCGGCATTCGCGGGCGCCGGTGGTGAAGTAGATCAGTCGAACGTTGCGGGCTCGAAGCTCATCGAGGGTTCGCGGGGAGATTCCAGGCTCCAGGCCAGGCTCGAAGAGGAAGTTCTTCGGGCACAGGTGCGCCCCGCCGCCAACGCTCTGGGAGAAGTAGCCGGTCAGAACGATGGGCTCGGTCGTCAGCCCCTCGATCCGCGTACTCTCGAACTGAACGGAGGTGGGCGTCCTCCAGTCCCAGCTCCAACGGCTGTAGAACCGCACGGAGACCGAGACGCCAGTGTTCGGATCGTCCAGGGCGCACTCCTCGATCTGATCTTGAGGCGCAGGCTGCCACGGCTGGTACAGCATCAAGCTCTCGGGTTCCCCCGTGAGGACAGCATTCAGATCGACGCAGACCGGCTCATCGCATGCGACTTCGATGTCGATGCGGAGGTCGTCCAGCGTGACAATCGGATCGGGCACGAGCGAATCGAACATCGCCATCGCGCTGAGCCGATAGCTCCGCGGGTTGGACAGGTCGGAGAACCGCCACATGTCCGCGACGGTCCACGCGCCGTATTCCGATTCGCGAGGCTCGTACATATGCGAAGCGTCCGTCAGACTCGGCAATTCAGCGATCACTCTGCGGACCTCGCCGTCGGCGACATACTCGATCGTCGTCTCACTGTAGAGGCACTGACCCAGGCTCTCATCGCTGAGCCAGATGCTCTTCGGCGTGAGCGTCCAGCGGGACTTGAGCCGATGATTGGTAAAGACGTTGCCGCCGCGGCCCTGGAGCGTCCAGTAGGTCTTGGGCTCGCCCAGCAGAAACGGCGTCGCGTGCCCCTCGCCGGCAGCCTGCGGAATCTCGCGAATCTGTTTCACGACGAGCCTGCCCTCAGGGGCGACCTTCTTGAACTCGAAGTCCAGGACGATGCCATCCTTCTGCGTCTCGGCACAGTACTGCTCCGCCGCGGCGGTCAGCAGCCCGTGCAGTTCGATGTACTCGGCCTCCCACTCGAGCACCGTATCCTCGCGCAGCGACACGAGACTCGAACGCCAAATGACTTGCAGCCACGGCGTGGAACCCCATACTTCGACCTGAACCTCCTCCGGGGTTGCATCCGTCGGCGGATTGGTCACAGACACCGCCCCCTTTTGAGAGACGATGCTGGCCGACCAGCTCGAATCGCGCGACCGCTCCAGCGTGGCGACCCCGTTGGCCAGTTCGATCTCGTCGGGGAACGAATGGTGTACGAGCAGCGCCATGCCGACTTCGGCCTCGTTCACGCCGTGCTTGAGCCGCTCCAGAAAGGCGTTGTCGTTGTAGAAGCTGGCGAACACCTTGCGAATGGCCCGCAGCGCGCTCCGCTCCTTCTTCTCCGCGGAGTCGCAATCACAAGGGCCCTCGTCGTCATCGTCCAGGTCATCGGCCAGGCAGCCGCTGTAGCTGTCGTACAAACCAGCGCCGGTGAACTGATCGCTGTCCTCGACGTTCGTCGAGCTGCGGAACCGAATGTTGCGGCCTGGGTCGAATCCGAATTCCCGCAAGGCGTTCAGAACCGCGACGCCCTCCTGGCCGAAATGAGTCGCCTGAGCGTCTTTGAACAGATCGCGAATCGAGGCCAGGTCCGCCGAGAGGGCCTTCAGATCGGTGGGAGGAAAACCCGAGTACTCCGCAAGACGCCCCTGGATCAGTTCCCGAAGCGTCCCGCCTTGGGTCGCAAGACCCTGATCCAGGAACGCGTTCCACAAATCGAAAGAAAACGCCATTGCCCGAGGCGAGTCCTCGGGAAAAGCCCGGCGCAGGACGCCGAAATTCGAGGCCTTGCCGCCGAAGAAACGGATGTCCGCCGGACGCAGATCATTCGTGTCCGACCAGAGCCTGCCTGGCGAAGCCATCGGCCGGATCACCAAGGGCGTTCCTTTCTTCAACGACAACAGCGAGGCCCGCTCCGCCTCGCTCAGCGATTCAACGTCGTACAGCTTCACCTCACAGGTCTGTGCGAACTCGGCCTGCGTCACAGCCAGATACACCCTCTTGCCGACGAGCGATTTGGCGAGTGAAGCGTCGCTCTCACGCGCCAGATGCACGAACGGCACCCCCTGCGACCGGGCGAGAATGGCCACATGCGAGTTGGGCGTCGAGGCCGCCAGCGTCACGATCCCCGCCAAGGAGGGAACCTCCGCCGGCACGCCGTCGGTCAGGAGAATGTCGTCGCATGCGAGACCGCCTGCGGTGTACGCCTCCTGGATCTGGCTGCCTGGGATGAACTTGAGCGCGCCGAGGGCCCACCCCTGCGAGTAGCTCGCATTGCCCTGGGTCCACTGGGCGGTCGAACCGACAGGCACACCCTGAGCCTGGAGCCAATCGCGGTTCTGCTGCACCATCGGGTATTGCTCATAAGTCGGAAAATAGTAAGCCTTCACGTTCGTGTCCGCGATCACCGAGGTCTTGATCAGGTTGAACAGACGAATCGTCTCTTCCGGCGTGTAGGCGTCGGTACGGGCCAGTTGGATTCCGTATTCCTGGATGGGCGGGTCGCTCCAAGGCGGCACGATGACTGCCCCCAGCGCCGCCTGCTGACCGGCCGCGAAGAGTGTGACCTCGTCGAACTCCTCCAGGCTCATGCCGACGAATGGCTCCAGATTCTCCAACGCGAACTCGAAATGGTACTCGTACCGCGAGGAATCCTGGTAGTAGATCAGGTTGGGATCGTAGCCTTCCTGAAGGATGATCGTGAACTTGACGTACGCAGGCGAGGTCCAGCTCTGAAACGGCTCGTCCGGAACGATGATCTGGTGTTTCCAGGGCGACTGCAAGTCCTGCGCCCCAGTCGGATCGGAGGGCCCGAGAACCAGCGAGGAGAAAAGCACACAAACCAGCCACAGTCTCATAGGATCACTCTCTGTGATTGACATTCAAACGTCACGCGCTGCCGGGGCTGCCGCCGGGCTGATCGCTCGGCCGCCAGACGCTCGGATCGCCCAGCGCGTTCGGATCCACCGTCGTCGGGTCAACGACCGTCAACGAGAAGCCCGCGCCGTCGGTGGCCTTGTACCAGTCGTCTTCGAATCGGAAGTCGCTAACGACCATCCCGGCGGCGTCGCGCAGTTCGATCCGCTCGCCTGCGTTGCTCAGGCTGCCGCCGTACTGGCCGACCACCGGCAGGCCTGTCGAATAACGCTTCTCGAACGCCGAACGATCCTTGACCACCAGGCAGTACGCGCCCGGGGCCAGTTGCACACTGGGGAACGTGAAATCGACGCCCTTCGTGAAGCGGACCCGGCTCAGGTTGATCGTCTCAGTCCCGACGTTGGTCAATTCGATGTACTCGGTGTTCGGATCGTCGGGATCGCCGGTGTCGGCGGGATGATACATGATCTCGCTGATCCGCAGGCTCTGCGCGACCGGCCCGACGGCAAAGACCGCTTCGTGCAGGGCGCTCCAGATCGCGCCGTTGAGGACGCGGGCCTTGACCTGTGCACTGGCCTCCAGCGGCACAGGGCTCGCGTACGCTTTCGCAGTCACGGAGACTCCGCTGGGCGTGCCGACGGCGCCTTGGCCGGCCGTCAACACAACCGAGATCAGGAAGTCGGAACTCGTGGTCGAATCATTCAACGCGTGGATAGCCAGAATGTTGCGACCGGCCTTCAGCTTGTCCACATGCTCGATCATCGAAATCGCCTCGAACTCGATCGCGTCGAGATCCGAGTGAGCCGCGGCGGCACGCGAGTTCCAGGCTGGCTCTCCCGTCGCGTTCCTGCGCGCAACCTCGGAACCATTGAGATACGCCACGAAGCCGTCGTCGTACCGGGCAGCGAGAATCAGATTCGTGATCTTGCCCAGGTCCCCCGCCGCGACGTCGAACGGAATCCGGATCAGGCAACTGCCGTTCTTGCCATACATGGCAGCCTGGACATCGATCGTGAAGAACCGCTCGTATCCGGTGCTGCGTTCGTACCCGACGCCGCCGGAACCGCTGATCCAGGCGGAGTCGTCGAACTCGGCCGCGCCCCGCCAGGCGTCGTCCACGGGCGCCGTCGGGATCAGCACTTTCTTCGCGGCGTTCTCCGCCACGAGCGTCAGATCGTCGCTGACGGCCGCGACGCCGGGAACGCGGGGATCGGAGCCGTCGAGGGTGTACCAGATCGTGCCGGCGGGCGAGGACTTGGTCATGCCCAGCGAAGCCTGCGAAGGCGTCGCCCCGCCGTGCTGGTCTTTGCCATTGATCTGGAAGACCGGCGCTTCGACCGAGGGATACCAGCCGCGGGACCTCAACTGGCCCAGGACGGTTTCGGTCCGGCCCGAGAAGTACCCCGTCACGAGCCGATTCACCTCGGTCTCCCAATCCTGGCGGGTGTACGGCTGAGAGGGTCGCTTCACGTCGCCCCAGCGGGCGGATTCGCCCACGATCGCGCCGGCCATCTCGTCGGCGCGAGCCAGGTAACGTTCGGTCGTCTTCTGGCGGGTCAGGACCCCATCGTTGTAGAAGTGCCGATAGATGCGATCGGCCAGGAGCATGCGGAAATCGGCGTTGGCCGCGAGGCGATCCATCAGGTAATGGGGATTCCACACCCCGACCACGTTCACGCGATTGTCGGTGGGATACTCCAGGGCCCACTCGGTGTCCCAGGGGATGATGATGAAAGGACCGGCGGGTTCCCGCGTCCGGATCGCGTAGAAGTTGCGAGGCGTGCGGGAATCCCCCAGAAAGACCGGCGCATCCCGACTTCCCACATAGTAGATCATCAGCATGTAGTCGATCATCGTGGGCACGTCGATGTAAGACTGAATGTCCCGATAGGCCTGGGAGGAGGACAGGTTTCCGCCCGCCAGGGCGAACAGAGCGTTCCAGGCGTTCGGACCGGACGGGCCGCCGGCGACGACGTCCATCGTGGTGCTGCTCCCGGTGCCGCTGGGGGCCTCCAGAATGTCGTAGTCCTTCTCCTTCCCGCCCAGGTGGTCGGCGGCAAAATCCTCCGTCGGGCGCTCGGTCGCGATGTACATGCCCCAGTACAGGCCGTTGATGTAGACCTGAACGGACCTGCCGTGAGGGGCCAGGCGTCCCATGTCCCGCACGGTGTCCCTCGCGAAGGCGTCCCGCAGATAGTCGGCGTTCCGTGCCCCGCCCATGCCGCTGTCGCCGGTCCAGGAGTAGTTCCAGATCGACCGCAGGGCCAGCGTGTCGAACGACTGGACGTCGCTGTCGGGAAAGAGCGGAAACTCCAGACGGGACCGGCCGTACTCGGCCCGGAAGTTCAGGCGAAACGCGTTCTTCGGATTGCCGTTGCGACTGTAGGGCCCGCCGTGAATGCGAATCCCGGCGTTGATGCAGAAGCTCTCGCCGGTATTCGGATCGATCCACTCGATGGACGCCGGACGCTCCGACTGGAGCCCGCTCATCATGGGGTTGGCGTAGATTCCGGTGCCTTCGAAAAAGTCGGAGTTGGCGACAGCAATGGAGATCGATGGGGTGGACTTGAGGTTGTCGCGGATCTCGTCGCGATACGCCGGATCGTCCACGACGCGGGAGTCCATGGCGTAATCCGCCGACCGGCCGCCCCAAGTGGCGGGGAAGCCCTCCGGCTGCGCGGACTGGCGAATGACCTGATCCAAAAAGATGTAGCTGTGCGCCGACGTCTGGGAGGAGAGCCAGGCTGTCTTGACGGCGCCCGCTCGAACGACCGTCGTCCGCGTGATCGGGATCGGGTCGGTGTACTTCGTTCCCGACATGCCCCGAGCGCCCGGGACGAGCGGATCGCGACCGTCGAGCGAATAGTAGATCGTGGCCCCTTCCGTGGCGGTCGTCAGTTCCAGGGTGAATCCGTTGGTATGGAAGCCGCGTGAATGCGAGAACTGCACGTCCGCGACGACGCCGGCGGAGACGCCCAGATTGGCCTCCCCCGGCGTGGGCAGGACCAGGAGTTTCCACTCGCCCACGCCGTCCGGATGGCGGCCGTAGGAGACGTTCTGGGCCTGCGGGCCGAACACGACGCGATCCAGCCGCGTGACGCCATCGGAATGGAACAGTACGACCTCATCCCCCTGGGCGCTGAGGCTGAAGCTCGCGTGCAAACCCGGGTCTGTCGTGTCGCCATCGGCCCAGATCACCAGAAACCCTTTGGCCGGGATCGTGGTCACAGCGGGATCGCCCATCGGGATCCGCCACTTGCGCGGCTCGGAGACGTTATCCGTCAGATAGAAGCCCCCCACGTCCACAGGCGAATCCCCTGCGTTGTACAGTTCGATCCAGTCGTCGTACTGGCCCTGCGGGTCCGCGACGAACGAGAGGTTCGAGGCCATCAGCTCGTTGATGACGATCGGGACATCCGCCGCCGGACACGAGTTCCCTTGAAGAAGGCATAGACACCCGAAGAGGAATGCCGACAGGAGAGAACCTCGAAACCCTCTGGACTCCATTGCTTTTCCTCACTCCAACACCAATACGAGAATGCGGCCGCCGCGACGACAGAATCCGTGAAACCATCACTCTTGTCATTTTAGCACAATACCCGACCAACACCAAAGATATCCTGCCCTGCTCCTCGATCCGACCGGCAGAATCCTCCACAAGACACACAAAAACTGAAGAATCCGCACCGCAATGCGTCTATCCCGCAAGAAGACCGTCCCGACACGTGCACTTCGGGGGCTTCCTGGGTAGAATGCTCTTGATCGCAGATGCGTGGTTTCGAGAGGACGATGGACGATGTTCATTCTGGTGCCGTACGAAGTGGATGTCCCCCAGGAGCGATGGCCGGTGGTGAACTGGCTGATCATCCTGGCGACGGTCTGCGTCTTCGCGCTGCAGGTGCCGGATTTGGCCAGGATCTATGGCGAGGAGAACCTGCCGATCCTCGGCCTGTCGAGGTTGCTGCCCGATTTCGGAACGATCGGGATGACCAACTCTCTGATGCTGACCGGCTGGGGACTCAAGGGACTCCTTGGGCACATGTGGCTGCACGCCGGCATCCTCCATCTGCTCGGGAACATGCTGTTCCTGTGGCTCTTCGGCAACGCAGTTTGCGCCAAGATCGGCAACTTTCGATACCTCCTGCTGTATATCCTCCTGGGCGCGACCTCCGGCGCCGCCCACGTGCTGTTCTCCGGCGGCAACGCCGTCGGAGCCAGCGGCGCGATCAACGGCGTCGTGGGCATGTACCTGGTGCTGTTCTACGAGAACGAAATCTCGTGCCTGCTCGCATTCTGGTTCTTCCTGCCCTACGTGCGGACCTTCGCGGTCAGCAGCATCTGGATGATCCTCCTGTGGCTCGCCTGGGATATCTTCGGCGCCATGGGCGGCGGCGGCGCTCGTGTCGCCTATTTCGCGCACCTCGGCGGATTCGCCTCGGGATTCGGCATCGCCATGCTGATGTGCTACAAAGGTTGGATCACCATGGAACGATATGAGGAATCGCTGCTCCAGGCATGGCGCCGATGGAGGAATCCAGAACAACCAAGCCCTTTGGACGACATCTACATGCATCCCGGCCTGCCTGGCGTCAAACCCGAGGAAGGCCCGCCCCCGAAGCCGCCGGCCCTCAAACCGATCCCTTTGCCGGAGGTCAAGCCGACCGCCTCGCGAGCCGCTCCGCGCGCAAACGAAGCCATTCGCACCGTCTGCGCGTGCGGCAAAGACGTCACCGTGCCGCGTCAGTACGCAGGCAGGACCATCCGCTGCGCCGCCTGCGGACAGCACGTGGTGATTCCCCACAAGAGCGATTTCTTCGGTCCGGCCCCGGAACCCGCGCGCATGCAGCCCCGCCGCGACCTTTCGATTCGATTCGCGTGCACCTGCGGCAGGAAGATCAAGGCGCCTGCCCAATACGCAGGCAGGATCGGCAAGTGTCCCCAGTGCGGCTCGCGGGTGAGGATTCCTGCAGTCCCTACGTAAGTGAGCGGATCACTGCGCAGCGCGATGCCGTGCAAGCCAGTCTGCGACCCATCGTTCGGCCTGCTCGCGATCCGCCACGTCGCCTTCGAGTTGAGCGGTGTACAGTTCCTGTGCCAACTGGCCGAGACTCGGTCCTGCCACAGCGCCGAGCCGCATCAGATCGTGGCCGTTCAGGATCGGCTTGGGTTTGACGTCGACGTCGCCGAGGTCGCGAACCCATCGGCGGAGTCTGCCCAGTTGGGCCAGGTCCCGCCTGGAACCGGCGGCTTTCTGAATCGCCCGCTCCAACTCGTAGAGGTCCCCAAAGTATGGTTCCGCCAGGAGTCTCTTGAGCTGGGCCAGGGACATGGCGGGATCGAGCAGGTCGCCCCGGTGGGCGAGCAGAAACTCCAGGTGGCGTACTTGCTTGTTGCTGAGCTTGAGGATCTCGCAACGCTCCGCGGCAAACGAAACAGGACACCCCGAGAACAAGGCCGCCAGCGACAGCGGGAACCCCACGGTCTTTCTCAGCCGACCCAGGACCGCGATCGCCTGACGGGCCTGTTCGCCATCGAACCCTGGGAAGATCACCTGGGCCAGGCCCGTCTCGAACAGCATGGCCGCTCCTCGGGCGCGGTTCGGGTGGACCAGGATTCCCTCCAACTCCACCGCGATCCGCTCGCCGCTGATCCGCGCGATCCTGGCCGCGTTGCGGCCGATGGCTGCGTAGGTCTCAGGCTCGATGGCGAACTCCAGTCGAGTCGAGAACCGCACCGCACGAAGCATTCGAAGGTAGTCCTCGCCGAAGCGTTCCTCGGGACTGCCGATCGTGCGGAGGACCCGTCTGGCGAGATCGGCCTGGCCCTCGACGTAGTCGATGACCTGCTCTGCCAGCGGATCGTAGAACATGCCGTTGATCGTGAAATCGCGACGACCGGCGTCCTCGGCGGGCGTGGTGAATCGGACCTCCGTGGGATGGCGCCCGTCCTCGTACCCGGCCTCCGACCGGAACGTCGCGACCTCCACCTGCTGCTTGCGGATCAGGACGATGACCACGCCGAACTTGGCGCCGACCTTGAGCGTGCGAGAGAACAACCTCATCACGTCCGCCGGCTGGGCGTTCGTCGCGACGTCGTAATCCTTGGCCGGCCGGCCCAACAGCATGTCTCGAACGCAGCCGCCCGCCAGCAAAGCCTGGAAGCCGTGCTCTTGCAGTCGCTCAATGACTTCAATCGCCGCTTGCTTGTTGCTCATCACTGGCCGCCTGCAGCAGAACGACGGACATCGTGCCCCAGTCCCTTCGATCCACTGCGTGGAAAGAACCATACTCGTCCAGAGGCTGGTTGTCCCGCTCGGTCCGAATGACCACGACGCCACGAGGGACCACCTGGCTCTGGAGGATTCGCAGCAGATCAGCCAGCGACGAGCCCGGTCCCACCTCCCGCGTCATCGCATAGGGCGGATCGAGAAAGACCAGATCGTGCCGCTCGCCTCCCGGCCCGAGCGGCGCTCCGACGCTGAACGCGCTGGCCCGCACCACGCGAGACTGCGTCTCGAATGCGGCCTTCGCGATATTCTTCTCCAGGACATCGGCAATCTCAGGGCTCTTCTCGACAAAGGTCGCAAAGGCCGCCCCGCGGCTGATCGCCTCCAGGCCCAGCGAGCCCACCCCACAGAACAGGTCCGCGACCCTCGCGCCCGCCAGCAGATCGTAGTTCTGGAGGACCATGAACAGGGACTCCTTGACCCGGTCGGTGATCGGGCGGGTTTCCCGGGTGTCCGGGATCAACAGCTTCATTCCTCGCCTGGCGCCGGCAATGATCCGCATCGGGTCAGTCCGCCCAGTAGTCGACGACCATCACGTCGCCCAGGACCGGCTTGAGCGAGCCGGCGAACTCGACGTGGGCCGGGTGCGTGGCGTACGTGTCCCGGTCGGCCTCGCTCAGGAAGCTCGCCACGAAGCAATGCGTGAACCCCTTATGCAGGTTCTCCGTGCTGACATCGGTGCCCCACTCGAACGCGTAGATCTGCGAGATCTTGCTGGGCAGCGCGTTGAAGGCGTTCTCGACTTTGCGGATCTCCGCGGCGCTGGTTCCCTCGTTGAACTGGAACAACACGACATGCCGCAGCACCCGGGCGGGTCTGCTCGCCCCGACGGTTGCCGGACACGTCGTGCCCACGGGCTGATCGCAGACCCGCTGGGTCTCATGGACGCTGATGCAGCCGCCCAACAGAATCGCCAGAACCGCCAGGGACATCAAGTTTCGTGCCATCCGTATGCACCTCCGAAAGAAAGTATCGATTTTTCTCCTGCACATACGGGCGGATTCTATCACGCCGACAGAGGGTCGTCCATCGGGAAAGCTCGATAGACTCCGAGAGCGTGCGACTGCGTTTCGCGGGGGATTAGGCTCATTCTGTCATCCTGAGCGACAGCGAAGGATCTGGCTCACGAAGGGAAC